>NZ_CP061080.1:2999000-3705000 GCF_014495845.1 Aquibium microcysteis
CTGCTGCGCCAGGCGCGCCGACAGGATGATATGACCGTCGAGGATCGAGCGGGTCTCGTCGGCCACCGGCTCGTTCATGTCGTCGCCCTCCACCAGCACCGTGTAGAGCGCCGTGATCGACCCGGTCTCGTTCATGCCCACCCGCTCCATGAGCTTGGGCAGGTTGGCGAAGACCGACGGGGGAAAACCGCGCCGCGTCGGCGGCTCGCCGGCGGCGAGGCCGATCTCGCGCAGCGCCCGGGCGAAGCGCGTCACCGAATCCATCAGGAAGAGCACCCGGCGCCCCTTGTCGCGGTGGAACTCGGCTATCGATGTCGCGACGAAGGCCGCCTTGGCGCGCTCCATCGACGACTTGTCGGACGTGGCGCAGACGACGACCGACTTCGCGAGACCATCCGGGCCGAGGTCGTGCTCGATGAACTCGCGCACTTCGCGGCCGCGCTCGCCGATCAGCGCGAGCACGGTCACGTCGACGTCGGCGCCCTTCACCAGCATGGACAGGAGCGTCGACTTGCCGCCGCCCGCCGCCGCGAAGATGCCCATGCGCTGGCCTTCGCCGCACGTGAGCAGCCCGTCGAGCGCCCGCACGCCGAGAGACAGCGGCGTGGTGATGACGCGCCGCTTCATCGGATCGGGCGGCAGCTGGTAGACCGGATAGTAGGTCTCGGGCTCGAACGGCCGGTCAGACCCGTCGATGAAGTTTCCGAGCCCGTCGATGACGCGGCCGAGCAGCCCGTCGCCCACCGCCACCGACTGCACGCGACCGGTGGGCCGGACCTCCGTGTGCGGCGCCACGCCTTGGGTCTCGCCGATCGGCGACAGCAGGGCCTCGTCGCCGAGGAAGCCGACGACTTCGGCCATCAGCTTGTGGCCGGTGGCGGGCGTGCGCAGTTCCACCAGTTCGCCCACCTGCACGCTCGGCGCGGAGGCATGGATGATGGTCCCGACCACCTTCCGCACCAGTCCCAGCAGCGGATAGGGCCGCAGTTCGCGCAGCCTCTCGCGCAGGATGCCGACCCGCTCGGCCGGCATCGCCCGGATCGCGCCGATCCGCCGCGCTTCTTCGGACGGCAGGTCCGCCACCGGTCGCACGAAGGCGTTCATGACGCGCCGCCGAAATGCGGAACGGCTTCCTCGGCGGCCGGGCGCACCGGGATCAGCACGCCGCGCAGGATGTCGGCCAGCGCGTCCACGGTCTCGTCGAGCGAACACTTCACGCGCCCGAGGCCCGAGGCCAGCACGACCGTGGGCGGCGACAGCGCCGGATCGCCCACCACGTCGATGAGTTCCACCTCGGGGAAATCCGCAAGCACCCCGGCGATCCGGGCCTGGACGGGCTCCAGGATCTGGCTCGGGACGAAAAGCTGGCATCGCCGCTCGCGCCGCATGCGCCCCAGCGCGGACCGCGTCAGCGAGATGGCCGCGTCGACCGGATCGACGTCCTGGATGATGGCGCGCGTGCAGGCCACCACCAGGTCGGTCAGGTCCCCGCGCGAGCGCTCGAGACTGGCGTCGAATTGCGCCTGCTCGCGCAGCAGGCGCTCGAAGCTCTGGCGCGCGGCGGCCGCGGTTCCTTCCGCATGGCCGCGCCGGCGCTCCTCCTCGCGCTGGATCTCCGCCTCCGCCAGGATTTCGCGGGCCCGGGCGTGCGCCGCCGCGACGATCGCGGACGCATCCTCGATCGCCTGCATGTCACGCCGCTTGATGACGCGGTTGCCCGATCCGAGAGCCAGCCGGATCTCCGCTAGTCGATAGACGTCGACCACGCCGGCACCTTTCGCTGGAGCAGGTTGAAGATCACCGCACATTGCGGTGCGGGGATGGACCGCGCCGCAGCGGCCGGCCCGCGCAGGCCGCCGGCGGGAAGCAGGTCCGCCAGACCGGCGCCGAAACGGGCGCGCAGCATCGCACCCGAGGTCTTGTCGGTGGCGTCGACGCAGGCATGCAGGATGCCCCAGGCCTGGCGCAGGATCGCCGGAAGCAGGGCGATCTCGCGCGACAGGCGAGGTCGGGACCAGGCGGCTGCGGCCTCCCCGTGCGCCTGCGCCGGCTCCTGCGGCGCGGCGAGCAGGCCGGGGTCCAGCGTGTCGTAGACCGACAGGGACGGCCAGAAGGTTTCGGCCTGCCGCGTGGCGGTGAGCAGCGCCTCCTCCCCGACATGCTCCGAGAGCATCATCCGGTCGGCCTTGCGGACCGCGTTGCCGATCGTCTTGCGGAACGTCGCGGCGGCCAGCTGCCGCACGCCAGCCCGCAGTTCCGACGCCGGGGCGATCGCGATCTGGAGCGCCAGCCGGACATCCTCCTTGGTCCGCAACCCGACGGCGAGGCTGTCGCCGGCCGCCAGGTCGTGCAGGCCGAGATCGGCCGCGAGGGCACGCGCCACGAGATCGCCGTTCGGGCCGTCGCGGAAGGGCTTCAGCCGGTCCGGGTCCCAGGGGGAAAGTCCCTGGAGATCGGAAGCCACCAGCGAAGCCGGATTGGTGATCGCCGCCGCGAGGCTGCACTGCAGCCGCACCGATCGGGGAATGCCGGGCGGCATCATGCATCCGCCTCCCTGGTCGATGCCGGCTTGCCCGACCGCATCCGGGCCACCATCAGCGCGACGTTGCCGACGATCGACAGCAGGAGGACGGCCGCGAACCCGCCGACCCACATCCAGAGCATGTCCATCGACGCGGCGGCCACCCGAACGCCCGGCAGCACGTCCCGCATCTCCGGGGCGTTGCGCGTACCCGGCATCAGCGGCACGTCCTGCGCCTCGACCAGCACCACCGCGACGTTGTCGAACGAGACGCCCTCGATCGAATTGGACACCAGCCGCCGGATCTGCGGCACGAGGAAATCGAGATCGACCTGCGGGCGCTGCTTGATGAAGACCGCGGCCGACGACGGTTTCACGTCCTGGCCGAACTCCGCCTTCTCGGGCAGCACGATGTGGACGCGCGCGGTCAGAACGCCGTCGATCTGCTGGATCGTCTTCGCCACGTCCTCGCCAAGGGCGTAGACGTAGCGGATGCGCTCCTCGAAGGGCGACGAAACGATGCCGGACTTCGCGAAGACCTGCCCCATGGAGGCGCCCTGGACGCGCGGCAGCCCGCTGTTCTTCAGGATCTCGAGCGACCGCAGGATGTCGTCCTTGCCCACGACGAGGGTGAAGACGCCCTCCCCCAGTGCCTTCTTGTCGGCGCTGACGTCGTTGGCCAGCAGCACGCCCAGCATCTCGTTGGCTTCGGTCTCCGTCAGGTTCGAATAGAGGTCGGCCTGGCATCCGGCGAGGAGGAACAGGAGCCCGGCGGCGGCGAGGCGGAACCCCTGCGGCAGGCGGCGGCGCTGCGAAAGCACCAGCGGCTGCGCGCGGCCCGGGACGTTGGCGTTTGTCTGGGAAAGCAACACGATCAGCCGATCCGAATCCTGTCTCACTGACCCTTCATGAGCGTGTCGAAGGACTGCGTGGCCTTGCCGGTCAGCTTCGACGTGACGTCGACCAGCATGCTGTACTGGACGACCTCGAGTTGCACGGCGATCAGCTCGGACCCCGTGCTCGCTTCGGCCAGCTGGCCGAGCCTGTTCTGCTGGGCGTCGAAGGCCTCGCGCAGGCGCGACAGGCCGCCGAGGATCGCATCGCCGGTCGCGCTGAGCGGCGCGGGAACGCGATCCAGCTCGAGCGTGCGAAGCGCATCTCCGCGCGATGCCTGGTCGGCCGGCTGGACGGCATCCGGCCGGGCGTCCCTGCTCTCCTGGAAGATCTGCTGGAAACGCTCGATCCGCGAGGCATCCGGCGCCGCCGTCGCACCCGCATCCGCCCCCACGCCCGACAGGTCCGAACCGCCCAGCTGGGCAAGTTGCGCTAACGGTTCCATGGCGATCCACCTTTCCCAATGCCTCGGCTTGCCGGCGCGGATCCCGGCCGGCGATCCGCCGCCGCCTGCCGGTTGCACCCCGGACAAGAGACCTACACGGGCGGGGTCGCCGATCGCTTATCAGACGACACAGCCCCCTCCCCGGCGGATGTCCTGCGGCCCTCGCGCAGAGGGCTGCCTTGGCCTGCCGGACGTGCCGGGCGGCACGGGTCGGACGTGCCGTCCATCACCGTCGCCCATGCGGGATCGCGTATCGTTCGTCTTCCATCCTTCAAGCCGGAGCCCACAATGGAACCCGTTGCGACTGCCCTCAGGGATCTCGGAGGACGCGTCGGCCTCCCCAACCTCCAGTTCGACCGCGAAGGCGACGCGACGCTGCAGTTCGACGGGGTGTTGCGGGTCAGCTTTCATCGGCTGGACCCGGAAACCCTCGAGATCTGGTCCCACGTGGAAGGGCTGGGACATGCCCGTGACGTCGCAATCCTACGCCGTGCCCTGGAAGCCAACCATCTCGGCGAGGCGACCGGCGGCGCACGCATCGCGCTGCAGCCGGGCGGCAGCCGCTTCGTGCTGTGCGAGAGGGTCGCCGTGGCGGGCCTGACCGCGGAAGCCTTCGAACGGCGCATCCTCGCCTTCGTCGGCCACCTCGCCTTCTGGCAGTCGGGCGCGCCGGACCGCCCCGCCGGCGACGTGGCCGAGGGACAGGACGGCGACAGCGTCCTCATCCGCGCGTGAGGGGATGTGGAAGAATGCCCGTTTCCGCGCAGCTTAAATCAAAGATCTCAGGGACTTCAGTGGGCATTCTTTCGCATCCTCGATTGAATCTTACGCTCTGAGCGGCACCACGAGACAAGGAGCAGGACGATGGCAAGCTACGAAGTCGCACCGAAGCAGTTCCAGCCTCGGAGGACCGAGGGAACCAGCCAGACGCCGATGTTCGGCGACATCCCGATCAAGCAGGTCGACGCCGAAAAGCCGAGCTCCACCAGACCCTTCGGCGAGGCGGCGCGGACCTTCTTCAAGGAACTCTGGCAGGACATCAAGAATCTGTTCACCCAGTCGACGGTCGAGCAGGTGCAGCCCATGCGGCCCCGCGCGTCGAAGTCGGAGATCGACTTCACGCGGGATCGCCTGTCCGGCCAGGATCTCGACCTGTTCATCGACGAGGACGGCTCCGATGCGGGGGACGACGTCCCGGAAACGCCGAAGCGGACGCTGTCGACGGCATCGGTCGGCACCGGCCTCCGCATCGACCTCGACGATCTGAAGGGGGAGACCGTCGTCGAGACCGAGGATCTGCGGTCGGAAAAGCAGAAGGCGACCGACCAGCGGCGCCTGGGCGAAGCCGTCAAGACCATGCTCAAGCCCTTCATCGACAGTCTCAGCGGGCCGCATTCGGACTTCGAACCCTCCGCGTACGGCAAGGAATTCCGCCAGGGTGGCAGCTATCTGCTGATCAAGGACGGGGCCGATCAGCTCGGGAAGGTGGGCGCAGGAGAGAACGCGCTGGTGGACAAGCAGGCATCCTTCCAACGGTCCGATTCGCACTCGTCGAGGCTTTCCGGCTTCGCCGGCCGGAACCTGCGCGGCGAGGCGAAGGTCATCAGCGATCTGGTGAAGGACGGGGGCGTCGCGGTCAACACGGGCGCCTTCGGCAAGGTGGAGGCGGGGGTCGTCGAAGAGGATCCGGTCAAGCGGCAGGAAGAGATCTCCCGGCTGGCGAAGAATTCCGTCGAGAGCGTCGACAGGGCGATGATCAGGGCCTTCGGCGAACCCGGCAACCCGCGGAGCGTGGAGACGGCGGCGGGTCGCTTCCCGCAGGAGCTGTGCGACCAGCTGGCCATCGAGTTCAGGGCCATCGACGACAGTTCCGCGCCCGAGGAGAAGAAGGCGGCGCTCAAGCTGAACGTCGCGCGCAACACCCTGTTCCTGCGCAGCCTCAACCCACTCATCGCGTCGGGCGACACGTCCCTCTCGCCGAGGCAGAGGCAAAGCGCGATCCAGTTGAGCAAAGGCATGCAGTCTCTGGTGAACGGCGTCGGTTTCGGCGGCGGCGACTTCCACCCTGAAATCAACACGCAGGGTGAGGGACTGAAGGAGAAGTGGGCGGAGGGCTTCCGCGAATTCGCGGAGGCCATCGTCAGGCGGGGCGATCCGAAGGCGGTCGAACAGGCGGTGTCGCTTGGTGGCGTGCTGGCTTTCGCGCGGCTCGAAAACGAGCGCAGGTCCATGGTCAAGGACCTCTTCCACGAGACGCATGTCGGCCCGAAGGTGCCTTTCGACGTCGACCGGCACGACGCGGACATGCTCGCCGGCGGTGCCTATGCCGGGGTCAAGCTCTACACCGAGGACCACGCCAGGAAATACCCGAACGAGAACACCTACCTTCGCAGCAACGACACGAACAGCCAGCTGATGAGCGGCATCTCGAAGACGCCCGAGATCGGTCGGATAGCCGTCTCGCTCGTCGGGGAGTGCAACGCCTACCGGAGCTTCTCGGTCACCGGCGGCGAGATCGACAATCTGGCCCGCGAGCACGGCGTCACGCCGAAGGAGGTGGCGAAGGGGCAGGTCGAATTCATCGACCACCTGATGGTCAAGGTCTTCGGAAACCCCGAGGATCCGGCGAGCGTGACGGACGCGGCGGGACGCTACCCGCAGGTGCTCTGCGATCACCTCGCCATCCAGTTCAAGGCCATCGACGACAGCGACGCACCGGTCGAACGCAAGGCAGAGATGAAGTTCTCGGCGGCGACGAACCTCCTGGTCCTGCGCAGCCTCGCCCCTCAGCTGGTGGTGACCAAGGGGACCGACAGGTCGGTGGACACGACCGTCCTGCAGGTATCCAAGGCCATGCAGTCGCTGGCCAATGGTGTCGGTCTGCCACAGGGCAAGGGCGGCGCGCGCGAGATCCATCCCGACCTGGTGAACGAGGGAGCCTATCTGAAGGACCGCTGGAAGGAGGGAATGACGCTGTTCACCGACGCGATCCTCGCGAGGGCCGATCCCGTCACGGTCGGCGAGGGCGTCAAGACCGGTACTGAACTGCTCCGGCGCCGCGAGACGATGCTGGAGGACGTCGTCAAGCTGAAGCCGTACGAGAAGTCCGTCATCCTGTGAGTCGGGCCGCCCGCCCCTCGCGGGCCCCGACGCCCCGGATCGGTCGGGGCGGCGCAGCCGAGGGTCGGTTGCGCGGAAAGCCCTTGGCCGCTCCGTCTTCGCCGACACCGGACGGCCGCATTGGGGGCGAAGCCCCTCAGCGAGGCCGCCCAACGCCATCCATGCCCACCGATAGACATCGATAGGCACAGGATGATTTTATTTTGCTTTCAGTGCGTTAGATCGTATCGCAGCGTAAATTCGGCGATGTTCGGATGGGTCTGAATCATTCCCACTCGATGGTCCCCGGCGGCTTGCTCGTCACGTCGTAGACGACCCGGTTGACGCCCTTGACCTCGTTGATGATGCGGGTTGCGGCGCGGCCGAGGAAATTCATGTCGAAGGGGAAGAAGTCGGCGGTCATGCCGTCGACCGACGTCACCGCGCGCAACGCCAGCACGCGGTCGTAGGTGCGGCCGTCGCCCATGACGCCGACCGTCTGGACCGGGAGCAGCACCGAGAAAGCCTGCCAGATCTTGTCGTAGAGGCCAGCCTTGCGGATCTCTTCGATATAGATGGCGTCTGCCTTGCGCAGGATATCGAGCTTTTCGCGCGTCACACCGCCCGGCAGGCGGATCGCCAGACCCGGACCCGGGAAGGGATGGCGGCCGATGAAGCTTTCGGGAAGGCCGAGCTCGCGGCCGAGCGCCCGCACCTCGTCCTTGAACAGTTCGCGCAGCGGCTCCACCAGCGTCATGTTCATGCGCGCGGGCAGGCCGCCGACATTGTGGTGGCTCTTGATGGTGACCGACGGCCCGCCCGAGAAGGAGACGCTCTCGATCACGTCGGGATAGAGCGTGCCCTGGGCGAGGAAGGTCGGCGCGCCGCGCCCGTCCTCGGCGATCTTCTTCGCCTGTTCCTCGAACACCTCGATGAACAGGCGCCCGATCGTCTTGCGCTTGGTCTCGGGATCGGCCTCGCCCTCGAGCTGGCCGATGAACAGGTCGGAGGCGTCGACATGGACGAGCGGGATGTTGAAGTGGTCGCGGAACATGCCGACCACCTGCTCGCTCTCGCCCAGCCGCATCAGGCCGTGGTCGACATAGACGCAGGTCAGCTGGTCGCCGACTGCCTCGTGGATCAGCACCGCCGCGACGGAGGAGTCGACGCCGCCCGACAGCGCGCAGAGCACGCGGCCGGAACCGACCTGGTCGCGTATCTTCTGCACCATCTCGGCGCGGTAGGCGGACATGGTCCAGTCCGATTTCAGCCCGACGATACGGTGCACGAAGTTGGCGAGCAGCTTACCCCCGTCGGGCGTGTGCACGACCTCGGGATGGAACATCGTGGTGTAGTAGCGCCGCGCCTCGTCCACGCAGATCGCGAAGGGCGCGTTCTCGGAGGTTCCGATGATCTCGAAGCCCTTGGGCGCCCGGGTGACGCGGTCGCCATGGCTCATCCAGACCGGATAGCGCCCGCCCACCTCCCAGACGCCGTCGAACAGCGGCGAGGCCTTCAGGATCTCGACGTCGGCGCGGCCGAATTCCGCCGCGTGCCCGCCCTCGACCGTGCCGCCGAGCTGTTCCGCCATGGTCTGCTGGCCGTAGCAGATGGCGAGGATGGGCACGCCCGCCTCGAACACCGCCTGCGGCGCGCGCGGCGATCCCTCACGGGTCACCGAGTCCGGCCCGCCGGAGAAGATGACCCCCTTCGGCGCGAGCCTGTCGAAGCCTTCCTGCGCCTTCTGGAACGGCCAGATCTCGCAGTAGACACCGGTTTCGCGAACGCGCCGGGCGATCAGCTGCGTCACCTGACTGCCGAAATCGATGATGAGGATGCTGTCGGGATGGGGGATCGTGCTCATGGCGAGCCACTAGACGATCAGAGCGTTTCCAGCAATCCCACGTGCCGCGTGGCCGCGAATTTTGCCACCAGCCGTGCATCCGCCGTCACCAGCGGACAGCCTTCCTGTCTGGCGAGCGCGACGTGGAGGCAATCGTGCCGCGGCAACGCGGGCGCTCTACCCGCTCGCCTCCACGATGAGTCCGGCGGCGATCGCCACTTCCAGCCGGTCCACCACCGCTGCAAGCTTCTCGTCGATGACGTGCAGATACTCGGTCCAGTCGCCGACATGGCGCAGATCGGCCGCGCCGTCTGAGATGCCGCGCAGCGCGATCAGCGGCACGTCGAAGCGCTGGCAGGCGCGCAGGACCGCGAAGGTCTCCATGTCGACCATGTCCTCGGCGATCGCGTCGTAGGCGGTGCCGGAGACGATGTTCGCACCCGTCGACAGCGTCGCCTGCGGCACACCGGCGATCCGCAGCGGCAGCGGCACGACGGCCGGCAGGTCGAGGAAGGGGGTGGCGCCGCGGGCGAAACCAAGCGGGGAGGCATCCATGTCGCGATAGCCGACGGAGACGGCCTGGTAGACCTCGGTCTGCTCCAGCACGCGGCTGCCGGCCGACCCGAGCGAGACGACGAGATCCGGCGCCCGGTCGGTGCGCTCGATCAGCGCCAGGGCGCGGGTGACCTCGACCGCCGCCTCGACGGGACCGACACCCGTCATGAGCGGCTGGAACCTCGCCTGCAGATGCGGCCCGTATTCGGCGGCGGCCGCCATTACGTAGAGGATGCGGCGGCCGGCGACGTCCTTGAAGGGCGGAGGGCCGGACGGCGCGCTCATCCGGCGATGCCCTCGCGGCCCGTCACCACCATCATCGTGCCGGTCATGGTCGCGACGAGCTTGGCTTCGCCACTCGCGCTGAAGGCATAGGCCTGGCCGTCCGCAACGATGATCGTGCGGCCAGGCTTCGTGACCGAGCCCCTGAACAGGAAGCGCTCGCCCCTGCCGGGCGCCAGCATGTTCACCTTGAACTCGATGGTGAGGACGGCCGCATCCGCCGGCATCAGCGAGAAGGCCGCATATCCGCAGGCCGAATCCAGCGCGGTTGAGATGATGCCGGCATGCAGGAACCCGTGCTGCTGGGTCAGCGGCTCGGAAAACGGCATCTCGATCTCGACCATGCCGGGGGTGACCTGCGTCAGCACGGCGCCGATGGTCTTCATCACCGCCTGGCGGTCGAAACTCGACCGCACACGGCGTTCGTAGTCGGTGGGTTCGTCGGTGATGTCGGGCATGGGCTGGTCCTCGGTGCGGGACCGTTATCGCAAGGCGGTCCCGCGGTGGCAATGCATCGCTATTGCACTGCAACCGGCGATCCGTTGAGCCAAAGGATCGACCCGTTGAGCAGCCCGGCGAAGCAGACCCAGGCGAGGTAGGGGACGAAGAGCAGGGCGGCCGGCCGGTCGTGCCGCCACGACGCCGCGATGAAGGCAGCGACCGCGACGGCCATTCCCGTGACGACGACCATCGCTCCGCCGATCGAATGCAGCGTGAAGAAGGCCGGCGACCAGAGGAAATTGAGGACGAGCTGTCCCCACCACAAGGTCATCGCCGCGCCGCGCCGGTCGCGAAGCCAGGTCCGCGCGCCGGCCACCGCGATCGCGACGTAGAGGATCGTCCAGACCGGCCCGAAGATCCAGTTCGGCGGGTTGAACGGCGGCTTGGCCAGGGAGGCATACCAACCGTCGGGCGTGTTGGTGGCGCCGATCAGGAGCCCTCCGCCGACGACGAGCACGAGGAAGGCGATGTGGGTCGCCAGTCTGCGGCGGTTCATGAAGGGTCTCCGGTTTCGCGGCCTGTCGCCCGCCCTCAGGCGGACGCGTGCCGGGTTTCGTTCATCCGGTCCAGCTTGCCGACGAGGTTCCGGTTGAAGCTCAGCTCCAACGCCTGACGGATCGGCGGGTTGCGCTGCAGCAGCGCCCGCAGTTCGGCCGGATCGTAGACGCAGCAGCGGATCTCGTTGGCGACGCGCACCGTGGCCGAGGCCGGCTTGCCGGAGAGGAAGCTCATCTCGCCGAGGAAGTCGCCCGGTCCGCAGACCCCGATCAGCCGATCACTCTTTTCGACGCTGGCCGCGCCGCGGGCGATGAAGACCAGCTGCGGCGCCTCCTGCCCCTCCTCGATCAGCACCTCGCCCGGCGCCTTCGTCTCCCATCGGCCGAGCTTCAGCATGCGGGTGCGCAGATTGCCTTCCAGCGACGGCAGGACCGTGTCGATGAACAGCTTCTCGTCGTCGCTCACGCGGCGGCTGCGGTTGGCGAGGAGCACCAGCGCGAGCTGGATCGCGTTCACGGTGGTGAAGATGAATTCCCAGGTGGCGCTGATCAGGTCCGAGACCAGGAACCCGTAGTAGATCACCCCGGTGATGCCCGACGCGATGGCGAAGATGCGCAGCCAGCGCATGCTGCTCATCGAGACCGAGAGGATGACGAGGATGTAGTTTATGTGGCCGACGAACTTGCTCGGATCCGTGAACTGTTCGAGGAACTCGTCCATTGGGGCGCCCTGGGAGGAAGCATCAATCGCGGCGGACCATCACGCCGACGTAGAATCCATCGGTACCGCTGCGCGCGGGCGAAAGCGAGATGCCGCCCGCGGGGTCGATGCGCGCCGAGCCGCCCTCGCCCGGGAAGCAGGTCTCGAACAGCGCGACATGGTCCACCGGCGTGAAGGCGGCGTTCGAGGCGAGAAAGCGCTGCAGGCGCTCCGCATTCTCCAGTGGGAACAGCGAGCAGGTGACGTAGACGAGCCGGCCGCCCGGCCTCACGAACCGGCTGGCCGCGGCGAGGATCCCGTCCTGCTCGGCCATCCGCACCTCGAGCTGGCGCTCGGTCAGCCGCCATTTCGCATCGGGCCGGCGGCGCCACGTGCCCGAGCCGGTGCAGGGAGCATCGACGAGGACGAGGTCCATCCGCCCTTCGAGCGCCGCGAGTTCGTCCGCGCGCGACATCACCTGCACGTTGCGCGTCTCGGAACGGCGCAGGCGGTCGAAGATCGGTGCGAGCCGCTGCTTCTCGGAATCATGGGCGAAGAGCTGGCCGCGATTGTCCATGTCGGCCGACAGCGCCAGGGTCTTCCCGCCGGCTCCGGCACAGTAGTCGAGCACCTGCATGCCGGGTTCGGCGCCCGCCAGCCGGGCGGCGACCTGCGACCCCTCGTCCTGCACCTCCATCCAGCCCTTCGCGAAGGCCGGCTCCGCCTGGACGTTCGGGTGGCGTCCGCTGCCTTCTATCGGCGGAATGCGGATGCCGTGCGGCGCCAGCCGCGTCGGTGCGGCCTTCATCCCGGCGAGTTCGCGCAGGATGCGCTCGCGATCGGCACGCAGCGTGTTGACCCGCAGATCGAGCGGCGGACGGTCCGAGAGGGCCCTGCTCTCCTCCACCCAGTCGGCGCCGAAGGCTTGCCGGAGCAGCGGCGCGCACCAGTCCGGAACGTCCGCGCGTACGGCGTCGGGGGCAGCGTCCAGCGGATTGGCCGCGATGGCGGCGAGTTCCGACTCGTCCAGCGGCGCCGGCGCGAAGCGGTCGCCCTCGAGCGAGGCGTTCAGCCCGGCCGCGGTCTCGCCCCATTCCAGGAGCAGCGCGCCGAAGGCCAGCGCCCGCGGCGTGTCCGCGCCGAGCAGATGGGCAGCCGAGCGGCGGCGGCGAAGCGCGTCGTACACGATGTTGCCGATGGCGCCGCGATCACCTGCACCCGCGAAGCGGTGCGACAGACCCCAGTCCTTCAGCGCGTCGGCCGCGGGCCTGTGGCGTGTCTGGATGTCCGCGAGAACCTCGATGGCCGCAGCCAGTCGTCCGCCTGTGCGCATGTCCGGTCTTCCCCGTTGTCGGCTACCCGATCGACGGACTGGTAGCCCCTCCCGTCGCCGGCGGCAAGCAGCATCGCATCCCATCATGAGGCCTCTCGCGGCGCCCACGATAAGGCCGATTTGCGCCATCGCTGTTTCGTGATAGCCAATGCTTATGATCCGCCTTTCCGTTCGCCAGATGGAGTATTTCGACGCGCTTGCCGAGACCCTCCATTTCGGGCGGGCGGCCGAACTCGTCGGCGTGTCGCAGCCGGCGCTGTCGTCGCAGATCGCGGAGATGGAGGAGAAGCTCGACTGCAAGCTGTTCGAGCGCAGCCGCAGCGGCATCCGCATCACAGAGGAGGCGCGGCAGCTGCGCCCCCGCATCGAGCGGATCCTGGCCGACATTCGCGACGTGGAGGCGATCGCCCGGCGCGGCCGGCGGCCGATGGAAGGCCGCTTCCGGCTGGGCATGATCCCGACCGTCGCCCCCTACCTGCTGCCGGCGGTCCTGCCGCTCGCGAGGCGCAGTTATCCCGACCTCCAGCTCGAGCTGCGCGAGGCCGTGACCGGTACCCTCGTCGAGGAGACCCTGTCGGGACGGCTCGACGCCTTCGTCGCCGCATTGCCGATCGAGGAGCCCGGCCTCGTGGCCGAACCGCTGTTCGAGGACCGGTTCTATCTCGCCGTGCCGCGCGACGATCCCGAATTCCACTCCCCGCCGGTTCCGCCCGAGAGCCCGGCGCTGGAACGGCTCATGCTGCTGGAGGAAGGCCATTGCCTGCGCGACCAGGCGCTCGCGGTCTGCCGCTCCGTCCGCCCTCTCGCGCTTTCGAGCTACGGCGCGACCAGCCTGACGACCCTGCTGCAGATGGTCTCGCACGGGCTCGGCCTGACGCTGATCCCCGAGATCGCGCTGCAGACGGTCACCGCGATGCGCGACATGAAGGTCGTGCCCTTCGCCGATCCGCAGCCCTCCCGCCGCATCTGTCTCGTCTGGCGTCGCAACGGTCCGCGACCCGAGGAATACCGCACCATCGGCCGCCTCATCGCCGATGCCCATGGCCTGGAAGCGGCCTCCGGGTGACCGTCCTCCTGCCCGGTTCGTCACGCAGGCGTGATCGGAAACCAGCGTCGGAGACCCTATCTGCCGGGAGGACAATCACGAACACGGAGGCTTCCATGCGTTTACCCCTCGCAATCACCGCCCTGCTCGTCCCGGTGTCGGCGCTCGCCCAGAGTTTCATCGTGACGTCGCAGGACGGCGTGACGATCGAGGCGACCCCGGTCGCCGAGTTCGACGAGCCATGGGCCATGACCTTCCTGCCGGACGGCGAACTGCTCGTCACCGAGAAGCCAGGCAATCTCCTGCTGGTCACGCAGGACGGCACGAAGTCGGAGGTTTCCGGCGTTCCCGAAGTGGCCTATGCCGGCCAGGGCGGGCTGGGAGACGTGCTGATCGGTCCCGACTTCGGCACGACCGGCCATGTCTACATCTCCTATGCGGAACGCGGCGACGACGGCCTGCAGGGTGCCGCGGTGGCGCGGGCGACGCTTTCGCGCGACGGGAGCGAACCCGCCCTTGAGAACCTCGAGGTGATCTGGCGCCAGGAGCCGAAGGTCAGCGGCAACGGTCATTACTCCCACCGCCTCGCCTTCTCGCCGGACGGCGCGCATCTGTTCGTCACCTCCGGCGAACGCCAGAAGCAGACCCCGGCGCAGGACATGGACAGCGCGCTCGGCAAGATCATCCGCCTCAACCCGGACGGCTCGGTGCCGGGCGACAATCCCTTCCAGGACGCGGGTGATCTCGCGAAGAGCTTCTGGAGCGTCGGCCACCGCAACATGCTCGGCATCGCCTTCGACGGCGACGGGCGGCTCTGGACGCACGAGATGGGACCGCGCGGCGGCGACGAGATCAATCTGGTCGAGCCGGGCCGCAACTACGGCTGGCCGGTCGTCTCCTATGGCGTGAACTATTCGGGCGCCGACATCCCCGATCACCCGACCCGGCCGGAGTTCGAGGAGCCGGAAGCGCACTGGACGCCGGTGATCTCGCCGGCCGGGCTGGTGATCTACTCGGGTGATCTGTTTGCCGACTGGCAGGGCGACGCGATCATCGGCGGGCTGTCGGCACAGGCGATCGTGCAGGTCGATCTGGGCGAGCAGAGCGACGGAACGATGGCCCGCGAACTCCGCCGCTTCCCGATGAACGCGCGCATCCGCGAGGTCGAGCAGGGTCCCGACGGCGCGATCTGGGCGCTCGAGGACCGGGCCGGCGGCCGGCTGCTCCGGATCGTCCCGGCCGGCGAAGGCTGAGCCTTCGGCACGAGGCGGCGCTCGCGGTCAGGCGATGTGGACCGCGAGCGCTCCCCACATCGCGCCCAGCGACAGGAAGCCGGCGATGAAGGCCGGCTGCCGGTGTCGGATCCGGTTCGTGGTCACGTGTATGGCCGCGTGCACATAGCGCGACGCCACGAACACCCACGCGAACACGAGCACGACCGCACCCACGCCGCCGCTGGCGAACAGCGCCAGGCAGCAGGCGTGGAACAGCACCGGCAGCTCGAACTGGTTGGCCAGGTTGTTGCGGACGAACAGGCTCTCCGCCGGCTCGTCCCGGTTCTCGCGGAACTGCGAGATCTTCGCGCTGCCGGTCTCCACGGCGCGCTTCCGGCGCAGCGCCATGAGCCCGTAGACGCCGTAGACCAGCGCCACATGCGCGATCATCGGCCAGAAGATGGCATCGGCTTCCATTCTGAGCGTTCTCCTCCCGCGTGCGCATCGGCGCACCCGTCGGCAATAGCATGTCCCGCAGCAACGGACAGCGCGCCTGCGCATCTTGACGCGCCGCCTTTCATGTAACATATGAAGTTACATGAAGCCCGACACGCGCCTCTCCGCCATGCTGCATCTGCTCCTCCACATGGCGGAACGGGAGAATCCGGTGACGTCGGAGGAACTCGCCCGCTACATGCACGGCAACCCCGCCGCCGTCCGCCGGACCATGGCGGGCCTGCGCGGTGCAGGCATCGTCCGGTCGGGCAAGGGTCATGGCGGCGGCTGGACGCTGGGGCGGCCGCTGTCTGAGATCACGCTGGCGGACGTGCATATCGCGCTCGGCGCGCCCGGCCTCTTCGCCATCGGCAGCCGCACGCCCCAGCCGTCCTGCCTGGTCGAACAAGCCGTCAACGCTTCCATGCAGGAGACGCTGGGCGAGGCCGAACGCCTCGTCCACGCAAGGCTTCGCTCCATCACCCTGGCATCGATCGATGCCGATTTCCGCGCCCGCCTGGCGCAGCATCCAACCGCACCGAAGGAACATCGCCATGTTTGACGTCATCGTCATCGGCGGCAGCTATGCCGGCCTCTCCGCCGCCATTCAGGTGGCCCGCGCCCGCCGCCGGGTGCTGGTCGTGGACGCGGGACGGCGCCGCAACCGCTTCGCCCACACCTCCCACGGCTTCCTCGGCCGCGACGGCCACGCGCCGGGCGCAATAGCCGCTGAGGCGCGCGGGCAGCTCCTGGCCTATCCGACGGTGAGCTTCATCGCCGGCGAAGCGGTTTCGGCGACGGGCGGCATCGACGCGTTCAGCGTGACGCTCGCCGACGGGCAGCACGTCGACGGCCGGCGCATCGTGCTCGCCACCGGCGTGGAGGATGTCCTGCCCGACGTCCCGGGCCTCGAAGCGCAATGGGGCGTCGGCGCGATGACATGCCCCTATTGCCATGGTTACGAGCTGAACCGCGGCCGGATCGGCGTGCTGGCCACCGGCCCGATGTCGCTGCACCAGGCGGCGATGCTGCCCGAATGGGGGCAGACGACGCTGTTCGCCAACGGGTTCTTCGAGCCGGGCGATCCCCAGGTCGCCGACCTCGTGCAGCGAGGGGTATCGATCGAGATGGTGCCCGTGACCCGGATCGACGGAGAACCCGGCGCGCCGGTCGCCGTGCTGTCCGATGGCCGGCGCCTTGCCGTCGATGGCCTGTTCGTCGCCACCCGGACCCGGATCGTCACGCCCCTCCCCGCGACGCTCGGCTGCAGGATGGAGGAAGGGCCGCAAGGGTCCTTCGTCGCGACCGACCCGATGAAGGCGACGTCGGTGCCGGGCATCTTCGCCTGCGGCGACGTGGCGAGCCCGATGGCGTCGGTCGCCATCGCGGTCGGTCACGGCGCGATGGCGGGCGCAGCGGTCCATCGCTCGCTGATCTTTCCGCCGCAGATGTCGCAGGCCGCGTGACGGCGCACAGGCCTCCACCGCGCCCCCCGCGGTTCGCCGTGGGCCGGCTGGCTGCTCAGCTCATCCCGGGATAGTTCGGGCTCTCCCGGGTGATCGTCACGTCGTGCGCGTGGCTCTCGCGCAGGCCTGCGCCGGAGATGCGCACGAAGGTGGCCTTGTTGCGGAACTGCTCGAGGTTCGGCGCCCCGACATAGCCCATGGACGCCTTGAGGCCGCCGGCGAGCTGGTGCAGCACGCCGCTGACGGGTCCCTTGTAGGGGACCTGACCCTCGATGCCTTCCGGCACCAGCTTCAGCGTGTCGCGGACCTCCGCCTGGAAGTAGCGATCTGCCGAGCCGCGCGCCATCGCACCCACCGAGCCCATGCCGCGATAGGCCTTGAAGGACCGGCCCTGGTGCAGATAGACCTCGCCCGGGCTCTCCTCCGTGCCGGCGAGCAGCGATCCGATCATCGCCGCGCTCGCACCGGCGGCCAGTGCCTTGGCGAGGTCGCCCGAATACTTGATGCCGCCGTCGGCGACGATGCTGATGCCCTGCCGCTCGGCCACCTCGACCGCCGACATGATGGCGGTGAGCTGCGGCACGCCGACGCCGGCCACGATGCGGGTGGTGCAGATCGAACCCGGACCGATGCCGACCTTCACCGCATCCGCGCCCGCATCGATCAGCGCCTGCGTGCCCTCGCCGGTGGCGACGTTGCCGGCGAGGATGCGCACGGAGTTCGAGAGTTTCTTGGCCCGGGCGACCGCGTCGAGCACGCGCTGCGAGTGGCCGTGCGCGGTGTCGATGACGAGCAGGTCGACGCCGGCCGCGATCAGCCGCTCGGCCCGCTCGAAGCCGTCGTCGCCGACGCTGGTGGCGGCGGCGACCCGCAGCCGCCCCTGCGCGTCCTTGGCGGCGTTCGGGTTCAGCTGCGTCTTCTCGATGTCCTTGACGGTGATCAGCCCGACGCAATGGCCGCGGTGATCGACGACCAGGAGCTTCTCGATGCGGCGCTGGTGCAGCAGCCGCTTGGCCTCTTCCTGGTCGACGCTCTCGCTCACCGTGACGAGGTTCTCCTTCGTCATCAGTTCCGACACCCTCTGAGACGGGTCGGAGGCGAAGCGGACGTCGCGGTTGGTCAGGATGCCGACCAGCCGGCCGTTGCGCTGTCCGCCCGTGCCGCCGTTCTCCACCACCGGGATGCCGGAGATGCCATGCGCCCGCATCAGCGCCTGGGCGTCGCCGAGCGTGGCGTCCGGCCCGATCGTGACCGGATTGACCACCATGCCGGATTCGAACTTCTTGACCTGCCGGACCTCCTCGGCCTGCTGCTCGGGCGACAGGTTGCGGTGAATGACGCCGATGCCGCCGGCCTGCGCCATGGCGATGGCCAGGCGCGATTCCGTCACCGTGTCCATCGCCGCCGACAGGATCGGCACGTTGAGTTCGATGTCGCGGGCGATCACCGTCCGCACGTCGGTCTGCCCGGGCATCACGTCGGAATGGCCGGGTTGGAGGAGGACGTCGTCGAAGGTGAGCGCCTCGGCTCCCGTCGCGGATACGATGATTTTCGCCATGACCATTCCTTCGATGTTCCAGGGGCGGCGGCGGTCCGCTGGACCGCGCCGACAAGACAGTTTCCCGTTGGGAATGGCGGTGGCTGGTACCATGCGTCCGTGACGATGGGAAGGCGCTTCCTCTCGGCCGGGGCGTTTTGCAGCGCCTGGTCCGCCGGCGCCGCCGTACCGGCCCAGCCGAGCGGTCCACGGGTCACTTCGTTGTGGGACAGGACCGAAAGGACCGGGACAATCCGGCGCGCCGCATGCTAACGCCTTCGAAGACAAGATGAATTGGATCGAGAGTTGAACCGCACCATCCCGCTCGTCCTCGCGGTCGCGCTCTTCATGGAGCAGATGGACTCGACCGTCATCGCGACCTCGCTGCCGGCGATCGCCGCCGACATCGGCACCAGCCCGATCGCCCTGAAGCTCGCGCTGACGGCCTATCTCGTCTCGCTGGCGATCTTCATCCCGATCAGCGCCTGGATGGCCGACCGCTTCGGCGCCAAGCGCCTGTTCTGCACCGCCATCGGCGTCTTCGTCATCGGCTCGATCGCCTGCGCGACCGCCGGTTCGCTCGAAGCCTTCGTGATGGCGCGCTTCCTCCAGGGCATGGGCGGCTCGATGATGACGCCGGTCGCCCGGCTGCTGCTGGTGCGCGCGACGCCGCGGCAGAACCTCGTCTCGGCCATGGCCTGGCTGACGATCCCCGGCCTGCTCGGCCCGCTGGTCGGCCCGCCGGTCGGCGGCTTCCTGACGACCTTCCTGAGCTGGCACTGGATCTTCCTCATCAACGTGCCGATCGGCATTCTGGGCATCGCCGCCGCCTGGACCCTGCTTCCCGTGCTCGAGCGCGGCCGCCCGGGCCCGATCGACGGCAGGGGCTTCGTCCTGTCGGCGGCTGCGGCAGCCGGGATCGTCTTCGGCCTGTCGGTGGTGAGCCTCCCCGCCCTCCCGCCCGTCGTCGGCCTGGCGACCCTGCTTGCCGGGATCGCCGCCGGCTTCGCCTATGTGCGCCATGCCCGGAGCACGCCGCGCCCGCTCCTCGACCTCAGCCTGTTCTCCAACCGGGTCTTCTCGGCCGCCATCGTCGGCGGGACGCTGTTCCGGATCGGTGCGGGGGCAACCCCTTTCCTGCTGCCGCTGATGTTCCAGCTCGGTTTCGGGATGACGCCGTTCGAATCCGGCATGCTCACCTTCTCCGCCGCCTTCGGGGCCATCGGCATGAAGTTCCTCGCCACGACGGCCCTGCGCCGCGGCGGCTTCCGCCGCGTCCTGGCGGGCTCGGCGATCGGCGGCGCCTTCTTCCTCGGGCTCGCCGCCGTCTTCACGCCGCAGACCCCCGCCTGGGCAATCATCGCCACGCTGATCGCCGGCGGCTTCCTGCGCTCGCTCTTCTTCACCTCGGCCAATGCGCTGATCTTCGCCGACATCGGCGACGAACGCGCCGGCCAGGCGACAGCCATCGCCTCGGTGTTCCAGCAGATCTCGATCGCGCTCGGCGTGGCGCTGGCCGGCGGCATCCTGGAGGGGGTGACCGTGGCGACCGGAACGCCGCTCGGCGTCGATGCCTTCGGCATCGCCTTCGTCGTCGTGGCCATCGTCACCGCGACGGCGGCGCTGCCCTTCCTGCGACTGCCGCCGGATGCCGGTTCTTCAGTCTCCGGACACCGGATCGGCGGAGACAACGCCCGCAGCCAGGTCGTACCGCCGAAATAGGGTCAGGCCTCCGGGGGAGCCGGCGGCGTCTGGACCCGGCCCTTGAAGCCCTTCGCGAACAGATAGAGCTCGACGGATTCGGCGCGCGAGGCCGGCGGCTTGACGTGGTGGACCGACGCGAAGTTCTTCTTGAGCATGTCGAGGACCACGTCCTCCGCGCCGCCCTGGAAGGTCTTGGCGAGGAAGTGTCCGCCGGGCTTCAGGACGCTGACGGCAAAATCGGCCGCCACCTCGCACAGATGCATGGTGCGGATGTGATCGGTCCGGCGATGTCCGGTCGTGGGCGCCGCCATGTCGGAGAGAACGACGTCCGGTGCGCCGCCCAGCATCGCCATCAACCGGTCCGGCGCATCCGGTTCGAGGAAGTCCATCTTGAGGAACGCGACGCCGGGGATCGCATCCATATCCAGATAGTCGATGGCGACGACCGACGGCGCGTCGTTGGTCGAGCCGATGCGGCTTGCCGCGACCTGGCTCCACCCGCCGGGGGCCGCGCCGAGGTCGATCACCTTCGTGCCGGGCCTGAGGATCTTGTAACGGTCGTCGATCTCGATCAGCTTGAAGGCCGCGCGGGAGCGGAAGCCTTCGGCCTTGGAGCGGTGAACGTAGGGATCGTTCATGTGCCGCTCGAGCCAGCGGCGCGACGAGTTCTTCAGTCCGCTCTTCTTCTTGATGCGGGTCTTGAGCGCGCGCGGCCCGGAGCCGCCGGTGGGCTTCTTCATGTCCGTGCCCGCTCCCGCTCGCGGCCGCGCCGCCATGCCCCGTCTTCTGCCATGAGTTCGGCCAGGATACCCTCGCGCAGGCCGCGGTCGGCGACGCGCAGGCGCTGCGAGGGCCAGACTCGCCGGATCGCCTCGAGGATGGCGCAGCCGGCAAGCACGAGATCGGCGCGGTCCGGCCCGATGCAGGGATTGGCGACCCGCTCGTGAAACTCCCAGCCGACCAGCCGCTCGATCATGCGGTCGATGTCCTGCGACTGCATCCACAGCCCGTCCACCCGGCGCCGGTCGTAGCGCGGCAGGTCGAGATGGATGCCGGCGAGCGTCGTCACCGTGCCCGACGTGCCGAGCAGGTGGAAACGGTCGCCGCGCGCGATCGCGCCGAGCTTCTCGCGGCCTTCGAAGGCGTCGAGCATGCGCGCGACGTCCTCGACCATGGCGGCATAGATCTCCGGCGTCACGTGACGGCCGCCGAAACGCTCCGACAGCGACACGACGCCGACCGGCAGCGACGTCCAGGAGACGATGTGGTCGGCCAGCCGCCCCGTTCGCCGCGCGGACATGTCGATCAGCGCGATCTCGGAGGAGCCGCCACCGATGTCGAACAGCACCACGCCCTCGGTGTCGCGATCGACCAGCGACCCGCAGCCCGATACGGCCAGCCGCGCCTCGGTCTCGCGGTCGATGATCTCCAGCACGAGGCCGGTCTCGTCGGCCACCCGGGCCAGGAACTCGACGCCGTTCTCCGCCGAGCGGCAGGCCTCGGTGGCGATCAGCCGCGCCTTGCGGATCTCGCGCCCGGCGAGCTTCTCCGCGCAGTGCTTCAGCGCCTCGACGGCCCGGTGCATCGCCTGGTCGCCGAGACGGCCCGAGCCCGACAGCCCCTCGCCCAGCCGCACGATCCGCGAGAAGGCATCGACGACGCGGAACTGGCCCGGCCGCGTCGGCACGGCGACGAGCAGCCGGCAGTTGTTCGTGCCGAGGTCGAGCGCCGCATAGGCATGCGGACGCGTTTCGGTGCCGCCCGCAGCACCGCGCGGCTCCACGGGGTCGGGCGCCGGCTGCGCGGGCAGCGGCTTCGCCGAAGGTTTGGCCGCCACGGGCGCCGCGACCACGCCCTCGGCGCCGTCGCGGGCGAAGACCTTGCGGCCACGCCGTCGCTTGCGCTTCTTCTTCTGCTGCTGGAGGTTCGGCTGCTGGGACTCGGGCTTTCCCGGACGGGACGCGGGCGCGCCCTGCGTCGGCGCCGCCTGCTTCTGCCCCGTCCTGCGACGCCCGCGCCTCTTCCTGGCCCGTCCGCCCCGGGAAGCCTCGCCGCCCGACGGTTGCCCGCCGAATTCGAGGTCGTTCACGCTTTCATCCTTCCGTCGCCGCGCTTCCATCCCGGATGCTGCAGGCGCGATCATCTTGAGTTGGAGGCAATGTAACAGCCGGCCGGCCATTCGCCAAATGGTTTGGCGGCGAAGCGGTGGCGGGCGCTGCCGGCCGCTGCATAGCCGTCGAAGCGCGGCCGCAGGAGGCACGGAAAATGCGGGGCCAGTTTAGTCAACGCGGGTGACCCCGCGGCGCCGTTCGAAAGGCTGCGACCCGGAATTCAGTAGACTGGCCCCGTATTCTCTATACCCCTGCCCTGCCCCAGCCGCCGCCATTGGCGGTTTCGATCAGCACTTCGTCGCCAGGTTCGAGCCTGACGCCGCTGGCGAAGGTGAGGCGCGCGCGGCGGCCGTCGGGGTGGAGGACGGAGAGGCCGTTGACGCCGCCGGATGCGCCACCCTCGAGGCCCCAGACGGGTTCCTTCGCGCGGCTGTAGCCGGCCGAGAGCACGGCGGGCGCGCGCAAGCGGTAGAGGGTCTGCAGGCCCTTGCCGCCCGAATGCAGTCCGGCGCCCGCGTCGCCCTCGTTCAGGCGCTTGAAGGCGACGTCGAGGCCGTAGCGCGCCTCGCAGATCTCGACCGGGCAGTTGAAGGTCTCGCCGTGGTTGGCCGAGTACATGGCGTCGAGCCCGTCGCGCGTGGCGGTGGCGCCCCAGCCGCCCATCTGCGGCTCGACCATGGTGAAGCGGCGCGCGGTGTCCGGATGGTGACCGGCGATCACGGTGCCGCAGATCGAGGCGAAGGAACCGGCCGGCAGCCGCTCCGGCAGCGCGCGCGCCATGCACTGCCACAGCATGTCGGCCAGCCGGATGCGGGTCTCGAAGTAATAGCCGTGCGGCGCCGTGCCGGTGGCGTGGAAGATGGTGCCGGGCTCGGTGATCACCTCCAGCGCCCGGAACGAGCCGGCATTGGCAAACAGCGTCGGGTCGGTCAGCGCCTTGAAGATCATCTGGGCGGAAATGACGGCGCCGTCGCGGCTGGTGTTGTAGGGCGCCGCGCGCTGCGCCGGATTGCCGGTGAGGTCGACGGTGAAGCGGTCATGCGCGATGGTGATCGAGGCCTGCCAGAGCGCCCCGTCGTCCTGGCGCTCCTCGATGCGGAACGTGCCGCGCGGCAGCGTGGCGAGGCCGGCGCGGCCGCGCCGCTCGCCCTCTTCGAACAGCGAGGCCAACGCGGCGTGCCAGGCGTCGAGCCCATAGGTCCCGACCAGCTGGCGGATGCGGGTCTCGGCCTTGCGGCTCGCCGCCACCTGCGCCCACAGATCGCCCTGGACGAAATCCGGCAGGCGCGAATTGGCGGCGATGATGTCGAAGACCGGGGAGATCGGCGCCCCGTCCGCGAACAGCTTCACGGCCGGCAGGCGCAGCCCCTCCTGGAAGATCTCCGACACGTCGACCGCCATCGAGCCCGGCGTCTTGCCGCCGACGTCGTTCCAGTGCGCGATCGAGGCGGCCCAGGCGACGAGCGTGCCTTCGGCGAAGACCGGCAGGGCGATGACGACGTCGTTGAGATGCGTGACGCCGCCGAAATAGGGATCGTTGGTGATGAAGCAGTCGCCGGGCCGGATGCCGTCGCGACCGTGCAGGTCGACGATGCGCCGGACCGCCTTGTCGAGCACGCCGACGAAGGTGGGGATGCCGGCGCCCGACGAGACCAGTTCGCCCGCCGGATCGGTGATGCCGGTGCCGACGTCGAGCACCTCGTAGATGATCGGGCTCATGGCGGTCTTCTTCAGCACCGCGAACATCTCGTCGGCGGCGGCCACCAGCGAGGACTGGATGACGGAGGCGGTGATGGGGTCAGGGGTGGTGCTTCCGGTGGTCATGTCTGCCTCGTCATGGTCTCGTTGTACTGCCGCTGGCGAGGTCGCGCTCGACGATACCCCCCTCTGCCTGCCGGCATCTCCCCCTCAAGGGGGGAGATCGGTTGCCTCTGTCGTCTCGCCCGATCGCCAACGTTGAAGGAGGGGTGCCGCCATCGAAGCTGCCGATCTCCCCCCTTGAGGGGGAGATGCCCGGCAGGGCAGAGGGGGGTGCCATAAGGCCCTACGACTGAAAGAACGGGCACGGTCCCCGACCCGCCGAACGCCCGCCCCCCTATCGCGCCACGTGGAGGTCGCGCGGAAGCGTGGACAAAATCTCCGGGCCGTCGGCGCGCAGGATGACGATCTCCTCCAGGCGGATGCCGAAGCGGCCGGGGATGTAGATGCCGGGCTCGATGGAGAAGACCATGCCCTCTTCCAGCACCGTCTCGGACGTCGCCGTGACGTAGGGCGGCTCGTGGCCGTCGATGCCGAGACCGTGGCCGGTGCGGTGGACGAAGTATTCGCCGTAGCCGGCATCGGCGATGACGCGCCGCGCCGCGGCGTCGACCTCCCTGGCCAGGACGCCGGGCCGCGCCGCGGCGAGAGCGGCCTGCACCGCCTTCTCGACGATCGAATGGATCTGGCCGTAGCCCTCCGGCGGTTCGCCGACGACAGCCATGCGGGTGATGTCGGAGGGGAAGCCTTCCTTGCGGCCGCCGATGTCGATGACGATGGCGTCGCCCTCGGCCAGCTGGCGGTCGCCGGTCTGGTGGTGCGGGAAGGCACCGTTGGAGCCGGCGCCGACGATCCAGAAGGCGGGCACGGCGCCCTCCGAGGCGAAATAGTCGCGCACGATCTGGGCGACCTGCCTTTCGGTCAGGCCGGGCCTGATGGCGGAGAACGCCGTCTGCATGGCGCGGTCGGCGATGGCGGCGTTCATCTTCAGCTTCGCGAATTCCCGCTCGTCCTTGACCATGCGCAGACGCCCCAGCGTGCGTTCGGTGAAGGCGTGCTTCGCCCCCGGCAGCGCGCCGAGCACCAAGAGCGCGAAGTCGGCGCGCATGGTCTCGTCGAGCACGACGCTCGCGGCCTGAGCGGCGCCGACATCCGCGAGGGCGGCGGCGAGCGCTTCGTTCGGCCCGAGATCGTCGCTCCAGGTGTGGAAGGCGATGTCGGTGGATTCGCGCGTGCCTTCGGCGTTCAGCACCGGCATCAGGAAGGCCTCGCGCTTCGGACCGACCAGCAGCAGGCAGGGGCGTTCGTCGGGATGGGGATGGAAGCCGACGAGCCAGTCCATGTGCGAGCCGGGCGCGACGGCGACGAGATCGACGTTCTCGGCGGCCATGGAGCGGCGCAGGCGGGCCAGGCGGTCGGCGGTGGGATGGGTCATGATGTCCTCGTGTCTCCTCGGTCGGGCGCGGGCCGGAACTTGGCCGCACCGCGCGCCGGAATGGATTGCTGCGGGAAGACGGCGGGGACGGATGCCCCTCCGTCCCCGCCGCCCGCACGGCCTTCCGCGCGGATGCGGAAGGCGGGCTCGCGCTAGCCGGTGTAGCCGTAGACCTCGCGGGCCCGCTCCGGCGTGATCAACCCGTTGCGGATGTCGTCGGCCACCGCCGTGCGGTCGCGCTCTCTCGGATCGCCGATGCCGCCGCCATTGCCGGTGACGACGCGGATGACGTCGTCGGTATGGGTGACGAGGCCGGAGACGAAGGAGAAGGTCTCGCGCGACCCGTCCTTGCGGATCACCTCGACATAGTTGGGCGAGCCCTCGTTGCCGCCGTCGAGCGCCCAGGGCGGGAACTTCGACCGGGTGTAGCCGGCGGTGAGGAAGCCGTTGTCGGCCCGCACCCGGTAGTCCATGACGATGCCGCGGCCGCCGCGATGGCGGCCCTCGCCGCCCGGGGCGACGTTGAGCTCCATGCGGTCGACATAGAGCCCGTTGCGCGCCTCGTTGATCTCGGCCGGGCAGTTGTAGGTCTCGCCGTGGAAGCCGCAGAAGATCGCGGAATTGCCGTCGCCGCCGCGGCTTGCGCCCCAGCCGCCGAGCTGCGGCTCGATGATCGTGTACTGGCGCCCGGTGTCGGGGTGGATGCCGCCGATGAAGGTGCCGCACACGCTCGCGAAATGGCCGGACGCCAGCCGTTCCGGCATGTGCTGGGCGAGGCACCGCCACATGATGTCGTACACGCGCAGCTCGATCTCGTAGTAGAAGCCGATCGGCGCCGGCTCCTTCGCATGGAAGACCGAGCCCTCGCGGGTGAGCAGCCGGATCGGCCGGAACGAGCCCTCGTTGGCCGGCGAATAGGGATCGGTCAGCGACTTGAAGATCATCTGCGCGGCGACCATGACGCCGTCGCGCGAGGTGTTGACGGGGTTCGGAGACTGGTCCGGATTGTCGAGCAGGTCGACCTCGAAAGCGTCGTCGGAGATGGTGATCTTCACGTTGAAGATGCGGCCGTCGTCCTGCTCCTCGGAGAGTTCGAACGTGCCCTTGGGCAGGTCCTTCAGCGCCTTCAGCGACACCTCCTCGCCGAAGTCGAGGAAGGAGGCCATGGCGTTCTGGAAGGTGGCGGTGCCGTATTTGTCGGCGATCTCGACGAGGCGCCTGGCCCCGATGCGCACCGAGGCGATGGCCGCCCAGACATCGCCTTCGAGCACGTCGGGCATGCGCGAATTGACCTTGATGATCTCCATCACCGAGCGGATCGGCTCGCCCTTGGCGATGATCTTGATGGCGGGCAGGCGAAGGCCCTCCTGGAAGATTTCGGTCGCCTCGCCGGTGAGCGAACCGGGAGCCATGCCGCCGACGTCGGAATTGTGGGCGATGTTGGCGGTCCAGGCGATCAGCGTGTCGCCGGCAAAGACCGGCATGGCGACGACGATGTCGTTCAGATGCGTGACGCCGCCGTAATAGGGATCGTTGGTGGCGAAGACGTCGCCGGGCTGGATGTCGCCGGGCTTGTCGTACTTGGCGACGATCACCTTCACCGCCTTGTCGAGCACGCCGATGAAGGCGGGGATGCCGGCCCCCGACGACGCCAGCGCGCCCCTGGCGTCGGTGATGCCGGTGCCCATGTCGAGCACCTCGTAGATGATCGAACTCATCGCGGTCTTCTTCATGACCGCGAACATCTCGTCGGCCGCCGCCTGCAGCGAGTTCTGGATGATTTCGAGCGTGATGGGGTCGTTCGACATGTCAGGCATGGTGGCCTCCGTGGTTCGATGAGTTCCCGTGACGCGAGGCACCCCCCCTCTGGCCTGCCGGCCGGGGGGGGTGAAGCGCGCGAAGCATGGACGTCATGACGCCAGCGTGATGTGGATGTTGCCGTAGCCGTCGATCGCGACCTGGTTGCCGGGATGGATGACGACCGTGGTGCCGGGATCCTCGACGATGGCGGGGCCTGCGAAGGCCATGCCGGGCTCGAGCTTCGTGCCGTCGTAGATCGCGGCGCGGTGGATGCCCTCCAGCGCGTAGTCGACGTCGCGGTGGCCCTTGAGCGCGGCGTCGGCCGTCGCGCCGGTGGGCTCGCGCTTCGCCATGGTGAGCTTGCCGACCTCGGCCGAGGCGACGAGATGGATGCCCACCATCTCGACCGGCGCGCCGAGCCGGTAGGTGTATTCTCGCTCGTAGGTCTCGTGGAAGGCGGCCTGGATCTCGGCGAGGCGCCCGTCGGTGATCGCGCCACCGGGGATGAGCACCTCGGTCGTGTGCTCCTGGTTCTGGTAGCGGAACTTGCCGTAGCGCAGCATGCGGACCTTGTCGGCCGCCACGCCCTCGGCGGCGAACTGCGCCCGTGCCCGCTCTTCCGTCTCGGCGAAGATCGCCTCGATGCCGGCGGCCGAGCCCGGCGTCAGTTCGGCGAGGCGGGTGACGAAATAGTCGCGGCGCAGGTCCGACATCATCATGCCCCAGGCCGAGAAGACCGAGGCGCCGGCCGGCACCACGACCTTCTTCACGCCGAGTTCCTGGCCGAGCGCCACGCCGTGCATGGCACCGCCGCCGCCGAAGGCCACCAGCGTGAAGTCGCGCGGGTCGTGGCCGCGGTTGAGCGAGACGAGCTTCAGCGCGTTGACCATGTTGTTGTTGGCGATGCGGATGATACCGCGCGCCGCCTCCGTGGCGTCGATGCCGAGCTTCGCCGCCACGCCCGACAGGGCCGTCTCGGCGGCCGCCATGTCGGCCACGACCTCGCCGCCGCAGAAATAGTCGCGGTTGATGCGGCCGAGCCAGAGATTGGCGTCGGTGGTGGTGGCGTTGGTGCCGCCGCGGCCGTAGGCGGCCGGGCCGGGCATGGCGCCGGCCGACTGCGGGCCGACATGCAGCTTGCCGAAATCGTCGACCCAGGCGATCGAGCCGCCGCCATTGCCGATCTCGACCAGGTCGACGACGGGCACCATGATCGGGTAGCCGGCCGAGGTGCGGTCGCGCTCGATCCAGTAGTCGGTCTTGATCTTGACCGCACCGTCCTCGATCAGCGAGCACTTGGCCGTGGTGCCCCCGATATCGAGTGCCAGCACGTTGGGTTCGCCGATCAGCTTGCCGAGCTCGGCCGCGCCCCAGAAGCCGGAGGCCGGGCCGGATTCGACCATGGTGATCGGGATCTTCGACACGGAATCGAGCGAATCGACGCCGCAGTTCGACTGCATGATGTAGGGGCTGCCCTTCAGCCCCTGCTCCTTCAGGCCGCCGGCCAGACGCGACAGATAGCGCTCGGCGATCGGCTGGACATAGGCCGACAGGACGGCGGTGTTGGTGCGCTCGTATTCGCGCCATTCGCGGGTGATCTGGTGCGAGGCGACGGCCGAGACCTCCGGCCAGAGCCGCCGCAGCTCCGCCATCGCCGCCTCCTCGTGCGCGGGATCGGCATAGGAGTGCAGGAAGGAGATGGCGACCGCCTGGACGCCGTCGGCCCGGAAGTCTGCGACGATGCCCGGCAGGGCCGACAGGTCGAGCGGCTTCAGCTCCTCGCCCTTGTAGGAGATGCGGCCGGGCAGTTCGCGGCGCAGATAGCGCGGCACGAAGGGCTTCGGCTTCTGGTAGTGCAGGTTGAAGAAATCCGGCCGGTTGCCGCGCGCGATCTCCAGCGTGTCGCGGAAGCCTTCGGTGGTGACGAGCCCGACCTTGACGCCCTTGCGCTCGGTCAGCGCGTTGATGACGACCGTGGTGCCATGCGCCAGGAAATCGACCGACGCCGGATCGATGCCGGCCTTGGCCAGCACGTTGAGCACGCCCTGCTCGAAATTCGGCGGGGTGGTGTCGGACTTGGCGGTGACGATGCGTGCCGCGCCGGTGGCGGTATCGGTCTCGAAGCAGACGAGGTCGGTGAAGGTGCCGCCGACGTCGGTGGCGACGCGGATGGTGGTCTCGCCCATGGTCAGGCTCCCTTGGTCATGCGCTGGAGGAGAAGCAGGCAGACGAGGCCGGGCAGCTTCAGCGCCTCGGCCGCGGCCACCCGCTCGGGCGTATAGTGCCCTGCGACGTCGAGGCAGTTGATGGTCCCGGCGACTTCGCCGTCGATCAGGATCGGCACGTTCATGACGCTCTCGCAGCCGAGCGAACGGATCTGCTCCCAGTCACCGAACACGTCGGCGATCGCCTCGATGTCGTTGGCGACGAAGGTCTTCTTCTCCGCGATGACCTGGCGCGACCAGTCGGTCTCGTTGGCAGGCTTGGTGCCCGAGACGGGATAGGCGTCGGGCATGTTGGAATAGACGCGTGCATTGACCCGTTGCGCCCGGTCGCTGGTCATGACGGTGAAGAGCTTGGCTCCGACGACCTGCTGCGTGAGCGCGCAGAGCGCGTCGAGGGCGGCCTGCGGCTGGCCGGTGCCGCCGGCGGCGAGGAGGAAGGGGGTATAGTCAGGCACGTTCATTGTCGTTCTCCATGAGACGGTCGCGCAGCCGCACCTCGTCGGCGGTGACGACCGGAACGGCGCCGATCAGGCGTCGCGTGTAGGGGTGGTGGGGATCGGAGAAGATGGTCTCCGTCGGGTTCAGCTCGACCAGCCGGCCGCGCTCGAAGACGGCGACGCGGTCGGCGACGTTGCGCACGACCGACAGGTCGTGGGTGATGAACACATAGGTGAGGCCGCGGCTTTTGCGCAGATCGTTCAGGAGCTTGAGCACGCGCGCCTGCACCAGCACGTCGAGCGCGGAGGTCGGCTCGTCGAGCACCACGAGATCGGACTGGCAGGCGAGCGCGCGGGCGATGGCGACACGCTGGCGCTGACCGCCCGACAGCGCGTCGGGGGCGCGCCTTGCATAGTCGGCCGGCAGGCCGACGTCTTCGAGGAGTTCGCCGACGCGGCCGGCGCGATCGGCCCGCGGGCCGAGGTCGTGCACGTCGAGCGGCAGCCGCAGCGAGGCGCCGATGGTGCGCCGCGGGTTGAGCGAGGAGAGCGGGTTCTGCTGCACCAGCTGGATCGCGCGGCGATGGGCGAGCGTCCGGGCAGTCGGAAGCGCCGCGCCCTTGAAGGCGATGGTGCCGGCGGTCGGCGGGTAGATGCCGAGGATCATGTTGGCGATGGTCGACTTGCCCGACCCGCTTTCGCCGACGATCGCCAGGCATTCGCCCTGGACGACGTCGAAGGACACGTCGTCGACGGCGCGAACCTCGTGGCGGCCTTGCGTGAAGGTCTTGGAGACGCGGTCGAGGGACAGCAGCGCGGTCATGGGCGGTGGTCCGATGATGCGCCGGGACGCGGATGTTCCAGGATGATTCGGAGACGGCGGGCCGGTGAACCCCCACCCCTTACCCCTCCCCTCAAGGGGGAGGGGGACCGCGAAGGCGCAGTTCGTCGGGATTCCGGTCGAAGGGCGAGCATTGGCGCTGGGTGTGCCCCTCCCCCTTGAGGGGAGGGGTAAGGGGTGGGGGTACTGCCGGGCGAGGCGGTGGGCCGCGATTGGATCGTCATCACCCCGCCTCCCCCGGCTCTTCACATCCCTCGTGCACCACCATCGGCGCGAAATAGCTGTCCGACACGTCCTCGATCTCGGGAATGCCGCCGCCGGTGATGCGGGGGACGGCGGCGAGCAGGGCGCGGGTATAGGGGTGGCGGGGGTCGGCGAAGAGATCGGCCGAGCGGCCGTGTTCGACGATGCGGCCCTTGTAGATGACGTAGACGCGGTCGGCGAATTCGCGGACCACGCCGAGATTGTGCGAGATGAACAGCACCGAGGTGCCGTGCTTCTCGACCAGGTCGCGCATCAGCGCCAGGGTCTGCGCCTGCACGGTGACGTCCAGCGCGGTGCCCGGCTCGTCGGCGATCAGAAGCGACGGCTCGTTGGCGAGCGCCATGGCGATCATGACGCGCTGGTTCATGCCGCCCGACAGCTGGAACGAATAGGAATCGAGCGCGCGCGCCGGATCGGGGATGGCGACGTCGGCCAGCGCTGCCTCGGCCTTCTCCCGCGCCTGCGCCTGCGAGATGCCGGGCACGGCGCGCTTCAGCACCTCGTGGAACTGCGCGTCGATCGTGTAGACGGGGTTGAGCGAGGAGGTCGGGTCCTGGAAGATCATCGACATGCGGGTGCCGCGCAGGGCGTGACGCTGGCGTGCCGACAGGCTGGACAGGTCCTTCCCCTCGAAGGAGACGAGGCCGCCGATGCGCGCGGTCTTCAGCTGCTGCAGCAGGCCGAGCACGATGCGCGCGGTGACCGACTTGCCCGAGCCGCTTTCGCCGACGAGCGCCACGCGCTCGCCCTTCCCGACGTGCAGCGAGATGCCGTGCAGCACGTCGACCTGCCCCGACCAGCCGCGGAAGCCGAGGGTGAGGTCGCGGAGGAGAAGCGTCGGCGCCGTCACTGGCCGCCTCCGAGCACGTCGCGCAGCGCGTCGCCGACGAGGTTGAAGCCGAAGACGGCGACCAGGATGGCCAGCCCCGGGAAGACGGTGAGCCACCAGGAATCCGGCAGGTACTTGGCGCCGTCGGCGACCATCGAGCCGAGATCCGGCGTCGGCGGCTGCACGCCGAGCCCCAGGAAGGAGAGCGACGAGGCGATGAGGATGACGAAGCCGAGGTCGAGCGTCATCTTGGTGACGATCGAGGGGACGCAGTTGGGCAGGATCTCGCGGAAGATGACATGCGCCTTCGACGCGCCGATCACCTCGGCGGCGAGCACGTAGCCCTCCTCCTTCTCGGATCGGGCGAGGTTGTAGACGAGCCGCGTGTACCAGGGCCACCACATGGCGGTGACCGCCAGCATGCCGTTGGTGAGCGTGGGCTGCAGCAGGCCCATCATCGACATGGCGAGCACCAGCGGCGGGATTGACAGGAAGACGTCGGTGACGCGCATCAGCACGTATTCGGTCCAGCCGCCGAGATAGCCGGCGACGAGCCCGATGGTGACGCCGACCGGCACGGCGATGACGAGCACCACGACGCCGAGCAGGAGCGAGATGCGATAGGCGTAGAGGATGCGCGAGAACAGGTCGCGACCGACGAGATCGGTGCCGAAGACGTAGGGCCATTCCGGCGGCTTGTTGAAATTGGCGAAGTCGACCACGGCGCCCGCATGGCTGGGGAACGGCGCGATGACGTCGGCGAAGACCGCCGACAGCACGACGAGCGCCACGAGGAACAGGCCGAGGGCCGAGAGCGGGTTGCGCAGGAGGATGGAGAGCGTGCGCTTCATCAACGGAGGGTCCTTCCATGCGTTCGCTGGAAGACCGTCGCGCGTACGATACCCCCCTCTGCCTTGCCGGGCATCTCCCCCTCGAGGGGGGAGATCGGCAGCTTCGGCGGCCCCGCTTTTCTTGCGACGCTGGAGATTGGCGAACGCATCGATGACAGCCGATCTCCCCCCTCGAGGGGGAGATGCCCGGCAGGGCAGAGGGGGGTGAATGCGCGAAAACCGATGACCATCACCCTGCCCTCTGCGACAGCCGGATGCGCGGGTTGATCAGCGCGATGAGGAGGTCGACGACGACGTTGACGATCAGGAACAGCGCCGAGATGATCAGCACCGTGCCGACGATGGCGTTGAGATCCTTGCGCAGGATGACGGCGACGCCGTAGCGCGACAGGCCGGGCCAGGCGAAGACGGCCTCGACCAGGAAGGCGTTGCCGAGCATGGCCGCGAAATCGAGGCCGATGATCGTCAGCGACGGGATGAGCGATGGCCGGAAGGCCCAGCGCCGCGCGATGCGGCCTTCGGCGAAGCCGTAGGACTGCGCCATCTCGATGTAGGGCCTGTCGTAGGTCTCGACCATGTTGGAGCGGGTGAGCCTTGCGGCCTGGCCGATGCCCGACAGCGCCAGCGCGAAGGCCGGCAGCACGATGTGCCAGGCAGCGTTGGCGAAGGCGGAGAGGTTGCCGGCCAGAAGGGTGTCGATGGTGAGGAAGCCGGTGACCGGCGCGATCTGGTAGCTGTCGGCGATGCGCCCGGCGATCGGGAACAGCGGCAGGAAATAGGCGAAGCACAGCATCAGGATGACCGCCCAGACGAAGCTCGGCGCCGAGACGCCGAGCAGCGTGACCAGCCGGATGGCATGGTCCGCCCAGGTGCCGCGCCAGCGCGCCGCGGCGACGCCGAGCGGCAGGCCGAAGAGCACCATCATCAGGCCGGCGACGACGATGAGTTCCAGCGTCGCGGGCAGGAACTGGGCGATGTCGGTGGTGACGGGGCGGTTGGTGTAGAGCGAGACGCCGAGATCGCCGCGAAAGACGTCGCGGACGAAATAGGCGTATTGGACGACCAGCGCATCGTCGAGATGCAGCCGCTCACGCATCTGCGCCACCTGCTCGACGCTGGCGTTCGGCCCGAGCGCGATGCGCGCGGGATCGCCGGGGATGATCCGGGCGATGGCGAAGATCAGCATCGAGACCCCCACCAGGACGAGCAGGGAGGTTCCGAGCCGCTTCGCGAGGAGGCGGACGACGGGGGGCATGGCGGCTCTTCGGTTCGCCGGGACAGGCGGTCGCCCGCCGGTCCCGGTATGAGGGTTCGGTTGCTGCCCGGGTTACTGGCCGGTCATTTCCATCAGGCGGAAGGTGAAGCCCATGCCGTCGAGGCCGAAGGCCTTCTCCGGATCGCTGAGCGCCGGCACCTTGACCCGGTTCGACGCGGCGAAGAGCGACTGCCGGTCATAGCCGTAGATGGTCGGCGCGATCTCCATCAGCCGGGCGTTGAGCGCGGCATAGGTGGCCTGGCGCTCGGCCGGATCGGTGACGGTGCGGCCCTTGACCAGCAGGTCGTCGACGGTGGCATCGGTCAGATATTCCGGCGACTGCCACGTGCCCTTGAGCGAGGAGTGGTACATCGGGAACAGGAGCGTGTCGGGATCGCCGGTCACCGCGTTGGCGAAGATCTGCGAGACGTTGGGCGTGTTCTCGGGCTTCGACACCAGCTCGGTGAACAGCGCCCACGGCACCTTGCGGATCTCCGACTTGATGCCGATCTCGGCGAAGTTCGCCTGCATCAGCAGCGCGAAGCGCTCCTCGATCGGGACCTCGCCGATCCAGGACAGTTCGAGCGTGAAGTCCTCCGGCTTGTACTTGCAGGCGGCGAGATGCGCCTTGGCGGCCTCGAGGTCGCGCGCCAGCGGCGTGTCGCCGGCACCGAACATGCCGACCGGGATCGCGCCGGTCGACGGGCTGCCCTGTGCGATGCCGTCGGCCACCGCCACCATCTGGATGCCGGCGGAGTAATCGAAGGCGGATGCCAGCGCCAGGCGGCAGTTCACGTCGTCGAGCGGCGGCTTGGCGGTGTTGAGCTTGACGTAGAACGCGCCGCCGCCGGCCTCCTTGAGGATCTGCGCGCCACTGCCGGCAAGCGCCTTCAGCACCTCCGGCGGCAGCCACTGCGAGGAGATGTCGTGCTCGCCCTGGGCGATCAGCGTGCGCACGGTGGCCGCCTCCAGGCCGTAGCGCAGGCGCACCTGGTCGGGCGCGCTGGCCGCCACGTCGAGGAAATAGTCCGGATTCTTCTCCATGACCGTTTCCTGCTGCGGATTGTGCGAGACGACCTTGTAGGCCCCCGAACCCGCACCGTTGGCCGACAGGAAGGCCTGGCCCCAGTCCTTCATCTCGCCCTCGCCGTCGCCGAGGTTGGCCATGACGAGCTTCTTGTCGAGAATGGGCAGGCGGACCAGGGAGGCGACGAAGGGGGAGTATGGCTCGGTCAGCTTGAAGCGGACGGTGTTCGCATCGACCGCCTCGGCCGACTCGACCTTGGCGAAGACGAAGGACAGGCCGGCGCCGAGCGACTTCATCCGGTCGAAGGAGAAGACGACGTCTTCGGCGGTCAGCGGGTTTCCGCTCTGGAACTTCACGTCGGTCCGCAGCTTGAAGACGAAGTCGTTGCCGTCGGCCTCCCAGCTCTCGGCCAGATGCGGCGCGTAGCCCGGGCCGCCCTGCACGGGCAGGACCAGCGTGTCGTAGACGTTGAACATCAGGATGGAGTCGGCATAGTCCGACGCCTTGCCCGGATCGAGTTCGCCGACGGCGACCTCGTCGAGGCGCAGCACGGTCTGCGCGGATGCCTGCGCGACGGCGAGCGGCGTGAGGACGGTGGCGGCGAGAAGCGCGGCCGCGAACGGCCTGGCGATCGATTTCATCATGATTCCCCTTTGTTGATCCTGGATTTGGATGGTTTGCGGCCGCGCGCGGCCGCCCGCTGGACGACCGGGTGCGGTTCCTCCGTGGCCGGGTCGTCGCCGAACACGTCCATCGTGCAGGTGTGCAGGATGGTGGCCGGCGAGCCGGTGTGGTTCCACGACGAGTGGACGCGGTTGGACTGGAAGTGCAGCGAATCGCCGGCTTCGAGGATGTTCGTCTCCCCCTCGAGCTCGACGGTGATGGCCCCCGACAGCACGTAGAAGATCTCCTCGCCCTCGTGCGCGATCGGTTCGGAGCGGTAGCCGGGCGGCTCGTGGATGATCAGGCTGCGCAGCACGTTGCCCGGAAACGAGGTGGACAGCCGTTCGTAGACCAGCGAGTTGCCGCCGACGGCATAATGCGGGCGCTGGCTGCTCCGGGTCATCGAAGCCGTGACCTTGGGCTGCGACAGGAACTCCGAGACGTGCAGCCCGAGGACCCGCGACACCGATACCAGCGACGACAGCGACGGCGTGGTGATGCCGCGCTCGATCTGCGAGATGAAGCCGACCGACAGGCCCGCCTTGTCCGCGACCTCCTTCAGGGTCAGCCCGAGCGCCTGGCGTCGCGTCCGCAGGCGATCGCCCAGCGGCGCCGCCTCGGCACCCGCAAAGCCCTCGTGATCAACCCGGTCGGCCACGCTTTCCCCCGTTTTAGTATTTCTAAAACGTGACTCGCCGCCTGGAACGAGTCAAGCGGATTGTTTTAGTACGGCTAAACACGCTGCGGTCGTCCGGCGCCGGTCGCTCGACCGTGAATCGCGCTTGCCCGGACCGTTGACCCGGCGCTTCACGGACTGTTAATATGTCGGCGTCCGAGGTTCCCGTGCCAATGCAGGCCGGGAGGAGATAGGGAATACGGGACGGTGCCGCAGGCATCGCGACCGTAGCTGCCCCCGCAACTGTAAGCGGCGAGGCCTGTCCATCGATGCCACTGAGGCGCGTTCGTCGCTTCGGGAAGGCAGGGCAGGCCGCTGAACCGCAAGCCAGGAGACCTGCCTCGGGCCGTCACGTTTCCGGATGCGGGGAGCTTCCGGCGCTGTCTCGCACAGTGGTGGCTTTCGTCATCGCTGGGGGACCCCGACACCGATCCCACCGGCACCATTGCAACCATGACCGCGTCCGAGGGGGCGCGGCCCCGGGGGACCGTCATGAATCACACGAAAGCGCTGTCGCTTTCCGCCGCCGTATCCGTTCTTTCGCTGATCGTCGCAGCACCTGCCTTCGCTCAGGAACTCGACATCGGCGAAATCGTCATCACGCCCAACCGCACGCCCATCGACAAGGCCAAGACCGGCTCGAAGGTGGAGACCGTGAGCAAGGACGAGATCGAGGCGCAGGCGCGGCCTCTCATCGTCGACTACCTGAACCAGCTGCCGGGCATCCACATTACCTCTCCCGGCGGTCAGGGAACCGAGGCGAGCCTCTCCGTGCGCGGCCTGCCCCGCCGCTACGTCAAGACGCTCTACAACGGCATCGACATCTCCGACCCGACGAGCACCCAGGTCCAGACGTCCTACCAGTATCTGCTCGCCGACAGCGTGGGCAGCATCGAGGTCCTGAAGGGCTCGCAGAGCACGCTCTACGGTTCCGACGCGATCGCGGGCGTCATCTCGGTCTCGACCCTCGGCGGGATCGAGCCCGGCGTGAAGCATCTGGTCGGCGTCGAGGCGGGCTCGAACGGCACGGTGCGCGGCGCCTACGGGCTGCGCGCCGCCAACGACAAGGCGAGCCTGTCGTTCAACGCGGCCGGCTATCATACCGACGGCATCTCGTCCGCAGCGCTCGGGACCGAAAACGACGCCTTCGACCTCGGCAATCTCGACATCAACGGCGAGTACCGGTTCAACGAGAACTTCTCCGTCTTCGCCAGCGCGCTCTACATCAAGGGTCGGTCCAACTACGACAACGATCGCTACGTCATCCCCCGCACCGGCGAGATCGTCGAGCCTTCCGACAATCTCCAGAACCGCAACGCCACCGAACAGGCGGCCGCCCGCTTCGGCTTCAATCTCGACCTGCTCGACGGACGACTGAAGAACACAGCTTCCGTGCAGGTCTTCCAGCTCGACCGCGCGATTCGGTCCGTCGATCCGATCAACGGCGCCTTCGACGCCGACTACACCGGCAAGCGCACCAAGTTCGACTACCAGGGCTCTTTCGAGGCCTCGACCTGGCTCACGCTGCAGTACGGTGCGGACCACGAACGGCAGGGTGCCGAGGCGACCGACAACTACGGCACGGACACCGACGAAACCTTCTCGCTGACCGGCGTCTGGACCCAGGCCATCCTGGAGCCGGTCGAGAATCTCGTCCTGACCGGCGGGCTTCGCCACGACAGCCACTCCGCATTCGGCGGGCACCTCACCTACCGCGGCACCGCGTCCTACCTGTTCGACCAGACCGGGACCCGGCTGCACGGCTCGGTCGGGACGGGCTTCCGTGCCCCCAGCCTCTACGAACTGTACGGCCCCTACGTCGGAAACACCGCCCTCAAGCCCGAAACGAGTTTCAGTTTCGACGCGGGCGTGGAACAGACCCTGCTCGACGGGGCGCTGGTGGCGGACGTCACCTTCTTCATGCTCGACGTCGAGAACCTGATCCTCTACGACAACGTCACCTTCAACTACCAGCAGGCCCCCGGGACGACGAAGTCCCGCGGCGTCGAGACCTCCGTGACCTGGAAGGCATCAAGCTGGTTCGACGTCGGTGCGAACTACACCTATACCGACGCCAGGGATCCCGACGGCGACCGCGCCATCCGCATTCCGGAGCATGCGATCGGCCTGCAGGCGACGGTGCGCCCGGCCGAGAAGTGGACGATTTCGGCCACGGCCAAGATCCCGCTCGATACGCTGGACACCATCATCGTCGGCAGCCAAGCCTATACGACCAGTTTCGGCTGCGATCCCGACCCCTCACCCTGCACAAGATACAGCGCGGTGCGCGGCGACGTGAAGCTCGACGACTACGTGCTGATCAACGCCAAGGTGGCCTACAAGCCGACCGAGAACACCGAAGCCTATGTGCGCGTGGAGAACCTGCTCGACCAGGACTACCAGGTGTCGCCGGGCTTCGGCACGGCCGGCATCTCCGCCTTCGCGGGCTTCAAGGCGCAGTTCTGATGCGCCGCCGCCCGGTCGTCGCGCGTGCACCCGGCAGTCGGGCCGGACGCGCGCGTCGGCCGGGCGCCCCCTGGTTTCCGCCGGTCGCCGCCGTTCTGGCGGCGGCGATGATCGCCGGACCGGCGCGGATCGCCGCCGCGGACGGGACGCCGAGGGTCATGTCGCTCAACGTCTGTACCGACCAGCTCGTGCTCGCGCTGGCGGCGCCGGAACAGATCGTTTCGCTGTCGGTGCTGTCCGACGATCCGGACTACTCTTTCCTGCACGCGAAGGCCGGCGCCTACCCCAAGAATGCCGGCATCGCCGAAGAGGTCTTCGTCGCGGCGCCCGAAGCGGTGGTGACCGGGACCTACTCGCTTCACAATACGACCCAGCTGCTGCGCCATCTCGGGCTGCGGGTGGAGGAGTTCGACTACACGCAGACGCTCGACACGATCCCGCTCGATATCCGCCGCATGGGCGCGATCCTCGGCGCCGAGGCCCGGGCCGAAGCGATGGCCGCAGCTTTCGAACGCGACCTCGCCGCACTGAGGGTGCCCGCCGACGCGCCGCGGCCCACCATCGTCCTCTACGGCCAGAACGGCGTGGCGACGGGCGCGGACACGCTGGCCGGCAGCGTGCTGGAAGCGGCGGGCTTCCGCAATCTCGCGGCCGAGCGGGGCTTTGCCGGCATGGCCCCCTACCCGCTCGAACTGCTGGTCTCCGACCGCCCGGACGTGGTGCTGCTTCCGGCGCGGGCCGAGGATGCTCCCGCCCTCGCCGACGAGGTCACGCGCCATCCCGCCATCGCGGCAAGCGGCGCGCGGCTGGCGTCCGGCATCGTGCCGCGCGGCGCATGGAACTGCGGCGGATATTTCACCCTGGAAGCCGTGCGCGCGCTCCGAGGCCTTCGAGACGGGATCCTCGAGGCACGGGGAGCGGCCGGATGAACGCGTCCCGCCTGATCCTGCCGCTGTCGGTCGCGGTCGCCGTGCTCTTCGCGGCGTCGCTGCTGATCGGCCCCGCCGCGCTCGGACTGGCGGCGGGCGTGGACGGGCTCCTGTCGGGCGGCGGCGAGGCCGCCGCGATCATCATGCGCGAGGTCCGTCTGCCGCGCGCGCTGCTCGCCGCCCTCGTCGGTTTCGGTCTAGGACTGTCGGGCGCGGCCCTCCAGGGCTTCCTGCGCAACCCGCTCGCCGAACCCGGGATCATCGGCGTGTCGGCCACGGCCTCGCTGGGGGCCGTGATCGTGTTCTATTCCGGCCTCGCCGGTGCCTCCATGCTGGCGCTGCCCGCGGGTGCGATGACCGGAGCCCTGGTGGCCGTCGTCGTGCTCCTGGCGATCGCCGCCGGCAACACCACGACGCTGACGCTGATCCTGGCCGGCATCGCCCTGTCCAGCCTCGCCGGAGCCTTCACCTCGCTGGCACTGAACCTCTCGCCCAATCCCTTCGCGAGCTACGAGATCATCTTCTGGCTGCTCGGCTCCATCAAGGACCGCTCCATGGTCCACGTCTGGATCTCGCTGCCGCCGATGCTGATCGGCTGGGCGCTGATTCTCGCCTCGGCACGGGCGCTCGACGCCCTGTCCTTCGGCGAGGAGGCGGCGCAGAGCCTCGGCATCGACCTGATGCGCGCCCGGATCATGCTCGTGGCGGGCGTGGCGCTGGCCGTCGGCGCCGGTGTCGCCGTCACCGGCGCGATCGGCTTCGTGGGCCTCGTCGTGCCGCATCTGCTGCGCCCGCTGACCGACCGGATGCCGAGCCGGCTGCTCGTTCCCTCCGGCCTCGGCGGCGCAGCGCTGCTGCTCGCCGCCGACATCGCCGCCCGCACCATCGTTCCGGCCAAGGAACTCAACGTCGGCGTGATGACGGCGCTCATCGGCGCGCCCTTCTTCCTGTGGCTGGTGACGCGCTCCCGCCGGGGGATCGCCTGATGGAACTCGCCGCCCGCGCCCTCGACGTGGATCTCGCCGGCCGCCGCGTGCTGCGCGGCGTCGATCTTCTCGTGCGGCCGGGAGAGGTGGTCGGGCTGCTCGGGCCGAACGGCGCAGGCAAGTCGACGCTGATGCGGGCACTCGCAGGCCAGATCGCCCATTCCGGCACGGTGCGGATCGGCGGACGCGACGCTGCCAGCCTGTCCCCGGGCGGGCGGGCCCGACTCGTCGCCTACCTGCCGCAGACGCGGGTGATCGGCTGGCCGGTGAGCGTGGAGAAGGCGGTGGCGCTCGGCAGGCTGCCTTGGCTCGGCTTTGCCGCGCGCCCCGACGCGCGCGACATGGACATCTGCCGCGAGGCGATGCGGGTGATGGACGTCGACGCCCTCGCCGCGCGGCGCGCGACCGAACTCTCGGGCGGAGAGCAGGCCCGCGTGCTGGCCGCCCGCGCCATCGCGCAGGACACGCCCGTGCTGATCGCCGACGAACCGGTCTCCGGCCTCGACCCCGCCCACCAGATCGCCATGATGGCCGCCCTCGGCACGATCGCCCGGCGCGGTCGCGCGATCCTGGTGTCGCTGCACGACCTGACGCTGGCGGCACGCTGGTGCGACCGGGTGATCGTGCTGCGCGCAGGCGCGGTCGCCGCCGACGGCGACCCGGCCGAGGTGCTGGACGCGGCGATGCTGGCCGGCGTCTTCGGCATCCGCGCCCACGTCGCGCGGGAGGACGGCCGGCCGGTGCTGGCGCCGGTCGGGCTGTCGGCGGAGCCTGGCGGGCACACGGTCGCGGGAGGAAGGCCATGACCGTCACCCCGGCCTGGATCGACCTCGCCCGCCGCAGCGCCGCGGAAGCGGCCCGGTCCAGGAATGGCGTGGGCGCGGCGCCCGCTCTCGACGCGCCCCGCCGCGGCGAGAACGACAATGGTGGCGCGATGCCGTCCACCGGATTGTCGGCCGGCGGCCTCGCGGCGCCGCTCCTGCCGCATCCCGCCCCGCGCCGGCGACGGCTCGGCGCCGTCGCGCTGATCCTGTCGGCGACCGTCCATGCCGCCGCCTTCGCCTGGCTAGCGAGCGGCCTGGCGCCGGAGGGCGTCGAGGCCGCGTCGGACGGCCTCGCGGTCGAACTGGTCTTCGACGTCCCGGCCGCGCCTGCCAGCGCCGCGTTCGCCGGCCAGGACGGTGCGGTGGTGACGGACGGCGACTGGCCGGAAACCGAGGATGCGCCCGTGGCCGGGCAGGCGGTGACGGAGGCCGTGGCGCCTGCCCAGGCCGAGGCGGTGGAGCCGGATCGGGCCGAGGCGGTAGAGCCGGATCGGGCGGAGGCCGTGGCGGCCGATCGGGCGGAGGCCGTGACGCCAGATCAGGCCGGCGCCGCGGAGCCGGTCGGGCTGGCGGAGGCGGCCGTTCCGGAGCCGGCCGCGACCGTGGAGCCGGATCCGGCCGGGTCCCCGGATGCGCCATGGGCGGATGAAGCCCGCCCCGTCGAACCGCTTCGCGCCGATGACGCCGAGGCCGTGGCTCCGCCACAGCCGGCGGAAACGGCGCAGCGGCGGGACGCGGTCGAGGCGTTGCCGGACGAGGCCGAAGCGTTGCCGTCATCCGCCGCCGTCGCGCCGGTGGAACCGGCCTTCTCCCGGACCGTCGAGGAGACGCCCGCCGCCCCGGCCTCCCCGTCCGGCGACCCCGCCGCGGCAGCCGTTCCCCCGGTCGCATCCGGGGCCGCCGTGGAAGCGCTGGCTGCGGCACCGGAGGCCGCGGAAACCACGCCGAGCCCGGCGGAGCAGGTGTCGGCGGAGCCTGCCGCACCGGTCGCGGCGGCGGTCGCCGAGCCGCTGCAGGCGGAGGTTCCGGATGCAGCCGCGGTCGCCATGGCCGAAGCGCTGGCTCCGGTCGAGCCGGTGGCGGCACGTCCGACGGTCCCCGACGACACGCCGACGACGACGGCGGAAACTGCGGCGCCCGCCGCACCGGCCTTCGCGCCGCCCGTGCCGGATGCAGCGGTGACCGCCATGCTGGCGGCGCCGCCGGCGGTGACGACGCTGCCCGGCGATGCGCAGGACCTCACCCTGCCGCAGACGGTGGCGCAGATCCCCGAACCGCGTCCGCAGCCGCAGAGCGCTGCGGCAGAACCGGCGCGGAAGACCGACGTGCGCAGGCAGGGGCAGGCGCGTCCCGCCGCGACGGAGAGCCGCGACACGGCCGCTGCGCGCCAGCCGCACCCGCAGAAGGAAAGGGCGAAGGCCGCGGCGCCGTCCGGAGGCCAGCCCGCCGCCGCACCGTCGCGAAAGGCCGCTTCCGCCGCGAGCGCGGGAAGCCAGGCCCGCGCCGCCGCGGCGCCCGGCGCCGAAGCCGCGTACGGCCGGCGGGTCCTCTCCCATATCCAGCGCTACAAGCGCTACCCCGCCGCCGCCCGCAATGCCGGCATCACCGGCGTGACGCGGCTCTCGATCGTCATCGACCGCGCGGGCGGCCTCGCCGGCGCGCGGGTCTCGTCGGGCTCGGGACACGCCATGCTCGACCAGGAAGCGCTGGCCGTTGCCCGGCGCGCCGCGCCCTATCCGCGACCGCCCGAAGGCGTGGGCGGAAACACCTTCTCCATCGCCGTGACGCTGCGCTTCACACGCTGACGGGGACGGCGCCGCCGTCACCGGGCTGGCCGGCGCTGCCGGCGATCCGCGTCCCCCGTCCGTCGATCGCACTCCGCAGGAAGACGCATTCCCGCCGGCCGGTCTCCAGCGGCCCGAAAGGGAGCCCTGGCGGGCCTGGCTTTCGCCGCCCCGAGCCACGGGAGCGGGTTCCAGGTAGGGTCGACACCCCTCTCGCGAGAGGATCGGACGGCCCGACGAACGAAGCGGCTTGACTCGTCCGATGAATTCGTCAAACGTTTAACGAATGGGAGGACCTGCCTGATCATGCTCACGCAGACGCGCACGGAAGGCGACGTCAGCACTGCCATCCTGTCGGCGGGCGAGCGGGCGTTCGCGGAGTTCGGCTATGCCGGCGCATCGATGCGCGGCATCGCGCGGGATGCGGGCGTCAATCAGGCGATGATCGCCTATTATTTCGGTTCCAAGGAAGGACTGCTGCACGCGATCATGCGCCGCCGGTCCTCCTTCGTGAACGCCCAGCGCGACACCCGTCTCGCCGCCCTCAGGGAGAAGGGGCAGCCGACGGTCGACGACCTCATCGAGGCCTTCCTGGCGCCGCTGATCGAACTGGCGACCGACGAGGAGCAGGGCGGCTATTCCTACGTCAAGATGCTGGCCGTGTTCACGCATTCCGTCGACGAAGTGGCCAAGCGGGTGATCGCGGAGAACTTCGACGGCATCGCCCGCCGCTTCACCGACGCCTTCCGCGAGATCGAGCCGCAGATGACGGAGAGCGACGCCATCCGCGCCTATCTCCTGTCGCTCGGCGCCGGCATCGCGGCCGTGGGCATCGCCAACCGCGCGGGCCGCATGTCGGAAAGGTACGACCATCCCGAGACGGCAAAGCTGCTGCGCGCCGTCGTCGCTTTTTCGAGCGCCGGCGTCCGGGCCCTGATGCACGGGGACTGACCGACGAACTTCAAAGACGAACCGATCGAACCAAGGGAGGAAACCATGTTCGGTAAGACGCTTCTGAAATACACGCTCCTCGCCGCCGCCCTCGCCGCATCGACGGCGGGCGCGCGCGCCGAGACGATCGACGCGACCATCGTCGCCGGCCACCCGCCGGTGTTCCGCTGGGTCAAGCATGCCAGCCAGACCTTCATCCCCGCCGTCAACAAGGCGCTCGAGGGCAGCGGCCACGAGATCAAGTGGGACGAGCAGTACGGCGGCTCGCTGGCCAAGGTGGGCGACGAGCTCGAGGCGACCGAGGAAGGTCTCGCACAGGTCGGCGTCATCTCGTCGGTCTTCGACCCCGCCAAGCTGTCGCTGCAGAACGTGAGCTACTACACGCCCTTCGTGTCGAGCGACCCCGCCCTGGTGGCCAACACGGTCGACGGCCTGCATGCGTCGAACGCCGCCATGAAGGTGACCTGGGAGGAAAACGGCCTCGAATATCTCGGCGGCCCATCGGCGATCGACGACTACCTGCTGATGACCACCTTCCCGGTGAAGTCGATCGAGGATCTCAAGGGCAAGAAGATCGGCGCGCCCGGGCCGGCCGTGAACTGGCTCGCCGGCAGCGGCGCGGTCGGCGTCTCCGGCAACCTCACCACCTACTACAACGAGATCAAGACCGGCGTGTATGACGGCGTCATCGTCTTCGCCACCGCCGCCCTGCCCGGCAAGCTCTACGAGGTGGCTCCCTACGTGACCCGGATCGGCTTCGGCGCGCAGTATGCCGGCGCGCTGGCGGCCAACAAGGAGTGGTACGACGAGCAGCCGGAAGAGGTGCAGAAGGCGCTCAAGGCCGGCGCCGAAGCCTTCAAGACGGCCTACCTCGCCGATCTCGGCGCCGCACAGGAGGCCGCCCTGAAGGCCATGGCCGACCAGGGTGCGACGATCACCGAGGTCGACGACGCCTTCCGCCAGAAATGGGCTGCCGGCATGGACAACGTCGCGCAGACCTGGGCCAAGCAGGTCGACGGCGAAGGCAAGGCCGGCAGCGAGATCCTGAAGGCCTACATGGACGCCATCCGCGCCGCCGGCGGCAAGCCGGTGCGCGACTGGGACCAGGAATAGTCTGCGGTCCGAACACCCTCAGGCACCTTCGAAGGGGCGAACGTCCATGGCACATGGAGCGACGCCGGAGCCGACGAACGGCTCCGGCTGGGGCAGGCGCATCCGCGCCACCGCCGACATGATCTCGAACGGGCTCAACGTGATCGGCACGCTGCTGATCCTGGCGCTCGTCGTGCTGGTCAATGCCGACGTGCTCGGCCGGAACCTCTTCCTGGCGCCGATTTCGGGCGTGCCTGAAATCGTCTCGATGTCGATCGTGGCGATCGTCTTCCTGCAGGTCTCGCAGGCGTTCCGCATGGGACGGTTCACCCGCACCGACGCCCTGCTCGACGCCATCGCCCGACGCTCGCCGCGGCTGCGGGCGGCGGTCGAACTGATCTATGTCGCCGCCGCCCTGGCCCTCGTCTGGTTCCTCCTCTCCGCCAGCTGGCCCCTCTTCGAGAAGGCCTGGGAACGGGGCACCTATGTCGGGACGGTCGGCGACTTCACGGCTCCTGAATGGCCGGTGAAGCTGGTGATCCTCATCGGCTGCGCCGCCCTCATCATGCAGATGCTCATCGCCGGCGCGATCGCATTGTCCGGCCTCCTCGGGCGCGGGAACGGCGGAGCGGCCCGATGAGCTCCTTCGAGATCGGGCTCGCCACGCTCGGCGCCATGATCGTGCTGGTCTATGCCGGCCTGTGGGTGCCGATCGCGCTCATGCTGTGCTCCTATGTCGGCGTCTGGATGATGAAGGGATCGCCGCTGCTGGCCGGCAAGCTGCTGGCTCTCGCCGCCTCCGAAACCATCTCCTCCTACTTCTTCGGCGTGGTGCCGCTGTTCGTGCTGATGGGCTTCCTCGTCTCGGTGACCGGGCTCGGCCGCGACGCCTTCGACGTCGCCAACCAGCTCTTCCGAAGGCTGAAGGGCGGGCTCGGCGTGTCGACCGTCGCCGCCAACGCCATCTTCGCCGCCATCACCGGCATCTCGATCGCCTCGGCGGCCGTGTTCACCAGGCTCGCCGTGCCCGAGATGGTCCGGCACGGCTACACCAAGAAGTTCTCGGTCGGCGTCGTCGCCGGCTCGTCGGTTCTCGGCATGCTGATCCCGCCGAGCCTGCTCCTGATCCTCTACGGCCTGCTGACGGAACAGTCGGTCGGCGACCTGTTCCTCGCCGGCGTGCTGCCGGGCATCCTTCTCGCCGTCGTCTTTGCCGGGGGCGTCATCCTGATGGCCTATTTCTGGCCCTCCTTCATCGGCGAGAACCTGTCGGGCGACACCGAACACGACATGTCGGGGCGCGATCTCGCCGCCAAGGGTCTGCCGATCGCGACGCTGATCGCGCTGGTGCTCGGCGGCCTCTACGCCGGCTTCTTCACCCCGATCGAGGCCGGCGCCGTCGGCTGTCTCGGCGCCATCGCCATCGGACTGGCGCGCCGGGCGCTGACGTGGCGCAGCTTCTGGGAGGTGCTGACCGACACCGGCCTGGTGACGGCCTCGATCTCCTTCCTGATCATCGCCGCGCAGATGTATTCGCGCATGCTGTCGCTGTCCGGCCTGCCAGCGGAGTTCGGCTCCTTCGTCGCCACCGCCGACATCGGCTTCTGGAGCGTGATCCTGGCCTACGTGCTGCTCGTGATCCTGATGGGGACGATCCTCGACTCGTCCTCGATCATGCTGATCCTGGTCCCGCTGATGCTGCCCGTCATCATCCCGATGGGCGTGGACCTCGTCTGGTTCGGGATCGTCACCGTGATCGCGGTGGAGATCGGGCTGTTGACGCCGCCGTTCGGGCTCTCGGTCTTCGTCATCAAATCGACGCTGAACGACGATTCGATCTCGCTCGGCGAGATCTTCCGCGGCGCGGCCCCCTTCGCCATCATGATGGGGCTCGTGCTCGCGCTCGTCCTCGCCTTCCCGTTCCTCGCCACCGGCCTACTCGCCCGCTAGTCCCGGAGACCGCCATGCCGCGCCGCATCATCGACCTGTCCGTCGCCCTCGAGATGGGGATCGCCTCCGATCCGCCGATGGCGCTGCCGAAGATCGACTATCTCGACCACCAGATGACGGGCGGGCAGATCCTGCCCTTCTTCCCCGGTCTGACGAAGGACCAGCTGCCGAACGGCGAGGGCTGGGCGGTGGAGCAGCTCAGCGTCTCCACCCACAACGGCACCCATCTCGACGCGCCCTATCACTACGCCTCGACCATGAACGATGGCGAGCGGGCGATCACCATCGACGAGGTGCCGCTGGAATGGTGCTTCAACCCGGGCGTCAAGCTCGACTTCCGCCACATGGAGGACGGCTACGTGGCCACCGCCGCGGACGTCGAGGCGGAGCTGAAGCGCATCGGCCACGACCTGCGCCCGCTCGACATCGTGGTGGTGAACACCGCCGCCGGCGCCCGCTACGGCCAGCCCGACTACGTCGCGCGCGGCTGCGGGATGGGCCGCGAGGCGACGATCTGGCTGCTCGAGCGCGGCGTGCGCGTGACCGGCACCGACGCCTGGAGCTGGGACGCGCCCTTCGTCCACACGGCGAAGCGGTTCGCGCAGACGCAGGACCCGAAGATCATCTGGGAAGGCCATCGCGCCGGCATGGAGATCGGCTACTGCCACATCGAGAAGCTGGCGAATCTCGACCGGCTGCCGGCGAACGGCTACGAGATCGCCTGCTTCCCCTTCAAGATCAAGGCGGCGTCCGCGGGCTTCACCCGCGCCGTCGCGATCTTCGAGGACTAGGCGGTGCGTCTCGCCACCGTCGTCGCCTCGGGCCGCGAATTCGTGGCAGCCGTTCAGTCGGAAGGCCGGCTCCTCGACCTTGCGCATGCCGCAAGGCTGGCGGGGCAGGACGGGTCCGCCTTCGCCACCATGCAGGCGCTGATCGAGGCCGGTCCGGACGGACTGGACGCGGCGCGCGGCCTGCTCGCCGCACCGCCCGCCGAGGCCCTGGTGGAGGAAGCGTCGGTGGTCTTCCGCGCGCCCCTGCCCCGCCCGGTGCGAATGCGTGACTGCCTGGCCTTCGAGGCGCATCTGCGCAATGCCTACGACCAGGCGGAAAAGCGGACGGGCAAGCGCTATGAAATCCCCGCGGTCTGGTACGAGCAGCCGATCTACTACAAGTGCAACCATCTGTCGGTGATCGGCCACGGGCAGGACACGCTCTGGCCGTCCTACTCGTCCTTCATGGACTACGAGCTGGAGCTCGCCGTCATCATCGGCACCGGCGGCGTGGACATTCCGGCCGAGCGGGCGATGGAGCACGTCTTCGGCTACACGATCTTCAACGACATGTCGGCGCGCGACGCGCAGCTGAAGGAGACGCCCGGCCAGCTCGGCCCCACCAAGGGCAAGGATTTCGACACCGGCAACATCCTCGGCCCCTACATCCTCACGGCCGACGAAGTGACGCATCCGGTCGCGCTCGACATGGAGGTGCGCGTCAACGGCGAGCGCTGGGGCGGGGGAAACTCGCGCGACATGCACCACTCCTTCGCGCGGATCATCTCCTACCTCTCGACCTCCGAGTCGCTCTTCGCCGGCGAGGTGATCGGCTCGGGCACGGTCGGCACCGGTTGTGCGCTGGAGGTCGGCCGCCAGCTGGCGCCGGGCGACGTGATCGAACTCACCGTCGAGCGCATCGGCACGCTCAGGAACCGCATCGTGAAGCCACGGCCAAGCTGACGGCGCCGGACTCGCGAGACGAAAACGACAGACACATCAGGGAGGACCCCATGGCCCGCAAGAACGACAAGATCATCATCACCTGCGCCGTCACCGGCGGCGTCCACACGCCGACCATGTCGGACGCGCTGCCGATCACGCCCGACGAGATCGCCAAGCAGTCGATCGATGCGGCCGAGGCCGGTGCGGCGATCCTGCACCTGCACGCCCGCGACCCCGAGACCGGCAAGCCGACGCCGGATCCGGAAGTCTTCATGCAGTTCCTGCCGCGCATCAAGCAGGCGACCGACGCGGTGGTGAACATCACCACCGGCGGCGGGCTCGGCATGACCGTGCAGGAGCGGCTGGCGGCACCGCTCAAGGCCGAGCCGGAACTCTGCTCGCTCAACATGGGCTCGATGAATTTCGCGCTGCACCCGATGGCCGGCAAGTACAAGGAGTGGAAGCATTCCTGGGAGAAGCCGTACCTGGAAGCGACGGACGACTACATCTTCCGCAACACTTTCCGCGACATCGCCTACATCCTGCAGCATCTCGGCGAAGGCTGCGGCACGCGCTTCGAGCACGAGTGCTACGACATCGGCCACCTCTACAACCTGGCCCATTTCGTCGACAAGGGCCTGGTGAAGCCGCCCTTCCTCGTCCAGTCCATCTTCGGCATCCTGGGCGGCATCGGTGCCGAGGTCGAGAACGTCGCCTTCATGAAGCAGACCGCCGACCGGCTGTTCGGCGACGACTACGTCTGGTCGGTGCTGGCGGCGGGCCGCTTCCAGATGCCCTTCATCACGCAGGCCGCCCTTCTCGGCGGCCACGTGCGCGTCGGGCTGGAGGACTCGCTCTACATCGGCAAGGGAAGGCTTGCCGGCTCGAATGCCGAGCAGGTGGCCAAGATCCGCACCATCCTCGAGGAACTCGGCCACGGCATCGCGACGCCGGCAGAGGCCCGCGCGATGCTCGCCCTCAAGGGCGGCGACCGGGTGGCCTTCTGATGAACGCCCCCGTCACGGACAGGGCGGTCGTGCAGTTCGACTGCACCGGCCACGCCGTCGGCAAGATGCGCAACGAACTGTCGGTCACCATGGTGCAGCCCTTCCCCGAGGGGCCGTTCGAGATGGCGACCGACGAGGGTTCCTTCCACGGCGGAGATGCCTCGGCGCCGCCGCCGCTGGCGCTGTTCGTCGGCGCGCTGACCGGCTGCATCATGACGCAGATCCGCGCCTTCGCCAAAAGGCTCGGCGTGAAGATCGACGACCTGAAGGTCGAGACGCGGGTGCAGTGGAACTGGCAGGCGGTGGGCCCGGTCTACGAGACGGCGCCGAAGGCCTTCGAGATCGACGTGCTGATCGACAGTTCCTCGCCGCAGGACAAGGTGATCGAGCTGATCGAGACCGCCAAGAAGGGCTGCTTCATCGAGCAGACGCTCGGCCGGCACAACACGATCCGCCACCGGATGAAGACGGCGGACGGCTGGAAGGAGGTCTGAGATGGCCAATCCGATCGACGGCTTCACCGTGACGAAGGCCGACATCTCCTATGTCGGCCACGATCTGCAGCGGCCAGAATGCATCCTTGCCGAGCGCGACGGCAGCCTGTGGGCCGCCGACGCGCGCTCGGGCGTCATGCACATCAAGCCGGACGGCACGCAGGAGCTGATCGCGCAGAGCCACGCCGACGCGTTTGCGACCGCCACCGACGAGGCGACGCGCTTCACGCAGGGGACGCTGCCGAACGGTCTCGCCTTCGCCCGCGACGGTTCGATCTACATCTCCAATTTCGGTACCGACTGCCTGGAACTGATGACCCGCGCGGGCCAGACCAGGGTGCTGATCGACAAGGTCGACGGCCAGCCGATCGGCAAGGTCAACTTCGTCCTGCGCGACTCCAGGGACCGGCTCTGGGTGACGGTCTCGACCCAGATCCGGAACTGGATGGAGGCGGCGAGCCGCCGCGTCGAGGACGGGTCGATCCTGCTGGTCGACGGCGACACGGTGCGCACGGTCGCCACCGGCATCGCCTTCACCAATGAAATCCGGCTCGATGCGAAGGAGGAGTGGCTCTACGTGGTGGAGACCACCGGCCGGAAGATCACCCGCTTCCGGGTGGCGGCCGACGGCTCGCTGTCGGAGCGCCAGACCTTCGGCCCCGAGGACCACGGCGCCTTCATCGACGGCATCGCCTTCGACGCCCACGGCAATCTCTGGGGCACGCATGTGATGACCGACCGCATCTTCGCCATCACCCCGGAGGGCGAGCTCAGGATCATCCTCGACGACGACAATCCGGAGGCGAGCCGGCGCCTGCTCGACGCCTTCGATCGCGGCGCCGCCACGCCCGACCTGATGCTGGCCGCCGGCGGGACCATCGCGCCCTGGTTCGCCAGCGTCACCTTCGGCGGCCCGGACCTGAAGACGGTCTACATCGGCTCGCTGCGCGGCACGAGGATCCCGTTCTTCCGCAGCCCGGTGGCCGGCCTGCCGATGGTGCACTGGAACGACCCGCGGCCGTGAGGCGGGATCGGGCGCGGACCGACGACCAGGCCGCCGGCGGCTTCCTCGGGACGTCGGGTGCGGTGGAGTGCGGCACAACTGCAACGCGTCCGCAAGATTGTATCGGAGGCAGACGGAAGTCCCCGCAACGCGATTGCAACCGGCCGTGATCTCGCTACTCTCGATGGAAACATCGAGGAAGGGGGAGTATCGTCATGCGTGCGGAAGTCTTCATTCTGGCTGTGTCACTGACGGGGGCTGCGATCCTTTCGCCGCTTGCTGGCGCACGGGCCGGATCGCTGGCGGGCAGCGAGGGCGAGGTGAAGCGGCGGCACATCTTCGACAATCTGGAGTACGGGCCGTGCAAGGACGGCTACAGGAAATACGTCGCCGCTGGCGGCCACTCCGCCTACGCCTCGTCGCCGAGCGGTTTCGGCAACGAGGCCTATGTCTGCTCCTGGCGCCTGAACTTCGCCACCAAGGCCAAGGCGGAAGCCGCCGCGCTGGCCGATTGCCGGGCGGGCGTGAAGAGGTACAGGCACGAGGTCTTCGGCCCCTGCGAGGTCGTCGCGTCGAAGTAGTCCCGCCGACCGGCGCCGACGACCGGCGATGGTCCGAAGGGGCCTGCAGGCGCATGAGCCTGTCGATATGCGGGTATGGAGCCCGCAACCGTCCCGCGAATCGAGAAGCTTGGGGCCAGAGGAGGACGTGAGGGTGGGTTCAGGACGCAGGATGGCTGGACTGGCCATCGCCGGCGCGGTGATCGCCGCCTCGCTCGCGCCGGCGCAGGCCGGTTCGCTCGCGGGAGACAAGGGCGAGGTGCGACGGGCGCCGCGTTTCGGAACCATGGTCCACGGCCCCTGCGAAGGCGGATACGACCGCTACGTCGCGGCGTCCGGCCATTCCGCCTATGTCAGCACGCCCGACGGCTACGGCAACGAGCATTTCATCTGCTCCTGGCGGCTGAACTTTCCGTCGAAGGCGGCGGCCGAGGACATGGCGCTGAAAGACTGCGAGGCCGGCCTGAAGAAATACAAGTTCCCGATCTTCGGACGCTGCGCGGTGCTGGCGTCCAAATAGAGCCGCTCGCGGAAACGGGACCCGCGCCACCGGACGGGAGCGGGTGGAGGTTTCCGACCCGCTAATGGCGCCGGCACCCAAAGGTTGCAGGCGCAAGAGACTGGCGCGACCCGTCAGGCACGAGGCGATCCGCCGGCGGATCGCCTCGCCATCCGGAAGCGAAGCGCGATGGGTCCGGCCGGGATGCTCCCGCGCACCGGAGCCCTATTCCTCGAGCACGATCTCCTCCGTCTGGCCGCCCTCGCAGACGTAGCAGCAGTCGGCGCAGCTCTCGGCATTGCCGGGGCCCACGCCCCAATAGGTGCTCTCGTCGCCGTCGATCCAGGCCCCGTAGCAGATCCGCTCGCCTTCCTCGCAGGCCAGCGACATCTCGCGCGCTTCGCCGTCGTCGAGGTAGAAATCCTGGCCCCTGCCCGGCCAGACGTGATCGCGGTCCTGGCTGTAGAGTTCCACGCGTACGGCGTTGGGGTGGTTGTTGCGGATGACGAAGGTGACGTCGGATGCCTTGGCTGGAATGACGGACGGCAGCAGGCAGACGGCAGACAGGGACAGGAGCGACGCGACGAGACGGCGCGCGGGCATGCGAGACATCGGAAGAACCCCCTCAGGAACGCGGCCGGATGGCCGCAGCATGATCATCGCACGCCGGCACCGGCGCGAAAAGACCGACGCGACGCCGCGCACAAAAATCGCTGCCGTCCGGCACGGCCGCACCCCACACGCGCGTCCCGGAGCTTGCGGCGGACGGACAAGATCGCGGTCAGCCCGGGAGCAGCGCGCGCAGCCGCAGCTTCACGCCGAGCCGCAGGGACAACCAGCGGGCGCCATGGTTCCAGCGCCACTGGTCGAGCACCGCGACGGACCGCCCGACCGCCCGCATGCCGCCCGGCGCGGCGTGAGCCGTCAACAGCGCGGCGACGCGGACCGGATCGGCCGCCTCCAGCAGGCCGCGCACGACGTCCGGCTGCTGGCGCAGCATGTCGGCCAGCACCGAGAAGCCGGAGAACCCGGTGCGCCTGCCGCCGCGCGCGTCCACCGCGGTGAACACGAAACGGCGGCTCAGCGCGATCGCGAGGAGATCGGCGAACAGGTCGACCGCCGCCTTGCGGGGTTCCGAGAGCCGGCTCCAGTGCAGGCCTTCGCCGCCCGTGTCCGGGACCTCGGCGACGCTCAGGATCGTGCTCGCGGCGAAGACCTCCGCCGCCCGCCGCTTCACGTCAGCCGCATCGGAGCAGACGAGCAGCTGCCGGCCGGCGAAGAGCCGCCGGCAGCGCCGGAACAGGCGCAGGTAGTCGGTCGACAGATCGGTGTTGCGCACGTGGATGGCGTCGTAGTCGCCGCCGAGCGGCAGCAGCCGCGCGGTCACCGCATCGGCGATCCAGGGTGAGAGCGCCACGCGCCCGAGGAACCCGAAGCCCCGCTTTCCGCCGCCGGGCTGCTCGTGCACGAGAAGGGCCTCCGCATGGTCGCATTCGAGATCGAAGACGATGCGCTGCCGCGAGTCCCGCTCCACCGTTGCTCCGAGTTCGGTATCCCAGACGGAGACGTAGGTGGAGATGCGGCCCGCCAGTGCGGACGGCGCAACCGACGCGCAGCGGTCGAGTTCCTGCGCCAGACCTGCGGTGAGGCCGAGGACGGGCGGCCCGAAATCCTCACGCGGCAGGAAGACCTCCCCGAAAGGCAGCCTGAGCCCGCAGCGCGAGGTGTCGACGATCAGCGTACGGCCGAAGCGGGCGGCGTACCGCCGGCACAGCTCCAGCTGCACCAGCGTGTCGTTCAGACCGCCATTGGGGCGGCAGAGCAGATATCGCGTGCCGTCTTCGACCATCGCATGTCCTTCGCGTCCGCGCCGCTAGCACGGTCGCCGGATCGATGCCAGACGCCCGCGGAGCCGCGCCACGGTCCGCCCGCATCCCGGTCCGGGAAGTCAGGACCAGCCCGAAAGGATTTCCTCCGTCGCCGCGACCTCAACCTGCTCGCTGAAGCGCGACGCGTAGAGCAGCATCGCTGCATCGTGGGTGCTGTCGGCCGAGCCGCAGACCGCATCGGCGGCGATGACGACGCGGTAGCCGCGGTCGACGGCGCCGAGCACCGTTGCAAGCACGCAGACATCGGTCTCGCCACCCGAGACGACCAGCGTGTCGATCCCGCCCGATGCCAGCAGGGCATCGAGCCGCCCCTCCGTCCAGGGCGAGTAGACCCGCTTGTCGAGCACCGCCGCCGGTGGAGCGAGGCGCGCCAGCGCCGGCAGGAGGTCGACGAGCTCCGGCGCCACGTGCCGCAGCGTCAGGGCTTCCCATTTGCGATAGTAGCGTTTCCAGGCGCCGGGCGCCGTCTCTGGATCCGTGGCGGGCACGAAACGCGTGAAGACGGTGCGCCGCGCATGCCGCGCCGACAATTCCTCGACCGCCGGGAGGACACGTTCCATCCAGGGATTTCCCCAGGGCGCACCCGGCATGAAGATGGCCTGCATGTCGATGCAGACGTGCAGGCAGTTCGGCCCCAGCGGGCCGTGGACGAGACCGGAAGCAGCCATGGCGACTCTCGGGGTGCCGGAGGTCGGGGACAGTGTCGGTGCGCCGTACGGCCAAGGCCGATGCCTGAGGAAACACCGCGGCGGCACATCGCCGCCAGCACCGACGGCCGCCCTTCACCCGAGGGGGGGGCAGCGCCGGGCTTTTCAGGCGGCTCTCGCGGCGGGTTGGGGCCCCGCCGCGGGCCGATGTTGCGTCGTCAGGCGGCCTTCTTCGACTTCGCCCGCGCGTTGGCGGAGGAATCGGCGAGCTTGGTGAGATCGCCGTCGGTCTTGGACTCCTCCTGCAGGGTCTGATCGAGCAGGTCGGCGGCATCCGTCATGCCGAGTTCCGTCGCCCAGCGCTTCAGGGTGCCGTAGCGGGTGATCTCGTAGTGCTCGACGGCCTGCGCCGACGAGATCAGGCCGGCGTCGAGGGCTGCCGTGCCCTTGAACTCGTCCATGATCTCCTCGCCCTCGGAGATGATGCCCTCGATGGCGTCGCAGGTCTTGCCCTGGGCGCGCTTGCCCATGATCTCGAACACCTGCTGCAGGCGCTCGATCTGGCCCTGCGTCTCCTGGTGGTGCTTGTCGAAGGCGGCCTTGAGTTCGTCGGACTGCGCGGCGCGCTTCATCTTCGGCAGTGCCTTCAGGATCTTGCGCTCGGCGTAGTAGATGTCCTTGAGCGTATCGTGGAAGAGGTCTTCCAGCGTCTTTTCCTTCGCCATGGTCATGTCCCTTTCGCGGAATGATGGGTTGGAGGTCACATCCGTGACCGACCGAGCACCAAACGGCCGAGTGCGGTGCCTGTTCCGGAAAAGGTCGGCGATCTTTGCGAAGCGCGCACGCAGAGGACGCAGCGACGCGGCGCAGGCGGCGACAGAGGCGGTGGAGGGACGCCCGTGCCGCCGACCGGCTGCGCCGTCAGGCGGCGCGTGCGGGACGGAACGCGGGTTCGCTGCCGGCAGTGCGGAACCGGGCGATCATGCGCGCCAGTTCCTCGGTTTCGATCGAGAGCTTCTGCGCCGCGGCGGCGCTCTGTTCGACCATGGCGGCGTTCTGCTGGGTGACGCGGTCCATGCGGTCGGCCGCGGTCGAGACTTCGCGGAGGCTGCCGGCCTGCTCCCGCGCGCCATCGGCGATGTGGGCGACGAGATCGCTCATGGCCACGACCTGTTCCATGATCCTGGCGAGCGCCTGCCCGGAGGCGGCGACGAGTTCGACGCCGGTCTTCACCTGATCGCCCGAAGCCGAGATCAGCCCCCTGATCTCCCGCGCCGCTTCGGCCGAGCGCTGCGCCAGCCCGCGCACTTCCTGGGCAACGACGGCGAAGCCGCGGCCGGCCTCGCCGGCGCGGGCGGCCTCCACACCGGCGTTGAGCGCCAGCAGATTGGTCTGGAAGGCGATTTCGTCGATCACGCCGACGATCTTGGACACCTCGGCCGAGGAGGACCGGATCACGCTCATGGCGTCGACGGCGCTGCGCACGACGGCGCTGCCGCCGTCGGCATCCGTCCGCGCGGCGTCGGCAAGCTGCTGCGCGCGGCCGGCCGCGGTGGCCGTCTCGTTCACGCCCTGCGTCACGGCACCGAGCGCGGCCACCGTTTCCTCGAGGCTGGCCGCCTGCTGCTCCGTGCGCGTCGACAGGTCGCCGGAGGCGGCGGTAATCTCGGCCAGCCCGCCGCGGATCGTCGCGACGACCTCGACCGTCGCACCGATCGTCCGCATCAGCTGGCCGATGGTTTCGTTGAACTTGTGCCGGAGCGCCTCGTAGGCGACCGGGGCCGGATCCAGCAGCCGCACCGTCAGGTCGCCGTCCGCGATCCGGCCGAGGCCCCGCTCCATGTCGGCGACGAACCGGCGGAGATCGGCGGCCTGCGCCTCCTGCCTTCGCATCTGCTCCTCGCGCTCCGCCTGCTGGCGTTCGCGCAGGGCGAGGGTCTCCCGTCCGGCGGCGTCGGCGCGGCGCTGCTCCTCGCGCATGGCCTCGCCCGTGCGCGCGATGCTGTCGAACATGCCGCCGACCCGCCACGCCACCCACAGCAGCGCCGCCGCCTCGACGACCAGGATCACGGCATGCACGAGAAAGCGGATCATGTCGGTGCCGCCCGGATAGATGGCTGCCGGGAAGGCGAAGTTCAGGACGAGGTGATGCACGGCGGTCGTCAGCGTCGCGGCGACGATGGCGCGCCAGTCGAACGTCGCGCCGATCAGGGCGAGGCCCGCGAAATAGGCCATGTGCATGTCGACCTGCAGGGGATTGCCGGCAAGTGCGGCGACCAGGAACGACACGTTGGCCGCCACCGCCACGCCGCAGATCGCGCTCGCCGCCGCCTCCAGCGCGGGCCGCCGCGCAAGCGCCGTCGCCAGCACGGCAAGCGTGAGCGAGGCCGCCAGCATCCCGAAGCCGGTGGTGCCGTTGAGGATCTGCGCCAGACCGATCAGCGGCAGCGCGCCGAACTGCCCGACCGCGATGGCCTTCACCATGCGGCGTCTGTGCAGGCCGAGATCCCGGAGCGCGTCGCCCGTCGTGGAGTTCATCGTCTCATCCTTCATCTGGCCCCGTCGGCGCACAGCCGACGGCCGCGGCATCCACGAGGAAAATCGCACCGGCAGCCCGCAGCCTGTCGGCGACGGCCGGATCGGTGAAGCCGACCACCATCACGAACGGCGCCCGTCCCGCGTCGAGCAGGGGTCCCGCTCCCGCCGCCGCCTCGAAGGCGCGCCCTGCCGGCCACCAGGGCGGAAAGACGGCTGCGATCGTCGCGGAGCGCCCGAAGGACGGCGCCGGGACGGCCGCCACGAGGCTCCCGACCAGGGCCGCAGGGACGAGCCCGGCCGCAGCCATGGTGGAGACCATCGTCGCTCGTCGGCCGGCGCCAGGTTTCTGCATGAGGACTGTTTTAGGCACTTCTGGTAAAAGAAGCGTTCAGGAGCAGCACACCGCGGCCCGGCATCGGAAGGCCGATGAGATGATCGCGCCGGACCGGCCTCCGACGAGGTTTCGGTGCACGCCCCGGCGGGAGGGGCGACGCTCGTGGTGCATTTCCAGGAACATGTAGTCGGAGTTTCGACCCACGCCCCTGCGGGAGGGGCGACGCCGAGGATTTCCCCGTAGACAACCCAGCAGCCGGACGGACGATGGCCGCGGACGCCAGGGTGCTCCGTTCCCGTGGCGCGTCCTTCGGCATCGTCATCCTCGGCGGAGCAGGCCGAAGGCCGTCGCGCAGACCCGGGGGGCCATGCGTCGTTGGAAGACGATCAACGGAACGATGGAGAAGGAGAGGGTCCGTCCTGCACCGGAGCGAGGCGTCGCCGACGAGGCATGGATCCCGGATACGTCGTCCTTCGCTGCGCTCGGACGCCCTCCCGGGATGACGAAGGTGGGAGGCGCCGGGCGAGAGCGGAGGCGGGATCGGCGGCGGTCGCCTTGCCCGCGTCATTCCGGAAGACGAGCCGCGCGGAGCGCGGAGCGGCTGTCCGGAATCCATTCCCGACGTCGATCGCGTCAGGCTTCTTCCTGCGGACGTCACGGAATGGATTCCGAATCCGGACGCCTCCGCTGCGCTCGGCGACCGGTCCGGAATGACGCGGCGCGAGGGGGGACGCCCGACGCTGCCGGTGCAGCAGAGGTGACGGCGACGTGCGGCGCCGTGCCGATGCCGCTCGGCCTGGAGGTGCTCCGACGCGTGACGCACTCGGTCTGCCAGCGAAATCCACTTGCAAGCCGCCTCACGATCTGCTCAGTTGACTGGACAAGATGGCATGGACAAGCATGATCAAGGCCGGAACCCGCGCAGGACCGCTCTATCTGCAGATCGCCGAGGGGCTGAAGACCCAGATCGGCGAGATGGGACCGGGCGCGCGCATTCCGAGCGAGCCGGAACTGGCGAAGCTGTGGGGCGTCAGCCGCTTCACCGTGGCGAAGGCCGTGGAACAGCTGGTCGAGGAAGGGCTGGTGACGCGCCGCCAGGGCAGCGGCTCCTTCGTGGCCGAGGCGCCGCTGCGGCGGGCGCCGGGCTACCTGCTCTCCTTCACCGAGGCGGTCGAGGCCGCGGGTCACGTCGCCTCGCACCGGCTGCTCGCCTTCGAGGCGGCGGACTGGGAGGACGGGCTGCCCTACGCAGCCGGAACGCCGGTCATGCTGCTCGACCGCCTGCGGCTGGTCGACGGCCGCGGCGTCGCGCGGCACCGCTCGATCCTGTCGACGGAAATCGTCGCGGAGACGCGGCTGACGCGGGCGATCGCGTCGGAGCCGGGCTTCTCGCTCTACCGCCATTTCGAGGCGCACGGCCTCGTCGTCGCCAGCGCGACGGAACGGCTGGTGGCCTGTCCCGCCTCCGAGCGGGACCGCACGCTTCTGGGTCTCGAGGGCGACGCGGTCGTCGTCGCGGTGACCCGACACTCGTTCGCCGCCGACGGCACGCCGCTCGATGCCGTCAGCGCGATCTATGATGCCCGCCGCTACTCATACGAGGCTCTCCTCGTCCGGCAGCATCATGTGGGGAACATCAAGAATGGCAAGGAGTACCAGCATGATCAGAACATTGGCGATCACCGTGGCCACATCGGCCCTCGTCTCGGCCCTTGGGACAACTAGCGCCCTGTCGGCGGAGAAGCCGGTCGCGCTCGTCATCTCGCAGAGCGGCCTCGGCGACCAGTCCTACAACGACCTCGCCTATGAAGGCTTCAAGCGCGGGCTCGAAGCCACCGGTCTCGAGGGCAAGCCGGTCGAATCGCGCGACGTGGTCGCCCAGGCCGCAGAAATCCTGCGCCGCGCCTCGGACGCCGATTTCGGCCTCGTCATCGACCTCGAATATTCGCACGGCGAGCCGATGCTCGAGGTGGCCAAGGACTATCCCGACACCAACTACGTGATCCTGAACCAGGTCCGCGAGGCGCCGAACGTCGCCTCGGTGCTGTTCCAGGAACAGGAAGGATCCTACCTCGCCGGCATGCTGGCGGCGCTGGTCACCACCGACACCTCCATCAAGGGCATCACGCCGGAGCCGATCATCGGCGTCATCGGCGGCACCAAGTCGGCCGGCATCGACAAGTTCATCGCCGGCTATGTCGAGGGCGCCAAGGCCGCCAATCCCGACGTGGTGGTGAAGGTCGCCTATTCCAACAACTTCGCCGACCCGGCGATCGGCCTGCAGATGACCAAGGCCATGTTCGAGGAAGGCGCCGACATCGTCTACCAGGTCGCCGGCGGCACCGGCATGGGCGTCATCCAGGCCGCCAAGGAAGCCGGCCGCTACGCCATCGGCGTCGACACCGACCAGGACGGGCTGGCCCCGGGCAACGTGCTGACCAGCATGATCAAGCGCACCGACGTCGCGGTCGAGACCCTGATCAAGGACTATGCCGCGGGCAATTTCCCGAGCGGCAAGACCATCGCCTTCGGCCTCGCCGAGAACGGGGTCGGCCTGTCGGAGATGAAGCACACGAAGGACCTGATCCCGGCCGCCTATCTCGAAAAGGTCGAGGCCGCGAAGCAGGACATCCTGTCGGGCAAGATCAAGGTCTGGAACGTGGTCGAGCAGGGCTATCCCGATTACCTGAAGTAAGCCTTGGGATCCGGCCTTCCATGCAGACGGCAGAGACGATGCCGGACCGGTCGGTCCGCCTCGGGGCGCAGGGCGTCACGCGGCGGTTCGGCCCGGTGCTGGCCAACGACGCGATCGACTTCCGGGCGCGGCGCGGAACGGTGCACGCCATCGTCGGCGGCAACGGCGCCGGCAAGTCGACGCTGATGCGGATCCTGCAGGGCGTGGACCGGCCGGATTCCGGCGTCATCCTGCTCGACGGGGAACCGGCGACCTTCGCCGGCCCCGCCGACGCCTTCGCCCGCGGCGTGGGCATGGTGCACCAGGAGTTCATGCTGGCGCCCGGCCTCACGCTGCTGGAAAACCTCATGCTGGCGGCCGAACCGGTGGACGGTCTCGGCCGCATCGACCGCGCGGCGGCGCTCGCCAAGGCCCGCGCGCTGGAAGCGCTCGCCGGCGTCTCTCTCGACTGGGACACGCCCGCCGAAGACGCGCCGGTGCATGTTCGCCAGATCGTCGAGATCCTGCGCCTGCTCTACCGCGGCGCCGACGTGCTGATCCTCGACGAGCCGACGGCGGTGCTGGCGCCGGCGCAGGTGCGCGAGCTGATCGCGCTGCTGCGCAAGCTCCGCGACGAGGGGCGCACCGTTCTCTTCATCAGCCACAAGCTGGACGAGGTGCTGACCGTGGCCGACGAGATCACCGTCATCCGCAACGGCCGCGTCGTCGCCAGCCTGCCGCGCTCGTCGGCCAGCCGCGAGAGCCTGGCCGAGATGATGATCGGCGAGGTGCTGGCGCGGCCACAGCCGCGCGCCGTATCGGCCGGCGCTCCCGTGCTGGAGATCGCCGGCCTGTCCGCCCGCGACCTGCGCGGCAACGCCGCCCTGTCCGCCTTCGACCTCACCGTACGGTCGGGCGAGATCGTCGGTATCGCGGGCGTCGCCGGCAACGGACAGGACGAGATCGTCGCCGCAATCACCGGGCTCGGCTCGGTCGATGCCGGGTCGATCCGGTTCGGCGCCACCGACCTCGCCGCGCTGACGCTGGCACAGCGGCGGGCGCTCGGGCTCGCCTATCTCAGCCCCGACCGCGCGGCGGAGGGCCTGTGCCTTGCCGCCTCCATCGCCGAGAATGCCATCGCCGGCCACCACCGGCGGCCGGAACTGTGCTCCCACGGCATCCTGCGCCGGTCAGCCATCGCGCGCCACGTCGAAGACCTGCTCGACCGCTATTCGGTCAAGCGGGCATCCGACCGCCAGCCGGCCGGCAGCCTGTCGGGCGGAAACCAGCAGCGGGTGGCAGTCGCGCGCGAGCTCGACGGCGATCCGAAACTGCTCGTCGCCTGCCAGCCGACCCGCGGCGTCGACATCCGCGGCATCGACTTCATCCACCGCTGCCTGATCGACTATCGCGACCGCGGCGGCGCCGTGCTGCTGGTCTCGGAGGAACTCGAGGAACTCGTGACGCTGTCGGACCGCATCGTCGTCGTCTATGGCGGCAGGATCACCGGAGAAGTGGCGCGCGGCGCCGCCGGGCTGGAGGAGATCGGCCGGCTGATGCTCGGAGGCAGGCAGGGATGAGCGGACAGGCCGTCGCCACGACACCCGCCGGACGCTCCGCCTTTCTCGGCATGCTGGAGCCGCTCGGCCCCCTGGTCGCGGCCTTCGTGGTGGCCGGGCTCGTGCTGCTCGCCGCCGGGCACAATCCGCTCGAGGTTTACGGGCTGCTCGCCACCGAAGCCTTCGGCAGTTCGCGCCGCATCGCCGCGACGCTGTCGGCGGCCACGCCGCTCATCCTGACCGGGCTCGCCACCGCCGTCGCCTTCCGCGCCGGCGCCTTCAACGTGGGCGTCGAGGGCTGCATCTTCGTGGGCGGACTGGCGGCGGCCACCGTCGGCTTCACCTTCGCCGGCCTGCCGGCCGCCCTCCTGCTGCCCCTGGCACTTCTGGCCGGGGTCGTCGTCGGCTCGCTGTGGATGCTCACGCCCGGCGTCCTCAAGGCGCGGCTCGACGTCGACGAGGTGGTGTCCACGCTGATGCTCAACTTCATCGCCATCAGCCTCACCGCCTGGCTGGTCAACGGCCCGCTGCTCGCGCCCGGCTCGGCCAATTCCGCCACGCCGATGATCGCCGACGCGGCGCGGCTGCCGAAGCTCATGCCGCCGTCGACGCTGAACGCGGGCTTCCTCATCGCCATCGCGCTGCTCGGCCTCTACGCGCTGTGGGGCAGCCGCACCGCGCTCGGCTTCGAGACGCGGCTGGCCGGCATGAACCCGCGCTTCGCCATCGCTTCGGGCATCGACGTTCCGATGCTGGTGATCAAGATGATGCTGCTGTCGGGCGCCATCGGCGGGCTGGCCGGCGGCATCCACGCGCTCGGCAATGTCGGCCGCTTCGTCGCCGGCTTCTCGCCGGGCTACGGCTTCACCGGCATCGCGGTGGCGCTGCTGGGGCGCGGATCGGCGCTCGGCATCTTCCTCGCCGCGCTGCTCTTCGGCGCGCTCGCCAATGCCGGCGCGACCATCCAGTTCTTCAGCGACGTGCCGATCGAGATCGTCGACATCCTGCAGGGGACCGTGATGGTCTTCGCGGTCGCGCAGCTCGGACGGCTCATCGTTCGGCGGAGGCGCGCGGCATGATCGACAACATCATCCATGCCGCCGTGGTGATGACCACCCCGGTGCTGCTCGCAGCCCTCGGCGGCCTGATCAACCGGGTCGGCGGCCTCGTCAACATCGGTCTCGATTCGATGATGCTGGCCGGCGCGCTGTTCGGGCTGATCGTGGCGTCGATGACGGGAAGCTGGCCGGTCGCGCTGCTGGCGGCGGCCGCGGCCGGCGGGGTGGTCGGTCTCGCCATGTCGCTGGCGGTGACGCGGCTGCAGGCCAACGAGATCATCGTCGGGCTCGGCTTCCTCGTCGCGGTCGCCGGTCTCGTCCGCTTCTTCCTGAGTGTCGCCTACGGCAGTTCGGGCACGCTCAGCCTCCCCGACGTCGCCCGCCTGCCGCGCATCGACATCCCCGTGGTGGCCGACATCCCCGTTCTCGGCGCGATCCTGTCGGGCCACGATCCGCTCACCTGGGCTGCCTGGGCGATGGTGCCGGTCACCGTCTGGTTCCTCGCCCGCACGAGGCTCGGCCTTCGGCTGCGTGCCGTCGGCGCAGCGCCCCAGGCCGCCCGCGCGCTGGGCCTGAACCCGCTGATGCTGCGCGACCTCTCGACCGTCTATGCGGGCATCATGTCCGGCCTCGCCGGCGCCTCGCTGTCGATCGGCGTGGTCGGCATCTTCAACGAGGGCATCACCGCAGGACGCGGCTTCATCGCACTGGCGGCCTTCTATTTCGGCCGCAACCGGCCCTGGGCGACCGCCGCCTGCGCGCTGCTGTTCGGCTTCTTCGACGCCTTCCAGATCCGCATGCAGGGGCGCGGCGTGCCGGCGGAACTGGTCCAGACGCTGCCCTACGCGATGGTGATCGTCGTCCTGACGGCCGTCGCCCTCGCCGCCCGCCGCGCCAAGGCAAGGAGAGCCTGACGATGACGATGCAAGCCCCGCGCACGGCGCTGATCCTGGTCGACGTGATCAACTCGTTCTTCGAGGCCGGCCAGCCGAACCATTATCCCGGCGTCGAGGACGTGCTGGAGCCGATGCGCGCGCTGCGTGCCGCCGCACGGCGATCGGGCGCGGTCGTCGTCCACGCCGCCGAGCGGCACCGGCCCGGCTTCGACGATTTCGAATGGCGCAAGCTGCCGGTGCATCACCTCGAAGGGGCGCAGGATGCCGGCTTCTTCGCCGACTTCGTGCCGCAGGGCGCCAACGAGACCGTCGTGTGGAAGCGCCGCTTCAGCGCCTTCTTCGCCACCGATCTCGCGCTGCTGCTGACCGAGCAGGGCGTCACCCGCGTCGTGATTGCCGGGGTGAAGACCAACGTCTGCATCCGCGCCACCGCGCAGGACGCCTTCGCCAACGGCTTCGAGCCCGTGGTGCCGCGCGAGGCGACGAATTCGAACCGGCCGCACCTGGCCGAAGCGTCGCTGGAGGACATCCACCGCTACATGGGCCAGGTCGTGCCGCTCGCCGAAGCCGTGGACATGCTGTCGTGACGGGCGGCATCGCCATCATCGGCTATGCGAGCCTCGACCACGTGGCCATGCTGGACAGCGTGCCGCGGCCCGGCCGCACCTCCACCATCCTCGCGCGCCCGCAGAACGCCTGGCCGCGGCTCGGCGGCAGCCCCGCCTACGTGGCGTCGGCGCTGGCGGCGGCCGGCGTGGCGGATGCGAAGCCGGTGAGCTGGATCGGCGCCGACGAGGCGGGCGACGCCTATCTCGAACAGCTGCGCGGCAGGGGCGTCCTGGTCGACGCGATGGCCCGCGTGCCGGGTGCACGCACCCCGATCGCCGTGCTGGCCTACGATCCCGACGGCGGCTGCGCCTGCCTCTACGATCCCGGCATGCCGAAGGATCTGGACCTGACCGCCGCGCAGCGCGACGCCGTGGCTGGGGCCGGCTGGCTCTGCGTCACCATCGGCCCAACCCGCGCGACGCTCGCGGCGCTCGACGCGCTTGGCCCCGCGGCGCGGCTGGCCTGGGTGGTGAAGGACGATCCCCGGGCGCTGCCGCCCGAACTCGCCGCCCGGCTCGCCGCGCGCGCCGACGTGATCTGCCACAGCCGGGCCGAGCGCGGCTTCGTCGAGGCGGCGTTCCGCGCGGCTGCCGGTGCGCGTCCGGGGCGCGTCGTGATCGAGACGCTCGGCGGCGAGGGCGCAGTCGTGACGCGCGACGGGACGACGCTGACCGTGCCGACCCTTCCCTTCGAGACGCCCGACCCGACCGGGGCCGGCGATACCTTCGCGGGCGGCGCCATCGCCGCTCTCGCGGGCGGCGAGACCGATCTCGCCGCCGTGGTCGGGGCGGGCCATCGGGCCGCCGCCACGCTGCTGCGCAGCCGCCTTTTTCCCACCGACGAAAGTGCCTGACCCATGACACAGGAAGAAAGCTCCGACCGCGCCTGGTACATCGGCGTATCGCGCGAGGAGGTCGGCGACGCCGCGATCCTCATCGGCGATCCCGCGCGCATCGACCGGATCGCCGAGCATCTCGAAAACCCGGCTTTCCCGCCCGTCAGCCGCGGCCTGCGCACCGTGACCGGGCTGCGCGGCGGGCGGCGCATCACCGCCGCCGCCTTCGGCATGGGCGCGCCGATCGCCTCGATCGTGCTGCACGAGCTCTACGCGCTCGGCATCCGCACCTTCCTGCGCATCGGCACCGCGATGGCGATCCCGCCTGCCGGGCTCGGCGACTTCGTGCTCGCCGACGGCGCCCTTCGGGCCGACGGCACATCGAACAGCTATGCCCCGCTCGGCTATCCGGCGATCGCCGACTTCGACCTGAACACGGCGCTGCGACGGCGCCTCGCGACCGGCGACCGCACCTGGCACGCCGGCATCTTCGGCACCTGGGACGGGTTCTACACCGAGATGTTCGGCCTCTCCGGTGCGCGCCGCGAGATGATCGGCAGCCTGAAGCAGGACATCGCGCGCATGGGCCTGATCGGCACCGACATGGAGACCTCGGCGCTGCTCGTCGCCGCCCGCATCCTCGGCGCGCGCGCCTCGACGCTCTGCGTCGCCACGGTGGATGCGCATACGCAGGAGAAGATCAGCGACGCGGCGATGGCGGAAGCCGAGATCGAACTGTTCGAGACCGCGCTCGACGCTCTCACCGCCCTGCCCGCCTGACCCTCCCGGCAAGAAGAACAAGAAGGACCAAGCCATGACAACGCTTCTCGACCGCTATTTCGGGTCGCTCGCCGAACGGCTGGAGACGGTGCGGACGACGCAGGCCGCCGCCATCGAGGAGGCAGCCGCGCTGTGCGCGGCAAGCATCGCCGCCGGCAAGCTCGCCTTCACCTTCGGCACCGGCCACGGCGCACTGCCGGCGCTGGAGAGCTTTCCGCGCACCGGCACCATCGTCGGCTTCCGCCCGATCGTCGAAAGCACGATGATCTCGTTCCACCACGTCTGGGGCGACATGGGAGCGCGGCAATACCGCTTCATCCATGCCCAGGAAGGCTACGGCAAGGCGATCCTGCGCTCGCACCAGATCGATCCCGAAGACACGATGATCCTGTTCTCGCATTCCGGCATCAACGCCGTGATCATGGACATCGCGATGGAGTGCAAGGAGCGCGGCATCAAGCTGATCGGCGTCACCTCCATCCCGCATTCCTCGTCCACGCCGTCGCGCCATTCCTGCGGCAAGCGGCTCTACGAGGTGGCCGACGTGGTCATCGACACCGGTATCCCCAAGGCGGACGCGGCGCTCTACATCGACGGGCTGGAGTCGCCGGTCGGCGCCTCCTCGACCAGCGTCACCATCGCCATCGCCCATGCCATCGTGGCGCTGACGGCCGAAAAGCTGGTCGCCGAAGGCATCACGCCGCACGTCATGGTCAGCCCCAACACGACCTCCAAGGAGGCCGCCAACCGGCAGAACGACGAGAACTACGAGGAACTCTGGCGCCGGCTGAAGGCACGGTGAGCGGCATGGACAGGAAACTCTTCATCGACGGCGCCTGGACCGAGGCCGCCGCGGGCGGGCGCGCCGAGATCCGCGACCCGGCCACCGGCGACCTCGTCGGCACCAGCGCCATCGCCACCCGCGCCGACGTCGACCGCGCGGTCGCCGCCGCGGGCAAGGCGCTGCCGGGCTGGGCCTCGACCCATGCCGACGAGCGCGCCCGGGTGCTGCACCGCGCGGCGGATCTGGTCGCGCAGCGCGCCCCGGCCATCGCCGACACGCTGACGCGCGAGCAGGGCAAGCCGGTGCCGGACTCGATGAAGGAGATCCTGTTCGGCGTCGAGGTCATCCGCTTCTACGCCGAGGAGGGCCGCAGGCTCGGCGGCTCGATCCGCCCGTCCGCGCGCGCCGACATCCGCAGCCTCGTTACCACGGCACCCGTCGGCGTCGTCGGCGGCATCGTGCCGTGGAACTATCCGGTCGATCTCTATGCCTGGAAGGTCGCCCCCGTGCTCGCCGCCGGATGCACGCTGGTGGTGAAGCCGCCGCACGAGACGCCGCTCGCGATCGGCCAGGTGGTCGAATGCTTCGTCGAGGCGGGCCTGCCGGCGGGCGTGCTGAACGACATCCCCGGCACCGGCCCGGAGGTCGGCGCGGCGCTGGCCGAGCACCCCGGCATCGCCATGGTGACCGCGACGGCCTCGGTTCCCGCCGGCCAGTCGATCATGCGCGCGGCGGCCGGCACGCTGAAGCGGCTGTCGCTCGAACTCGGCGGCCAATGCCCCTTCATCGTGCTCGACGACGCCGATCCGCAGGAGGCGGCAGCCGCTGCCGCGCGGCGTTCCTTCTCCAACATGGGCCAGATCTGCATCGCGGTGAACCGCATCCTCGTCGCGCGCGGAATCCACGCGCGCTTCGTCGAGGCGCTGGCGGAGGAGACGCGAAAGATCAGGCTCGGCCACGGCGTCCTGCCGGGCGTGCTCTACGGCCCGGTGCTGAACGAGAGCGTCCGCGCGCGGACCGACGCCCATCTCCAGGACGCGTTGCGGCGCGGCGGCAGGCTGGTAGCCGGCGGCGGGCGACCGGGCGGCGATGGCTACGACCGCGGCTTCTTCTTCCAGCCGACGGTCGTCGACGACGTTCCGGACGGCGCCCTCGCCCTGACGGAGGAGACCTTCGGACCGCTGGCGGCGATCAGGCCGGTTGCGGACGACCGGGAAGCGCTGGCCGTCGCCAACGCCCTCCCCTTCGGCCTCGCCGCCTATGTCTACTCCGGCGACCTCGAACGCGCCTGGAGCCTGGCGGAGCGGATCGAGGCCGGCGCCGTCGGCGTCAACGTCAACGACACCAGCGAACTCCACGCCCCCTTCGGGGGCTGGAAGATGAGCGGTATCGGCCGCGAACTCGGCCGCGAAGGCATCGAGGCGTTTCGCGAGTCCAAGCACATCAAGATGCGCGTGCGGGATCGCATGGGCCTGTGAAGCGGTCGGGGGGCCGCCGTGCGAGACCCGCCGCCGGCGCCGGATCGGCCGGCGGCCCCCTCGACCCGGCGGGTCGCAGGCCCCGTACCGGCGACTGAACCCTGATCTCCCGCCAGTGGCGCCGACCGGCACCGCCGATGCCGGCACACGCTGGCGACCCTGGCACCTGCGCCACCGATCGCGGCGGATGCAGTTGCTAAATAAACTAATTGCTATATAAACCACATCGGCAAGCCTGGGAGGAGAGCGAGCCGTGCATGTTCACGCGTCATCATTTCTGCGAAGAACGGCTGCCGGCATCGACAGCAGGGAGCGCGTCTCACGCCGTCGGCATGTCGCTGCGGCTTTCGACGATCGTGCGGTCGACGACGTCGACTTTCGCGAGGTTCCGCCGCATGCGCTCCATCAGGGCGAAGAGTGTGTCGCGGTCCGCCTGGTCGAATCCGTCCAGAAGGGCTTCCTGGCGGCGGTAGGCGATGGTGATGATCTCGTCGTGGAGCGCGGCCCCGCGCGGCGTCAGCCAGAGCAGACGGCGACCCTCCTCGAGCCGGGCCTGGACAAGCTTCAGTTCCTCGAGGCGCCTGGACGAGCGGCTCACCACCGACTTGTTGAGCGCGACCATCTCGGTGACGCGCAGCGCCTGGATGCCCGGTTCGTTGCGCAGCGCGGAGAGAATCCGCCACTCGTTCAGCCCGATGTCGAAGAGCTTGAGATAGAGCTGCGAGGCGCCCCAGGACAGTCTGTTGTTGAGCACCGAGAGATAGTAGGGCGCGTAGCTTTCGGCGCGAACCGACTTGCCGCCATCGGTGATGATTGGATCGTCGGTCATGGGTGATCTTCTCGTCTGGACCATCGCGTTTAACCCTGCAGTGCAGCGATTGCAAACCTCGCCGGCTACACGCCCTTGCCTGGCCGGGTTGCCGGAGCACCGGCATGGTGGCGCGACCGGCCCCATCCGGCGCCGTCCCCCGCAGCACCTGCAACAATTCGCTTGCTAAATAAATCGGTTGCTAAATAAACTCATGAAAGGAGGACCCCACGTCATGCCGACGAACGTGCCGCACGATCGGCCGGTGCTGGACATCGATCCGTTCAGCGACGAAGCGGTCGACAATCCGATCGAACTCGACCGCGCCATCCGCGCGGCCGGCGACGTGGTCTGGGTGCCGAAATACGGCTTCTGGGTCACGGGCCGTGACGCGGTCATCCGCGAGGTCTTCAACGACTGGCAGCGCTTCTCGTCCGCCTACGGCACCGGCCTGACCAACGTGCTGCGCGACGAGCCCTGGCGAAAGCCTTCCCGCATCCTGGAAGCCGATCCGCCGGTGCACACGCCCAACCGCAAGGTGCTGGCGCGCGTCCTGTCGATCGCCGCGATGCGCAAGCTGGCGGACGATTTCAGGATCATCGCGGAAGCCATGGTCGACAGGCTGATCGAGGAACGGCGCTTCGACATCGCGGCGGACCTCGCCTTCGCCTTTCCCTTCAAGGTGCTGCCCGAGTCCGTCGGACTGCAGCCGGAGGGGCGTCATCACCTGATGCCGTACTCGGAGCTGAACTTCAATGCGATGGGCCCGAAGAACGAGCGCTACCTTGCCGCGCGAAAGATCGTCGAGGAGCAGGGCACGTTCGAATACGTCGCCGCGCAGATGGCCGAGGAAAACCTGATCGAAGGCGGCTTCGGCGCGCAGATCTATGCCGCCGCCCATGCCGGCGAGATCACGCACGAGGATGCCGGCATGCTTGTCCGCGCCTTCATCTCGGCCGGCATCGACACCACGGTCTTCGGCATCGGCAACACGCTGATGGCCCTGATCGAGCGCCCGGAGCAATGGGACATCCTGCGGGCCGATCCGTCGCTGGCGCGGCAGGCCTTCGACGAGGGTCTGCGCTTCATGGCACCGAGCCCGGTGATCGGACGCACCACGCCGGCCGCCACCGAACTGGCCGGCGTAGCGCTCGGGGCGGAAGAGAAGGTGCTCATGTGGCTGGCCGCAGCCAACCGCGACCCCGCGCGCTGGGACCGGCCGGACGACTACGACATCCAACGCAAGACCGTCGGCCACCTCGCCTTCGGAACCGGCATCCACGCCTGCGTCGGCCAGATGGTGGCGAGGCTGGAGGCCGAGACCGTGCTCGCCGCGCTCGCCCGCAAGGTCAGGCGCATCGAACTCACCGACGCACCGGAGCGCGTCTACATCAACTGGCTGCGGGGCTATCACGCGATCCCGGTCGAAGTGACCCCGGCCTGACATTCCATCTGAACCGCGCCCGCAGGGGGCGCATCCTAGGGAGGACACCATGAAACGATCGATTCTCGGCGCCGGCGCGCTCGCGCTCCTGGCGACGGCGGCGGCAGCACAGGACCCGATCTACGGCTCCTGGCCGCCGGCTTCGGACTATCTCAACACCGACGCGCTGCCGGAAGCCTTCCGGCAGATCGAGGCGGAGACGGACGGCTCGCTCAAATGGGAGCTGATCGCGGGCGGCCAGCTGGCCGACGGCCGCGGCACGCTCGCAGCGGTCTCCGACGGGCTGATGCAGGGAGGCCTCCAGATCCCCGTCTACAATCCGGAGGCGATGCCTTCCTTCACGCTGCTCTATTCGATCGTCGTTCCGGGCGACAACACGGTCGCCGTCGCAGCCGCTGCCGCCGAGACGGTGTTTCTCAACTGCCCGTCCTGCCTGGAGGATGCGCGGAAGAACAACGTCGTGCCCTTCGGCGGCTTCGCCTCGGCCTCCTACCGGCTGATGTGCACGACCCCGGTCGCGAGCACCGCCGACATGAACGGCAAGCGCGTGCGCGCCACCGGCGGCTTCGCCGAACTCGCGCTGCTCGCCGGCGCGACGCCGACCTCCACCACGCTGACCGACGCCGTCGGCCTCCTGCAGAAGGGCGGCCTCGACTGCCTGATGGCCACGCGCGAATGGCTGCAGACCTATGGCTATGGCGAGTATGCCAAGCACGTCACCGACCTGCCGCTCGGCAATTCCGCGCCAGCCATCGGCTTCCTGGTGAACCGCGAGATGTTCATGGGCCTCTCCGACACCGAGCAGAAGGCGATGCTGCGGGCGTCCGCACGCGTAACCGCGAAGCACACGATCGGCAACTACGTGCTGCGCGACGAGGAGAGCTTCCAGCGGCAGGTCAAGGACAACGGCGTGCAGCTCGTGGCGCCCGCCGACGACCTCACGTCGCTGGTCGAGGGCTTCGGCAAGGCCGACCGCGATCGGCTGATCAAGGCCGGCGAGAAGCTCGGCGTCGAGAACCCGGAGGTCCTGATCGACACCTTCCTCGCCGCCGTCGAGAAGTGGAAGCCCATCGCCGCGGAGGTCGGAACCGACGTCGATGCGATGACGCAGCGCCTGTGGGACGAAGTCTTCTCCAAGGTCGACCCCGCCGCGCTCTGACGCGGCCATCCTCCCGGCCGGCGGCGCCCCCGGGCGCCGCCGATCGTCTTGCGCAGGCGGTGATGAGCTCGATGCAATGAAGCAGATCAATTCCCTGGCGATCCTGTTGTCCAACGCCCTGTTCTACGTGGCGATGGCGGCGGGCGGGCTGATGATGGTGCACGTCACGATCGACGTGGCGTCGCGCACGCTGTTCAACTACCCACTGCCCGGCACCGGCGAGATCACCGCCACCTACTACATGATCGCCGTGGCCTTTCTTCCACTGGCATGGGTCACGCTGCGCGACGAGCACGTCACCGCCGACATCTTCGTCGGCAACCTGCCGGCGGCCGCGAGGAACGTGATCGCGGTCGTCGTCGATCTCCTCGTCATCGTCTACGTCGCCGCCTTCGTGTGGCAGAGCTTTCTGTCGGCGATGGCACGCACGGATCGCGGCGAAGTCTGGGAAATCCTCGGCGGCTACCTCCCGGTCTGGCCGACGCGCTGGCTTCTGCCCGTCGCCGGCACCGCCATGGTGCTGGTGATGGTGTTCCGCCTGCTCGCCCGCCTGACCGGCCACCGCATCACGACGGGGGAAAAGCGCTGATGGACGCCCTCACCTTCGGCCTCTCCACCCTCGGGATCATCCTGGCGCTGATCGCGCTCCGGGTTCCGATCGGCGTCGCGCTCGGCGTGGTGTCGGTGCTGGGCCTCGCCTATGTCCGCAATTTCGGCATCGCCTGGTCGATCCTGCGCGAGACGCCCTTCTCCTTCGCGGCGAACTGGGATCTGACGGCCATCCCGATGTTCCTGCTGATGGGGGCGATCGCCAATCATTCCGGCATCTCGACCGCGCTGTTCCGGGCGGCGCGGCTCTGGTTCAGCGCCCTGCCCGGCGGACTGGCGGTCGCGGCCAACATGGCGTCGGTCGGCTTCGCCGCAGCTTGCGGCTCCTCGCTCGCCTCGGCCGCCGCGATGGGCCGCCTCGCCATTCCCGAGATGATGAAGGCCGGATACGACAAGGCGCTGGCCACCGGCGTGATCGCGTCCGCGGGAACGCTCGCCGCCGTCATTCCGCCGTCGATCCTGCTCGTGCTCTACGGCGTCTTCGCCGAAGTCTCGATCTCGCGGCTCTTGATCGCGGGCGTGGTTCCCGGACTGCTCACCGCCGTGGCCTACACGCTGCTGATCCTGATCCGCTGCCGGCTGAACCCGCAGCTCGCGCCGAGGCTCGACGACGCCGAACTCGCCACACTCCGGTCCGAGCGGCTGCGCGCACTGGGCGAGGTCTGGCCGGTGCTGCTGCTGATTGCCGGCGTCGTCGGTGGGCTCTACGGCGGCATCGTCACGCCGACCGAGGCGGGCGCGGTGGGCGCGGCCCTCGCCCTCCTCATCGCGCTGCTGCAGGGCCGCATGACCCGCGAGGCCTTCACCGAATCGCTGCGGGAAGCCATGTCGGCGACCGCCCAGATCTTCTTCGTCGGCATGGGCGCGGTCATGTACACGCGTCTGCTCTCGCTCACCGGCGTGTCGGGCCTGCTCACCGAGATGATGACCGGCTTCGCCGGCGATCCGCTGATGGTCATCCTGGCGATTTCCGCGATCTATCTGATCCTCGGCATGTTCCTCGATCCGCTCGGCATCATGCTGATCACCATGCCGGTGTTCCTGCCCATGATGAAGGCGCTGGGGCTCGACCTGATCTGGTTCGGCATCATCGTGGTGAAATATGTCGAGATCGGAATGATCACGCCGCCGCTCGGAATGAACGTCTTCGTCGTCAAATCCGTCGTCGGCGACCAGATTCCGATCTGGACGATCTATCGGGGCGTCGCCTGGTTCCTGGTGGCGGAGTTCTTCGTGATGGCGCTGCTGATCGCCTATCCGCAGATCACCCTCTTCCTGCCCGATCTGATGCGCTGACCGCTCGGCCGGACGCACCGCTCCCAACGAGGACTGATTTCCATGAAGATCACCTTTGTCGCCGCCGACGGCGCCACCACGCTGGTCGAGGCGGACGAGGGCGAGAGCCTGATGCAGGCTGCCGTCTCCAGCGGCATCGACGGCATCCTCGGCGAATGCGGCGGCTCGATGATGTGCGCGACCTGTCACTGCTACGTCGACGACGCCTGGGCCGAGAGGGTCGGGCCGCCGGTCGACGGAGAGGAAGACATGCTGGAATGCGCGACGGCAGAGCGGCGCGCCACGAGCCGGCTCTCCTGCCAGATCCGCATGCAGGCCGGGATCGACGGCATCGTCGTCCACTTGCCGGACAGGCAGCTCTGAGCCGACGGCGACCGAAACGGATCAGGGCAGAATCGAAGCCGCGATGGCGGCCCATCGCCTGGCCCGCCCTCGCCCCCCCGGTCAGGTGCCGTCGCGGGCCTTCCTGCGGCGCAGTCTCTCCCGGACGTATGCCTTGGGCAACCTGAGCGGATGGCGATAGAACGTCCGCAGGGCGCGGTAGGCGCGGCCCAGGCTCGTGTGCAGCGTCGTCGGCGCCACCTCGACGACGAAGGGAACCGCCAGGGACACGTCGAGCGGTGCCGTTCGGCCGGATTTCTCCCAGTGGACGATCCCGCGGACGATACGGTCCCAGGCCATCAGCAGGGCGAGTGCCGTCGACAGGTCGCCATCGGCCTCCACGTCCCGCCGCCGGGCCAGCTCCTGATGCGCGGCGGTCACGTAGGCGTCGAAATCGAAGGTGTGATCGTAGCGGTCCGTCAGCAGATAATGCGTCTGGCGCGCCACGAAATCCGCGAGGCTGGCATAATTGGCATGGTGGATGTGCAAACAGTCGGGCGGGTCGAGCCTGATCAGCCGGGCGTCGCCCCCCGCGACGCGCGGCGGGCGGTGATGGCCGGAAGACCATTCGACGGTTCCCTGCCGGAACAGCCGGATCTGGTGGTCGGGATACCACCCCGACCCGCGCATGACGTGGCCGGCGATGGTGTTGAACCGGGGAATGGCGAAGGCATCGCAGGCCCCTCCATGCGCCGCGATCAGGCGACCGATCTCCGTCTGCGCATCCGCCGAAAGGGATTCGTCGGAATCGAGCACGAGCACCCATTCCTCGCGGGCTTCGCGGAGATGTTCGTTGCGGATGGCGTCGACGTCGTCCGAGGGCGGGATCGTCACCACCCGGAATCCCGCGCCTTCCGCCAGAGCCTGGGTGCCGTCGGTGCTCGACATGTCGATCAGCACCCGGTCAACGATCCAGGCTGTCGAGGCCAGGAGCGCCGGGAGCCGGGCGGCCGCGTTGCGGGTGTGGACGATCAGCGAGATCATCGGCGCCTCCTTCATCGCCGGGCGTCCCCGTCGAGCGCGTAGCGGCCCTCCCAGCGGCGGAAGAAGATCTCCCGGCTGGGCATGTGCCGGTAGGGCAACTTGTTGGTGGTGGATTCGAAGTGGATGGAGTCCACCGCCTGGGAGCACGTCACCCCCAGGCCGCGCTGCCTGATCCTCAGGCAGAGATCGGTGTCCTCGAAGCCGAACGGATAGATTTCGTCGAAGCCGCCGAGTGCGCGGAAGGTGTCCCCCCGGACAAGCAGCGCCGCGCCGGTGACCGCCTGGAAGCTGCGCACGGCGCGGCTGACGCTCGTGGTCGGCCACCCGTGGAACTCGTGATGCGGGCCGTCGCCGTTCCCGAACAGCCGCACCCCGCAATGCTGGATGCGGTCGTCGGGATAGACCAGCCGCGCGCCGCACGCGCCGACGCGGGCGTCCGCGGCGAGCGCCATCATGTCCTTCAGCGCGAGGCGATGCAGCAGGACGTCGTTGTTGAGAAACAGGAGGAAGGACGCCGGGCGCCAGGCGGCACCGACGTTGCAGGCGCGGGAGAAGGACGTCCGGCGATCCAGGCGCACGACGTCGAGCTGGCGGCATTCGAATTCGGAGGGCTGGTAGGGAACCGCGCTTCCATTGTCGACGACGACGACCCGAAAGGCCTCGATGCCGGCCTGCCTGATCGCTTCGTCGAGCATGGCGAGGCAGGTGCGCAGCAGGGCGTTCAGCCCGTAGGAGGGAATGACGACGGTCAGTTCCATGACATCACCGCCCCCAGCTCCGCAGCGACCGCCTGCCTGACCAGCGCCCTGTGCCGGCTCGGCCGGTAGCCGGATGCTGCAGCCATCGCTCCGGTGCGGAGCCTGTCGCGCAGGCCTGCGCCGCCGGGTCCGCTCAGCCGCGCCAGCAGCGCCGGCATGTCGCCCGGCTGGCCGACGAGGCAGTTGTCGCCGTCGCGCAGATAGTCGCGTCCGCCCACGACCGGCACGGACAGGACGACGCAGCCGGCCGCCATCGCCTCGAGTGCCGGAAGGCCGAACCATTCGCCCACCGACGTGGCGAGATGGAGCGCCGACCGCTTCATGACCGCGGCGGCGGCGTTCTCGTGCAGACCGTCGATGGGGACGAGGTCGAGCCAGGGATGAGCCAGCAGAGCGTCCCGCGCGATGGCGGCACCGCGACGCGGCATGAAGGAGACGGCGTCCCGGCGCTTCGGCGTGCCGTCGTAGAAGAAGCAGTCGGAAATCGCGATGCCGACGGGGATGGAGCGGCGCCCGCGCGCCGCCGCGTAATCCTGCGCCTGCTGCCAGCAGGTCAGGACCGTCACGTCCGGATCGGCCAGGATGGGGTCGATCTCGGGCGCGGTCCCCTGGCAGTGGAAGACGAGGCGCGCCGGCGTCGCCTTCAGCTCGGCATGGTCGGGCGGGAACGAGAAGATCGCGACGTCGCCGGGCTTCAGCGCGGCCAGCGCCGCGGCACGGTCGACGACGGGGGCCGTGCTGCGGAACCATTGCGGCGCTGCCGCCTCCGGCAGGGCCATGACGGTCTTCAGGCCGGCCGCCGCGAGCGCCTCGGCGAACTGGAAACCGACCTTGATGCCGCCGAATATCCCGGCGCCGGGCAGGAAGTAGACGTTCATCCCCGCACCCGTCGCGGGAACCCGCCGAGAGGCTTGCGCAGGAAGCCCAGGAGACGGGCCGTGGCTTCGGCGAACACGGCGAAGCCACGCCCGTGATGGCGCGCGGCATAGCGGAAGCGCGCTTCGTTCATGAGCGCCGCCCGTCGCGATCCGGCGATCGCCGCTCCATGCTGGCCCAGATGGACGACGACGTGCGGCAGGCCGTTCATGGCGATGCCGCGCGCGGCGGCTGCCCGTCCCATCTCGACGTCCTCCATGTAGCAGAAATAGCTCTCGTCGAACCCGCCGAGGATCCGCAAGGCGTCCGTCGAGGTGAAGATGCACGCGCCCAGCGGCCAGTGCCAGGCGTCGTCGTCGACACGCGCCGCGGAGCGGATCCGGCGGGCATGCTTCGGCGCGCGCGTCTCGATCAGATCGGCCAGGATCTTGAGCCGGGTGTAGCCCGGCTGCAGTCCGCTCTCCGGCCTGCCCGTCCAGTCGACGAAACCGGGGACGAGCAGTTGCAGCGGCTCCTCGGCCAGCGCCGCCTCGGCCGCCTCGACCACCGGCGGGGTGACGAGGCAGTCCGGATTGAGGAAGCAGACGAACGGCGTCCGGGCGGCCTTGGCCCCGATATTGGCGGCGGCGGCGAAGCCGAGGTTCGAGCCGTTGCGCAGGACCTCCGCTCCCCGGCGACGCGCGATGACCGGGGAGGCGTCGGACGACGCATTGTCGACCACGACGAGGTCGCCATGCGGCGCGGCGGCTTCGAGGCACATGTCCAGCCAGCCGGCGGAGTTGTGGCTGACCACGACGAAGGTGGTCCGCGGCCCGCGCCCGGGCGGGCGGGGAACGGGCGGGCGGGCAACGGGCGGCGCGTCCGCCTGGCGCAGAGCGCGAAGGCGCAGGACCGTCTCGGGCACCGGTCCGTTCATGAAGTTGCTCAGATGGGCGATCAGGGCTTCGGCGCGCGGAAATCCCTCGTCCCAGTGCTCGCAGTGGTTCCACTGCCATGGCAGGCGGGCGAAGCGCGAGGGGTTCACGGCATTGGCCCAGACCTGCAGATAGTCCTGATCCGCGATCCAGTGCTCTCCATGCCGATGCTCGGCCGTCAGCCCAGCCGCCAGGGGCCGCGCCCAGTCGAGGAAGGCCTTCAGCCCGTCCCGCCGGAACAGCACCACGCCTGAATTGGCGAAGCAGAACCGGTCCGGCGGCGGCGCTTCCAGCTGCGGCGCCAGGAACGCCAGGGCATGGTCGATATAGTGCCGGCGCAGTTCGGCGCGCCCGATCGGCGAACCGAGGATCGATGTCTGCTCGGCCATCGCGATGTCGGCGTCGCCGAGGGCCTCGGCGACCATGGCGCCGTCTGCGGACCGCGTCAGCACGGCGTCCGCGTCGAGCTGCATGAAGAACGCGGCATCGCTGACGTCGAGACAGTCCGCCAGCGCTTCGAACTTGGCCAAAAAGTTCGTCGGCCTGAACGACACCGCAGGCGCGCGACGAGTCAGAAGGTGCAGTCGACCGTGCGGCGCGAAGAGAGGCGCCGTTACGGCGTCGCAGGTCAGGAAGACGTCGAAAACGGTGTGCTGCAGGACGGAGGCGACGGCCTCGCGCGCGGCCAGCCCGTAGCCGATCTGCCCGAGAGCCAGGATGGAGACCGCAACCTTGCGTTCGCTTGCGCAACCATCACTCGCAGCCATCTAGTCGACTAATCCTGAACGTCGGTTGCACGAGCCGCGTTGCTAGCATGAAAGCTTTTCACCTGCACGGATCCGGCCCATTTCCGGATCACACCACGGTGCTGCACGCCCCTTGGTGAAACAGACGCGAACGAGGCCCGCCTCCGCCCCTCTCCGGCCCTCTGCGCCCGGCGCACCTTGAAGCCGCCATGCGCACTCTGCGGGGCTCTGGACGCAATCTGGGGAAGAGCTCCCGGAGAAATTTTGGGAAAAGCTTCCCGAGAGAAGCACCACCCCGGCAGGTTCCTGTCACCGCTGTCCCGGAACCACCACGACGATTTGACGTCGCGGACATGAGCGGCAAGAATGGACTGGCTCGACCCCTCAACCGAGATCGGACGGCTATGCAGAACTTTGTCTCGGCCGTGGTGACCAGGCTGCTGCCGATACTGGCTCTTCTCGTCGGCACAGGCGCAGCGCAAGCCGTGGAACTGACGCGCAACGGCGTCGCCTACCAGGTCAGCGTCACCCTTCCCGAGGGCGCAAGCTTCACCCATTCGGGCATCGATCGCCAGTTTGCGATACAAGGCGTCCGCGGCAATCTGCGCCTGATCCAGGACCGCCACGACGAATGTGCGAGCCTCCTTGCCGAGCGGATCGAGAACAAGGCTGCCGAGGGTTTCCTGAAGCGTTCGGACGAGGCCAGTTCCCCGACCGAATGCAGCGTGACGCTGACGGACGAGGTGCTTGGGCTTTCCGTTTCGTCTGCCTATCTGCGGATCGACACGTGCGACTGCTTCGCAGCCATCCACTTCACCTATTCCGCCGACCGGGCGCAGAGCTATCGCGACATCGCCCGCCCGATCCTGGCCTCGCTGCGCGCCAACAACCGGAAGGCCGTGCCGGCGGCGGACGGCATCGGACAACTGCTGGGCAGCCTCGACCGGCTGACCTGCGAGGGCCTGCCGCGTCAGCGCGACGAGGCCGGCCCGATGCTCATCCTGCTGTCGGCCTACACCGGCGAGACCGTCCGCAGCCTCGGAAGCGCGGCAGGCTTCGCCGATCTCGCCGACGACATCCTGGAGAATTACGGCCTCTCCGATCTCGATGCAGACCGGCGCGATGCGATCATGAACGGCATCATCGCCGCGCATCCCACGGTCGTTCGCGCGGTCGCGCAGGATGTCGACCGGTATGGCGACCAGCTCTGCCTGGTGCTGGCGGACCCCGAGCAGAACTCGATTCACACGCTCGTCGAGCGCCAGCAGGATTTCCGCTCGACCTATCATCCGCTCTACCTGCGGGCGCAGGAGCTGCTGTATCTCCACGGCTGCACAGACCCTGACCATGACGGCGCCTTCGGCCCGATGACGACCGCCGCGTGGAGCGCGCTGGCACAGGCGACGGGTCTGCCCGCTCCCGAAGGTCGACCGACGCCGGGCGATGTCGTCGCCGCCGCGAAACGGCCGATGGCCGCCGGCGCCTGCGACAGCGACGCCTTCGACGGCGCCGAGACGATCATCGCGCTCGACTTCCTGGATCAGAACGATTCGGGTTGGCTGCAGTCGCTGACGCCCGAACGTGTGGAACTGTTCGACCGTCTCGGCCGCGCTCCGGACTGGACGCGTTTCGGCGAGCGGCTGGCGGAATCGGTGTTCACTTCCTACGGGCTGACGCCGGCCAGGAAGCGGGCGATGCTCGCGGACATCTATGCGGACGGGATCGGCGTCTCACGATCGGACGCCGCGGCACTGCATTGGCGGCGTCTGGCCGCCGACAGTCCCGAACCGTATCAGCTCTACCAGGCCGCCCGGAGCAACCCGCGTCTCGCAGTGACGGCCGCGCGCGCCGCGATCGAAGCCGAAGCACAGCGCGACCGCGAGTTCGGCAATGAGAATGGCGAAATCTACCGGCACGCTGCCGGCCCCCTCGCCATCGATGGTCGAACCTCCGTCAGCGTCGCCGAACTCGCCGATCTCGCCCGCCTCGCGGAACTGGCACAGGACGATCCGGAGGCGGCCCGCCTTCTCCTGGAGGAGGGATCGGTCCACCTGGCGATCAAGCTGGCCGACCGGCTGCTCGAAGGTGCGACACCAAGCGGGCGCGACCCTGAACTCGCGGCGCGCTTCCTTGCGGCGGCGGCGGATCGGGGCGACAGCTTCGCCACCTCCCGCCTGGCCTTCCTGCACCGCCATGGCCTGGGGGTGGCGCAGGACCTCGAGCTCGCCCGAAGGATGGCGGAACGTGCCGCCGAAGCAGGCGAGCCCTTCGCCGCCTATCAACTGGCCACGATCCTCGACGTCGAAGGCGCGGACGTCCGTCGCACCATCGCGCTCTACGGCCAGGCGCTGGCGCCGCTCAACGAGGGCGGGATGCCGAATGACGACATCCGCAGCCTCGTGGTGAACCGGATCGTCGCGTCGAGCGGCGCGCTGGCCAGTCCGCTGGGGCGGACACTGCTGGACGAGCAGGTCGCCGACGACCCGTTTCTGGCCCGGGCACTGGCAGACGCCTTTCTCTGCACGGAGTGCGGCGGTCCCGTGGATGTGGCGGCGGCGGCGACCTGGCTTCGACGCGCGGCTGAGGACGACGATGACGCCGCTTATCTGCTAGCCACTCTTCTTCGCGCGCGCCCGTCCCTCGAAAGCAAACCAGGCGAAGCGGCCGAGAAGCTCGCTGCCAACGTGACGCCTGCCGAAAACGGGAGCGGTGCGCTGTTCGGATACGACACGCATCTCGCATCCTACCTCACCCTGGCAATGGACAGGGCGGACCCGGCCAGCTTCGCGTCCGACATGGCCGAGGTCCTCGACGCCATTTGTGGTGAAGCCAACGGCAGATGTGAGGAGGCAGCCGGTCTGTTCGCCTCGGGGCGGCTGGACGTGCGCCTCATCGCGCAGGGCATCGAACGGCTCGAACGGCTCGGGTCGCCGAGCCTGATCGACATCCGCGCCGCCTATGGCGACTTCGAGGGCGCCCTTGCGCTTGCCCGGCAGGCCGCAGACGACGGCACCCTCAACGTCGTCGTTGGCGACGCCCTGGACGGCGTATCGGCGGAGCGCGACCCGACGCTACGGCGCCTGTTCGTCCAGCGTTCGGGCGGTGCGCTGAAATCGCTGCCGCCGGCGCTCGAACCCTTCCTGCGCATCCTGGCCCGGAATGGCGACGAGAAGGCCGAGGCCTATCTCGACATGATGTTCGAACTGCCGCAGGAGCCGGCGCCGGTACGGCGAGACACGGCCCGGGCGGCGCAGACCTACGAGACGGTGGCAGCGCGCGGCGGCCTGAGCCGCGCCCTGGTCAACGCGGCACGGGAGTACTCCCTGGCGCTGACGGCAGACGGCGCGGCGGAGCCTGCACTGAGGCTCGAGCTCGCTGCCCTGTCGGCCGAGCTTGCGCTCGACGACATCGCCGCCCTGACCAGCAGCCCGATCCAGAACGGGCTGACACGCGTCTGCCACCTGTCGCGCGCGAGCGAACGGGCCTTCGATCTCGGCGCGTCGGACGTCGCGATGGTCCTGGCCAAGGACGCCGTCAACGCCCTCCAGCGCATCCGCAGCGACCTCTCGGCCGTTCCCGAACGGCTGCAGACCTGCTTTCGCGACCTCGTCGCCGACAATTATCGCTGGCTGGCCGACCTCCTGATCCGGCAGAACCGGCTGAGCGAGGCCGAATTCGTGATGGGGCTGCTCAAGGACTTCGAGGCGTTCCAGTTCGTCGAACGCGACCCGGCCTTCGTCGGTCGCTCCTATGAAGAGCTGCCCTTCTCGGACGAGGAAGAGACGCTGCGCCAGGCGCTCCAGGCGCTCGTGCCGCCGACGGTGGAGGATGCGAGACGCAGCGACGCTTTGCGCACCAAGCGCGCGCTTGAAGGACTGAACGCTGACGAGGCGCGCGAACTGGCCGCGATCGAAGACCGTCTGAACGCCGCCGATGCTGCCTTCGAGCGCGGCCTCGACGACATCATCGCCGCCGCGGAGACGCTTGGCCGGGGGACCGAGCCACGCGCCTGTCCGATCTCGGGCCGCTGCAGGGCTACATGCAGACGGAGATCGAGGAGAACGCGGCGGCGATCCATTTCGTGGTGCTGCCCGACCGGCTGAGCGCCATTCTGACCACCCGCACCGACCGGCGGAGCCACACTGTCACGACATGGCAGGGCGAGCCCTTCCGGGAAACGGTCCTGAATGCCGAGATCGACGCCTTTCTCCAGGCCCTGAACGCACCCCGCGGCGATCCGCGCACGCAGGGCCGCAAGCTCCACGATCTCCTGATCGGTCCTTTCGCGGCGGACCTCGATGCGCTCGACGTCGATCTGCTGCTCGTCTCGCTCGACAGACGCCTGCGCTACCTTCCCTTTGCCGCCCTGCATGACGGCAGGGGCTTCCTCGTTGAACGGTTCGACGTCTCCGTTCTGTCCGACGCAGGCTTCGAAATCGCCGGCGACCGGGTGACCGGCATCCCCTTCGCCGGTCTCGGCATGACGCGGGCCGCGGCAGGTTTCTCCGCCTTGCCGGGCGTGCGAATCGAACTCGAAGGCATCCTGCGGCAAGGCGACGGTGAGGGTCTCTTTGACGGGCGCGTCCGCTTCGACGACGAGTTCGACCGCACGGCGCTGGAGGATGCACTGCGCATCGGAACCGCCGGAACGGCGGGCGTCGGCGTCGTCCACGTGTCCTCGCACTTTGCCCTGGGCGAGACCGATTCGACGTCGTTCCTCCTGCTTGGGACGGGCGAGAGACTGCCGCTGGCCGACATCAAGGCCAATCGACGGGCCTTCGAGTTCGGACGTGTCGACCTGCTGACGCTGTCGGCCTGCCAGACCGGTTTCGCCAGCCCGGGACGGGACGGGCGGGAACTGGAGAGCCTCGCGCGCATCACCGGCAACCGCGGTGCCAGGGCGATCCTGGCGAGCCTCTGGCCGGTCGCCGACAACACCACGGCGATCATGATGCAGCGCTTCTACGAACTGCGCGATCGGGGCGGTTACTCGAAGGCGCATGCGCTCGGCCTGGTGCAGCGGGAATTCATCTCCGATGACATCGGCTCCACGACCAACTGGGCCGGGAAGAGCATCGTCTTCGAAACGGCCGAGCGCGGGGCGGTCTCGCTCAAGTCGAACGGGACGCAGGCGAACGCGCTCGGTCTCGGGCACCCGTTTTACTGGGCACCATTCATTCTGACGGGAAACTGGCGATGATCCGGGCAACTGACAGGTCGAGGCGCCGGAGCGTCTCTCGCATGATGGCCGCGGCTGCCCTGATCGCGGTCTGGGCGCTTCCATCGGCCGATGCGCTCGGCGAAGAAGGGTTTGGCGACCTCGTCGACATCTGCCATGCGGCATCGTTTCCACGCGAGAACGGCCCGGTGCGCGAGATGACGGTGCGCCTGGCGAAATGGGAGCCATCCGCAGGCGGCTCCGAGGAGGAGAGCGAAGGCGGTTCCTACCTGCTGTCGGTCGCCTTCACCGAATGGGACGCGCCGAATCTCGCCTTCGACACACAGGCGTCCTGCACTTCCGGGCAGAACGGGATCCTGCGCTGCTCCATCGATTGCGATGGCGGGCGAGCCTCGCTGATGCGCTCGGCGGATGGACGGCTGTTCATGGAGACACAGTCGCTCGTCTATGGCGCGCGGGGCCATGCCTCGTTGATGGCGGTCTCGGACGCAGACGGCGGGCAGTTGTCGGGCATCTTCGCCCTCTCTCCTCGCCCTGACGACGAAACATGCCGGCCCGCGACCGACCGACGCTTCGTGGCACTGGAGCCCGGAGACATCTCGCCCCGCGTCAACGCCGCCGAGACTATCCTCAACCGTCTCGGGCAATTGCTGGAACGTCCCGACGCCGTCTTCGACGAGACGACGTCGAACGCCGTCAACAGGTTTCAGATCCAGTATGGACTTGAGCCGTCCGGCCGGATCGACGAGGAGACGGCACGGCTGCTGAGCCGGATGTCGGCCATGTCCGGCGGCTGCTGATCGTGTCGTCCATGCACCGGCTGTCACGTGGACAGGGCGGCGGCGACTGAGACCGGACAGATCGCGAAGGGCAGAACGGGAACGTCACCGGTAAAACCGGCCGCAAAACCGAAGCGCGAATGCACCTCCCGGCCACAGCTAATCCGGTGAAAACGAGCTGGAGCGGGTGAAGGGAATCGAACCCTCGTATGCAGCTTGGGAAGCTGCCGGCCATTGAATGAATTCAACGGGCCGTGTCACTAGAGTCGTCGTCAGAATCGAGATGGCGCCCCTCTAGGGGGGCGCCGTTTCAGTTGTCTTCGATTTGCTATATCGACCACCACCGGCCGTAGCAGCGGTCGCCATGAGTCCCAAGTACGCGAAAGTAGGCACGATACTAGCCCCCAGAGCCCTGACAATCATGGAGACTTTGCCACGGGTCGGGCACCGAGTCTTCCCCTATGGCACAGACGCGATCAGCGCAGCCTTCACGCGCGCATGCCAGGTGCTCGGGATCGACGACCTCCGTTTCCACGACCTGCGCCACGAGGGCGTGTCTCGGCTGTTCGAGATGAGACGCACCATCCCCCTTGCCGCATCCGTGTCCGGACACCGCGGCTGGCAGTCCCTGCAGCGCTATGCGCACATTAAGACCAGAGGCGACCGGTATGAAGGCTGGAAGTGGCTACCGGTGCTGACCGCCGAATAGATCGACGCCCGCAACTCATCGAGGCAGCGGACAGGCTCGCTGCCGACACCGGACAACTGTTAAGATTCTGGAATGACACGAATGGGGCCCTTTCCAGACGATCCGGTTTTGGGAAACGTACGGCAGTAAGCTGCCGTTCACTCGGGGTGGCTTATGACATGTGCAATTCACAAGCCTCCATTGCGGTCTTCATTGGTTGTTCAAGGAATTTACAGGATAGTGCCTGGATGAAAACGAGTAACGAACGTGAAGTCTTCAACCATCAAAAAATATCTAAAGCCTTCGACCATCATGGGACGCAAGAGCACGTTCTCAAACGCTTTCGCTTCTGCATTGGCGCCGCACGACGTTTTCGACAGCGCATCCATTGCTGCGGCTATGCGCGACCTAGACCAGGATCCGGATGGCGAGCTGGCGTGCGTCTACTGCGGCAAGGAAGCGGCAACTTGGGACCATGTGTTTAATCGCGTGGTGAAGGGAGACTTTTCCGGTCATGGGCACCACGTCCGCAACTTGGTCCCGTGCTGTCGCACTTGCAACGAGAGCAAGGGCCAAAAGCCCTGGCGCGACTACCTGGAAACGCTGAACCCGCCCGATAAGGTCGTGAGGGTCGCTCGCATGGAACGGTTCCTAAGCAGCGCCGACGCGCAGCCAATGGCGACTGAGACGATGCGGCACAAGGCCGGTAAAGAGCTGGAGCGGTTCTTTGAGATCAGAGCTCAGGTGTTCGAGCTGATGGCAGAGGCCGATCGCCTGGCCATGATCATTCGGCGGAAGACGATGGAGTGAGGTCAGACAACGGCGCCCAGTAGCACATCCGCGAAGGCCTGCTCCTCCGCTTCCAGGTCGGCATGGGATAGATCGAAGGCATAGGCGTCGAGCACGATGCCGTTCATCGTGCCAATGTGGCGAAGGCCCGTCGCTGCGCCAGCTTTGTTCTGGTGGACTAGGATCGCCCGGTCGGTCCGGTACGTGACCGCGTAGGTGATGGCCTGGTTGTAGTCGTCTCGGTTCGGCTTCTCCTTGTACTTCACCTCGGCGATCAGCTTCTTGCCCGTGGTGATCGATGAGATGACGATGTCCGGCTGCGCTGGCGGATCCCTGCGGTCATCGAAAAGCGGCTTCTTCCCCTCCGCATTGCCATCGCGAACCCTCAGCAACGCGGGATCGGCCCGAAGCTCCAGCACTCGCCGCAGGTAGTCCTCGAACATCGTCTCGAAGTTGACGATGAAGGTGTCGAGCATCACGTCTTCACCCTTATCCTGTAGCGAGATGCCACGGTTCGAAACGATCAGCAGCGCGATTTCCAGCGCCCGGATGTAATACATCCGGGACACCGGCAGCAGCCGCGACAGCAACAGATGCTTTGCCTGCTCAAAGTCGGTGGGCCGCATCTCATCGATGCCGCTTGGCATTTCGAAGTAGGCGCGGTTGACGGCGGAGTTCAGTTGGCGACTGTTCGCCCCGCTGCTCTTAAGGCCCGACAGCAGCATCCGCAGCGCCGACTTAAGCACACGGTTCACAGGCACGTTCGGGGTCTGTTCGAAACGCTGCGCCTGCACCTTGTGCTTCTGCCCGCGGACCCAAGCGTGAACCATTGTGCCGGTGAGATCAATGCGCCCGCGGGGGCTGCTCGTCATTTCCGATGTTCGGATGTAGTCCTTCAGCAGGCCGTTTTCGGCCACGGGCCGAAGCGCATGCAGCAGGTTGACCGCGAGGAACTCAAGGACGCTGTTGCTGGCCAGATCGTTGGACAGGTAAAGGCGGTCGACGCCGGTGATGGAGCTCAGCGAGCCACGGGCAGCATCAATCACCTTAGCGAAGTTGCCGATCGGGAGCTTCGGGCGCACGTCTACCGAGACGGTCGGGGTAAGAGGGATCAAGCCGATATATGGTCCTGCGGCCAAGTTCAGCATGTTCCGCCTGAACTGTAGGAACAGCAGGCCCTTTTCTTCGACGTGCGGGAAGATGTCGAGCTTGCCGTTGACAAGCAGGTCGGTGATGGGCAGTTCGACCGATGACCGAGATGCCAAGGATATGATCCTGCGCCCTTCGCGCTTTGTCTTGGAAGCGACGACGGCGGCCGCTGCCATCAGGCGCCATCGACGGGTGCTGCCGGCTCAGTATCTCCTATCGCTTGCGAGATACACCGTGCCCACAGCACGCCGATCTCCCCCTGCGCGTCGGCATCGAACCGGAACCGCTTTTTCACGACGTACTGCAGCTGACGCTCCCAAAGGCGCACCAATGAAGCCTGATCCTTCACCGTCCGGAAGAAGGCATGTCCAATCTCGACGTGCTCCTGCAATGCCAAGAAGAACTCGATGACGGCGCCGAGCATCTGGCCAGACACGCCGTTGCCTTCGAGGAAGGTCCGAAGCTTGTCGACGTCGGGCTTTAGATGGATCTTCGCCCAGCGCCGTTCCATGGCGTCGTCGATCTCGTCCACAGAGCGGTCGTCCGGGTTCATGGTCGCGAGGAACACCAGGTTCTTCGGGATGCTGATCCGACGTCCGGATGGCAGACGGAACTCCACCCCTCGCAGCGAGCCTTCCATATACGTCATGGTTTCGCCTAGGACGCGTGCCGGATCCGTCCGGCTGAATTCGTCGATCACCAGCACGACAGGTCCGTCAGTGCTGTTCGCCACCTCGACCATCTCAAGCAAGTGCTTGTCTCGCAGCGTGAAGCCGGTTGACCCCTTGGGCACATAGCCCTCAACGAAGTCCTCATACTGGTAGCTCGGATGGAACTGGACCTCCCGCATGCGGCGCCGGTCGCCACCGGTCATCTTGATGGCTATCTGGCGTGCGTACCAGCTCTTGCCCGTGGCAGGTGCACCTTGGAGCAGCACGCCCCCCCAGTTGTCATCCTCGATCAGATGACGCACCTCGCGAAGGATCGGATCCTCTTCCGGCAGGTCGGTCTCATATGGCGGAAGCTCCGGTTCTTCCGCTTCCGCCGAAGCGGCGGCCGAGCCGCCGTCGTCCTCAGGGCGGGCGATGAGCTTGATGCCGGACGATCCGGGAATGCGCTTGCGAAGCTCCTCGCTCACTTCCGGCATCATATCGCCGATCATGGCGCCGATGACCGCGAACTCATTGTCGCTCAGGATCTGCACGACCTGCGACGAGTAGTTGTTGAGCCCGATGATCGCCGCCTCCGCGAGTTCCCGGGCATATGTTTCGGGCGATGCCTGAAGCAGCTCCATCTTCGAGACCGATCGGGGCAGCAAAAAAACGTCGCCTATAACGATCTCATACTCCTTACTGCCTTCGACCCGCTCGTTGCTCCTACAGATCCCATAGCCACGGATGCCCTGGGCCCAGTCGGTTGGCACGCCCTTGTTGTTGTTGCTGCCCAGCCAGAGCCATATCGGCGATCCAGAACCGAACTGTTGTGGGACCTGCGCACAAGTGAACTCCACCTCGTCCAGGTACGGACCGGCGTCAGCTTCGTCCAGTTGTTGCGATAGGGCAGCGCTGGATGGACCTAGGCGGACGAAAGCTGGGCTGGCCATTCCTTGGCACCTTCGTTGCGGGGGCTGTGAACGCCAGGCTTTTCGATGGTCGCGGCAATCTTGTCCAATGCCTTTCGCATAGGCGGAAACAGGGTACGGCCAACTGAGTCGGCCCGACGAACGATGCCTGCGGCAGCGTTCGGCGTCAGGAAATAACGGTCGTGCGGCACGGTCGCGTCGAGGACGTCGACGAAGCGCGAGGGAATGACCTTTACCGGCGCCGGCGATGCAGCGCCCTCAACCACGACATGGCCCCAGGCGCAGCCGCCGCTCTTCCACCGATAGGAATAGTTACCAGCGTCGACGCCCTTGAGCACCTCAAGAAAATCGACAAGCCGGCTCTCGCGATTCAGGTCGGGCGCAGCCTTGCGGACGTAGGCGGCGAAGTCGAGCTTCGATGCCTTCGTCTTGGTACTGAGGCCGGCGATGATCCGACCGGCGATCCAGGTTACCACTGGCACGGCAACGGCGTTGCCCACGGCATGATACCGCTCCGAATCCAATCCGCGACCCGGTTCCGGGAAGGTAGCCTCGGGAAGCGTCCAGTCCGTGGGGAAGCCTTGCAGGCGTTCGCTCTCGGTTGGCGTGGGACGCCGCACCCGGTCGGCATAGGATATGTATGACCGGCTCCAGTCGTTACCTGTGTGACGTCCGCTGGTGGCGGCGACGCAATAGGCGACTTCCGGCACGATGGCGCCAGTGCGACTGTCTTTCGTTTGGGTGACAAAGCCGGTACGCTCCGGACCGGGCTTCGCGCTCGCAATTCCCTCGAAAAGCGTGCCGACCGCACTAATGTAGTCGCCGCGCCAAGCGCATAGGAATACGCGCGACCTCGACTGCGGAGCCCCAAAGTAACGAGCATTGAGAACGCGCCACGCGACGGCATAGCCTCGGCTGGTCAGCTCATTCAGGATGACGGCGAAGTCGCAACCCCTGTGCGAATTGAGCAGTCCGACGACGTTCTCTAGCAAGATGACCTTGGGTTTCTTGACCTCTACCAGTTCCATCAGCTTGAAGAACAAGGACGTGTGGGCGCCCCTGAGACCGTTGCGTCCGTGATTACCGCGAGCGAGCGAGACATCCTGGCAGGGGAAGCCGGCGGTCCACACGTCCGCGTCAGGCATAGTCTCCGGATCGAGCTTGGTGATGTCGGCTGCGAGCTTAGCCTTAGGCCAATGACGGCGAAGGACGGACTGGCAGAACTTGTCCAGCTCGCATTGCATGAGAATGTCAGCGCCGACTCGCTCAAAGGCAAGATCGAATCCACCAATGCCGGCAAACAGCGAAATTACCCCAACCTCTGTCACCGCCGCGGCTGACGGCGCCACTAATTCAGTGGGGAGGTCAGCCGCTTCGACCGCCGACTCAAACGATGAATAGTCAATCTTGTTCATGTTTTGGACCTTAGAGTATGTCAGCCCATAATGACAAGGGACACCACGGCGCTGAGGCAGCATAGGGCATGCCGGATTCACGTTCAGTGAATTGGAGTTACGGCGAAGCTGTGCGGAGCGGACGCGAACCCGAACGTCCGCTTGCGGGCAGACGCAAACCATGCCCAAACGGCAGAAATGGGGGCGCTAGGCCGTCGTTGCCCTTAATCAAATCCGCCACATCCTGCGGATCTAGATCCCCTCGCCCTCTTCAAGCCATGCCGTGCTTCATGCCGACGTACGCCTCTGCGGCTTGTGGCTCGCCTCGATCACGCGGTCCATGCGCTCGTTCATGGCGCCGATGCTGGTCTTGATGTCCTTGAAGCCAGCCGACATCTCGTCGCGAAACTCGCGCAGGCCGGCCTTCGAGACATAGGTCTCGGCCACATGCGTCTTGTACTCGGCGAGTTGCGCGCTCACCAGGTCTGCCTTGGTGCCCGCCGCGTCGGCCTTCAGCGTTGCTTCCCGCTTGGCCTCCTTCACCAGCCCCTCGATCCGCCACCAGATGCCTGAGAGGAAGCCCATGATGGTGAGGAAAAACACGACGCTCTCTGCGGTAATGGTCATTTGCCCGGCCCCCTTCCCTTCCGCACGTCGTCGTAAAACCCGGCGCACCGGTCGACGCGGGCGTTTGCCCGGCCCAGCGCCCGCTCGCTCTTCAGGAGGGCGACATCGAGGCGATCGCCTTTCGCCACGCCGGAGGTCTCCCGCTTGCGGCAGTCAGCCGGCCAGTCCGGAAGAGGCGCCTCCTGCAACGCCTCGTCCACCAGATCCGCCCTTGCCTGCTCGCGCTCGGTCCGCTCGAGGCGGCCTTGCCAGTCAGTTGCGCAGCCGGTCGAGAAGAGCGTCATCGACAGTGCAGCCGTCAGGTGGAGGCATCGCTTCCAGCTCAGCGATTTCATCGATGAGGTCTCCCTTCTCGTTTTCAGATGCAGCGAGGAGATCCACATAGCGGGCCAGCGCCTCGCGATCGCGCTCGGCGACCCGGTTTCGTTCGGCGAGGATCTTGCGCAGCGCCTCGTTTCTCGCCCGCTCGGCCTCCAGCTCGGCGCCGTCGACCAGCTCCTCGATCGCGCTCTCGACTGCAGCCTTGACCGCCGACCCCTTGTCGACCTGCCACCAGACGATGGCGGCCAGGATCACCCAGAGCGGCAGCGTGATACCCGGAACGAGGACAGGGCGGATCCAGGTCTTCCAGAATGCGAGGAGTGCGAGCGAAGCCATATGGCGCCCCTATCTTTTCGGCGGTGGTGGGATTGGCGCGTTGTAGACGAAGTCGTCTTGCCCATGCGCCGGTTCGGGCATCACGATGTCCTTCGGCCAGGCGGGCGGCTCGAGCGCGTAGGCATCCTTGCCGATCAGCTTCATGACGTTCCGGTCATCCCAGGCCGCCCCGAACACGTAAGCCCCGGTGGTCGTGCCGGCGAGGCCGTAGGCGCCGAGCACGATCATCTTCGCCAGCTCGGGGTCGACGCCTGCTGTCGGCAGGAACGTGAAGCGCAGCACCGCGATCGCGCACACCGTTAGGACGGCGAGCACGACCCGGCGCCGTATCTTCCAGGGCGGCCGCATCACCGCGTCCCCGCCATGTCTCCGGCCTTGCCGCCTTTCAGCGGCGGATAGGCCTTCAGCGGGAAGGTCTTCGGCCAGCGGAAGCCGATGAAATTGCTGCGGGGGAACCAGGCCAAGGTCACCGCATTCGACTGGTTCGCGCCGAGAAGGCACACATCGGTGCGGTTCGAATCCGCAACGATGCCCACATGCCCGGCCGCAGGCGACCACTTGATCACGCCCACCGCGCCGACATGCGCATCCGCCATGCCCCAGCCGAACTTGATCCAGTTCTGCGCGAAGAACGGATTCGCCGGCAACGGCTCGAGCGGCAGCCCCTTGACGAAGGCGCTCTCGACGCCGTCGCCGCACCACGGCAGCTCGGCCGGGTTGCCGAGGAACTTGCCGATCTTCAGCCAGGCGATGAGCACCGCGTTGTCGCGGACCTCATGCAGGCCCATCCGGCGGTGCATCTCCGCCATCCACGGCGGCATGGTCTGCTCCGGCGCGGGCGCGGGCGCTGCCGATCCCTGCCGCGGGTTCATGCGCAGGGCCGCGACGGTCTTCTCGTCCGCCACGGCCGTGACCCGCAGGCCGGCCGTCTGCTGGAAGGCGATCAGCGCCGCCTTGGTCTCGCCGCCGTTCTGCCCGTCGACACGGATTCGATAGCCGTGCGCGACCAGGCGGCCCTGCAGCCACTCGGTGAAAGTCATCGGATTGTCCTCGGAAATGAAAAGGCCCGCTGGTCAGGCGGGCCGCTCGGTCAGTCGTAGCGCCACAGCGCGACTGCCAGAAACATGACCAGGCGCCGCCATCGGGCGACACCGTCGGCCCTCAGCGCGGAATGGAACTCCGCCGCCGCGGTGAGCCGGTCGAAGCCGGACTCGAGCATGTGGTCGTGAAGCACGGCCGCCTTCGCGAAGCGGCCATCGCTCGGATCGAAGATGGCGCGAGCCAGCGCCGGGATGGTGGCCAGATCGCAGGAGTAGCCGGCGGGGACCACCCACATCATGCCCGACCCCTTTGCGCCGATCTCCCACCTGAGAGGCGAGAGCAGCACCCACCGGCCATCCGCCCGCGGCGTCACCGCCAGGCTGTCGGTGAAGGCGCTCACGGCCAGTAGGCCTCGTTGGTGGCGTAGTCGGACGGGATCGGGTCCATGTCCTTCAGCGCGCGGGCCGCGAAGATGTGCGCCTGCTTGTGAGCCATGGCCGCCTGCCCAAAGGCGAACAGCGTCTGCGCGTCCATCGGCGTCGTGCTGTTGTCGGCGGCGATCCAGGTGAACTCCGACGTACCGCCGTGCCAGAAGAGATCGCCCGGCTGCGCGCCGGCCATCATGGCGCCGAGCGCCGCCGTCGAGGCGCCCGCGATGTTCTTGAGGTCGCTCGGTCGCGACTGATAGACTACGCCGCCGAACGTGAAGTCGCTGGCGATGCGACGATCTCGCTCGGCGTCGACGTCGTCGGCCGTCGGAACGATCGGGGCCAGCTCGTGGACGAACTTGACCACGCCGTCAACCCGTTCGACGGAAGTGCTCACGATCCGCTGGCCTTCCGGTACGGGGTCGGCTTCGGCCGGGCGATAGAGCCCGACCTCTGCGAGTTCCGCTTCGGACCACAGGTCTGCGATCTGAAGCGAATGCAGGATTCCGTCGATGGCCTCGCCGCGCCACAGGGCAAAGGTGCCTGCATTCTCGATGTAAGCGGGCATTCGTCTCAACCTCTCTCTAGGATGCGGGGGCCGGCTTGATGGCCAGCGTCCGCGCGTACCAGTTGTTTGTTCCAGCAAAGGGACCAGGATCTTCTGAAGCGGCTTCGAGGAACCGCGCCGCGACCGCCATGCGACCGTTGTCGTCGCCGATCTGCTGGATCATGGTGTAGTCGACAGGCGCATCACCGGCGGCATTGTAGCCGTGGACGAAGGCCAGCCAGAGCGTCTGCATTTCCTCCCATGGGGGCGTCAGAGCCGGCGGGTTCGGGTTGCTGGTAGTCGTCGAGTTGGCAGCTGCCGAGATCGCGAGATCACCCCATCCGCGGATCCGGAGCGCGACGGCGCCCCATTCCGAAGTTCCCGACAGAGCCGCGGAAATCGTCGCACCTTCGGAACCGTTTGCCACCCTTGTGTACAGCGCGGCCCGGCGATGCTGGCTCACGTTTGTGGGGATGTCGTTGTACTGCTGCGTGAAGCCGCTCGGCGTCGATATCGTGCGGGTGCTGCCCGAGACGACCGAGAACGCGGCGATGATGAGATCGCCGACATTTCCTGCGGGCATTGATACGCTAGCTGTCGTGGCTGTGCTCGCGTTGGCCGCGCTGCTAACAATTGTCGGAAAAGGCAGCTTTTCCACAGACGCCATGTTGGGCGCGCCGGAAACTCCAGGGACCATCAGGCGATTCCTTTCCCGGATACGACGACCATCGCCTTTCCGTCCGACAGCCCGTAAAGGACGAGGACGTTTCTGGCGTTCGCGGTCGTCGCGATGCTGATCGAGCCGGCGGTCAGGAACACCGACGAGTTGAGCGAGATCGTCCGGCCGCCGGTGCCGTCCTGGAAGAACTCGATCACGGCGGTCTGCCCGGGTTTCAAACCCGAGACCGCGTTGAGCGTGACGTTGCCGGTCTGCGTTGCCCTCGCATTCAGGAAGTTGCCGAAGTTGAGGGTGATGCTGCCGGTCACGCTTCCGAGGTTGACCGGGCTTGCCGCGGACCAGATCTTATCCGTCACGAGCGCCCGGTTGGCCACGGCGTTGCTGCGAATCTCCGCGTCCGTCGCCACCTCGAGCATCCCCGGGGCGGTGTCGGTGCCTTCGGCGTGCGTGTGGCTCTCCTTCGCCAGCGGGGTTCCCCCGGGAGTAACGCCGTTGTGGACGACCACGGTCTGCTTGGTTGTGTCGATGGTCAGCTCGCCAGCCGCGCCGGTGAAGGACTCGTGCTGGACGGTCGTGCCGCGACGCCTCTGTACCTGCGTGCTCATGCAATGCTCCCGTAGTCGCGAAACGAGGTGGCTTCGGCGGCGATGGACCTGTAGTCGACCGGCGACGCCGGCACGGCCTGCACCTCCACGATGGCGTCGGTGCCGTCGTTCACCTTGAAGAACAGCTTGCCGTCGTGCGTGTTGACGACCACCTCGCCCATGGCGAGATCCGGGGTGTCGGGCTTGTGGCCCGGCACCGACGACCGACGGAGCTGGACCACGCTTGCCATCAGAAGGTGCCTCCATCGATCGTGACGCCGTCAATCGAGCCGCCGGTGATGGCGACGGCGTTGGCCGCCTGCGTCGCCATGGAGCCGAGGCCCAGGTTCCCGCGCGCCGCCGCCGCATCGGTCAGGTCGGACAAGTTCGCCGACTTGACGAGCTTGGTGGCGAGCGAGGTGGTGATGGTGCTCGCGAAGTTCGGGTCGTCGCCGAGGGCGGCCGCGAGTTCGTTGAGCGTGTCGAGCGTGCCGGGCGCGCTATCGATCAGCGCCGACAGCGCGGCCTGCACGAAGGCGGTGGTCGCGATCTGCGTGGTGTTCACGCCCGCCGCCGCCGTCGGCGCCGTCGGCGTTCCCGTGAGGGCCGGCGACGCGAGGTTCGCCTTGGCATTCAGCGCCGTCTGCGTCGCCGTCGAGATCGGCTTGCTGGCGTCGCTGGTGTTGTCGACATTGTTCAGCCCCACGTCGCTCTTGGTCAGCGCCAGAAGCGCCTTCGCCTCGGCGGCGGTGAGGTCTTCGGGGTCTCCGGTCCCCGCCGTAGCGCGGCCCTTGATCGTGCCGGTCGCCATATCGGCGAGCTTCGCGTTCGTGACGCTGTTGTTGCCGAAGGCTGCCTGGACGAAAGCCGTCGTCGCGATCTGCGTCGTGTTGGTGCCGCCGGCAGCCGTCGGGGCCGCGGGAGTCCCGGTGAACGTCGGCGATGCCAGGTTCGCCTTGGCGTTCAAGGCGGTCTGCGTCGCGGAGCTGACCGGCTTGTTCGCATCGGACGTGTTGTCGACATTGGCCAGGCCGACATCGCTCTTGGTCAGAGCCAGCAGCGTCTTCACCTGCCCCGCCGAAAGATCCTCGGGGTCGCCGGTGCCCGCGCTCGCCCGGCCCTTGATCGTGGCGTTGGCCATGTCCGCGAGCTTGGCGTTCGAGATGCTGCCGTCCGCCACCGCCGCCCCGGCGACAGCGTCGTCGACATACTTCTTCGTCGCTGCCTGCAGGTCGGTGGTCGGCGCCGGCACCACCGGCGAAGACGAGAACGTCTTCACGCCGTCGATCGTCTGGCTGGTCGCCTTGTCGACGAAGGCGCCGGTGCCCGCGAGCGGAACGACCGCCGTCGCGTTGCCGGAGCCGTCATCGCCCTTGCCGATGTAGAGCGTGTTGTCGGCCTCGTTGTGCGCGACCTCACCCGACTTCAGGGCCGCGGGCGCGCCGGCCGCGCCGCCCGCAGAGCGCCGCTTGAACTTCAGAATCGTTGCCATCAGAAAAATCCACCATCGATTACGAGGGATGAGAGGTCAGCTTCAGGCCCCGGAGGGCCCGGAGGTCCGGGCGGCCCACCCTGTCCGGGCGGCCCAGGCGGACCCGGCACGATCGCTGGTGCCGGATCGACCACGGTGGGGGAATGCTCCCGATCGGCGAGGCGCCTGCGAAGATGGCCGTGCCCGCGCCGACCTCGAGCGTGGCCTCGACCACGGGCTCGAAGAAGATCGCGACACCATCATTCGACATTGCGCGTCACCGACATCTTGACCGGCCAGGACCACTGCCCCGGCACCACGCGGCGCCGGCCGTCGTCGCTGATCCGGACGAAGTCGAAGAACACCGTCGAGAGGCTGGCGAAGTTCGCGGTGGTCGCCCCCGGGATCGTGATGACGATCGTGTCGGCACCTTCCCGGGTGATCGAGCCGTCCTCGGTGTCGGCTTCGAACAGGATCTCGCCCACGACCGAGGGGCGGAACTGAGCGACCAGCCTGCCGGTCGCCAGCTGCTCGGCCGCATAGAACGGCGCGGAGTACCGAATGCGGATCGGCGGCCCCTCGTAGCCGGGCCGGATCGGCTCGACGTTCGGGAAACGGATTTGCAAGGTCGCCTCCGGTGATGTGGGGTTTCGTTCTTGCTGCAGAGGTGCGCCCGGCCGCCCCAGGGAGGAGAATTGGAGCGGCCGGGCTGGTCGCGCTGCAGTCGCGACGTCTCAATCCCACAGGCGACGGAACGGCTTGGCCGTGGCCGCCTTCACGGGGAGTTCGGGGAGCTTGACGACGACACCCGCGGGCAGGACAGGGCCGCGGGCCGACAGGCCCGGGTTCGCGTCGTAGACCCTTTCGGTATTGCCGAGGTGGCTGCCGTAGTAGACGTGGGCGATGAGGTCGACCATGTCGCCGTCGACGCTCACATAGGCCACCGAACCATCGGCGGCCGTCAGGTATCGTTCTCGCATGGTGGCCTCACTCGGTGGGCGTCTCGCACTCGAGCGACGTGGTGTAGGGACCGGTCGCCGAGAAATTGTGCGTCGCGGTCTTGATGCGCCAGCGGCCGTCGACACGCGGCCGGCACCCGCTGACCTCGGCATAGGCTTCCGCCTGCGCGAAGGGCGCGCCGTCGATCTCGAAGGACGCGGTCGCCTGGATCCGCTTCAGCTCCTCGGCTTTCGCCCTGGCTGCGCGCTTAGCCTCCCCCTCCTCGCTGAAGGGAGATCGCAGGAGCAGCTTCGGCCCCTCGAGTCCCGTCGACTCGGAGACCGTCTTCCGCTCGTTCTTGGCGCGGTCGTAGTAGGTGGCCTCGACCTCGCCGTGCTTCGGCTCGTCGGCCTCCGTCACGGTGTAGCTGATCAGGTTGATGCCGGGCGACACGACCAGCACGTCGAGTGCGCCGCCGCTGGCGCTCTGCCCCTTGCCCTTCACCACGACGACCAGCCGCTGGCTCTTCACCGTGACGGCCGCGTTGATCTTGGCGCCGAGCCGGGTCAGGAACTCGAGCCCGTCCTCCTCGGCCTGCGCTTCGTAGGGGTTCGGCAGGCTCTTCAGCTCGCCGGCCATCTCCAGCTGCAGGCCGACCTTGCCGGCCACCTCGCCGAAGATGTCGCCGTAGGTGGGGTACTCCTCCTTGCGGTAGGCTTTCGGCTCTCGCTGCTTGGCGAGCGACTTGGCCGCGACCGACTTGGCGTTGACCGTGATCGTCTGCGGCCACCCGGCGAAGGCCACCGAGTCGACGATGAACAGGCCGAAGTCGCGCAGATTGCCCTCGTAGCCGCCGACCGGGTTGAGGATCGCTCCGGTCTCCGGGGCGATGATGGAGCCGTCGATGTCGTCGAGCTGCAGCTGGAGCGTATCAGCCTTCAGCCCCTCGCCGTCGGTGATCGTCATCGACATGTTGATGCCCGCGAAATTGGCCGTCACGTCCTGGCCGTTCGCGCTGAGGAAGAAGACGGGGACCGGCATCAGAAACCGATCCCCACCCGAACGCCGAGGCTGAGCGGCCCGGCGGTGAGAGACGCGCCGAAGTTCGCCGCCCCCAGCACAGCCGAAAGCGCCGCGCCCCGCGCCCCGCCTCCCCCATACTGCATGAGGTTGAGCGAAGTCGTGACCGCCTGCGGCGTGCCGGCGGTATCGAGCAGGGTCTGCTCGTCCTCGATCGACGTGGCGATCCACACACCGAAGATGTTGATGCCCGCCCCGTTGATATGGGCGAGCATCATCGGCGTGAGCGCGTTCACCGCCTGGCGCACGCCCGCCAGCTGCGCCAGCCCGCGGCCGTTGAGGTGCCGCGGGTGGAAGGTCGACTCGAGCACGATGGCTTCGTTGCCGGGTCCCAGCCGGTGCACCGGCGGCGTGGCGCGGATGACCGGCTGAGCCTCGACACGCGGCTGGATGGTCCGCCGGATCGTCTCGACCGAATAGTTCGGGACGGTGAACCGGAACGGTCCCCAGGCCATGAGCATCATGCTTCTCCGTAGGCGTTGCCGCTGCCGAAGATGATCTGAGCCGAGCGGTTGAGCTGACGCTCCAGCTGGCGGAAGATCTCCGCCGCCTGCTGCTCGGCCTGGCCACCCTGGACAACGAAGCGGTTGTTGATGACGACCGACGGCGCGCCGCCGCCCAGCTTGTGGTTGGGCGTGATCGAGCCGTTGACGGCCGGCGTGAACAGCTCGATGCCGTTCTCGCCGACCTTGTAGGTGAGGCCCGCTTTCACCGGGCCGCCGCTGGCGCGCGCGCCGTCGGGCTTCGGCTTTCCCACCATCGAGCCGAGCGCAGCACCCGCCGCCGCCGCGCCGCCGGCATTGCCGGCATTGCCCGTGCCGGTGAAGCCGATCGCGGTGCTGAGGTTGAGGTTGCCGAAGGCCTCACGGATGCGGCCGGGCAACCCCCTCACCCATTCGATGAACTCGGCGAACTTCGCCGTGGCACCGTCCCACAGGGACTGCACCATACTCACGCCGGCAGCGTAGAAGGCTGCCGCCTGCGCCTGCAGGTCGGCCGCCAGCGCGCTCACCACGCCGGGCAGGGTTTTCAGCAGGTCGATCGAGCGCTGGATATGGCCGCTCCAGTCGATCCCGGTGAGGTAGTTCACCATCCGCGCCGCGGCCGCGCCCGCCCGTGCAGCGGACTCGTCGAAGTTCACGTAGATCTTGTCGAAGACCCCTCCGACGAAGTTGTTCACCTCCGTGAAGGCGTTGAGCAGGCTGACGATACCGTCACGCATGCCCGCGACAGAGCCGGGCGCCAGGTTCTCGGCGAACGCCGCCGCGAACTCCTTCACCCCGCTCGCCACACCCTTGATCACGCGCCAGGCGGCGCCGCCGGCCGACGCCATCGTGTTGAAGAACGAGGCCAGCAGGTCGACAGTCGCCTGAAACTCCGGGTTGGCCTGCACCGCGGCCACGATCTCCTTCAGCGAGGCGATCATTTCCCTGGTGCGCACGATCGTCGTTTCGATGCCGCGCATGAGACCCGCGCCGTGACTGGCCCCAAGGCCGGCCGCGTCGCCCTCGAAACGCTGGAAGAGCCCGCCGATCGCCGAGGATGCTCGGTCGATGAGCGCGGCAGTCTCCGGCCCCATGCCCTCGCGCACACCCGCGCCGAAGCCGCGCACGTACCCGGTGATCTGATCCCAATTGAGGTAGGCCAGATACCCGACGGCGGCCGCGGCCGCGGTGATGGGGTTGACCAGCAGAGAGGCGGCTGCGCTGACGCCCGTCATCGCGAACCCGAATGCTGCCAGGCCGGCGACGGCCGCGAGGCTGTACGTGCCCAGCTCCAGGATCAGCGGGTTCACCTCGCCAAGCCGGTTGATGGCAGCGGCGAAGTTCTCGATCGCCCGCGTTGCCGTGTCCAGGACGCCGGAGTCGGCCGCCGCCCGGAAGAGGTCGATCATGGCGGCGCTCATTCGAGCCACCGCGCCGACGACGCCTCCCATGCGCGTCTCGCGCAGGGCCTGGGCGAACCCTTGCGAGTTCGTTTCGAGCTCGCTGGTCCACTTCGAGAAGTCGTCGCCGAAGAGCGCCAGCGTGCGCGCGCCCTGGCGGACGTCGAAGATCCGGAAGAAGTCGGACATGGCGATGTTGGCCGCCTGCATGTCGGCGATCAGCCGTTCGACGTCCAGCGATTCGCCGAAGCCGAACAGGATATCGCTCACCGAGGTGGAGATCTGATCGGCGGACATCGTGCTGTTGTCGCCGACCGCCTTCATGATCTCGGCGGTGATCGTCTTGACCTTCTCGCTCGTGGCTACGGTGGAGTCGAGGATCTTCTGGACCTCCGCCTCCGCAGCCTTGGCGTCCAGGCCGTTGAATGCCAGGGCGTTGGAAATGTCGGCAGCCGAGATCTCGCGCGACTTCTCGAGGTAGTCGGCGAGGTCGATGTTGTACCGGCCCAACGCCTCCTGCGCCATGTTGGTGGGCCGGATCATCCGGGTCATCATCGCCCTGATCGACACGCCGGCCTCCGACGCCTTGATGCCGCGGCGCGCCTGAATGAGGAACATCGCCGCCAGCTCTTCGATCGAAATGCCGAGCGCCGAGGCCGACGGCGCGGCATACTTGAATGCCTCGGTCATCTGCTCGACGTTCGAGTTCGTCAGGTTCGCGGCGTAGGCGATGACATCGGCCGCGCGCAGCGCCGACGAATTGGCCTCGGCCATGGTGGCCATCGGCAGCCGCATCGCCGTCATGACGTTGGTCAGCTTGTCGGCGGCTTCCTCGGTGTCGTAGTTGCCGGCGATCGCGAAGTCGATCGCGATTGGCAGGACACCCTCAACCTGCTCGTGGGTGAGACCCGCCTGGACGAGCTGGTTGTAGGCCTTGGCGATCTCGCCGGCATGACGCGGCGAGGTCTTGTTGATTTCCGAGATCAGGTCGGTGACGTTCTGACGGAACGCCTCCCGGGTCATCTCCGTCCCGTCCGCCAGATTGAAGACGTCGTTCTTGCCGAAGCGGCGGCCCTCGATTTCGTTGAGGGTGTCCTCCATGTCGTAGATGGTCTTGCCGGCCTTCCCGAGGCCCATGGCGATCGCGCCGCCGGCCACCGTGATGTCCCCGGCGCTGCGGCGGAACTCGCGGGCGGCATTGCCCACCGCGTTCACGGGCGCCATTGCCGCCTTCCCGGCCAGGCCAACCGCCGCGTTCACGCCGGTCAGGGCTGCGGTGATCGCCTGCGCCGGACCCGACACCTGGTCGACCAGGGTCAGGATGAGCTTAGCGGCCTTTGAAACCGACATGGAGGATCCTCGCTAGGTTTTCGACGCTCTGCTGCTGCGTCTGCGCGAAGATCTTCGTGGCCTGGGGATACCAGACCTCGACGAGTTCGGGGAACTCCATGTCGAGAAGATCGGCCCTGCTGAAGTGCAGGACGTGCGCGACTACCGCTGCGTATTCTGGCCAGTCTCGGAAAGCTGCGCGGCCGCCATCCGCAGTTTCCGCGGCAGAAAAGCCTGTACGGCCTCCTGCAGCTCGACGAAGTCGTCGCCGTCGAGCGCCTTGATGACCTCGCGCGGCGCGCCCGTCATGAGCACGGCGAGCGCCACCTCTTCCTCGTCTCCCTTCATGTTCGCCAGCGCGGAGAAGTCGCTCCCGCGCAGCCGCTTCAGGGTCAGGGTTTCGTAGACGGTGCCGTCGTAATCGACGGGGTACTCCAGCTCGAGGACGCGCTCGCGCTCCTTGCCGGGCCGCTCGACCAGGCGGGCCGGAGCCGGGGTCGGCTTGCTCGCCACCTCCGACTCCGCCTGCTTCTGTGCTTCCACCTTCGCGATCTCCTCGGGCCTCGCGGCCCTCACGACTGTGTTCATGATCCACTCTCCTTGTGGGGTTTGCCCGGCTGTCAGTAGCCGAGCGCTGCGTTGATGCCGGCGAGCTGGTTGACGCCGTTGACGATGCGCTTCGGCGGCCAGGCCTGAAGCTCATGGATGACCCGCGCGTCCGCCTCGTAGCGGAAGTAGCGGACGCCATTCACGACGAACTCCAGCCCGCTCTTCTCGCCGCGCTGCCAGCGATCGCGGGAGCCGCCGTTCGGGCTGCCCTCCAAGATGCAGATGTGCGGGATGTAGAGGCCGGAGCCTTCCGACAGGACCGCGCCCCGGAAGGTGACGCGGGTCGTCTGGCCCGGTCCGAGCGCAAGGCGCCCCATGATGTCGGGGTTGTGCCCCGCCATCTTGACCGTGACCTCGAGCGCTTCGATGGCCGCCATCGGCTGGTTGACGCCGAGGTCCATGCCGCCGCCGCGGTATTCCTGCATGACGGGGGTGGGGATCGGCAGATCCACCTCTTCGGTGTCGATGCCGAAGTCCAGCCCGTCGAGGAACATGGTGAAGCCCTGCAGAATGTGCCGCATGGGTTTGGTCTCCTATTTGTGCGTGAGATCAGGCGGCGGGCAGAGCTGCGCTCGACAGGCGCGCGATCTCTCGGATCGCCTCCTGTGCCAGCTGCTCGTAGTAGCCGGTGTTGCGGTTGAACACGAAGGTGATGTGCTCGATCGGCGCCGGGCCCTCGGCGTCGTAGGACACGTAGAGGTGTCCGCTCGCCCAGGTCTCCTTCGTGTTGAGCACCGGGTCGAACCAGACGCGGCCGCCGAGCGTGGCGCCGAGCCCCTGCCAGCGGCGCAGCGCGCTGTTGACCGTCTCGGCGATGTCGACGAGCACCTGCAGGCCGAACGGCTTGTCGATGAACACCTCCGACGCCAGTTCGATCGAGTCCATGATGGCGTCATGCGCGCGCCGCACCGACCAGAACTGGCGAAGCGAATCCGACGACGGAACCCGCGAACCCCACAGCTTGAAGCCGCCGCTCGGCGAGCGGACGATGCAGGCCACGGCGTTCTTGTTGAGCAGCTGCGACTCCGCCGCGGGGTCGTTGATCGAATGCTCGATCGTCCGCGAGATCCCGACCACGCCCTCGACGACGTGGTTCGACGGCGAGAACCAGAAGCCCTCGCTGTAGTCGATCCGCGCCTGCAGGCCGGCCACGCGGGCCGATGCCGGCTGCGACACCACCGCGCCGGCCTTGAACACCTTCACCATCGGCTCGATGATCAGGAGCCGGTCGGTGTCGTAGTCCAGGCGGTCGGTGATGGCGGCCGATGCGCTGGTGGCCGGAGCATCCTTGATCACGCCGCCGCGGAAGCGGTTGGCGAGCGTCAGCAGCTCCATGGTCACCGGGTTGGCCACCGTGCCCACGGTCGCGGTCGCCGTCGCCCCGGTGCCGTCGCCGCCGGTGAGGGCGATCGTCGGCGCGGTCGTGTAGCCGGCGCCCGGGTTGGTCAGCACAACCTCGGAAACCTCGCCGGTCTCGCTGTCGATGATCGCGACCGCGCTGGCGCCGAACCCGGTGGTGTCGCCCGCGCCGCGGGTGATGGTGACCGCAGGGGCCTCGGTGTAGCCGGAGCCGCCGTCGGAAACCGCGATCCCGGAGATGCCGTCGGTGGGCCGCTGGCTGGTGAAGCCCGGCGCGCAGAACAGCTTGGGCCGCAGGTTGTGCAGATCCGGTGCCCTGCGCAGCGCATGCAGGCCGGTGTAGCCGGTCGAGCTGCCGATGATGTTGGCCATCGTCTCGGTGATGTCCTCGCCCTCCTCGACGCGCACCACCAGGATGGTCTGCGAGACGCGGGTCGCCTGATCGAAGATGCCGTCGATCGCGTCCTTCAGCGTTCCGGTGTTGCCCAGGCCCTGGACGGCGCCGTTGCTGCCGTAGACCGGGATCGGCGTGTTGAGCGGCCATAGCGTGTCGTTGGCGTCCGGCGCGGTGCCGACCAGCCCGATGACGCCGGTGTCGATCGTCGAGACCGGGCGCGGCCCGTTGTTCTGCTCGATCGTTTCCACGCCGTGAAGATAGATGTCCATGTTGCTCTCCGATGAAGCTGGCCCGCCTGCGGGCGCGATGGGAGGAAAGAAAAAGGCCGCCGGTGAGGGCGGCCTTGGTTCGCAAGCTCCGTGACCTCAGGCCGCCAGCTTGCTCACGAGCGACACGAGAACCTTCCCGGTGGAAAGGCCGTACAGGGTGATGACGTTCCGCGCGTTCGGCGCGGTCGAGAGCGATATCCCGCCGCTTCCTCCGGCCTCGAAGAAGGCCGAGTTCAGCGACAGCGTCCTTCCCCCCGTCGCGTCCTGGACGAGTTCCAGCACCGCAGTCTGTCCCTGCTTCAGGCCGGGACTGGCGTTGAAGGTGACGGCCCCCGACAGGGTCGCCCGGGCGTTCAGGAAGTTGCCGAAGTTGAGCGACACCAGGCCGCTCAGGTTGCCCAGGTTGACCGGCACCGCGGCGTCCCAGACGCGATCCGTGGTCAGCGCATAGCCGACCCCCTTCGCCCGGAACTCCGCCGCCGTGCCGATCTCGAGGAAGCCGGCCGCTGTGTCGGTGGCGTAGTCGTGGGTGTGGTCGATCGCCGCCTTGTTGGCGAGCGCAGCCGCCATGCTGGCGGCGAAGTTCGGATCGTTGCCGAGAGCCGCCGCCAGCTCGTTGAGCGTGTCCAGCGCCCCGGGGGCGCCGTTCACGAAGGCATCCAGCGCAGCCGAGATCGCCGCCGTCATCTCCGCAGTGGACGACACGCCCATCGCGCTCCTCATGGCGGCGTAGTCCGCTGCCGCCATGAACTCCTTCACGTTCGCCGACGTGCTGAAGTTGGCCGGGTTGAGGTAGTAGGCCCCGTTCTGGCCGTTCAGCAGCACCGAGTTCGGCGCGACGCCTTCGCTGATGAGCGAGATCTCCTCGAAGGCGGTGTCGATCGCCTGCTGAAGAGCCTCCAGCTGCGGCGTGATGTTCGCCTGGATGATGTCGAGCGCCGCCGACGTCCCTTCCTCGATCAACGACTCGAAGCTGGCCTCGAGGTTTTCGCGCTCGATGAGCCGCGCGTGGATCGAGCCGAAGATGCCGTTGAACAGGGTCGGCGTCATCTCCATCGTGGAGTCGACGGTGTAGCCGTTGTCAGGTGTGGGCGTATTCAACGATGCCCTCCCCATGCTCGGCGATGAGCGCCTTCAGCCAGGCGCCCTTCATCTCGATCTCGCTGCCGGGCCGGTACTTCATCGGCCCGCGCTCGACGACCCTGGTCAGCTTCACCCGGTAGATCGTCTCGTTGTCGTAGGTGGCCATGGGGTTCTCCCTCAGAGTGCGGCGATGAAGCAGTCCTGGATGAACGGCACGCTCACCACGTTCGAGGCCGTCATCTCCGGCCGCATGCGCGCACCAGTGGCGGCGGCGCCAAGCTCGAAGGTCGAGGTGAACGTCCGCCGCTCCGGCTCGTCGGGATCGATCTCGACCACCGTCGCTTCGGCAGTCAGCACCGTGGCGCCCACCATGAGCTTCGGCGTGAACGTGTGCTCGGCCGGGTTGAAGGCGTCGACCGTGAACTGCGTCACGATGGTCGTCGTGGACAGGCCGAACGCGATGTTGTCGCTCACCGCGACCATGTTGCCACGGTGGCGACCGCATCGGCCGCGCAGCGCTGTGTCGAGAATGACCATGGGCGCCAGGTCGACCGTGCCGACCATGACCAGCCGCAGCTCCACCAGCGCCGGCAGGCCGACGAGCGGATGCGTGCCGAGATCGGGGTGCTCCTCGAGCGTCGTCCACTCCGTTGCGCCCGACGGCTTGATCTCCCACTCGAGGGCCGTCCCGCCCGGCGCCCATGCCTTCATGACGAACTCGAGGTCGGTCATGCCGTTCTCGAGGGTCAGGTTGTTGAAGGGAACGACAGTCCGGACATCCCGGAATCGCGCGCCGTAGAGCCGGAACGCGATGTCGCTCGTGGCATCACCCTGTGCCCAGGCGCCGTCGGTCGCGTAGAAGCGCGACCCGCCGGTGAACTTGTTGCCGGTCGTGGCGTAGACCGCGTGGTTGCCGGTCGTCACCGTGAAGAAGGCGTACCGCTTGCCGGACTCCAGGAGCGTCAGCGGCAGCTCAAAGCGGTTCCAGCCGACCACCAGGCTGTTGCGCGCCACGGTGACGTGGCCGAGCACCTTGTCGAAGACCGGCATGCCGGAGGCGTTCGTCTCGCACACGAAGAGGTGCACGTCGCCCGCGGCGCCGACCGTCGCGAAGTTGAGCTCGATCGACGTCATGACCATGGGCTGGGAGACCAGAAACGTCTGGCCGTAGACGGAGCCGTTCACGCCCACGTCGCTGGTCTCGTAGTCCCAATAGGTCTCGGTCCACTCCTCCCGGATCACCTGCCTGACATAACGCCATTTGTTCGTGTGCTGCCCGGTGACCTCGCCATGCTTGGTGACGAGCAGGAACTCCTCGCCGTCCAGCGTGAACATTTCGCCGACCCGGAGTCCGGCCGTCACCTGAGCCCAATACCGGCTGTTGGTGCAGACCTTCTTCACCGTCCCGTACCGGATGGCGGTCCGCGACACGGTGCGCTCGGTGGCGGTCACCACGGTGTGCACCTGCTGGGAGATGTTCAGCGTGGCGTCGGTGCCGATGTTGGCGATGCGCAGCGCCTCGTCATAGGCAGGCACCATGCGGCGCCCGGCCTTGATCATGATCTTCGGGTCGTCCTCGTTGAGGACCGTCAGCTGCTGGATGCTCTCGTTCGCGTAGGAGAAGCGGATCCCCTCGCGGACGCGGGCCAGCCAGCTCGCATGAGCCGTGTCCCAGATGTCGTAGGTGAGGCCGGCGTCGAAGACGTAGGCTCGCTGCTCGTCCGGCAGCGCCAGGATCCGGCGCGTGGCGCCGATGTCCCGCTGCATCTGCCGGATGATCGTCGGGTTCGGGATGTCCGACAGGCGCGACGCGATGTTGGCGATGTCGGTTTCGATCGACGTGGTGCGCCGGAACAGCGAGTCGAGGTTGATCTCGAGCGCGGTGACCCGGCCCTCGACTTCGTAGAGGCTCTTAACGCGCCAGCCTTCGCCCGGCTCGATCAGCGTCACGCCGGTGGACCGGAGCAGCACCATGGCGATGACCGCGTCGGTCTCGGCGATGACCGGCTTCAGCGCCGGTGCCGGCGTCGCGTTGCCCTGCTGCACGACGACGTTCACCCGGCGCTCGATCGTCTTCGGCGTCTGGCGGTTCACCACCACGCTGGTTTCCGGGTCCTCCGACGTCTCGAAATTCCGGGCGGAATTGACCGTCACCTCCTCGCCGCGCAGCACCAGCGCAACCCAGCGCTCGTCATTTGAGATGATCGGGATGTAGATCTGCAGGTTGAGGTCGAACGAAGCGTCCTGCCCGAAGATCTTCTCGCGCGTCACGTAGCGGCCGGCGGAGATCGTGACCTCCTGTGCCGACTTCTGCGCGACCGTGAACGCGGCCCAATGCGCCGGGTAGCCGATGGCATCGTTGATGACCGCGTCGAGCGCGCGCTGGCTGTTCTCGCCGATGGCGTTGAAGTCGCCGTGCTCCGCGATCTCTGCGTCGTCGAAAAGGACTCTCTTCATCGTGTTCTCTCAGGTTTAGAGGCGCGGCCGGTCGATGAACTCGCCGAACCGGATGGAGCCGAACGGCAGCCCGTCACCGAACCGGGCGCGTCGGCGCCAGGCGAAGTTGAGACTGGTCAGCGTCTCGGGGGCCTTGGCGACGACGGTCGCCATGCGGGCGCGCCGCAGGGGCTCGAGCGACACGCGGGTGAAGGCTCTGCGGCCGAGGGCCGCCCGGCCGATGCGGAACGGGTTGGCCGGCGCCACTAGGGGAACCTTGACCAGATAGTGCGCGGTCATCGGCTTGTGGCCGATCGGGCGCACCGCGATCGCCGATCTCCCCATGGCGAAGCGCGCGGGGTGCGCGATCAGCCAGGTGATCTCGGCGTCGACGAAGCCGAGGAATCGGATGAGGCCTTCGCGCGTGCCCTTCAGGGCGGCCAGCTCGACCGCCTGCTGCACCATCGCGCGCTTCCGCTCGTCCGTCCAATCGTTGAACCACAGGTCGACGCTCTCATGCGCCGCCAGGAACGGCAGAAATTCCAGCGGCGACGTTGCCGGGTTGATGATCTCCGCGATCGGCACCGGCAGCGTGTCCGTCATCGCGTCGGCCGTGGCCAGGACGAACGGCTTGGCGATGCCCGGCAGGATGTCGCGTACGCCGGTCATGTCTGCACCTCGACGTTGATGACGATGGCGGTGCAGACGGGCGCCCGGTAGGGATCGGCAGGGATGTCCTGCGCAGGGGCGACGTGCACCACGTCGATGACGCTCGGGCCGAACGCGGCTCCGGCGATCAGGTCGCGCGGCACGCCTGCCCCGATCAGCATGCGCGATTTCGCAACCGCCGTGACCCGGGCAAGAGCCTCCTGCCGAACCAGCTCGGCATCCGGACCGGACGGCACCACGATGGTCTGCTCGATCGTGTAGGTGGTCCGCTGCGCAGGAAGGGCGGCGACGCCGACCGCTTCCGGCTTGACGTGCGCCTGGGTGATGGCCGCCTGCACGGTGGCCAGCTCCTCCGAGGTCGCCACCGCGCCGCCAGCGCCGAGGATGACGACGTCGGTGTCCCCTACCCGGCCATGCACGGCGCGGCCATTGACACGGATGTCATGCAGCCCGGGCGCCGCGGTCCACGCCTCGTAGAGGTATCGCGCGACCGACCCTGCGGACGGGCGGTCGAAGGAAAGCAGGTAGCGCCGCAGCAGCGCGGCGTCGCTTTCCATCACGGCCGGATCCTGTTCCGTCGCCGGCACCAGCGTGAGGCGCTGGATGCCCTGCCGCGCAGCGATGTTGTCGAGATCGGCACCCTTCGCCATCGGGGCGAGAACCGACTTCACGGCGTCGTTGACGCGGGCTCGGTCGAGCATCCGCAGGAACGACCACGCCTCGCCCAGCACCACGACCGGGTCGGTCTCGAGGCTGCCGACGTTGTAGACCGGGAGGTCCGGGAACGCGATCCGCAGCGCGTTCCACGACTCCTCGAACCGGCCCTGGAATGCCTCGAAAAGATCCTCGAAGGAGAGCTTTTCGATCGCGTCCGGGAACGGCAGGCGGGAAAGATCGATCGTCGTCTGGCTGTCCATCAGAACTTCTCGATGCTGAGTCCGTCGGCAGCCTGCGTCACAGCGTAGGCGACCTGTCGTTCGGACGGGTTGCTGTAGTCGCCGAGGTGCCCGCGCTCGAAGAAGACGCCGCTGAGCAGCAGCGTCACGCGGCCGGGAGTCGCGGCGTCCAGGGACGTCCTCAGGAGAACGAACCCGGGCTCGCCATACTGCCGGCCCTCGACCATCCTTGGCTCGAGCGCCTGCGCGGTCGCCATGTAGATGTCCATGACCGTCTCCTCGTTCTGAGGGCGGTCGATGATCCGCGGCAGGTCAGACCCGAACAGGCGCCGCTGCACCCGCTCGCCGAACTCGGTGTGCAGGATCTCGGTGATGCTCTGGACGCAGTGCTCCCAGCCGTAGAGCAGCCGGCCCGTCCTTGCGTCGAGGCCGACCCGCGACATTACTCGCCGTCCTTGCCGGCCGCGGCCGCGCGCTCCTTGACCTTGGCCTTCGCCTGCTTGGCAGCCTCGGCCGGCCTGGTCTCACCGATCTGGCCGGCCCGGAGCAGGTACTCCGCCTCGGCTTCGGTGAGATCGATCCGCGCGCCCACCTCGCGGTAGGTGCCTTCGATGAAGCCCTCGACGAGAGCGTAATAGGCCTTCTTCATGCTGGTCTCCTTCAGGGATTGGGCGGATCGGTATTGGCGCCGCCGCGGGTAATTCCGCCGTGGGTGTGGGTCGTGCCGACGTCCAGGCCGTCGTGCTCCATTCGGCCGCCGGTCTGCTTGAAGCCGGCGGACGTGAGTTCGAACTTCGCGCCGCCAGTCTCGATCGTGAGGCCGTCGCCGGTGAAGGTGAGCACCGCGCTGCCGATCGTGATCCGCTTCTCGGCGCCCTTGTCGTGCGGCTGCGACACCTCGTCGGTGTAGCCGCCTGGCATCGCGAAGCTGCGCGACACGTCTCCGGAGGGAGAGATCAGCACCACCCGCTGGCCGACGGCCATGGGCGTCCATTCGTTGACCTCGCCCGCCTGCTGCATCATCGGCACGTAGCCCGTCTCGATGCCGTGGGCGTCGACCCGGACCGTGCCCTTGGCATTGTCGACCTCCACGATCCTGCCCTCCCGCACGACATTGTTGACGCGGGCGTCGAGCCGGGCGGCCTTGCGCTCCAGCGCCTCGATGCGATCGATCAAGCGCATGAGCGCGTAGCCGGGGTTCGTCACGGGAACGGCCCTCCCTGCGGGTTGAGGAAGGTCAGCGTCGGACCGATCACGGTCAGCGGCGAGGTCGGCCCGCCCAGCACTTCGACGACGCGACGCGGATAGCCGAAGGCGTTGCGGACCTGGCGGTCCGGCGGCCATGAGGCAGGTTCGGTCAGCATCAGCCGGATGTCGTCGACCCGCTCCGCATAGTCGGGCTGGGACTCGAGGCGATCGAGGAACGCAGCCACTTCGGTCGGGATCGTTCCCAGGACCGGATCGCGCAGCGCCTTGGTTTCCAGCGTGATCTGGCGCGCCGCGAGCCGAAGGCCGCCTTCCACCGATGCGCCGCGGCGGCTGATCACCGCCTCATAGCTCGGGCACAGGTAGGAGAAGCAGTCGGACGCCTCGTTGCCGGCGGCGAGCGCCCGGTAGATCTGCGTCTCGAAGACGTCGAGCGAGGTTTCGATCTCGCTGTCGGTCTCGGGGCAATCGAGCTGGTAGGTGGCGCTGTCGCCGCCGACCTTCTGAGCGGTGACCACCAGCAGCTCGAGGGTCAGGGTCAGCAGCCGGGGCTGATGGACCTTGCTCCCCTTGTTCCAGTGGTCCTTGTCGTAGTCGGTGTAGACGACGCAGGTCGGGAACGCCCGGTCGAAGCTGGTGTCGTCGACCGGCTCGATCTTGGAGTCGAAGACGTTCGGACCCGCGATCGTCGGCCAGGGCTCCACGAGGAAGTTGTTGAGCGCCGACACGGCGGCGAGCCGCGTCAGCAGACGGTTCATGCTCATGCCTGGGGACCTCGCTGGATGAGCTTCATCCGCAGCCGCGTGACGCCGTCGCGCTCCACGCTCATCACCTCGTACTCGGGATGGTCGGGACGCCTCGGCAGGCGGATGCGGTCGGACTGGCGCGGCTCGTTCGCGAGGCCGCCGAAATGCTTGCGGTCGACGGAGATGTAGGGTTCGCGCGCATAGGTCAGCGCTCGCAGGTCGTTCGCCTCGCGGTAGGATTTGCGCACGCCAAGCTGGATGCCGAGCTGCTTCGACGGGTTGGTGAAGACGCCGCTCACGGTCAGGATCTGGCGGTCCGGATCCTGTCCGCCGCGGCCGTTCGGGGTCGATCGCCAGGGGATCAGGACGATCGGCTCGGCGAAGACCTCGTCGATGGCCGGCTCAACCAACCTCGCCATGTAGTCCTCGAAGCGGGTTACAGCCATCGACGTGTCTCCTGGTGTTGTCGGGGTTGGCTCAGGCCTTGGGGTTGTTGGGGTCCTTGCCGTCGCCGCCCTCGCCTTCCTTCGGCTGGCTGCCGCCCTTGCCGGCGGTCACGACTTCCTTGGCCGTTTCGGGGACGTGTTCGACCGCGCCGAAGCGCTTGATGATCGAGTCGGCTTCTTCCGCCGGAAGCTTGATGGGCGTGCCCGGCTCCACGGCTTCGCCGCCCTTCTCGAGAACGAGCGAAATCGGCGCGACGATGGTCTTGAACTTGCTGGCCATGATGGCTCTCCTCACGAATGAAAATGGGCCGCGCTGGTAAGGCGCGGCCCGCTGCGGGATAGCTCGCTCAGCGCACGGTGGCGCAGAACGAAGCCTCGATGTTGGCCGGCACCGGGAGCGGGGCCGACTGCGTCATGAGCATGGCGACGGAGGGGTCCTTCTCCTCCCACATCTTAGGGAAGCGCTCCATGGCCTGCAGGCCCTCGAGGTCCTGGATCGCGCCGTAGCAGGCATGACCCTCGATACCGGCCGAGCCCATGATGACGGTGTTGTCCGGCATGAACTTCTGCATCGCACCGTTGTCGGCCTGATAGATGGCCTGGTACTGCCAGAACTCGAACTGACCGATCGACCCGATGAACACCGCCTCGAGGCCGGGCGTGCCGCCGGTGGCCTGGCCGGCCAGCTCGAACGAACCGGAAACCTGGCGACGGTTGTCGAGGATCTTCTGCAGCTGCTCGTTCGCGAGGAACAGGCCGGCCGCCTTCGGGTCGAAGATCACCCTGCCCGGGTGCGTGCCGGAGCTGACGTGCACGAGCTCCGCCCACGCCTTGATGTCGTCGAGCGGGTTGACGCCGGTCTCGCCCCAGCGCGCGGTGCCGGCGAGCACCACGGTCTGGTTGGCCGGCCGGGCGAAGTCGACCTCCATGCGCGGGTACTCCGGCGACTCCACGATCACCTTGCCGGTGCGCAGGATCTCGACCGCCATCTGCTCCTCGCGGCGGGCGATCATGTCGAGCTGGTCCTGGAACTCCTGGACGACGATGCGGTTGAAGCGCTCCTCGCGGGAGAGGCTGCCGAGCGGCGCCTCGCCGGGCCGGCGCTTGATCACCGCACCCGGGTTCACCGGCGCCTTCGGCTTCACATAAGCCGGGCGGAAGGTCTTCGCCGTGCCGCCGCGCAGCGCGTGGACCTTGCCGGGAATGTGCGGCGAGACGTAGGGCGCGATGCGGCGCGAGGACTTGATCTTGTCGAACATGATCTCCTCGGACTCGAACGTGATGCGCGAGGTGCCGAAGAAGAGGTTGAACAGGAACTGGCTGGGGGCGTCGAAGGCCTCGCTCATCCCAACGAGTTCAAGGGTATCGAAGAGTTCCATCGTGAAGTGCTCCTGTTGAGATGGCCGAGGCCGTCGATGGATTGAAGGGGGCTGCCGATCAGGGCAGGACGCGGACGAACATCGGCGTCGCGGCGTCGCGGAACGCGGCGTTCACCGAGGCGGCACTGTGGCCGGCGCCGTAGGTGAGCTTCGCGTCGTTGAACTCGCCCGTGAAATAGGCCGTGGTGGCCTTGTCGCCGCCGCTCGCATCGCAGTCGATCGCGAGCACGGCGGTCGGCACCTCGGAGCCGTCCGCGGCCGCACCGAGGCTGAGCAGGAACTTGTCGTTCCCGTCCATGCCGATCACGGCGCCGCGCTTCAGGTTCTGGCCCGACTTCAGGGTGATCGTCCGGGTCGCCACCGGGAAGTCTCCGGCGAGCAGACCATTGGGGTCGTAGGTTGCATTCTGCATTTTCGGTGCTCCGATGAGAGTTGCGGGGAGGAGCCGGCCGTCAGGCCGACTTCTTGCCCATGGCCTGTAGGGCGATCAGCTTGCCGCGCTCCCGCGCGTCGGTCGGCTGATCCTTGGTGGTCGACAGCGGCGCACCGGTGCCCGGGGCCGGCTCGTTCTTCATCTGCGAATAGAGCGAACCGCCCGTGCTGCCGTCGAGAGCAGCGACAGCCATGGCGGCCGCGGCGTCTTCCGGCGACATCGACGTCTTGAACGCCAGGTGGCGAGCCAGCTGCGCGCGGCCCTTGGCGTTCTCGTGGTCGAGGATGGCGGCGATGCGCGTGGTCGCCTCGGTCATGCCGGCGGCCTTCGCGGCCTCGGCGCCGAGCGCCTTGCCCTCTTCCAGGCCCGCAGCCTTGCCGGCGGCGAACCCCTCGTCACGGGCCGCCTTCACGGCGGCGTCGTGCGTTGCCTGGGGGATGCCCTTGGGCTCGTCGTTGGCCTTCGGGTCCGTCTGAGTTTCGGTCGACATGGAATACCTCCTCGAGGGGGTTGTGCGCTGTGAGGCGCTGGTGAGCTGCCGGAGAACGGCGTCGAACGTGCCGACGCGATCGGCGAGGCCGGCAGCGACAGCGTCCTCTCCGATGAAGGTGCGGGCACGCTGGCCCCTGATCGCCTCGCTGGTGAGGTTCGGGCGGTGGTCCATGACGAGCTTGACGAAGCCGTCCATGATCTTGTCCGCCTTGGCCCGCATGAAGCCGATGTCGTCTTCGGTCAGGGGGCGAAGGGGTGCCCCCTCGCCTTGTCCAGACCGTCGGAGTTCGTGATCACCGTCGCCTTCACGCCGGCCTTGGCCGCGCGCTCCGACTGGTCGAAGTGGACCATGACGACGCCGATCGAGCCGGCGATGCCGGATTCCGTGACGACGATCTCGTTCGACGACGTTGCGAGCCCGTAGGCTGCGCTGGCGCCGATCGAGTTGATGACCGCCACGATCTTCTTGCCGCCGGCTACCTCCCGGATTCCCCGCGAGGTGTCCGACATGCCGAAGGCCTCGCCACCGGGCGAGTTGATGTCGAGCAGGATCGTCTCGACATCGCCGTCGGACGCCGCCGCCCTGACCTGCTGGAGGATGCCCTCGTAGGAGGTCAGGCCGGACGAGGCGCCGAGCCAGGCGCCGCGGTTCACCAGCTCGCCGGTGATCGAGATGATCCCGACCGGGCCCTCGCGACGATAGCCGCGGTATGCGCCGGTGTTCGGATCGATGACCGGGCGGCCGGCGAAGCGGTTCGCTTCCGGCCGCACGCCCTCCATCCGGGATCGGACGTAGGCGCCGATCGTCTCGGCGACGTCCGGCATGACGAGCAGCGGCGTGTTGAACACATGCTGCGCGACACGCACATACTGGTAGTCGTCGCCGGCCATGAACTCGATCGGCTCACCGCTGGCGTAAGCCAGGCCTTCGGTGCTCATGCGGCACTCCTTCTCTCTTCCGGCGGCTCGCGCTCTTCCGGTGCTCCGCCATCCTCGAAGGTCAGGCCGAGCGTCTTCATTTCCTCGCGTTCGCGGGCGATCTGTCGGAAGTTCTCCTGGTAATCGATGCCCTGCTCCGCGCACTCGCGCTCGTAGGACGACAGGCCGGACTTGATCCGGGCGACGGCGGCGTTCGCCTCCTTCACCGGATCCACCCAGCCGCGGGCCGGGCCGATCCACTTCGCCTTGGTCCAAGCGCCGACAGCCTCGCGGAACGCCGGGGCGCCCCGCGGGATCTTGATCACCCGCCGGTCGATCGCCTCCTCCAGCCAGGCGCCGTAGATCGGCTGCATGAAGGTGCGGGCGAAGTAGTCCTTCCGGGCGGTGAGGCCGCGCCAGACCTCGAGCAGCGCGGCCCGGGCAGACGAATAGTTCGACTGCGACCAGTCCATCGACAGCTGCTCGTAGGACAGACCCGCCGCCGACGCGACGTTGCGCAGGGCGGTGCGTTCGAACTGCTCGAACACCGAGTTCGGGTGCCGGGGGTTCAGGAACTCCGCCTTGTCGCCGGGCGCCAGGAAGTTGAGCTGGACGCCGTCGAGGTTGATCGGCGCCTCGCCGTACATGTCGAGCCGCATCTGCTGATGCGGGGTCAGCTCGTCGATCTTGCCGATGCCGCCGGCCACGAGATCCTGGTCGTAGGGCGTGGTGATGAAGGCGGCGAGCACCGCGTTGAGAACCGAAGCCTGCAGCTCCGCTTCGTCGTAGCGGCCGAGCATCCGCAGCTTCTTCACCACCGGCGCCAGGAGCGGAACGCCCCTGACCTGCCCTGCCTCCGCGGCCTCGAAGGCGTGGACCACGATGGGCCGGCCGAAGGAGGTCTCCCTTGGCACGTAGACAGTCTTCCGCGTCAGCGTCGCCGCCATCATCGGCGACTCGCCGGGATGCGCCACCAGAAAGTGGTAGCCGATCGGCTCGCCGTGCGGCCCGAGTTCGACGCCGGACCGGACCCCCTGTCCCTCGATGCGGCCCATGGGGGTCATGCATCGGTCGGGGTGGATGATCTCGATCGTGGTCGCGTAGAGCCGTTCCGGCTTCCAGTGCAGCACCGCGAAGGCTTCGCCGTCGGCGAGCCGGTGGCGGTAGCCGAGCGCGATCAGGCCGCCGAGATACTGCCGGCGCTGGAGATCGCAGAAGAAGCGCGGGTCCTCCGCATATTCCTCGAACGCCGCCTCGATCTCGTCCGCCAGGTCGTCGGCGGCCGACTGCTCGATGCCGAGCCGGCGGGCGTTCGGCTTGGCAGACAGGCGCCAGCCGGCGCCGATCGCCGAATCGATGTTGCGCGCCAGCGAGGCAGATGCCCAGCCGTCGTTGCGCGCCAGGTCGTGGATGCGCGACACGAGCGCCGGCCGGCTGCCGTGGATGGCTTCGGCCGGGGAGTAGTTCCGCGGCGTCCACCGGGCGAGATCCGGATGGCTGGCGGATGCTCCCGTGAAGGCACGAGACCTCGCGCTCAGCATGGGGTTGCCATGCCGGTCAATGATTGTCGGCGTCTTCATGAGACCTCTCAGAAATAGACGGTGCGTGACCGTCCGCGTTTCAGGATGCCGAGCGCGCTCTCCAGCTCCTGGATCCAGCTCAACAGGGAACCCGATTCCGTGGGGTGGAAGCGGGTGAGCCGGTCCTCAGTCCTGACCTCCTGGACGGTGCCGCGCGTCGTGAGGACGTGGTAGGCGAGCCGGGCCTCCCTCAGGAGTTCCCGGAGCTCGTCTTCCGTGTAGATCGCCTTCAGGCTGCTCACAGCGCCTCTCCTCGTCTCCGGTTGAGCCGCGCCAGGGATGACGCGACCGACTGCTTGGCGATCGTCTGCTTCGGTTGCGGCGCCGGCCGATCGGGCGGCGGCTCGGGGCCGTCGTCCTCCTCGTCGTCTGCGGGTTCGTTGCTCGAGCCGGGGCGCTCGTCCCGGCGGCTCACCAGGCGCTGCACGCCGAGCATGTAGGCTGCGGCATAGGCCAGGGCTTCGGCGTCGAGGTAGTGGTTCCGCTTGGTGCGCGGCACCCACGACACCTTGCCGTTCGGCTTCTTCACCCGGACTTCCGAGACGATCTGCCGGCAGTAGTCTTCGTCGACCTCCTGGTGCAGGTGCCAGGCGCCGGGCTCGCCGACGGGCCATGAGACCCGCTGGTGCACCCACGACTTGAAGAAGTCCGAGTCCAGATGCACCAGGTCGAGGCCGTACCTCGACTTGCCGCCGCGGGCGGTGACGTCGATCTTCGAGACCGACAGCGGCGTCTTGCGCTGGTCCTTGCCCTTCGTGGCATAGGCGACGCGCGAGTACCGGCGGCAGAACTCGTAGACCATGTGCACCGGCACGGTGTCAGGCTTTCCAGGGCGGAAGCCGGAGTCGACGAACACGCGCTTGATGTGCATGCCGCCGAACTTCTGCTCGAGGTAGTCGGCCAGATCGAACCAGACCCCCTCGTACTCCGTCTCGCCCCAGATCTCGCCGTGGTCGAGGAGCCAGCTTTCCTGCCGATAGCCCCAGCCGCGAACGACGTAGACCAGGCGATCGGCCTGCACGTCGACACCGGCGGTGATGAACAGGACGCCGTCGGGCAGCTCCATCCGCAGGTAGGGCAGCTTCAGGTCGACGATCGCCGACCACTCCGGCAGGTCGCCGGTGGCGGGCGCGTAGAGCTCGCCGAAGCCCTGGTTCTTGGCCGCCTTGATGTCGTCGGCGCTGCCCGACCGGACCGCTTCGACGTACCGTGCGGCGCGTTCGCCCCATGACACGAAGGGCGAGCACAGCCCGGACACCCAATAGCTGAGCGTCCAGCTCTCCGGCGGCAGACCGCGCACCGTGCCGTCCTTGTCGATCGACTGTCCGGGCGCCACGTAGACGCCGCGGTTGTTCATCCACTCCTTCACCGTCTCGGTCGAGCCGTCGACCACGTCGGTGTCGTGGAGCAGCGAGCCGCAGTTCGGGCAGGCGACATAGGCGGTGCGCTTGGCCAGCACCGGGTTGGACGGCAGCTCCCGTCCGCCGGCATCCCGGGGCTTCTCCCAGCCGAGGCAGGCGAAGCGCGGGATGAAATACTCCTCGCACTCCGGGCACGGCCACGCCCAATGATACCGGGTGCCCGTGAGCCAAAGCCGCCAAATGGTGGACTGGATTTCCTGCGGATCGCTGTCGGCCCAGAACTCGAGCCCGGTCTCCGGATCTTTCTCCACTTCCGCCACCCCCTCGCTCGGCGTCGACGTGATCGCGTGCACGAAGTCGGCATAGGAATCGCCGCGGGCGTCGCCCAGGACGATCGGGCTGCCGGCGCCGCGGACGTTGGACATCAGCTCGTCGGCCTCGTCGGTCAGCACCAGGCCGGCGGGATCCGACTTCAGCGCCGTCGAGGATCCGCCGTGCGCCAGGCGCAAGGGGACGCCGTTGACGAACTTGCGGGTCTTCTTCTGCAGGTAGTCCGGAGCCATCAGCGACCGCAGCGACGTGCTGGTCAGCAACTCGTCGATGCGCGGCTCCAGCTGCTCGGTGAGCATCTGTTTCGAGGGACCGATGAAGAGCGTCGGGACCGGGGACGTGTCCAGGCGCTCACCGAGAATGTCGAGGATCGATTCCGTCTTGCCGGACTGCGCCGACACGACCATCACGCACCGCTTGTGCGTCCGGCCATGCACCGCCAGCTGGAACGGCACCATGTACGGGGTCAGGTGCGGGTTGCGGGGACCGGGCCGGCCGGCCGTGCTCGGATACGAGCGGTTCTTCTTCGCCCACTCAGGCGGCGTCGTCCTCGCTCTCGGGGTCAAGAGCTGCACCACCCGTCCGTAGAGCTTCGCGCTTTTCGGCGAAACGATCGGCGAGCCGCTGGCGCTCGGTGTCGAAGATGCCATCCAACCTCTGCCGTTCTCGCGGCACTCCTGTGATTTGCGCGGGTAGCCCGTTGAGCGACGACACGAACATGCCCGTGACCTGGTCGATGACGCCAAGCGCCTCGTCGAGGTCGATCAGCGCCCGGTCCTTCCGCAGCCTGTTGAGCTGGATCTCCTTGGCCTTCTCGTCGCGCAGGCGATCGAGGCTGATCGAGCCCTTGTTCTTCTCGGCGCCCTGCTTCAGGAACACCGAATAGGCCTGCACCACCTCGCCCAGCTTGAACCGGCCGCGCGAGACCTGGGGCACGATGCCGTCGGTCACCATCTTGCTCAGCCACCGCGGCGTCACGCCGAGCACCGCCGCCATGTCCTGGGTGGATGCCAGCGTGTCGGCGAGCGGCGTCTTCGACTTGGCCGCCTTCCTCGGCGGCGCCTTGCTGGCCTTGGCCATCAGAACCTCATCAGCTTGGTGAGACGCTTCCCGACGTGGATCTCGAGGAGCTTCGGCCCCTCGGCCAGGAAGATGGCGAGCGAATCGTCCTTCGGGATTTCCTTCATCAGCGAAGGACCGAACAGCGTGCGGACCTTGCCGTACCGGGCGCCAGACGGCGCGAACTTGCCGTCACCGGTGCGCGGCTGCCCGACCTTGCGGCCGAAGGTCCAGAATGCCTTCGGCGCGCGGCCGGATGTCCCCGCCGATGCCGGCCGCAGCGCGTAGAAGCCGCCGTTCGTTCCGACGAACGACCGCTTGAAGACGCGAGGGTTGTTCCAGACGCCCGACTTCACGACGCCGGTGTCGAACGCCGTCCGGCCGGCATTCAGCTGGATCGCCGGGCGGCCGCCGCTCTTCAGGGCGCTGAGCCCCTTGTAGTTCTCGATCTTCGACCCGCCCTTGATGCCGTAGATCTCGTAGCTCAGGTCCGCCTTCTTCGGCACGCCGCGGGTGCCGGCGACCACGTAGCTGCTGTAGTTGCCAGGCTTAAGCGCCATCTGGTTCTTCACCGCGCGCTGCACCTTGGTCTTCACCCTGCGGCCGGCGTCGATCACGCCTCGGTGCAGTTCCATGCGCCCCTGGTGCGTCGCCATCACCTTCGAGACGCCTTGGAATTTCATGATCAGGTGCAGGTTCGTGCCGCTTCTCACGATGCGCATGGGCGCCCTCCTGCCTGTTTCAGAATTTCATTCTCCAGATTGCCACCATCCACCGCAGTTTGAGCAAAACGATTTCTATCGACGCGTGCCAGTCTGCGGAATTTTTTTCCCGAGAACCGAGAGGCGACCAAGGGATGTCCCGTTCCCCTGGCCGCCTCGATCGGGAGGCCGCCTGCCAGATCGCAGGGGCCTCTGTCCCGGGTGCTGCGTGCGAACGCGCTCCCAGGCATTTCGGAATCGGAACCGGTGAATAAAACCGACCGGACCCTCTCAAAGGCTGCGCTGCCGCCGCCCCGCGGAGGACCCCCCTCTCGGGAAGGACCCGTATGTTTCACGGATGTTTCACGGTCAACCATCTGATTTTGCTTAGTTTTTCGCGTCTGCCGTCATCCGACGGGCGGGCATACCGGCTCGACCGGCGGGAGCGGACCGCACGCAAGCCATTGAATTGAATGGCTTTTTGATCGATCGGCACTGGGCGGGTCGAGCGGGTCGAGCCGGGCGGCGGGGTCGAGCCGGGCGGCGGGCGGATGGGCGGGCGGGCAATGGGGGCGGCAGGTCGAGCCTGTCCGGCTCCCGCCTTCGCTCCCGCTCGCGCTTCCCTTACTGCCTTCCGCTCCCGGTTGTCATGACGTGACGGGGCGGCGGATCGGTCGAGCCGGGCGGCGGCGGGCGGGCGGCGGACAGGTCGAGCGTGTACGGCTCTCGCTTCCCCTCCCGCTTCAGGCGGACGGACAAGGAGGCTGGACGGCGGCAGGTCGACCGGCGGGAGGGTCGAGGCGGGCAGGCCTGCCCTACTCCCGCTCGCCTTCGCTTCCCTTCCCTTCACGGTGACAGGGGCGGACAGGATGGCGGGGCGGCGGGTTGCGCCTGCGGACCGGGAAGCCAAGCGGCGGACGGCAAGAGTCGCGGGATGGGTGCAAGCTGTGGGCTTGCCGCAGTATGCAAACGCCCGCCGGGCGGGTGCACGGCGGGCGGCAAAGATAAGCACTAGCGGGGGAATGATTCGACGACTGCGAATCGCAATCCGTCTTCTGGCGCCATGAGTGACTCGCGCCGCACGCGATGTCAACGCCGAAAACTCCCATGCCCGTGGCGCGCCTCCGCATCTTCTCCGGCGAAAGCGCGTACGAAGGTGGCGGGAAAAATGAGTGGACGACGACACACAACGACCCTTGAGCGCTCCTGCATATACGCATTCTACGTAGATTTTTTTGCAACAAGATCAGATAGTTAGCTTCCTATGGTGAAAAATCTTCGGCCTTCCTCTTGCGCAAATACGTTTTTTGCGTATTTTCAACGTCAACGAAGCGCTTCGGCGGTTCGGGACGGGGCCGGGTCAGAGTCGGTTTCGGGTTCTTTGATATCGCAGATGACGGTTAGGCGCCTTGCCCTAGGAAGGTTGCCACAAGCTTTCGGTTTCGACCGGGACAAGGTGGCGGGCTGGAATAGACGGCAAGGGGAAACGCGGTACGCGGTCACGAATAGGGCAACCCAAATGCGGGAGTATTTACCGGCCATGACAAAGGCCGGGTTAGGGGAAGGACGCGCGGCAAGGTGCGGACGGCAAAACACTTGCATCGATGAAGGTTCCGGGTCGGAAAGACTGGCGGAAAGATACTCGGCAAGGCGAGAAAATCGCTTCAGTGCTGCGACCCGCAACCGATACAGGCACGGGCGTTTCGAACAACCAAAACCAATCGAATTGAAACCGTCGCGGCCATCGTCGCGGCGGTTTCCTGACATTGCAGCGGCAAGCCGGTTTCGACCGGCTTTCTTGTGCAATGGAAAGGGACTCGCATGCTTACGATTGAGACGGCAAAGGCCTATGCGGCCGCGACGCTAAAGCAGCACGGTTCGGCCTTCGAACTGACCGGACCGGCGGACTTCGATCCAGAAGGCGAACCGGTCGTGATGGTCGAGATCGCCAGACTGGACGACGGCTATCTCGGCACGTTCCACGTCTGGATCGAATGTGGCCAGTTGTATGGCGAATACTGAATTGCAGCTTCAACGGCACGTCGCGGCGTGCCGTTTGGGAAGCAATTCGCTTCACCGGCAATCATGCCAAAACAGGAGATTGGGAAATGGCAAAGTTCGAAGTTCTGACCGGTAAGGCTCTCAAAGCCAAGGTCGCCGGGTTCGGCAAGCGTGCCGCGACGTTCTCGGCGGACATGCATCAGCTGGCGTTTTCGGCGCTGCAGCACGTGGAGGATCATCACGATCCGGTCTACTGCACCCAGCTGTTTCAGGCCATGCCGACCAACTATCAGGCGTCGCTGAAGAACTGGTTCACCGCCTTCGGCAAGGTGACCTTTAACCGCGACGCCATGGCCTTCGCCTATGCCAAGGGCAAGGCATCCGACATGGCGAAGGCGATGGACGTGTCTCCGGCAGAGTTCCAGCGGGCGAAGGGTGCGGCGAAGACGACGTCCGCGCTCATGGACCGGGTCGAGTCGCTGGCGAAAAAGGCGATCGAAGGCGCCGACACCTCGCATGAGGACAAGGCCTTCGCCCGCGCGCTGGCCAATTTCGTCCAGATGTACAAGGCGCCGGCACCGGTCGCCGATAAGCCCGCCGCGCCCCGTGTCATCAAGGGCGGCAAGGGCAAGGCCGCCCCGGTCGCGGCCATGGTCGAGACGGTCGAGCCGGTCGCGCAGGCGGCCTGAGCACGTAGCCCGCTACGGGTGATTGAGGGCGGACGGCGCTAGCCGCCCGCCTTCCACCGCGTGAGACTTCGCAAGGGCGCAAGCGCGCTTTTTCGCGGCTTCACGCCGAACACCGCAATCATGCGAAAAATGGAGATCACGCAATGCCACGCTCGGAATCCGTCCAGCATCCGGCCGCCGCGCCGGCACCGTTCCACCACCCGCACTTCGAGACGCCGCGCCAGCGGCAGGCCCGCCTGTTCCGCCGCGAGATCCGCGAGTTCCTGCGGACGGCCGAAGCACAGCGCGCCCGCCTGTCCCGTGTCCGCATCCTGGAGTCCGTCCAGTGATCCCCGCCTGGCTCAACGTGTCGACCCGCAAGGTCGGCGGGCTGCACTTCGTCAAGATCGGCCGCCTCACCGTGTCGTGGTCGGTCTCGCGCTCCTATCGCCCGATCGGTGCGCCCGCCGTCCCGTCCTTCACCATGCCGGCCGAGGTGCGGTTCCCCACGCCCGACCTGCCCGCCCTGCGCGCCGCCCGGAGTCTCGCCCGATGAAAACCGCCCTCCTCGCTCTGTCGCTGGCCATGCTCGCCGCCGGCACCGTCTCCCGCCCCGTCAAGGCGTCCCCGCTCGACCGCGACTCGCTCGCCTGCGAACTGGCGCGCGACTTCCCCACCGACGGCAACATCGAAGCCTGCACCGGCGAGCCGATCGAGTTCCCCACGGCGCCGAGCTTCGCGCTGCTGGCCACCGCCTACACCGAGCACGGTCCCGTCGTGCATCTGCTGGCCAACCGCATCGACGCCCTCACCTGCACCGACAACCTCGCGCACGGCATTGCGCCCTATGCCGGCGCGATCCTCGCCGACTATCTCCAGCCCGCCGGCGAGGGCCACGTTCCCGCGCCCGGCGAGCCGTCGCCGGAGCCCGCTGCCATGGTCCTTTCGTGCGAACTGGCGTGGTGAGCGCGATGTCCCTCATCGTCACCGTGACCTGGCACAACCCGAACCCCGACACGATCGCGAACAAGCTCGCCGCGCGACTTGGCCGCGAGCCGACGCATCAGGAGCTCAAGGACGAGGTCTGCCGCATCCTGCGCGAAGCCAACGAAGGAATGAAGGCCCGCAAGTCCTGACACCCTCCCCGCCGCCCGGAGCACCACCGGCGGCGCAATCCCCCGCCCGATGGCACGGCAACTTGGTGCCTCGACGGACGAAAACGCCCGCTCGTGGCCGTCAACGAAGGAGACCGCCACGTAACCGCCCGGCGGGACCGTCAGCGAGCGCGCCCGCCCCGCAACCGTGCTCGCCACCTCCCCTCCCGCAATCATGCACCAATGGAGACCCGCATGCGCACCCGTGCGCCCGACCTGCAATTCCAAAATCTCGGATCAATCGTCACCTGCACGGCTGTCACCCTGCGCGGCGAGATCTGGATAGCCGAGCGCCTGCTTGACCCTGGCGAACGTCTCGGCGAGGGCGATACCGTCCCGATCGAACACCGCTTCCTCGAAGACATCGTGCTCGGCGCCCGCGCCGAGGGGCTGGTCTGCCATGGCTGACAGGCGGGCGGCCTCCAATCTGACTGGTACGCTTTACGGCCCCTACGCCCGCCAGATCGTCAATCGCTGCCTCAAGTTCTGGTTCGCCCTCGTCACTGATCGGGGCCAGGTGATCCGGTACGAGGTGCGTTTTCATCCGCGCACCCTGAAGCCCACCCATCGACCACGGCCCTTTCGTGACCGGCGGTTGCCCGGTCCGATGCCCGCAAGACAGAGCAATTTCGAACAGTTCCGCGTGCCGGATATCCTCGCGCCCTATCCAAGCGCCCGCTTCAATTGGGGAACGGTGGCCGAACTGGCGCCGTCACTTCTCCCGGATCAGGACCGCGCCGACGTGATCCGCCTCGCCCTCACCGGCGAGCTTCCTCGCAGATCAGCGACTACGGAGACATCTCAGTGCCCCACCGCTTGAACCACCTCGATCGGAGGCTCGCGATCGAATGCCTCAATGCCGCGGCAGCGTCCCGCGCCATGTGGATGAACATGAGGCGCACCGGGCACGGATGGACCTGGGCGCACTACCGGGGTTGGCTGCTCGACGCACGCCGCATCCGCCTAGGCCTGAAGTTCGAGGCTCTCGGCAGAGGCGGCGTTTCAGCCAACGGGTTTCGCCGGCAGATGCGGAGGCTCTCCAGCTGAATTCTCCCGACGCGATTCGCAACGTCGTGTCGCATCCCCCCTCAAAACTGCAATCCATGGAGACCCCCATGATCGCCAACGCCATCGCCTATTTCCTCGCCGCCCTCTTCTTCGGCATCGGCATCCACGGTCTGGCCCGTGTCGGGCTGGACAGGGTGCCTGTCGAAAAGGAAGGCACCCACATCCTGACCGCCTTCATCTTCCTCGTCCTGGCATTCGTCTGGGCGAAGCTCGGCGGCATCTGACCGCCTCAACCCCGCAAGCATGCAACCCACGGAGACCTGAACCATGAACGCCATCACCTCCATCGCCGCCGCCTCCTCCTCCTCGACCCTCGCCACCCGGGCGATGATCGTGTCGCTGTCCATCTCGCAGTGGTCGGGGCGGCGCCTCGATCGGGAGATCACCGACGAGGTCAACAACCAGCACAACGCCGCCGCCGATGCCGGCCGCTACAACAAGCTGCTGCTGCCGAAGGAAGCCCTCGACCCCATCGTGAAGGTGGTGAGCGAGACGCGCACCGAGTTCCTGAAGCGCACCCTGCCGTGGATCGACAATGGCGGGCGCATCATGGCCGCCGACGCTTACATGGCGCACATGTCCTGGCTCAACGGCCAGCGCCGCAAGTTCGACGCCGCGGTCGACGACTTCATCCGCGCCTATCCCGGCTACGTCCAGTCCGCCCGCGTCCGCCTCAACGGCATGTTCAAGGCTGAGGACTACCCGACCGTCGACCAGCTGCGCGGCAAGTTCTCGATGGCGTGCACGGTCCTGCCCGTGCCAACGTCGGACGACTTCCGGGTGTCCATGTCCGAGGCGCAGGCCGCGCACATCCGGGCCGACATCGAGCGCCAGGTGAGCGACGCCACGACGGCCGCCGTGAAGGACATCTACCGCCGCGTCGCCGACGTCACCGAGCGCATGGTCGACAGGCTCAACGCCTACAAGCCCGCGTCGAAGAAGGGCGAGCGGTCCGAGGGCGTGTTCCGCGACAGCCTCGTAGAGAACGTCCGCGACCTGATCGCCATCCTGCCGGCGCTCAACATCACCGGCGACCCGGCGCTGACCGCCATGGCCGCCAAGCTCCAGCCGCTGGCCGTGTGGGACGCGGCGGTCCTGCGCGAGGATGCCGGCAAGCGCAAGGACGTGGCCGCCACCGCCGAGCAGATCCTGGCGCAGGTGTCGGACTTCCTCGCATGACCGACCTCTGCACCTGCGCCAAGTGCGGGCGCATCACCGACATCGACAAGCTGGACGCCAAGCCGTCTCCGACGCGCTTGCTCCGGCTGGTGCGGCTCCTCCGCGGGCAGCTGTTCATGCTGCGCTATGCCGCCGACCGCGGCTACGACTTCGATCGGCTCGAATGCCGGGACTGCTACGGCCCCGGTTACGTCGAATTCTGATCGCCGCTTCCACCCGCCCATCAACGGACACAGGAGGCGGCATGTAACCATCACAACCCCACCCTTTCGATAGGCGGTGCGCATCCCCAGCGCACCGCCGACCCCTGCAACCATGCATCAACGGAGACCATCATGAACCTCAAGTCCGCGGCCACCGCCCTCACCGCCTACATCGACGCCGACATCCCGGCCTTCCTGTGGGGCGCGCCCGGCGTCGGCAAGTCCTCGATCGTCAAGCAGATCGCCGGCTCCCGCAGCTGGAAGACGATCGACTTCCGGGCCTCGACCCGCGACCCGGTCGCCCTCATGGGCCTGCCCGACATCTCCGGCGACACCGCGCGCTGGAAGGTGCCGGACGAGTTCCCGCAGGCCGACCGCGACGGCGCCGAAGGCATCCTCCTGCTCGACGAGCTCAACGCCGCCGCCCCCTCCATGCAGGCAGCGTGCTTCGGCCTGGTTCTTGACCGCCGCGTCGGCGACTATGTCCTGCCCAAGGGCTGGCGCGTGCTGGCGGCGGGCAACCGGCAGGCGGACCGCGCCGCGGCACAGCGCATGCCCTCGGCGCTGGCCAACCGCTTCGCTCACATCGACGTCGATCCGGACATCGACACCACGGCCGAGCACTTCAACGCGATCGGCCTGTCGCCCATGGTCGTGGCCTTCCTGCGCTTCCGCCCGGCCATGCTGCACATGATGGACGGGTCGGACCTGCGCGCCTTCCCGACCCCCCGGGCATGGGAGCAGGTGGCCAAGGTGGTCGACGTGCCCTCGCCGCTGCGGATGCAGCTGATCAGCGGCCTCGTCGGTGACGGCGCGGCCGGCGAGATCGAAGGCTTCATCCGGCTCTACAAGGATCTGCCGAGCCTCGACCTGGTCCTGGCCAACCCGCACAGCGCGCCGGTTCCCGAGGCGCCGGCCGCGCGCTTCGCCATCGCCACGGGCCTCGCCCGCAAGGTCACGGCACAGACCTTCGAGAACGCCATGACCTATGTCATGCGCATCCCGGCGCGCGAGTTCCAGATCGTGTTCGCCGTCGACGCGGTTCGCCGCGACCCCGGCTTCTCGCACACGCAGACCTTCACCGACTGGTCCACCCGCAATCAGGACGTGGTCCTTGGCTAGGGCGGCAGTCCACTGGATCGCCGGGCCGATCGGGTACAAGCAGAGCGACGAAGGCGTGTACCCCGACCGGCGTGTGACGGTGTGTAAGTGGGAGTTCGTCGGGCTGGCAGCCAACGGCGAGATCCGCCGCTGGTACCTGTGCTTCTCGCTGCTGACCCGCACCTTCACGGCGTACACGTTCACGCTCAGCGAGTGGGATCAGGCCCACGCTGCAGACCTCGCTCGCTTCTATCGCCCGCTCGCAGTGCTGCGGTCCATGCTGCCCAAGGGCAGCACGGCCACGGCGCTGCGGGCGATGCTGCCCGAGAAGGACATCGCCGAGATCACGGCGCTGTCCATCACGGGAGGCAGGAGTGGTTAGGTTCAAGGCGGTGTGGGGCCCGTCCCGAACCGAGAAGAAGGCGTGGGGCATGAAGTGGATGTTCTCGGCCATGCTGATGGACGGCAGCATCCGCGGCTACACCCTGCGCTTTTTCTCCGACAGCCGCCGCTTCTCGGTCAAGGCGCACACGTCCGGCAGCGCCAGAGCAGACGCCGACCGGCTGGCCGAGCGCGATCTGTTCAGCCTGCCGGAACTGCAGCGCGGCGAGCTGGTCGAAGGCGCCCGCGTCACAGACATCCTGAGAAGCAAGCTGTCGCCTGAGCACGTCGCCGCGGCGGCGGCCAGCGCCATCACCTACCGGAGGTCACGATGAGCGGCATTCGCAAGGTCTTCGGGCCATTCCATCCCATCGACTCCGGAGGCAAGTCGCAGCGCCATATCGACTTCCACTTCTTCGGCATCCGCGCCGACCATTCGATGGCGATGTGGGTGCTGCGGTTCGACGTCAACCTGCGCGCCTTCGGCATCCACTCCATCCCGATCGGCGACGTCGGCGCCAAGGGACGCAAGGTCATCCCCGACATCAGCAAGGCCGAGGTCGTCCACAAGGACGCCTTCCTCGACGAAAGCCCGATCGAAACAGGCAGGGTCACCGACATCCTGCGCAAGAAACTGCGGCCCGAACATTTCGCCATGTGCACGGCGGCCGCCATCCTCCAGAGGTAACCATGGACCGTATTCAGATCCTCGACAGCCGCATCAGGTTCGAACCAAACCTGCCGCGCAACATCGCTCTGGCCTGGGATTTCTACGCCACGGCGGTGGTCCGCCACGGCGGTGGTCCGGTCACGCAGCGCAAGTTCTGCCTGCTGTTCAAGCCGAGCGACCGCTGCTTTATCGTTCACGCGGTCCGCAGGGTGTCGAAGCGCAAGAAGCGACGCCAGGTCAAGGTGTCCGCCGGCATGGTCCGCTACCTGCGCTCCCGCCTTCCTCCCGAAGCGCTTGCCGCCTGCGCCAGGGCATCCTTGCATGAGGCACGGCGCGCGCCATGACTCCCGAGTTCGTCCGCCAGAACTTCTCGGTGCGGCAGCTCCACCGTCATCTGGTCTGGAGGTTCCATCCGAAGGACGCGCGCAGCCGGCGGGTCTGGCACTACCGCCTCGTCTACTTGGTGGCGCCCCGCAAGTTCATCGCAACGATCGTGGAAAGGCGGGCAGGCAAGCAGCCACGACGGATCGCTGTCGGAGACGATGTCTGCGAGGCCCTTCGCCATGCACTGCCGCCCAAAGCAGCCGCCCTGTGCATCCGCAAATCCATCCTACTGCCGAAAGGAAGCGACACATGAACGCCGAAGACAAGATCCTCTCCGCCCGCACCGGCCTGTTGTGGGACCAGCCCTTCTTCGGGGCGCTCGCCTGCCAGCTGCAGTTGGTCGACGCGACCGACGACCCTCGGATCGACACGATGGCGACCGACGGCAAGCGGCTCTACTTCGACCGCGCCTTCGTCGGCAAGCTCAACCGCGCCGAGCTGATGTTCGTTCTGGCACACGAGGTGCTGCACAACGCCTTCGAACACCACACCCGGCGCCAGCACCGCGACCACCGCCTGTTCAACGTGGCCTGCGACTACGCCATCAACGGCGAGCTCGTGGCGACGAAGGTCGGCAAGATGCCGGCGATGGGCCTGCTCGACGCCCGCTTCACCGGGCTCGGCGCCGAGGAAATCTATCGCCTCCTCGAGGAGGAGCAGGAGTCCGGCGGCGGCGGCGCGCCCGGCGCCGGTGGCCAGGGCATCGACCCCGGCGGGTGCGGCGGTGTGCTCGACGCGGCCCCTGCCTATGACGAGGCGGCGCTCGCAGAGGCCCGGGCCGAGATGCAGGCGCAGGTGCGGCAGGCGGCGGCGATCGCCAAGGCGACGCAGGCCGGCGTGCTGCCGGCCGGCATCCAGCGCATCATCGACCAGCTGCTGAAGCCCAAGATCGACTGGCGCGCCGTGCTGCGGCGCTTCGTCGACGACGCATCCACCCGGGATTTCTCCTGGGCGAAGCCGAACCGACGCTTCCTGCCGCTCGGCCACATCATGCCGGGCGACATCAGCGACGGCATCTCCCACATCGTCATCGCCGTCGACACGTCTGGCTCGATCGACCAGAAGATCCTGTCCGAGTTCGCCGCCGAGATCCGCGGCGCCTACGAGGAGGGCGCGGTCGACAGGATCACCGTGATCTACGCCGACTCGGCGGTGGCGCACATCGAGGAGTTCGAGACCGGCGACGAGCTGGTGCTCAACGCTGCCGGCGGCGGCGGCACCGCCTTCTCGGATACCTTCCGCACCATCACCGAGAGGTTCCCGGATGCCCGGGCCTGCATCTACTTCACCGACATGTACGTCTGCGACTTCGGCGACGAACCGCCGATGCCGGTGCTGTGGGGCGTGCAGGGCCGCACCAAGGATTTCGACAGCCTCACCCCACCCTTCGGCGAGACGATAAGCCTCGCCGCCTGACGGTCCAACACGCCGCAGCTCGGACTGCCTTGCGCAGATGGCAGCTCCACCGCTTAAGCAGGTCGGTAATCTCCGTCCCGCCTCAGCGCCTCCCCCACGCCCGTGTGGATAATCCTCGCACGATGCCGGATCATCAGCATCGATCGCGGCATCCGCTCCAGCGCAGCCGTGAACGCGGCCTGCGCGACGAGCGCATTCCGCCCGAAGGCAACGATGCCGATGTCGTCATGGGTGTGGGGATCGATCTCGTACACCACGAAACCGAGGCTGTAGAACTGGCTTTCCAAGGCGATTCTCCTTTCGGCTGAGACCATCGCCGCAGGAGCATATATTCCTAGCTCGCTCGGCGGGGCAACCGTCTGGAGGTTGACGTGAAGGCGAGCCCGCGCGAAACTCCCTAGGTCGGCCCTACACGGAGCGGCCAAAGGTGAAGTCTTTGCGTAGCTTCAGGAGTAATATAGACTTTCGGAAGGCCGGGGCTCTTTAGCCGTGGAGACTTTCTGTATCGACATGGCTGATTTATTTCTCGTTACTCTCTCTTCCAATTGGCTCGACTTGGATGGCTGGAAAAGATCATCTCGACACTGAAACCTCCGTGTCGGCGGAGATTACAGGAAGCGGTCTGAAGGCAAGTGCAAAGAGCCGCTTTATTGCGGCCGTCGACCGATTAGGTGGGAATATAATTGATCTGCTAAATACTCCTATTGAGGCAAGAAATAACCAGGCGCGCACGTTGGCAGATAGTCGCGCTAGGATGCTGGAAAAAGTTACTGAGATAGCACTGAAGAAGATTAACGAGGATCCCTCACTTGTAGATCGGGCCATTGAAGCGCATTTTCAATCCATCCTGAATCGCCAGGCAAACAAGGATGGAGTCCTCGCTAAAGCAATAGACGAATTGCGCGCGCGGCCGCCTTCGGACGCGCAGGCGGCTAACGGAAATCTGCGGTTAGACGAAAGCTTTCTCAACCCATTTGAGCGATTTGCTGAAGATGCGTCCACAGAAGATTTGCGAGAGAAGTGGGCGCGGATACTCGCATCAGAAATACGGGAGCCGGGATCGGTCACCCCGAGATTTCTTAGGATAGTTAATGAAATCGACGCATTTGAAGCCGCTACCTTTGCTGAGCTAAATGAGCATCGTGCGGCATTTGTAATTCCCATCTGCCTCAACAAAAATGTTGGGTGGAATAAGTGGTCTGCACTTGAGGCTAGCGGATTAATAGTCCCATCTATATTTGGACAAGTAAGAAAATTTACCCTGATCAGCGACATTAGTGGTATAAAAGTATGGACTATGCTCTTCAATAGATTTGGGTTGGGCTTTCCAGCTTCAGTATCGTTAGGCCGCCTCCCACATGCGGAAACGGGCCATTCGGCTCATCCCATCGAAGTTTTTGACGAAACTCCTCAAATTCCCGTTAGAATCATTACAGATGAAGGCATGACGCTCACGAGACTAATGGAAGACAATGAAGAAGAAGTAGTATTGCGTTTGTGCCAGAAAATTTCGGACGCAGTCGGGGAAAAGATGTTTATCTACGAGCGATACAATGAAGAGGACTGGATAGTGACCAGGAGCGTGGAGCCATTAAGCCTTTAGTGTCAAAGTCGCGAGAAATTCCTAGACTTTGTACGAGGCCTTTAATGGTCGTTTCGGTTACAATTTGCTGAGGTCCTGCAACCTGTTAAGAGCGGCTTTCGTAGCGGGATCGACCAATACCGACCCGCCCCCTTCCCCACAACGCAATCGTTCGCGCTAAGTGGAGAAAGACCAGCGTCTTGGTGCTACATGACCCCGAACCAGATTGCGACAAACACGGCTATGGCAGTCGCGATCCCCGCGAAGAACGCGCGACGGCTTCTGAACCGTACATCGGCCAGCCGATCTTCAGGCTCCATCGACTGCCTCCGGCTTCGGCACGATCATCAGTAGCTCATCGGCAAGCGGCCGTTGCAGCTCTTTCGCTTCTTCCCATGGCGCGGTGAGCCAGGTCTCCATTTCTACGGTCGTCGTAAGGATAGCCGGCATCGCCTTCGGATGCACTGGCTTCACGACAGCATTCGGCGCGGTCGTCAGGAATCCGAACAGGTCGAAATCGCCGGGCCCGTCCTTCACCTTTCGGACGCCGTGCCACCGCGTCCAGATCCCGGCGAAGAAGAACAGCGGCCGGCTCTCATCGATCGCGAACCAGACGTTCGGCGTGCGGCCGTTCTCGTCCTTAGTAGGGCTCGGCTCGGCGAAGGAAGTCGCGGCCACCACGCACCGGCTCGAAACGCCGAGCCAACGGCGCCAGTGCGGCGAGCCGACGTTGCGAATGTTCGTAACGCCGCGGTCGGCGCCCTTCACGTAGGCCGGCGGCGACGGCATTCCCCACTGCAGCATCGCCAGCTCGCGCTCGCCGTCCTCGCCGACGCGCACCACGGGCGCCGGGTAGTTCGGATAGATGCTGCCGGGGGCAAGGTTGCCGGCTGCGCTGCGCATCGCCCGCGTGAAGTCGAGGATGGCCTGTGGCCCTTTGGAGATGTTGTAGAGGTTGCACATGAGCAGCAGTATGCACCAAAAACGCGCTCGAAGCCCGTCAAACCAATGGGGAAAATGGGCAGGTCGTGTGATGTTGTCAGGTCAACTGGATATCGATACCTTCGAAAAAATCGGCCATCCGTGCCAGATGTCGTGTGACCTGTCGCCAAGCCGGGGGACTTCCGCGCTCACCATCGTCGAGAACATCGAACACGGCGTAGAGCGCAAGCACATTGAAGCCTGCATCCTCCAGCTTTATCTTGGCAGCACAAAGTTGCGAGCCGGACGTGAGGACATCGTCGAAGACGACTACATCTTTGGGGGATTTGGGATTCACACGTAGCATCCCGATATGTGTTTCCACGTTCCGGCGACGCTCGTTCCTGTGTGCCTTGCCCATTTGCTCTTGCCACCGAAGGGCATCAAACGCTGAAAGATGAGGGCTTCTCGCTGCGATGGCCTGCGCTAACTGCAACGTGCGGAATTCATTCAGCTCGCCAACGACGCCGTCACCGTTAGGAACAGGGACTATGGTCGCGCCCCCTAAACCCGCGGCGACCATATGCTCCGCAACGCGGGAAAAGATGTCGGACTCAAAGGTGGATCGCGTCGCAGCGTCAATTCTGTAGGTTTGTCCATCGCGAACTTTCCAGCTGAAGTGCGCACGGTCCGATAGGGGCTCCCCCTTGATGATTTTCTTCGCGTGGATCGCCGTCCATTCGTCCTCATTTTTCTGGACGCTAGGGTCTGTCTTGTATCGAATGAGGGTCGAGACACTTATCTCAGGCATGTTCCAATGCTTCGATAATATCAAAGGTCGAGCGAAGAACTTTCGTCTTGGGATGGCTCAAGAACTTAGACGGCCAAGTTAGCCGAGGATTCTCGGCAACCGCTCTCATGATGAACAGCCAACGCCCCTGACGCTGGCATTCAGCTGCCTGGTGGAGCGTTCCCGATGTGTCCGAGGCTTCGACGATCACAGTTGCGTCACTCAATAGTGCCATGACGCGGTTTCGCTTCGGGAAGTTGCCTTTGTAAACCGGTTCTCCGTCCGCAAAAGGAGTGATCAACAGGTGGTTCGAGTAGATTTCTTCCTGAAGTGATTTGTTCTCGATCGGGTAGGCCTTCGACAACGGCGTGCCGATTACCGCCGCAGTGAATCCGCCAGCTGCAATGGTCGCCTCATGAGCAGCACGGTCCACGCCCTTGGCCAGGCCACTCATCACCAACACGTCAGCATCCGCCAATTCACGAGCGAGCCTGGTCGCGCGGCGGCGCCCCTCCTCCGACACGTCTCGAGTGCCTACGATTGAAACTGCTCGCTTTGCGAGGAGGTGGAGGTCGCCGGCGTAGTAGAGGAAGATGTCCCTCTCCCCATAGTTCCGGAGCATATCGAACTGCCGTTCAGATCCGGCAGCACGATCAAACACCCTCAGAACATTCTGAAGGGTGTCAGTCCGCACCGAAACAGGCGGACGATATCGGCTTGAAGGCCCGGATCTCTGAGAGCGAGCGAGCATAACAACTCCAACGGTTCGGCAAACACCCTACCTCGATTCTTCGAATCGCGAAATGGCGACCCGCAGGTCTCTGTTACTGTCAAGTGCTATCGGCGCGATGATGTGCCAGTTCCACCCCCCAACTACGGCAAGCTATCCCCGATTCTACCAGGCGCCGCGGCGCCACTCCCATGGCTCGACGAACCGCCCTTGCCACATGCCGGCGCCGACCCGTCGGGCTTCGGACTGATCCGCGGCATAGGCGCCACGGCTGTACCGGGGCCAGTCGAGCGCATGCCCGTTGCGCACCATCCAGGCGGCCACGCTCTTGCCGTCGGCGCGGTAGCAGTCGCCCACGAAGCGCCGGTAGCGGTCGCGCTCAACGAAACTGCAGGAGACGGGCCTGGACTGAGCCAGGAAGGCGTCCAGAGCGTTCGCTGCGACCTGCCCGCACCGATACTCACGACCGGACTTGTCCTGGCATCGCTGCCCGCTCTCTGGCGCGTCGACGCCACGAAGCCGAATCCGCTCGCCCGCAATCTCAATCGTGTCTCCGTCGATCACAGAAGCGCGCCCCACGAGGGATTGGGCATGGGCCGATGCGCTCACGAAAAGCGCGGCAACAAAAATCGATAGGCGCAAAAGACGTTCCTCGCGATCGCCGGTCACTCCGAACAGACATGGCTCTGCCTTACGTCACATCAGTACGATTTCCGATTGTGTTCGTCACGCCTGATGAGCGCATCCCGCAACGGTTGCCGCCAGTCACGGGTTCGCCGTCGATGAACGCGGAAGCGACAGAAAGAGCAGCATCGCCGTCGAGATGACGAAGGGAGACGAGCATGACACGGACGATCGGTGAAGCCCTCTACGAGGAGGCGCAGGAGCGCCTTCGCGACGCCATCAACACCGAAGCAGCCCCGCTGGGCTGGTTCATCGCCGAAAGTAACGGCTCGGAATGCTCGGAATACCAGCTTCAGAATGATGATGAGGCCGGCATGTTTCGTGACGACGATGCCGTCTGGGACCACGTCTGGGAGCGGTCCTTGCTTGAACCTTCCGGAATCGAAGCCCGGGCCTTGGACTGGCTGAAGCGAAACTGCCCGGACGAATACGGGTACATCAAAGCAGCCTGCGGGAGGGTCTTCCCGTTCTCCCGCACCCCACCACCGAAGAAGGAGGAACCAGATGATCGCCATTGGCGACGCACTGAAGGATGAGGCGACTCGGAAGATCGTCTCGTCGCATCCATTCCGCCTCGATGACTGGCAGGTGGCGGACCTGAGCTTCGACGTAGCGGAAGGCAAGCCTGACCACTGCCATGTGTGCGTCGACGCATCGAAGCGGGATGCCATCTGGATAACCGCTATCGATCAGGGCGGTGCCAAGATCTGCGAGATCGGACTCGAGCTGCAGGACGGCGTCTTTCGGGTGCTGGCCTATGACTCAGACCATGAGGAGCCCGTCATCGTGAAGATCACGGAGAGCGACGTCGTGGTCGACACGTCCGAGCGCCGGTGACCGCATTCAGCTGCGCCCGATCCGGCTCGAGCACGACGTCGACCGCGACTGGCCCACCCCGATCGTCGAACCCGCCACCCATGGCAACCAAGGAGACCAACTATGCCCACCTTCGACAACATCGTGAAGGAGACCGCCGACGATCGGGAGGTCGGCGATGCAGCCTGACCAGCTCCTTACCAGGCGACGGCAGAGGGCTCTCATCGACAGCCTCAATGCCGGCGCCCTGCTGACCGCCACGAAGCTCAGCGAAACGCACCGCGTCTCCACCCGAACGATCTATCGCGACGTCGCCGACCTTCAGCGGGCCGGCGTCCCCATCCAGAGCCAGGCGGGCATGGGCTATATGCTGCGCTGGCCGATCCCGATCCCCTCATTCCTTCAGGAGGAACCCGCCATGCCCCACCGCAACGACCCGCCGACGATCCCGCTCGATGCCGTAGAGTGGATGCCGACCGGCGACGACGCCGACCCGAAAGCGCGGCTGCTGGCGCACATCCGCATCGGCGGCCTCGACATGCACCTCGAGGCCTCGGAGATCGAGTACGAGGACGCCGACGGCATCAATCTCCAGTGCGCAAAGGTAGAGAGCCGCCGCTCCGACGACTTCAACTCCCTCTGCAACATGATGGACTGCAGCTTCGAGACCATCGCGATTGAGGGGCGCGAATACGTCCTGGTTGCCGTGCCCTACGGCCGCTGACTTGACCGCGGTAGCCAGGCTCCCATAGCTTCACCTCCTGATAGAAGGAGGAAGACATGCGACGCCCCCTGCTTGCTGCGATCATCATCGCCGCGGTCGCCGGACCCGCCTTGGCGCGCAATGTCTATCTCGCCGTGCGGGACTGGCCTGTCGAGCAATTCATCGGAGACATCGACCGGCCCACCCGCATCGACATGCTGGCGGGCATGACCAAGGTCTTCGACGTCGAGGAGAAGCCGTTCCATGCCTGCCTTGAGGCCAAGGAGGAGGACAGCCTCTGGCGGCGGCGCCCCATCCACGAGGCAATCGACGACTGCATCGCCGAACTGCGGGGCTGGAAGAAATAGCCGACCGCCCATCATCGCAAACCCACCAAGCCCGGCCATCGCGCCGGGCTTTTTCGTACCCGCAAACATGCGCAAGGAGAGACCGATGGCGGAGACCCTGCCCGGAAAGTTCCGAGACCGAACCGAATACACCTACGCTCAGGTGGAAGGCGCGCTCTGCGCCTGGGAATGGATGATTCACAACGCGGATAGGGCGCCGCTGAAGGGCTGGTTCGAGACGATTGGCTCGAGCGGGATGCGCATGGTCAGCATGCAAGTCCGAGACATCTGCAACCGGGTCTACAAGCACATGGAGGCGAACGGGTACGAGTTCGAACAGGCCTATGACTGGACGTTTGTCCCTGGCGTGATCGGCTACGTCGATTGGGACCTTCTGATCGACGACAACCAGTACAACGGCGCGCCCTACGATCCCGACATCCATGCGATCTTCACCGCCATGGTCGCCGCCGACAAGGCGCTCCGCGCGCCAGGCGACCGGTACTTCAACCGCGTCGTCACCGAGGCCGGAAAGGTGGTGACGATGGGATGCCAGAAGAACGCGCCGCATCACGTCGTCAAGATCACCGTGACCGTCACGGTCGCCGCCTCCTCGGCGCCGGTGGCAGGCCATGCCGTCGGCCAGGAACTGATCGAAGCCATCCGACGGAGAAAGCCTTCCCTCCTCTGCGGCGCACAGTTCGAGCTGTGCTCCTTCGAGAAGCCGGCCGTCGCCGCCTGACCACCCGCAACTATGCAACCAACGGAGAACCGGACCATGAACGCCATGAACCACGTCGCCGCCGCCGTCGCCTCGCTCGACTATGACCGGCTCCTCGTCGCCATGACCAACGCCTGCCGGGTCACCGGCAAGCGCAACACGCTGCCCATCCTGGACCACGTCACCATCACGGCCAGCCGCGGCGGGGCGCAGGTCTGCGGCACCGACCTCGATCGGTACTTCACCACCTTCGTCCCCGGTCAGGTCGACAAGGGCTTCGCCTGCATCCTCGACGCCCACAAGCTGCTCGCGGTGCTGAAGAAGGCGAAGGCCGCCCGGACGGTGAACCTGTCGGTGGACGGCGACCAGGTCGTCATGTCGATCGGCAAGCTCAACGTCACCACGACGCCGACGGCCAGCATCGACGACGTCCCGCAGCAGAAGTTCCGCGAGGGGCTGAAGAAGTCGAACTGCTCCTTCATCCTGAAGGCCGAGGTGCTGGCCCGGATCCTGCAGCGGGTCACCTTCGCCGTCTCCACCGAGGAGACGCGCTACTACCTCAACGGCACCTTCATGCACGTCGTCCAGCGGGCAGGCTACACATTCGACCCGAAGACCGGCGACCCCTCCAACACGCATCTGCCCAAACTCACCTTCGCAGCAACTGACGGCCACCGGCTGGCCCGCTACGAGATCGACGTGCCGGCCGGCGCCGAGGCCATGCCCGACGAGGGCGTCATCATCCCGCGGATCGCCACTGACGAGCTGTCCCGGCTCTTGAAGCGGAAGGGCTGCCCGGCCGAGATCATGGTGACGGTGACCGACACGGGCATCTCCTTCCTCATCGGCGAGGACGAGCTGCTGGAGTCGAAGCTGATCGAAGGCACCTTCCCCGACTACACCCGGGTGCTTCCCTCCGGCAACGACCACCGGCTGGAGATCATGCCGAGCCTGCTGATCGAGGCGGTGACGCAGGCCTCGACGATTCTCACCGAGCGCGGCCGCGCGGTCCGGCTGAAACTCGGTGACGGCTGGCTGCGCGCCTCGTGCAAGGATCCGGAGTTCGGGACCACCGAGATGACGATCGCGGCCGAGAACGAGACCCCGCTCGAGATCGGCTTCAACGTCGGCTACCTGCTCGAGGTGTTGGCCCGCGTCGAAGGCAAGGCGGTGATCAAGTTCGCCGACTGCGGTGCGCCGGTGCTGGTGTCCGACACCGACGACGACTGCGTCCTCTACTGCCTCATGCCCATGCGGGTGTGAAACCTGCCGGGGCGGCCGCACGCCGCCCCACCCCCTCAATCATGAACCCATAGGAGAAGGCCGATGGCCAGACGAAGGAAGCTCGTCACCATGCTCGTCACGGTGTCCGTCAACCTGGACATGTGCGCCCGCGATGCGCGGCGCGAAGTCCGCACGCTCGTTAACGAGCAGTGCAACTACCGCTGCGACCCGGAGGACATCCGGGTGCGTAGCGTCGAGCGGGTCCGGGCGGAGGTGGCATGATTAAGCGAGGAATGACGATCACCTGGACCAACCAGGGCGCTCCCGCCGAGATGTACTATTCGGCCTGTCTCTTCCGGCGCGACCGCCGCTGCATCATGGACATGATCACGAGCGAGAGCCTGGTCGATCTGAAGCGCGCCATCCGGGCGACACGGGGCGGCCTTCGGCCAGGACGCCTTATCCTCGTCGACCGCCACTGCGTCAACATGGGCAAGCCGAAAACCGGCTGGTTGCGGTGGCGAAAGCGTACCTTCAGCAAGCCGTACATCCTGTCGCCAGACTTCCGCCGCGCCCGCCGCATCTGGCCCGCCACCTGACCCCGCCACCTATGGCAACGAAAGAGAGACCATGCGCACCAATCTGACCGAACCCTGCAAGGAATGCCCCTTCCGGCGCAACAGCATGCCCGGCTGGCTCGGCCCCTGGGAGCCGACCGATCTGCTGGCGGCGATCAAGGTCGCCCCCTTCCCCTGCCACCGCACCATCAAGGCCGACATGTCCTTCGACGACCCGGGGGCGGCAAAGCTGGAGCTGTGCGCGGGCGCGGCGCTCTTCCTCAACTACAAGATGGAGGTGTCGCGCTGCAAGGTGACGGCGGACCACCAGTTCACGCTGGCCACAAGCCTGACCAAGGACGAGAGGGTCTTCGCCGACGACACCAGCCTCCTCGACCACCACGGCAACGCATCGGTGAAGAGCTGGAAGTTTTGACCAACCCGCCAACAATCCACCACGGGGACCATCATGCTCACCAGGGAAACGATCGAGGAGATGTTCACGCAGAAGGCCCTTTCAATGGAGCGATGGCTCTTCACCCCGAAGTGGAACAGCCCGATCCAAACCCACCGCTATGGCCTCACCTTCCTTCCGCCGGAGCGCAGGTTCGTCCTGTCGAGGGCGAAGATCGAGAAGTTCGTCACGGTCAACGATGCCGAACTCATCGACGCCTTCCGCGGCACGCTCTCCGAACAGGACATTGCCGAGCGCACGAGGAGAGCACTGCACCCGTCTTCCGAAGATGATGTTCCCTTCTAACGACACGCCCTTCACCCGCCATCCATGGCACCACAAGGAGATCACCATGCCGACCGGCCCAACCAAGGCTATCCAAGCTGCGCAGGCAGCGATCAACGCACATCAGAAATCTCTTCTGCTGGAGGATGGGAACGGACCAGCTACCGACCTACGGCACCTGATCCATTCCTTGCTCGACTGGTCTGACGCGATGAACGTCGACTTCGATGCGACCGTATCAGAGGTTCGCGAAGACATCGCCATCCACGGACTGACGCGCTGACCCCGCCAACCATGGCAACCAAGGAGACCCCCATGAACGCCATCGTTTCACGCAACACCATCGAGCAGATCGTCGCCTATCGGGACGCGGCTCTCCAGCATTACGAAGCCGCCTTCGCCAAGATCGTCGCCGCCAACGACGCCCTCGTCGTCGCCGGCAAATTGTGGGATGCCGCAGCGCCTGGCCGCAGCGGTGCCTGGTCCGAGACGACCGAGGAGATCAAGCAGTTTCTGCATGCCGTCCGGCTACCTGACTATGACCGCTACATGCGCACAGCCCGTCGGCTGATCGACGTCACGGTCTGGTCGCACGTCATCGAGACCACCGGCATCGAGCAGCTGATGGACGCTCAGGCGAAGAAGGAGCTGCGCGACCAGATGCGCTATGTGCCCGAGCGCACCGACCGCGACGGCACCCTGATCAACCAGGACGAGATCGACAGGATGCTGCCGCCGGTGACGGTCGATAACGTCTACGGCACGCTGGAGAACTTCATGGCGCAGGCCGAGACGATCTTCCGGCGCGGAATCGTCAACGTCTTCACCAAGCTCGACCGCCGGTTCCGCTCGCATGACGGTTTCAAGATCGGCGGCCGCCTCATCATCAACGGCCTCGTCAACGGAGAGGGCTACTTCCGAGGTCATGGCGACCGAACCGACATGCTGCTCGACATCGAGCGGACCTTCCTCGTTCTCGACGGAAAGTCGGCGCGCGCAAGCTACGCGGGCATCGTCGGAATCCTCCATCATGAGAGGCGCAGCTGGGAACCGAAGCAGTCATTGCACGTGGGCGACTACTTCCGGGTACGCATATTCAAGAACGGCAACGCCCATCTCTGGTTCACCCGCGACGACCTGGTCGAAAAGGTCAACAAGATCCTGGCCGCACACTATGGCGAGGTGCTGGGCGACGGCATGACGAAGGAGGACGACCCGCTCGCTCCGGAGAACGCCAAGAGCACGCCGGCGCGCTACTTCGGCTTTTATCCGACCCCCGACGAACCGGCCAATCTGGTGGTTACGGCGGCGCACGTCCTGCAACGGGCAGGAATGCCGCGCATGCGCATCCTTGAGCCGTCCGCAGGCACTGGCAACCTCGCCCGGCGATGCGCCAAGCGGTTCGACCCGAAAGAATGGGGGCATTGGGCCGAGCGCTACCGCGAGGAGTACCGCTGGGACAACCAGGTCGACTGCATCGAGATCCAGCCGCACCTCGCCGACCAGCTCCGCGCCGAGGGCATCTACAATCGGGTCACCTGCGCCGACTTCCTGCAGGTGAGGCCCGATCCCATCTACGACCGGGTCGTCATGAACCCGCCCTTCGACCGCGAGCGCGACATCGACCACGTCATGCACGCCCTGCGGTTCCTGAAGGACGACGGCTGCCTCGTCGCCATCATGTCGGCCGGCACTGAGTTCCGCGAGACGCGCAAGTCGATTGCCTTCCGCGGGCTCATGGCCAAGATGAATGCGGTGTGGGAAGACCTCCCGCCCGCCTCCTTCGCCGAGGTCGGCACCTACGTGAACACGCTGATCATGCGGGTGTGGAAAGACGGACGAACGCAGCGCAGCATCCGGTATTGAGGAGTCCCCGTGTCATCGAAACCAGCATCCCGCCTCATCTGCAAAGCGGTCCCCCGCGGCGACAAGTTCGCGGGGCAGTTCGCCCTGCCCGGCCTGGTCCCCGACATGGTCCGGCACGGCGATCGACCCGCGGTGTTCGATACGGAGCGCGAGGCCCATGTGGCTGCGATGGAGGCGGTGCTCCGCCTCTACGACAGCCGCACCGTCGACACTCGCAAAGCCGGCGGCTACCGCCGGCTGACGGGCGCCGAGCTGGCGGTGATGCTCGAAACGCTCGACGTCACCGTCACCTATTTCGCCGAGATTGCCGGCGTGCCGCAGCATCGCGTGATGAAGTGGCTCGATGGCGAACAGGACATCCCCCACTCCGTCCACGTCCTGGCCCGGCTCATGCTGGCCAGCGACGAGAACTTCAGAATCGCAGAGGAGACCACCGAGCAATGCCAAGAACGATGAAAAGCAGCATCCCCGATTTCCGCGTGTGGCTGGCGCGGATGGGATTCAACAGCCGGCAGGTTGCCGCCGGTGCCGAGCTGATCGGTATCAAAAATGCCCGCACCGCCTCCTCGACGAACACCGGCGCCCGGGACCTCATGGTCTCCGAGCGCCTTGCTATGTCGGCCGTGCGGGTCGGGCTCAAACCTTGGTCGCCCGAATACGACGACGAACTGGTCGCGCAGGGGATGGCTCACCGGACCTCCAACGCCGCCTGACCGCCTCTGCCGTGATGAGGCCGAGCGCCGTCCCGGCCACGTCCAGCACATAGTGCAGCGACAGCACCGTCTGCTGCCGCGCCCTCGCCTTCCGGCCCCGCTTCTTCGGATCCGGGTCGCTCTCAGGGAAGAGGTCCAGCCACTCGTCGTGGAAGACGATCCGCTCGAGCAGCTGGAACATCCACGGCTTGCGCATAGCGTCGCGGATCCTTCCGAGCCGCAGCATGCAGTCGATCTGGTGGGCGCGCACGTTGCAAGCACCACCTCCTCCGCCTCCCCCGCCGACACTCGACCAGTCCGGCGACTGGAACCCCTTCACCTGCGAACCAGCCATCAGGTCGCGGAACCGAAGCGCGGTGTGAAAGCGCACGGCGCCCATGCCCGGCTGATCGGCCAGGATCTCGAGCTCGTTGCGCGACACCAGGAACTCTAGCGGCCCCGCATGCTCGTTCACGACCAGAGGGCGGTCGATGTAGACGAGCACGTTGCCGCTGCCCCTTCCCTCGCGCCCGCCCTCTTTGGAATTCGGTATCGCTACGGCCGCACTTCTGGCATCGGTCGTCGCCTGCTCGGCGGCCTTCAGCTTTTCGTGCAGCGCCTGCAGCTGAGAACTCCTCATCGCTTGCCCCTCTTCTTCTGGTTCTTCCGCAGCTCCATGACCTGGCGCGGAATGTGGTCCAGCAGGCCGCTGTCGATGGGCTTGCCATCGTCGCCCATACGGATCTTCAGAAGCAGGTCCAGGCACCGCTGGCGCTCCTCGATCGTCATCGCCGAGCGGTTCGGGTACGGCGACCGCGAAACGATGCCCGAAATCTGCTTGCGGCTCCGCGCCACCGCGCGCCCGATCACCGGCTCGGACAGCCCGACGATCCACAGCGCCCACACCGTGTAGAGGACGCGCTCCGGGTGCCTGGGAGCGGCCTTGTCCTTAGCCCATGCACCCACGCCGGCCCCCCTTGCGCGTCACCTCGACGCGCCTTTCGTTGCGGCCGCTCTTCAGCGTCGGGAACATGCTCTCGGCCTTCTCGGCGGCGCGCCCTGCCACCTCGCCATAGCGGAGCAGATGACCGTTGATGTAGCGGGTCAGGCTTTCGCACACAGCGCGCCACGCCTCGACCTCGGTCTTGAAAATCCGCGGCTTGCCGCCCTTGCACAGGATCGGCTTGGCCTCGGCATCTCGGGCCGTGCGCACCATCGCCCGATGGCCGCCAAGCGTTTCCTTCGTGTACCCCTCGAACTGATTCACCTTCACCTCCTAGAAATTCGCGGCCGCGAGCTCGTCCATCATCGAGGTCTGGACGGTCTCGTAGTCCTGAAAGAGCGTGAGCTTGCCATTCCAATGGAAGACCTTGCGGTCGCGCGGCGTGCCGAAGCGGTCCTTCAGCTTGTAGACCTCGATCTTGCCGGCCGAGATCGCGAGCTTGTCGTCCCAATCCTCCTTCGCCTTGCCCTGGTTGGTGCGAGGAGGGTTGCGCTTCAGCCAGTCGTTCCGGTTGAAGTTGGCGAGCATGATGTCGGCGTGCTCTTCGAGCGAACCGCCGTAGAAGTCCTCCATCTCGGGCTCGGGGATCTCCTTCTGGCGTGCCGACTTGGTGAACTGGCAGAGCGCGACGACGACGCAGCCGAGATCCTTGGCCAGGCTCTTCAGGTCGCGGGCGTTCTCATATGCGCGCTCAACCGGGTCCATGCGGTACTTCGACGGCCGCTCCACCAGCTTCAGGTGATCGACGACGAGCATGCGCAGGCCGAACTTGCGGCGGTGGGAGTAGGCGCGGCTGCGGATCTGCTGGATCGACATCTTCGACGGAGACACGATGCGCAGCCGGCGCGCCTGGAACTGCCGCTCTGCCTCGAGGAGCCGTTCCAGCTGGTTCTCCGTGAGGCCACGCATGATGTCGCGCACCGACACCCCGGTCTCGCCCGAGATCGAGCGGGCGACGAGCGACATGTTGTCCATCTCGAGTTCGAATAGCGTCGCCGGGTCGTTCTTGCTGGTGAACAGCATCTGCTGCATGGCCATGGCAGTCTTGCCGCTGCCCGGCCCGCCACCCCACAAAATGAGCGAGCCCGGCGGGTAGTAGCCGACCATCTCCTCAAGCCCGACCAAGCAGGGCCGCAGCGCGATGTCGTTGGTGCCCCGGCTGCTCGCCGACTCGAAGATGGTGCGGATGGTCTGCGACACGGTCGACTCGAACTCGATCTGCGCGTCGCGCGAGATGTCGGCCAGCCGCTCGTTGGCACGGTCGACGATCTGCTGTGGGTCGTAGGCGATGTCCTTGGCCGCCTTCAGCATCCCCTCGGCGACCGCGATCACCCGCCGCCTGGTCGCGCTCGAGCGCAGCTCATGGGCGAAGTCGATCAGCGGCACCTTCTCGTCTTCCTTGGACGCGATGTGCAGCAGCATCGACAGGTACACCTCGGCGTCCTGCCCGTCGCTCATGTTGCCGATGCGTCCGGCCACGATCGGCACGCGGATGGCGCGGCCGTCCGACGCCAGCTCGTGGATGACGGCGTAGATCTTCTGGTGGTCGTCGGTGGAGAACAGGTCCATCGACAGCACCTCGTTCACGCTCCAGTAGTTCTCCTCGTCCTGTAGGATGGCGCCGAGCACCGCCTTCTCGATGGCGAGGTTGGAAAGCGCGCCGTTGCTAGAGGTATTGGACATTTCGGAGCCTCGTCTCGTCCTTGAATTTCGCCTGCCACACGTCGAGCCAGTCGTCCGGCTCGGGTGACGGGAAGACGACGGCCTGCACGCCCGCCTCTTCCGCTTTCGCCTTCAGCTTCTCCGCTGCCGCTATCCCCGGCGGCAGCAGCACCCCTCCCGTCCTCTTGTTCTCCCGGTGGCGATCGCCGTCGGCATAGATCTCGATGCGCCTGACGCCCGGCGGGATCTGGAAGCCGATCATTCCGGAGGTGGAGAGCGTCGCCCACACCGACGCCCCGGGCTTGGTGAGCAGCATCACGCCGAGCGCGGTCTCCATGCCCTCGGTGAGCCGCAAGGTCTCGGTCACCGGACCGAAGCGTACTGCGCCGCCCGCCGCCGGCCCGAAGCCGAGCTTCACCTTCTTGCCGCTCTCGTCGAGAACCGGCTTGCCGTCTGGCTCGAGGAAGATCCGCCACAGCGCGACCAGCCGACGGTCGACCGCCTGCACGCCGCCGACCAGCGCCATGTGCCGGGGGCTGCGCGGAGTCTCCGGACTGATGGCCACGCTCGGATGAAAGCGCAGCGATACCGGCCACTGCGGCATGTCGATCGACCGCGACCGGAGATAGGTTTCCGCCGCCGTACCGGCGATCGGCTTCGCCTCCTGCCAGATCGACCGGACGGTCTCGACCTTGCGCTCCTGCGCCTGGCTCTCGTCGCGCTCGCGCTGTTCAGCCCGCCGCCTGGACTCCTCCTGTTGCTTGGCCCAGGCGCGCTTCTCCTCCTCGGTGAGCTCGCGCTTGCGGATGCCGAGGAATCGCTCCTTCGCCAGCTTCACCGCCGCGCCATGCGTCTCGCACCCGAAGGCCAGCTCGATCAGGTGGATGAGGTTGCCGCCGCCCTTGTCGTTGCCGCCCTGCCCCTGCCAGAAGCCGACCATGCCGACGCGGCCGCCACGGATGTGGACCGAGATCTTGCCGTTGAGGTCGCCCCGCCAGTAGTTCCCGTTCTTCTTCCCGTCTGGGATGCAGGCGGCCGCGATCTCCTCGGCCCTGTCGTTGAGCTGGTCGAGGATGTCCTTATAGGAGAGGTCGTTCCGCACGGCCGTCACGAAAGTCCCGCCTCCTGCAGGAACGTGTCGAGCCCAACCAGCTTCTCCGGCGCGAGCAGCGGCGCCTTGATCTCACGGTCCCAATGCAGGCCTAGACGCCATGCGACCCGGGCGCGGATGTCACGCATGCGCTCCCGCTTCAGCTCGTCGGTGGTGCGCAGGATCCGCCGGTCCCATTTCCGCAGCTCCCGCCAATACCCGCGGTGCTTGGCGCGGGCTTCAGCCGGCAGCGCGCGGAAGCACTTGCCGCAGATCATCTCGCCCGGGAACTCGTCAGCCGGTCCCGTCCGGCTGCAGCGCGGGTTGATGCAGGGGGTGCGGCCAGGCTTCATACCCCGACCTCGATCATTTGCTCGACGCGCGCCTGACAATTGAGAAGGTTCGTCATCGGGCCGGTCCGCCCGTGAGCGGTGATCCCGTAGAAGGGGCCGTCGGCCTGGAACCGCTGCACCGCGCCGAACACGCAGCCCGCGGCGTTCGCCAGCACCCACTCGTCGATCTTCATGAAGGGTTCACAGTCGCAGGCATGCCCGCCGTGCTGCCTGCACGACCGCCCGTGCACCCACGCATCGCTCTCCCTCACAGCAAGGTCTCCTGCATGTAGGAGCGGCCCTTGTCGAAGGCGTAGCTCGGCTCGTGGATGATGCGAAGCGCGTCGAGCATGCACAGCGCCTCGGCCTCGTCCTCGGAATTGTAGGACCAGCCGTTGCGGTCGCAGTATTCCTTGGCTTTAGACTTCAGCCACTTCTGGCGGACCGCCGGCTTCTCCTTCTTCATGGTTTCGGGCGCCCGGGTGAGGCCGTGCGTCTTCGAACGCCATGACGAGATGGCCAGGAACTCCGGCTCCCGAAGCCCCATGAGGTGGCAGACGGTCTGCGCGTGGGTGGGCCAGCCCGACGAGAACATGACCTGCTGCGCGTCGATCGCGCTCTTCCCGTCCTGCCCGTGGTCGACGATGGTCATCAGCTCGATGCCGACCAGCGGGTCGTTGAGGCCGCTGAGAGTGCGCTTCAGGTAGGTGATGAACTCGGCATAGGCCTCGCCCGCCTTCGGCTGGTTGAAGCGCCAGGTGCCGTGCCTGAGCTTGCTCCCGCCGGCGAGGCAGTAGGCAAAGCCCATGGTCCGGCCCGGGTCCATGACGAAGTAGCTGCCAGGTGCAGTGCTCATGCTGCGCTCCTCAGAAATTCGGCGGGTGCGTTGTGGAGGAAGACGGCGATCGGCGCGCTCATGCCGCCTTCTTCGCGTAGAGCAGCCGCGGCGGCGTGCGCAGGAGAGGCTTCGGGCCCCACACATACCAGGCGTGGTCTTCCGTCCCCAAGCGATCTCCCTCGAACCACTGGATGCGATCCAGGAGCACGATCTTTGCGACATACCGGGGGTTGTCGGCGAACAGATGCTTGCGGGTCTTCCCGCTGTCGAACTTCGCCGTCAGAAGCAGTGCCACCGTTCCCGAGCAGCGATCGAGCGCCCTGTTCGCGAACCGGACCGCTTCGCGGTTCCCCTTGCCGTATGGAGGATTCGTCACGATGCAATCGAACACGGCGTGGTCCTTGCGGTCCGACAGGAAATCGAACAGCTGATCGTGCTGGCGGTCATAGGTGGCGATGTCCGACGTCCACACCTGCGCGCCCGCATCGCGGAGTGCGAACGCCATCTTGTGATTGCCGGCGGCGGGCTCCCACACGGCCATCCCTTCGACAGGGAAGCGGTCCGTAAAGGCGCGGGTTGCCCACGCCTCGGTCTCGTAGAGGTCGTTGGCGCGGCGCTCGTAGCCTGAAGCGACGACAGTCATCGCACCCTCCCTAAGAACCGGTCGAGGTTTCGCTCCATCCGGATGAGCGCGGTATTGAGCCGCCGCGACACCCACACCATGCGGTAGGCCATGGGCTCGCCGCGGCGCGGCTCGGAGATCATGCGCATGAAGAAGGCATAGGGCATGTGACCCTTCAGCCGGTTGCAGGGCTCGCAGGCAGCGACGATGTTGCTGCGGTGATCGAGCCCGCCGAGCTTGCGGGGCTGGACATGATCCCGCGTGACGGTCCGATAGTTGAGGAGGTCGAGGCAGTACGCGCACCGACCTTGCTGCTTGCGCAGGGCGGCCTCGCGATCAGCCTTCTGGAAGGCCCTGTCCAGCTTGCTCTGCTGGTAGCGCGTGTTGCCCCGATATCCCATGGCGATCGATCAGTCGCCCGCGCCAGCGTCAGCGACGGCCTTCGACAGGTCGGCGTTGATGAACTTGGTTCCCTCGGCGAAGCCTTCCTGCCAGCGGTTGAACTCCTTGCTGCCGGGCTGGTACGGGTTCGTCGCGCTCTTGCGCAGCTTGCCGGCGGCAAGGCCTTCCTCGTAGGCGCGGTCCTCCTGTGGGGTCCGGTCCTTGTCCAGGAGCTCGAGCTGGCGGCCGAGCTGGTGGCCGAACAGGCGCGCGACGCGGATCTTGCGCTCGAAATCGGCGATGACCTGGCCAACGTCCTTGTCCTCGAGCGTCTTGGCGAACTCGATGTCCTTCTTGGACCAGCCGAGATCCTTCAGGCGCTTGTAGGCCTGGCCTATCTCGCCCTTGGTGCCGGCCATCTCGCTCTCGTGATTCTTGATTTCGTTGAATCCCCGCAGGAACTGCTGGTCTTCGTATTGTTCTTGCTGGGTCTTTTCGTTGTGATCTCTGGACGTCATGACGGCGTTCTCTCGCTCGAGTGTCCTCAGGTTCATCGATTTGCGATCAGCCGCGCGCATCGCGTTCCGTCTCCCCTTGCTCGGCCGGCTCTTCGGCCTCGGGAAGATCGACAAAATCCTCAATCTTCAGATCGATGCTGGTGGCCTTCGCTGCTTCGAAGATCCCTCCCCAATAGCGCTGCGGGATTTCCCCTCGCGTCTTCCAGGCCTGAACCGTCGTCACAGGTGCATCGATGGCGCGCGCAAGCTTGGTGAGACCACCCATCATGCCAATGACCCGCGCCGCTGGGTTGGAGCCTACGGTGGGTTTCACGTTCGCTTCCTTCTCCAATTGGGATGTCCCAACCAATACGAGAGAAACGTAAATGTCAATGCAGATTTCGTATACGGAATTCGCGTATGTTCCGAGGATGGATGCCAGGGCCGACACCGCGAAGAAATTGAAGTCCCTCTACAAGCGAGCGGACTTCACCATGGACACATTCGCCAAGGCCCTGGGCTTCGGCGGCGCTTCGAGCCTTCAGCACTACACGACCCCCGGCAAGATGAAGCGGGCGTATCTCGATCGCGAACTCGTCGCCCGTATCGAAAAGGCTCTGGTCGGCCGCGGCGATCCCGCAATCACACCAGCAGAAGTGTGGCAACTGGCCGGCCCGGAGTTCAAACGGGCTTCCCTCGTGTCCAGCTTTGATCCGGATCAGGAGGCTGACGGGCCTGGCTATACGCGCGAGCACTGGCGTCCGACGCTGCCTGGTGCCCTCCCGGAAATCGACGTGAGGGTCGGAGCTGGAGAGGGCACGATCGGCAATCAGGTTGCAATTTCCCTCGGCGGGGAAAGCATGGCAGGCCATCAGGTTGTCGCGGAATGGGTCCTTTCGGAGGCGTTTCTTCGCCATGAAGTAAGGGCTTCGCCTGCCAACACGCTCGTAATGGAGGTGGTTGGCGACTCGATGTTCCCGACATACCATCCGGGGGATCGTGTTCTGGTGGATCTCGCGCAGAACATCCTTCGCAGCGACACCGTCTACGTGGTCAGCGACGGGATGAGCGAACCGCAGATCAAGCGCCTGCAGCGGGTGCCCTTCAGCGATCCTGCCCTGGTGAAGATCATTTCTGACAACCAGTCGCTCGAAACCTTCGAGGTAGAGCTCAGTCGATTGCGGATAATCGGTAGGGTATGCGGGCACATTGCTCGCAAGTGAAGGGGCGGCCATAGCTTCGCCCTTTCCGCCTTGGAGACGGCCGCCGCCCCCAAGCTGCTGACGAAGCAGAGGGCAGACGCCCCGCGTACTCGTATCCCTTTCCCCCCGTAAGGAGGGCGTCGCGTTGTCCCCGCGACTCCACCGGTGGATTTTCTCGGCTCCACCACGTTGACCGTCGGGCAGGTTGTCATCCTGCTGACGACGGCCACCGCTTCTTGCCGTCCGGGGGGTGCCCGGTCCAAGGCGGCGCGTCCTATGGGCCACGGTTCCGCGCGCTTTTATTCCGATGAGACTGGCAATCGGCGACCGCTTGGGATTTCAACGGCCTCGGTGAAGAGGACAGGGCGGGACAAATCCACGAAGACCGCCGCTTCAATCTTTTTCTGCGCAACTTCTCGCCGGGAACCTCCGAGCAGACGCAAGAATCTGCGCATTCAAAGCCCGCTGGCGGCGAAATCACTTGAAAAGCCATCAAGTGCGGAGTAAGCCCCCTTTGCCTGTATTTCGTCGCCTTTGGCCCCGGTCGGTTCACCCCGCCGGGGCTTTCTTTTTAGGTACCCCACAAACTCCCCGCAAGAGAAAAAATACGAGAGAAGCGTACTTTTCGGGTTGTAAATACGTTTTTAGCGTATATGATGATGAGCGTTCCCCGTCATCAGGAGTTAAGTCCCGTGCCCCACGCAGAAGCCCTGTCCGCACTCTGTCCGCCATTTCCGATTGTTGATGCGGCCTGGTCGGAGCGACGCAGCCGGATCGCCGCAGCCTTGGAGGTCATCATCCAGCTGGACGACGATCGGGGTTTCGCGCGTCATGCCATGCGCCGGTACCTCGACCTGAGCGAGGATCGGTAAGATGAAAATCGTTCAGTTTAACGCGGAGAACATCAAGCGGCTCGTCGCCGTCGAGATCCGCCCCGACGGGAACCTCGTTGAGATCACCGGCCGCAACGGCCAGGGCAAGACGAGCATCCTCGACGCCATCTGGTGGGCGCTGGACAGCAATAAGGTCGTCCAGAGCAAGCCGGTGCGCGACGGCGCCGACTCCGGCTACGTCCGGCTCGACCTCGGCGAATACATCGTCACCAAGAAGTTCAAGGTGAAGGGCGAGGACGAGTTCACCACGACCCTGACGGTCGAGAACCGCGACGGCGCGAAGTACAGCAGCCCCGTCGAGCTGCTGAAGAGCTTCCTCGGCGACCTCACCTTCGACCCGCTGGCCTTCTCCCGCATGAAGGCGCGCGATCAGGTCACCGCACTGCGCGCGATGGTCCCGGACTTCGACTTCGCGGCCGCCGACGATGCAAACGACAAGGATTTCAAGGCTCGCACCGACGTGAACCGCACGGTGCGGGATCTGACCGCTCGGATCGAGGCGATACAGGTGCCCGCGTCCGCCCCGACCGAGCGTGTCAGCGCCGCCGATCTCCTCACCGAGCTCCAGCACGCGATGGAGCACAACGAGGGCATCGAGAAGGAGCGTCGGCGGCGCACCAGTATCCAGGGCAGGATCGTCCAGCTGCGCGAGGCCAACGAAACCCGCCGGGAGGACATCAGGAAGCTCGAGCAGCGCATCGCTGACCTGAATGGCGGCATCGCGGCCGCCGAGCAGGCGATCGAGGAGCTGCATGACGAGCTCGACGGCGTGAAGGATGACGTCGAACCGATCGACACCGCCTCCATCCGCGAGCGCATCACGACCGCCGAGGAAGCCAACCGCTATGTCGATCGCCGGGTCGAGCGGGAGCGCCTGGAGGCCGAGGCGAAGCGCCAGCAGGAGATCAGCGACGGCCTCACCAAGGCCATCGACGACCGCAAGGCGGCCGCGGCAAAGGCCGTGCGCGAGGCCAAGCTCCCGGTCGCCGGCCTCGAGCTGACCGAGGACGCCGTTCTCCTCAACGGTGTGCCCTTCAACCAGGCCAGCGATGCCGAGCAGCTGCGCGTGTCGATCGCCGTTGCCGGCGCCATGAACCCCAGGCTGCGGGTCATTCGCGTGCGCGACGGCTCGCTCCTCGACGACGAGGCGATGGCGACGCTCCGCGCCTATGCCGACGAGAACGACATGCAGATCTGGATCGAGCGCGTCGACTCGAGTGGCAAGGTCGGCGTCGTCATCGAGGACGGCATGGTCGCCGCTGCCATGCGGGAGGCCGCAGAATGAGCCCCGCGATCAACGGCATCTGCGGTGTCGAGCCGAACCGCGAGGGCGAATACCCGCACGCCCACGCGGTCGGCTTCGGTGGCGTCACCGAGATCGTCGAGGAGCTGGAAAACCTCGGCTCCTACGGGATCAAGTGGTTCGTCGTGAAGGCCGGCGAGAACACGCTCGCCAAGATGAACGCCCTCCATGTCGCCCACGTCGGCTACGCGCTGCCGGCCGAGGGAGGCGCATCATGAGGCTCTCCCCTCAGATCATTCCCGAGGAGGGCATCCTGCCCGACGGGATCTACTTCGGCCTCACCGAGGAGCGCTACCACGGCGATCCGGCGCTCGGCTCGACCTCCATCAAGGAACTCGCCCGCAAGCCGTGCAACTGGCAGTACGACCGGCTGCGCCCGCGCAGGGAGATCGAGAGCGAGTTCCTGGTATGGGGCCGCGCCTGGCACTGCCGGGTGCTGGAGGGCAAGACGGCATTCGAGGAGCGCTACGCCAGGCCGCCGCAGCCCGGCGACTACGAGGGCTGCCTCGTCACCACCGACGACATCAAGGCCTTCCTGCGCATGCACGGGCAGAAGCTCACCGGCAACAAGCCGGAGCTGATCGCCCGCGCCAAGGAGATCGAGGAGTGTCCGCCGATCTTCGAAGACATCCTCAGGGAATGGCAGGCGGCGCACCCGAACCACGTCGAACTCACTGAGCGCCAGGTGACCGAGATCGAGGACGCGGTCGCCAACATGCAGCGCGACCCGGTGCTCGCGGCCGTCATGCAGGCCGGCTCGCTGATCAACGGCGCGGCCGAGCTGTCGATTTTCTTCACGGACGCCAGCGGGATCCGGCGCAAGGCCCGCTTCGACTACGGCCTGCCGCCCGCCGGCACCCGCACGCGCTCGCTGATCGTCGACCTGAAGTCCTTCACCACCTTCAAGGGCGGCAATGACGAAGAGGCGGCGGCGCGCAAGGTCTACGACGAGTGCTACGACATCCAGGCCGCCCACTACCTCGAGGCCTACCGCGCCGCCCGCAGGCTACTCGACCAGTGGCAGGTGTTCGGCGAGATGCCGGATCCCGACTTCCTCAATGCCTTCCTCTCGGCCGAGGGCGTCGATTGGGTGTGGGTGATGATGCGGCGCGACGCCGGCATGGTCCCGCTCATCCTGTCCATGGACACGGAAGACCGCGCCTTCGAGCACGCCCAGCGCATCGTGGCGGCCGCGCTCGAAACCTATCGCTTCTACATGGATCTCTACGGGCCCGAGGCCCTGTGGACCCCGCCGCCGAAGCTCCCGCTCCGGCTCAATCACTCGCTGATGCCGTCCTACAATCGAGGAGTCCAGTATGAACAGCCCGCTCGCGCTTAGCGCCCCCGCAGTCATCGACGAATTGCGGGGCGAGCTGGCCCCCATCCTCGCCGAGAACGGTCAGTCCTTCGACCGGCTGCGCACTGTCTTCATGATCGCGGTGCAGCAGAATCCCGACATCCTGAAGTGCACGCCGGAATCGCTGCGTCGCGAGATTTCGAAGTGCGCTGCCGACGGCCTCGTGCCCGACAGCAAGGAGGCGGTGCTCCTCCCCTATTGGGACAGGGATGCCCAGGCGCACCTCGCGAACTACCAGCCGATGGTCTACGGCGTCGTGAAGCGCATGAAGGAGCTCGGCTCCGTCTTCAACATCGTGTGCGAGATCGTCTGCAGGGAAGACACCTTCAGCTTCAACGCCGCGGACCCGGACAGCCTGGTCCATACCTGGGACGTCTTCTCCGATACGCCTCGCGGCGAGACCCGTGCGGCCTACGTCATCTTCCGGGACGACCAGAAGCGGGTGATGCACCGCGAGATCATGACGCTGGCTGAGCTTCAGTCCGTCCGCAACGCATCGAAGGCGCCGAACAGCCCTGCGTGGCGGAATTTCGAAGGCGAGATGTACCAGAAGGCCGTGCTCCGCCGCGGCTCCAAGTACATCACCATCAACAACGACAAGATCCGGACGCTCATCGAGCGTCAGGACGCGCTGTTCGACCTCAACGCCCTTCCCGCGGTCGAGCGGATCGATCCCTTCAGCGGCCGCACGATCGAAAACGATGCTTCCGGCCGCCCCGCGCTGGCGCACAACCCGGGCGCCACCGCGGACACCAGGCAGCGGCGCGAGCGCGAGCCGGTCGAGTCCCGGTCTGAGGGCGGCGCGAACATCCAGACCCGCCACTCTGGCATCAACGACGGCAGCACTCGCGACGAGCAGACCGAGAAGAAAAAGGCCGACCTGCCGGAGAAGCCGCCGGAGCTCCCCGACATCTCCGTCAGGCAGGAGGACGTCGAGAAGGCGACGGAGGTCTTCTCCAAGGTCCTTCGCGTGGCCAACGAGCACGAGCTCGACCCGGCCGACCGCCGCGTCACGCTGAAGCAGCTGGTCCCCTCCTGGAAGGAGTCCCTGCCGGACTACCTGCACCCGATCCTGAAGGCCTGCATCGACGCAACCGACTGGTCGATCCGCACGGCGGCCGAAGGCAAGTCCTGGATGGGCGACCACGCCGCCTTCGTCTTCAAGGTCAAGTCCTTGCTCGGGATCGAGAAGCTGAACGTCGGCAAGTACCCGGACTGAAGCGAGAGGCCAGATGAAAATTCGCGTTGTCGATCTCGAGACCGCCGGCACGGGCAAGGACAGGCGGCAGGGAAAGCCCGCCGGCATCTGCGAGATCGGCTGGACCGACGTGACGGAGGATCTGCGGGTTCTCCGGCCCGTTTCCCACCTCGTCAATCCAGGGGTCCCGATGCCGCCCGACTCGCGCGGCGTCCATCACATCAGCGACGACATGCTCGTCGGCGCCATGGACCCAACCACCGCCACCCGCACCCTCATGGGCGGCATGGAACCGGGCGACATCTTCGCCGCACATCGCGCCGCCTTCGAGCGCGTGTTCTTCGGCGGCGGCTCCTTCCCGTGGATCTGCACCATGATCTGCGCGCAGCACCTTTGCGAGGACGCGCCGTCGTTCTCAAACCAGACGCTCCGCTACTTCCTGGGGATCGACCGGGAGTTCGAGTGGCCGGAGCTTGCAATGCCGCCACACCGGGCAGGCCCGGATTCCTACGTGACGGCCCACATACTGGCGCGGCTCTTGGTGAGCAGGTCCCCCGGTCAACTCACAACGCTCACCACCACACCTGTCCTGCAGAAGACGGTTCGCTTCGGCAAGTACGAAGGCCGCCCCTGGTCCGAGATGGACGAGGGGTTTCTGCAGTGGGTTCTCGACAGGGACTTCGATGACGAGACCAAGCACACCGTCCGCCATCACCTCCAGCGTATCCGCCGAACCGGGAACCCATTCGGCAACTGACAGAAGTCTGAGGAGCACCACGACATGGGGCAGAACTACACCACGGTTACGATCGTCAACGGCGAAGGAGCCGATCGACACGTCCAGGAATACGTGACGCGCGTCGGCGTCACAGCCGAGCAGATCCGGTCCGGAGACGACACCAGCGTCATCTGCCTTAGTCTGCAGACGGGCTATGCCGCCATCCTGGCGGGCCTCCTCAACGGTGCGAGGAAGGATCTGGCGGCATGAGCGAGGGCCGCCGCAGGAGGATACCGGACAGGATCAAGCTCCTGGCTGCGCTGCGAAAGATGGGTCTCACCGTCGAGCAGGTGCAGTTCGACCACGATCCGGCCCTCGAGCTGCGGCCCATCAACCCCGTGACCGGGGACACCGTACCCCCGGCCAACGACCCCGATCACATCACCATGCTCCTGATCAAGGAGCACAAGACCAAGACGTTCGGACCCGGCGGCGAGAAGCGCATCACCACCGCCGGGTCCGACGTCCACAAGATCCACAAGCTCGCCCGGCTCAGCGCCGAGCACGAAGATTTTCAGCGTCGCGTCCTGAGCCGAGAGCCGCGCGACGGGACGAAGCCCAAGAGCCGGTGGCCGAAGCGCCCTATGGGCAACGGCAGGAAGAAGGCGCGCGACATATGAAATGGTCCCCGCAGCAGAACGAGGCCCTGTCCAAGGCGGCCGCTTGGGTGCGCATCAAGTGGAGCCCGATCTTCTATCTCGCCGGCTACGCGGGGACCGGCAAGTCCACGATCGCCAACGAGGTTGCCAACCTGGTGAACGGCAAGGTCGCCTTCGCCGCCTTCACCGGTAAGGCCGCGAAGGTCATGCGCGACAAGGGCTGCCGCAAGGCGAAGACCATCCACTCGACCATCTACATCGCAGATCGCGACGAAGAAACCGGCAAGGTGACGCTGCTCAAGCGTCCGCAATATGAGCTAGACTGGTGCTCTATGTTCATCATCGACGAGTGCTCGATGGTGAACGAGGAGCTGGCCAGGGATCTGCTGTCCTACGACAAGCCCATCCTGGTGCTCGGCGACCCCGCGCAGTTGCCGCCGGTCTCCGGCGGAGGCTTCTTCACCAGCGGCAAGCCCGACTACATGCTGACCGAGATCCACCGCCAGGCGGCGGAGAACCCGATCCTGCGACTGGCTACCGCCGTCCGCGAAGGACGGTTCCGAGGCCAGCGCTACGAGAGCGAGCAGCTGACCGTCGTGGACCGCGAAGGCCTCGACCCGGCAGTCGTTCCTCAGGCCGACACCATCCTTGTCGGTCGCAACACCACCCGCCAGCGGTTCAATGCGCGGCTGCGCGAGCTGAAGAACTTCACCGGCAACCGGCCGCGAGAAGGCGAGACGCTGATCTGCCTGAAGAACGACAAGGAGTGCAAGATCTCGAACGGAGAGACCTTCGTGGTGGCGGACGTCAAGAAGCCCCGCGGCGGCCTGATCAAGATGACGCTGTGCGACCTGAGCGATTCCGACCGCAAGCCGGTCGACGTCAAGGTTCGCCAGCAGTTCTTCGAGGACGACATTGCGGCGTCCAAGCTGCCCTATGACGACCTGAAGGGCACCCAGCAATTCACCTACGGCTACGCGATAACCGGGCACAAGAGCCAGGGGTCGCAGTGGCAGAACGTCGTCGTGTTCGACGAGAGCCAGATCTTCCGCGAGGACGCCGATCGCTGGCTCTACACGGCCGTCACCCGCGCTTCCGAAAAACTGACCCTGGTGATCTGACATGGCTCCTACCGCCTACCCTCTCGCGTGGCCGCCGATGATGCCGCGCACCAAGAGCAAGCAGACGTCCCGGTTCAAGACGAACCTGCCGGCCGCGCTGAAGAACGTTCGGTCCTCGCTCGCGAACTTCGGATCCGACAGCGCCAAGCCGATCTCTCAGCTGGTGATCTCGTCCAACGTGACGCTCGGCAGCGAGCGCCCCTCCGACACCGGCGTCGCGGTCTGGTTCGTGTGGGACAGCCTGTCGGTCTGCATCGCCGTCGACCGCTACCCCAAGGTCGAGGACAACCTCCAGGCCATCCACCACGTCCTCGAGGCGCGGCGCACCGAGCTGCGCCATGGCGGCCTCAACATCGTCCGCGCCACCTTCACAGGATTTGCGGCGCTGCCGGCGCCGGCCGGGAAGCGGCCGTGGCGCGAGGTTCTTGAGATGCCGGACGAAAAGGTGACCGCGGACGCGATCACCGCCCGCTATCGGCGCCTCGCCACTCTGCGGCACCCTGACCAGCCTCGCGGATCCGATGCGGCCATGGCCGAACTCAACCGCGCCCGAGACGAAGCGATGGCGGAGGTGAAGGGCAATGCCTGAGCCGATCGTGATCCACCGCCACGTCTTCGCCGGGGACGCGCTTATCGAGGCGCTACTCCCCGGCGCGTCCGCCCGGTACGACCGCGCCGCCCTGACCATCGAGGATGATGCGGTCACGATCGACCTCATCGGCCCCAAGGTCGCAGAACCCAAAGGCGATGCTCCGCCGGTCGCCATGAACGAGAAGGCAAAAAGTAATGTGGCCGAGGAGCCGGAGCTGAAGGGCGGCGATCTTGCCCGGCGCGCGGCCATGCGCTGCGGCGAGCAGCTGTTCCAGCGGTTCGTCGGCGCCGAATGCAAGGACACCGCCAAGGCCATCATCCTGCATCGCTGCGGCGTCACGAGCCGGAAACTTTTCGACCACGATCTCAAGGCGGCTGCCGCCTGGAGGACGATCGAGGACCGATACCAGCTCTGGAGGCAAGGTCATGACATTGAGTTCTAACGCGCGCTCTCGCGCCGCCAACCTCGATGAGCGGATCGTCATAAGGGCGGCCAGGCACGATGAGGACGCGAAGTGACCACCAGTGCACCCATCATCGGCGCGGTCCCACCCCGCTTCATGACAGATGATCAGCTGAGGGATCATTTCGGCCTCACCGAGCGAGCTTTCCTCCGCCTTCGGGCTACGCGGGATTTCCCGCGCAGAGATCCTCTCGTCAACAAGACGGACCGGCGAGCCGTCGACGCCTACTTTGACCGCCGCGCAAAAATCTCATCTTTTGTGGCCAACGGCAATAACGCCGTCGATCCAGAACAGGAGGAAAACTTCGATGTCTAGCACCCGCCGGGACAGACCCGGCTATCAGGGGCGAAAGAGGAGCGATGGCTCCTACGCTCACTACTGGAACCCGAGCCGGGCAGTAAAAGCCGCCCCCGGCGGCTTGCCCACGAGGCCCATAGCAGACGGTACCAGCGATGAAGTGATCGCCGACCTCTGCCGTCGCTGGACGGACGAGCTTCGCGGTGAACTCGAGGGGCTGACGAAGAAGCACGACTTCGACGGCACCATCAGGTCGCTGATCCATCTCTATCGCACGGATGAGAACTCGCCCTATCAGGCGCTCAAGCATCCGACGAAGATCAGGGACTACAACCCGTCGCTCAACTTGATCGACAAGACGGTTGGTGCTCGACGCATCGTCGAGCTCCGCGGTGATGATTTCCGTCGCTGGTACAAGCAGTGGGGGAAAGGGGGGATGACGCGCCGTGCCCATGGGGCGATCCGCAAGCTGCGGTCTGCTCTCTCCTATGGCAGCGAGCAGAAACTTGCCGGATGCCGAGACGCCCGGGAGATCCTGTCGCTCATCCGATTCAGCACGCCGGACACCCGGCGCGTGAAGATGGAGTACGAGCACGCCAGGGCGATCTGCGAGAAGGCGATCGAGCTTGGCCGTCCGTCGATCGCACTGACGCAGGCGATCCAATGGGATACGGCGCTGCGCCGCATCCATGTCATCGGGGAGTGGTTGCCGCTCGTCGCCGGCGAGGCCGGCGGGATCATCCGCGGCAAGACGAAATGGCGAGGACTGACCGCTGCCGACATCTCTGCCGACATGGTCCTGACTGTGCCCGTGACCAGCCGCAACAAGGTGGCGACGAGCCATGACCTAACGGCTTGCCCGTTGGTCATGTGGGTGCTCTCCCACGCAAGGCTCCCGAAGATGGGGCCGCTGATCGTTTCCGAGACGACCGGGTTCCCGTACCGGGACAACTACTACTACACGGACTGGCGGGACATCGCGGACAAGGCCGGCGTGCCGAAGGGCATATGGTCCATGGACGCCCGGGCTGGCGCGATTTCGGAAGCCGAGGAAGCTACCGGAAGCGTTGATGCTGCCCGGAAACTTGCTGGGCACACCAACGCCAAGACCACGTTGGGCTACGTCCGAAACGACGACGTCGAGCACAATCGTCGAGTCGCCCAGGCGCGGGCCGCTCTGCGGCAGTGAAACGGCACTGAAACGGGTGAAACGGCACCGTGAAGTTCAATCGTAAAATGGCAACGATTCCAAAAGCTAAGCTGGAGCGGGTGAAGGGAATCGAACCCTCGTATGCAGCTTGGGAAGCTGCCGTTCTACCATTGAACTACACCCGCGACGGCTCATTACATCGCGGCAGCGCCGCCTTCTGTCAAGCGGTTTGGGATTGTGCGGCAGGGAAAGGCGAAGGGGTTGCGCCGGGGGCGGGCGGAAGCGGGGCGGGCCTGCGTGGCGCGGCGGGGCGAGGTGGTGGCGGGCATCGCCGCGGCCGGCACGCCACCGGCGCCGGACTTCCCCCTGCCCTGCACCCGGTTGCCGGAACACCGCGTGCGCCGCCTTGACGCTGCGCACAATTCCACCCACTTGTCGCGCGTTCCCGTCCCTCCCCGGAGCCCGCCCCGTGACCGCCCTGAAGAGCCTCGTCGAATCCCGCCGCTTCGACCTCGCCATCACCGCCCTGATCATCGTCAACGCCATCACGCTGGGTCTGGAGACCTCGCCTGCGGTCATGGCCGCGTGGGGGCCGGTGCTGATCGTGCTCGACAGGGCGATCCTCGCGGTCTTCGTGGCGGAGCTGGCGGCGAAGATCCTGGTCTATCGGGGAAGCTTCTTCCGCGATCCCTGGCGCATCTTCGACCTCGTCGTCGTCGCCATCGCGCTGCTGCCGGCAACGGGGAGCCTGTCGGTGCTGCGCGCGCTGCGCATCCTGCGCGTGCTCAGGCTGGTCTCGATGGTGCCGTCGCTGCGCCGCGTGGTCGGCGGGCTGGTCGCCGCCCTGCCCGGCATGGGCTCGATCATGCTTCTCCTGACGCTGGTCTTCTACGTCTTCTCGGTGATGGCGACGAAGCTGTTCGGCGCGAGCTTCCCCGACTGGTTCGGCACCATCGCGAAATCGGCCTACTCGCTGTTCCAGGTTATGACGCTCGAAAGCTGGTCGATGGGCATCGTGCGGCCGGTGATGGAGATCTATCCCTACGCCTGGATGTTCTTCATCCCCTTCATCGTCTGCACCACCTTCACCGTGCTCAACCTCTTCATCGGCATCATCGTCTCGGCCATGCAGGCCGAGCACGAGGAGGAGGCGACCGCCGAACGGCAGGCGCTGCAGGGCGAGCAGGAAACGATCCTGGCCGAGATCCGCGCCCTGCGCGAAGAGGTGAAGGCGCTCGGCGGGCTTCGTCAGGGCTGAACCGGCCGCCGCCGCGTGTCTCCGACGCCTCCGCGTCACGCGCGGGGCGGCGCCACGATCAGGTAGCGGTTGCGCAGCGCGATGACCGCGCGGCGACGACGTCCGGCCAGCGCCTCCGGCGGCAGATGGTTGGGCCATGCCTGCGCATGCAGCCCCTGTGCCTGCAGGGCGGCGATCGCGGCGCGCTGCGTCGGCTCGTCGGCGCAGGACACCGAGAACCAGCACGGCGTGGCGTCCGGATGCGGCTCGACGAGAGCCGCCCCCGGCAGCGGCGCCAGAAGCGTGCGGAGCCATCGCTCGAACAGCAGACGGCGCTGCGCGATCAGCCGCGTGCGGCCGGACCCGACGAAGCCGGCCAGCCGTCGCAGGGCGTAAGGGCTGACGTTGGGTTCGCGGAAGATCGTGGCCCGCGCGGTTCCGGGCAACCGCCGGACCGGCGGCCTGCGGCCGACATGCAGGTGCGGCAGGTGACGGCGCAGGAGACGCTCCCACCGTTTCAGCCGCCATCGTGTCGGATCGGGATGGCCGCCCGCCGACGCTAGCAGCGCCGACTCGACCGGGGCGCAATCGGCCGGGTCGCGCACGACCAGCAGACCGCCGTCCGGTATGTCGAAGAACTTGTGGGGACCGAACAGCAGGAAGTCGCCCCACTGCCCGATCCCCTGAACCGGCTGGAGGATCTGCGTGGCGTCCTCCACCAGAAGCGCACCGCGCCCGTCACAGAACAGGCGCGCCTCAGCGGCCGGGCCTGCCCGACCGAAGAAGTGGACGAGGACGAGGACGTCGGGGGGCGACACGACGGCGAGCTCCGCACAGGCCGGCCAGTCGGGTTCGAGGTCCGGCGTCAAGGGATAGGCGACGATCGCCGCGGTCCCGTCGCGCAGGAGGTCGAGCGCCTCGTCGCAGAAGAACTCGGGAATCCAGAAGACCGGCCGGCGCCGCATCTGCGCGCGGGCGCAGGCGGCGACGAGCGGGAAGGCGTGGCTGACCTGCGACAGCGGATAGAGCGCGGCGCAGCCCGAGAGCCAGACGGCGCGGATCGCCGCGAGGTCCCGCTCGCGCGCCGGCTGATCGCCCGGTCCGCGACCGAACCGCATGCGGGACCGGCGGAAGCCCATGGCGAGCCCCTCAGCGGAAATGCTTCGAGAGCTTGAGGCCCTGTGCCTGGTAGTTCGAGCCGAGATCGCTGCCGTAGAGCGCGCTCGGGCGCTCCAGCATGTGCTCGTAGACGAGGCGGCCGACCGTCTGGCCGTGTTCGAGGATGAAGGGCACCTCGTGGCTGCGCACCTCCAGCACCGCACGGCTGCCGCTACCGCCGGCCGCCGAATGGCCGAAGCCGGGATCGAAGAAGCCGGCATAGTGAACCCGGAACTCGCCGACCAGCGGATCGAAGGGCGTCATCTCGGCGGCATAGGCCGGCGGCACGTGCACCGCCTCGCGGCTGACCAGGATGTAGAACTCGTCGGGATCGAGGATCAGTTCTCCGTCGGGATGGGCATGCAGCGGCTCCCAGAAATCGGCGACGTCCTGCGCGCCGCGCCGGTCGACGTCGATCAGGCCGGTGTGGTGCTTGCCGCGGTAGCCGACCAGCCCGTTCGCGTCGCCCTGAAGGTCGATCGACAGCGCAATGCCGCCGCCGGTCACGCTCGGATGGTCGGCCGCCACCAGCGTGTCCGTGCGGTGGAGTTCGGCGAGTTCCGGCTCGGTCAGAATGGCGTTGCCGGTGCGGAAACGGATCTGCGACAGGCGCGAGCCGGTGCGCGCGACGATCGGGAAGGTGCGCGGGCTGACCTCGAGATAGAGGCCGCCGCGATAGCCGGTCGCGATCTTGTCGAACTCGGGGCCGAAGTCGGTCATCACGCGGGTGAAGATGTCGAGCCGCCCGGTCGAGCTCTTCGGATTGGCCGACGCCGCAATACCGGAAGGCAGCGCCAGGCTCTCCAGCAGCGGCACGATGTAGACGCAGCCGGTCTCGAGAACCGCGCCGCCCGTCAGGTCGATCTCGTGCAGCTTCAGCCGCTCCAGCTTGTCGGCGACCCGCCGACCGGGACCCGGAAGGAAGCTGGCACGGACGCGGTAGGCCTTTTCTCCGAGACGCAGATCGAGGCTCGCCGGCTGGATCTGGTCGGCGTCGAGCGGACGCGATGCGGAAAGGCCGCCTGAGGAAAACAGCGTCGCGATCGCGTGGTCGGGAAGAATGCCGGTGCTGCGCAAGGTGATGCCGATCCTCATCCGCCCGGGTGGCAGGGCCGTCCGACGTTTAACGTCGGCAAACGTTGACGCAAGGGCGCTGGAGGTCTAAGGGGAAGCTTATCCCGTGGTGATTTGGCCGGTCGGCTTGCAGCCACGTTAAACAAGTCGCTAAAGGGCCGAGGGGAAACCGGCTTGCGACTTCGCGGCCGGTTTTTTTGTGCGCTGAAGGCAGGACGACGATGGGCGAGACGAACAGGAACTGGAAGCCGGCGACGCAGCTGGTGCACGGCGGGACGCAGCGTTCGGGCTTCGGCGAGACCTCCGAGGCGATCTACCTGACGCAGGGATTCGTCTACGAGACCGGCGAGGCGGCGGAAGCCCGCTTCAAGGGCGAGGCACCGGGCTTCATCTATTCGCGCTACGCCAATCCCACCGTCGACATGTTCGAGAAACGCATGTGCCTGCTCGAAGGCGCCGAGGATGCGCGCGCCACCTCGTCGGGCATGGCGGCGGTGGCCGCGGCGTTGCTCTGCTCGGTGAAGGCGGGCGACCACGTGGTGGCCTCCCGGGCGCTGTTCGGCTCCTGCCGCTGGATCGTCGAGACCCAGATGCCGCGCTACGGCGTCGAGACCACGCTGGTCGACGGCCGCGACATGGCGCAGTGGGAAGCGGCGGTGCGGCCGAACACCAGGCTGTTCTTCCTCGAGAGTCCGACCAACCCGACGCTGGAAGTGGTCGACATCGCGGCCGTGGCGAAGATCGCCAATGCGATCGGTGCGCGCGTGGTGGTCGACAACGTCTTCGCCACGCCGCTGCAGCAGAAGCCGCTGGAGCTCGGCGCCCATGTCGTCGTCTATTCGGCGACGAAGCACATCGACGGCCAGGGCCGCTGCCTCGGCGGTATCGTGCTGTCGGACAAGAAGTGGATCGACGAGAACCTGCACGATTATTTCCGGCACACCGGCCCGAGCCTTTCGCCCTTCAACGCCTGGACGCTGCTGAAGGGCCTGGAGACGCTGCCGCTGCGCGTCAGGCACCAGACCGAAGGCGCGGCGAGGATCGCCGACCATCTCGCCGGCCATGCCGCCGTCGAGCGCGTGATCTATCCCGGCCGCAAGGACCACCCGCAGGCGGACGTGATCGCGCGCCAGATGACCGGCGGCTCGACGCTCGTCTGTTTCGAGGTCAAGGGCGGCAAGGAAGGTGCCTTCCGGTTCCAGAACGCGCTGGAGATCGTGCTGATCTCCAACAATCTGGGTGACGCCAAGAGCCTGATCACGCATCCGGCCACCACGACCCACAAGAACCTGACCGACGCCGCCCGCGCCGAACTCGGCATCAATCCCGGCACGGTGCGCCTGTCGGTGGGGCTGGAGGACGTGGGCGACCTGATCGAGGACCTGGAGCGGGCGCTGGCGACGGTGTAGCCAGGCACGCGGGATGCGCGCAGACGCAGACGACCGCCCGTCTTTCTTGCAGCACCGTCCTGAAGTATAGCTGGTGCAACAAGGGAGATCCGAATGCGCCGTGGCCTGCCATTTTTCATCTTCCTCGCGGTCACGACCGCGCCGGCGCCCGCGCAGACCGTCGACGACGCGGGTGCGGCCCGCATCGTCGAGTCGCTGTCGCGCTATGTCGGCCGGTCGGCGTTCGAGAAGCGGGTGCTCGACGTGTCGGTCGACGGCGACGCCTACCGTCTGACGGTCGACTTCGACGCCCTTGCCGCCATGGCGCCCGAAACCGCATCGCTGTCGCTCGACCTGGACCCCTTCACGGTCCGGATGAAGCCGCAGGCCGACGGCACCTTCGCCGCCTCGGGCGCCATAGCGCCGAACGGTTCGCTCAGCTTCCGGACGCCGGCGACCGAACTGTCGCCCAGCCTGAGTTCGCGGGTAGAGTGGAGCCTGGAGCAGAGCGGGTTCACGGGCGTATTCGACCCCGAACTCGCCACCTTCTCGGTTGCGCAGGGCACGTACCGCGGCCTGCAGATGGTATCGTCGGACGACAACCAGCGGACCGACATCGCAAGCGGCTCAGGCACCTTCGAGACGACCGCGGCCCGTTCGGCCGGCGGAGGCGTCGATTACGAGACGCTGCAGACTATGGTCGATGTCGCCGAGACCGTGACCATGCGGGCCTTGCCGGACGGACCGCAGATGTCGTTCTCCCTGACGTTGCCAAAGTTGACGGCCGCAACGGAAGCGAAGGGCTTCCAGGTCTGGCCGCTCCTCGACATCGCCGCATTCGCGGTCGCCCATGCAGACAAAGCGGCAGTGGCGGCCGATCAGGCCGAACTGAAGCGGCTGATCCTGGCCGCGCTGCCCTTCTGGGACAGGATTTCCGTCGGCTACGACGCGAGCGATGTCACGGTCGAGACGTCCGTCGGGCGTTTCGGCATCGCCAGTCTCGAGTTTGCCTTGGCGATCGATGGCGCCGCCGACGATGGTGCGGTCGACTACGGTTTCGGCTTCAAGGGCCTGAGCCTTCCGTCCGGCCTCGCCCCGGCCTGGAGCGCGCCGCTGGTCCCCACCGACGTCAGTCTCAACTTCGGCGTCCGCAACCTCAATTCGGAAGAAACGATCCGCCTGCTCGTCGACGCGTTCGACCTCGATCGGCAGCCGCCGATACCGGATGCGGTCGGCCAGGACATCATGGCCGAGTTCCTCGGCGACCCGCCGGTCTTCGTCATGGAGCGGAGCCTCATCCGCAACGGTGGGATCGAGATCGCGATGACGGGCGAGATGCCGTTCTCGCTCGGCAAGCCGAGCTTGACCGCCACCATCGAGATGGCGGGCTTCGAGACGGCCGCTTCCGCGCTTCAGGCGGCAGCCGCCGTCGATCCCGGCGCGCAGCAGGCGTTTCCCTTCGTGCTCGCCGCCCAGGGGCTCGGCCGGAAGCTGGAAAACGGGCGGCTGCAGTGGGTCGTCGAACTCAACGGCGATGGCTCGATCGTGGTCAATGGCGCGCGGCTCAAGGGTCCGGATCCGATCTGACCGCGCCTCATCGAGCCGTCTCGATGTCGGCCAGGCGAACCAACAGCGTCATCGGATCGAGCATCGACGGCTCGAAGCCGAGCGACAGGTAGAACTGCCGCGCGTCCTCAGAAATGGCATGAACGAGCATGCCGCGGATTCCGATGGTGTCGGCGGCTCGCCGCACGCGGTGCGCAGCGTCGCGGAACATGGCGCTGCCCAGTCCCCTTCCTTGCCATTCGCGATCGACCGCGAGGCGGCCGAACACGACGATCGGAATTGGGTCGGGCATGTTGCGGCTGATCCTGCTGGAAGCCGCGCTCAGGACCACCGCGCCGGACGCCAGCGCACAATAGCCGACCACGCGCGTTCCATCCGCGACGACATAGGTGCGGGAGGCGCCGCTCGCCTGATTGAAGCGCGCACGCCGTTTCAGCCAGTCGTCGAGGCCGTCGGCTCCCGAGGCGAACGCCGCGAAATCATGAGCCTCGCCGAGTGGTCCGGGGGCCTGCAGGCTCACGGCTGTTCCCAGGGCGCCTTTCGAGCCAAGACGTGCCGCAGCCTCTCACTCGGCGCAGATGGCAAATCGAGCCTTTCGCAGAAGGCTGCGAAGGCGTCCGGATCAGCCAGCCACAGCGTGCGATCACGCAGAGTTTCCTCCGCCGCCCGGCGGGATGCCTCCAGCACGAAGTCGGAGCGGGACTTGCCGGCGAGTTCGGCAGCCTGATCGATCAGGCTGCGCAGGTCCGGCCGAATCCGCAGGTTCAGCGTGTCGCGGACGGGACGCGACACCTTCTCGGTCGGCTTCGATGTGGGTTGCATCGTCATATGGGGTACTTGGCAAACCGTAACGCCATTGCCATTACATCGCTACCCGAACTGCCGCCCCGCCAGCACGATGCGCGACAGCGCGGTATAGAAGCACACCGCGGCAAAGACGTAGGCGAGCAGGGGGAACCAGGCCGGGACCAGGCAAGCGAGAACGAAGACCGCGATGGTCTCGGTCGCCTCGGCGAGGCCCGTGGTGAAGAAGATCGACTTCTCGCCGCGGGCCACGGTCGACAGCCGGCGCCGCTCGGCCAGGATGGCGAAGGCGAGGAAGCTCGCGCCGTTGACGTAGAAGGAAAAGACCAGCACGGCCGCCGGCACCGCGTTCGCCCCCGGATCGGCCAGCGCGAAGCCGAGCGGGATCGCGCCGTAGAAGAAGAAGTCGAGCACGATGTCGAGATAGCCGCCATAGTCGGTCTTGCCGCGGATCCGCGCCACCGCGCCGTCGAGCCCGTCGCCGATGCGGCTGACGACGACCAGCACGAGCCCCAGGAGGAAGAGCTCGAAAGCGATCGCCACGGCCGCCAGGGCACCGATGGCGAAGGCGGCGAGCGTCACCGCATCGGCGGAGATCCCCGTGCGGGCGACGAGCCGCGCGAGCCGCTCCAAGGCGGGATCGATCCGGCGCCGTGTCCAGCCGTCAAGCATCGCGCCCGCTCTGCGCCGCCGCCGTCCCGGCCCTCCCCATTTCCGTCACGGTTCGGCTGGACTGTCGGCCATTGACGGCGCGGCCTTCGTCGGCAAGAGAACGGGACGTCGGCCCGCCCGGAGCATCGGAAATGTATCGGTCCATCACACGCAACATCGAGGTCAGCGTCGAGCCGTTCTATCTCGACGACCGCTCCGACCCGTCGGAGAGCCACTACGTATGGGCCTATCGCGTGACGATCGCCAACCACTCCGACGAGCACGTTCAGTTGATCTCGCGCTACTGGCACATCACCGACGGCACGGGACGGGTGGAAGAAGTGCGCGGTGCGGGCGTCGTCGGCGAGCAGCCGGCACTCGATCCCGGCGACAGCTTCCAGTACACCTCCGGCTGTCCACTCGCGACGCCCTCGGGCATCATGGTCGGGCGCTACACCATGCGGTCGCGGTCCGGCGAGACGTTCGAGGTGGACATCCCCGCCTTCTCGCTCGACCTTCCGAACGCCGCCCGGACGGTCAACTGAGAGCTACTGCTTCCCGACGAACTCCGCCGGGTCGAACGTATATTCGGTCGAGCAGAACTCGCAGGTGACGCGGATCGTGCCGTCCTCGATGCTGTCGACGATCTCCTCGGCCGTGAAGCCGCTGAGCACGGCATGGATCTTCTCGCGCGAACAGGAGCAGTCGTCGGCCACCGGCACGCCCTCGAAGACGACGACGCCATGCTCGTGGAACAGGCGGTAGAGCAGCCGCTCGGTGCCGATCGTCGGATCGAAGAGTTCGTCGGGCGCCACCGTCGCCAGAAGCGACATCACTTCCACCCAGGCGTCGTCGACCATGCTGTCGTCGATCTCACCGTCGTCGCCGTCGCCGCCCGGCAGGTCCGGCATGCGCAGACGCTCCGGCGCCTCCGGCAGGAACTGCGCCAGGATGCCGCCGGCGCGCCAGCTCTCGCGGCTGCCGTCCGCGCCGGGCAGCACCTGCCGAGCCACGGCAAGCCTCACCTCGGTCGGGATCTGCTCGGACTGGCGGAAATAGGTCCGCGCGACCTCCTCGAGCGAAATGCCGTCGAGCTGGACGATGCCCTGGTAGCGCTGCGTGTGGACGCCCTGGTCGATGGTCATCGCGAGGATGCCCTTGCCGAGCAGGTCCTGCGGTTCGGTACGGCCCTGCGCCTGCGCCTCGGCGAGCCGTTCGGCATCGAAGCGGGCATAGGCGCGCATCGATCCCGGCGACGTGAAGTCGGCCACCAGCATGTCGACGGGTCCGTCCGACTGGGTCTGCAGGATGAACTTGCCGTCGAACTTGAGCGAGCTTCCGAGCAGGGCCGTCAGCACCACGCATTCGCCGAGCAGCCGGGCAACCGGCTCGGGATAGGCGTGGCGGCCGAGGATCTGATCGAGCATCGGCCCGACCTGCACGGCACGGCCGCGCATGTCGAGCGGCGCGACCTGGAACGGCACGACGACGTCGTCGCCCGCGAAGCCGAACTCGCCGAGCATGGTCCCGTCAGCCAAGGGCGGCTCCCGACAGGCACCAGGCGAGGACCGCCTTCTGCGCATGCAGACGATTTTCCGCCTCGTCGAACACGACCGACTGCGGTCCGTCGATCACCTCGTCGGTCACCTCCTCGCCGCGATGCGCGGGCAGGCAGTGCATGAAGAGCGCCTCCGGCCGTGCGTGGCGCATCAGGTCTGCATTGACCTGGAAGGGTTGAAAGACGTTGTGGCCGCGCGCGCGGTGCTCCTGGCCCATCGACACCCAGGTGTCGGTGACCACGCAGTCCACGCCCGTCACCGCCTCGACCGCATCGTCGAAGAAGCGCACGTCCGCGCCCTCGCCCCGCGCCCATTCGACATAGGAAGCCTCCGGTTCGCTGCCCTTCGGCACGGCGACGTTGACCCCGAAGCGGAACCGCGCGGCCGCCTCGATCAGCGAGTGCAGCACGTTGTTGCCATCGCCGGTCCAGGCGAAGCGCTTGCCGGTCACCTCACCGCGATGTTCCTCGTAGGTCATGACGTCGGCCATCAGTTGGCAGGGATGCGTGTCGTCCGTCAGCCCGTTGATCACCGGCACGGTCGCGTTCTGCGCCAGTTCCATCAACCGGTCGTGAGAGGTCGTGCGGATCATGATGACGTCGACGTATCGCGACAGAACCTTTGCGGTGTCGGCGATCGTCTCGGACCGCCCGAGCTGCATCTCTGTGCCGGTCAGCATGATGGTCTCGCCGCCCAGCTGGCGCATGCCGACGTCGAAGGAGACGCGTGTGCGGGTCGACGGCTTGTCGAAGATCATCGCCAGCACCTTGCCATCGAACGGCCTTTCGCGCTCGCCGGCTTTCAGCCGCGCCTTGCGCGCCTTGGCGTCGTCGAGGATCAGGCGCAGATCGGAGGCCGAAACGGCCGAAAGATCGGTGAAGTGCCGCGGCTTGCCATTCATCATCATGCTGTTCCCGGTCAATGGCCCGGCGCGCCCGACGCGAGCTTCGCGGCCGCCGAGCGGATCCTGACGAGACCCTCGCGGATGTCGTCGTCGGTGAGGGTGAGCGGCGGCAGCAGGCGCACGACGTTGTCGCCGCCGGGCACGGTCAGCAGCTTCTCCTCGCGGAAGGCCATGTTGACGCCGGCGTTCGGCATCCGGCATTTGAGGCCGAGGATCAACCCGATGCCGCGGATTTCCTCGAAGACCGCGGGGAACTCGTCGACGATGGAGGCGAGACCCTGCTTGAACAGCAGAGCCTTGCGGTTGACCTCGTCGAGGAAGCCGTCGGCCAGCACGACGTCGAGCACCGCATTGCCCACCGCCATGGCGAGCGGATTGCCGCCGAAGGTCGTGCCGTGAACGCCAGGCGTCATGCCGCTCGCGGCGGCGTCGGTCGCCAGGCACGCTCCCATCGGGAAGCCGCCGCCGATGCCCTTCGCGATGGCCATGATGTCAGGGACGGCACCCGACCATTCATAGGCGAAGAACTTGCCGGTGCGCCCCACGCCGCACTGCACTTCGTCGTAGATCAGGAGCAGATCGTTATCGTCGCACAGCTTGCGCAGCGCCTTCAGCGTCTCGGCGGGAACCGCACGGATGCCGCCCTCGCCCTGCACGGGTTCGATCAGGATGCCGGCGGTCTCGCCTGTGATCGCCCTCTTCACCGCCTCGATATCGCCGAGCGCGACCTGGTCAAAGCCCTCGACCTTCGGGCCGAAACCTTCGAGATACTTCGGCTGGCCGCCGGCTGCGATGGTCGCCAGCGTGCGACCGTGGAAGGCCCCCTCGAAGGTAATGATCCGGTACTTCTCGGGCTTTCCCTTCACGAAGTGATAGCGCCGCGCCGTCTTGATCGCGCATTCCAGCGCCTCGGCGCCGGAATTGGTGAAGAACACCTTGTCGGCGAAGGTGCTGTCGACCAGCCGCTCGCCGAGCCTGCGCTGCTCGGGCACCTCGTAGAGATTGGACGTGTGCCACAGCTTGCCGGCCTGCTCGCGCAGCGCCTCGACCAGGTGCGGATGGCCGTGTCCGAGCGAATTGACCGCGATGCCGGCCGCGAAGTCCAGATATCGCTCGCCGCCCTTCGTGATCAGCCACGCTCCCTCTCCGTGATCGAACGCCAGCGGCGCCCTCGCAAAGGTTTGATAAAGCGCAGAACCGCTCATGCCAGACTGCTCCGGAACCGACCTTGCCGAACGTTCGCCCCCCCACCCGCGCGGCGGCAGGACCACCAAATCAAAAAGCCGCCCCCGGGGCGGCCTCTTCCACCATCATATCGGGGTTTTTCGTCGCGAAGTCAACGGACGCGGCCGTCTCGCGACCTTCCCACGGCCTTCGCGCCTTCATGACGGCTTTCCCTTGCGGCAGGGCCGCAAGTTGGGGAAAACTGAAAATTCCGATTCGGCGTCCGGACCCGACTCTTGTCACGGAGTCACCGGGTATTGTAGCTTGCGGCTACGAAACGACTAGATTTCGTGCGGCGGACCAAAATCACCCCGAGTAATTGATGCGTCCTCCTGGCGTCGCCAGGGTTGGCATGGATTCGGATTCCTCGGCGGGCACTACCCAGGAGCCTATTTGCATGAACTGGACAGACGAGCGGGTCGAACTTCTCCGAAAACTGTGGGCCGAGGGTCTGAGCGCCAGCCAGATCGCTGCGCAGCTGGGTGGAGTGAGCCGAAATGCCGTGATCGGCAAGGTCCATCGTCTGAAGCTGTCGAGCCGCGGCCGTGCCGCCCCCGCGCAGGCCCGCCAGAAGAAGCCCAAGCCTGCAGCGCCGAAAGCTGCCAAGCCCGCCGCCCCTCCTCCACGCCCGGTGCCTCAGACCGTGGGCGCCACCGCCCTCAAGGTGGAGTTCGAGCCCGAGCCGGCACCGCGTCCCGTGACGCGCACCGACGACGGCGTGGTCGTGCCGATCTCGCGCCGCCTGAAGCTCGTCGAATTGAGCGATCGCACCTGCAAGTGGCCGAACGGCGATCCGCTGAACGAGGACTTCCATTTTTGCGGAACCGCCTCCAAGGACGGCAGCCCCTACTGCGCCTATCACGCCCGCCTCGCCTACCAGCCGGTCTCCGATCGACGGCGCGCGCGCTGACGCCGCCAGCAGCAGCCGCTGATGGAGGGAAGGCGGCCGGACGGACGACGGTGGTTTCTCAGCCGCCGCCGAGGCTCACCCGGTGCGTCTTGTCCTCCTTGGGGCGGTCGATCGGCAGCTGCTTGCCGGCGATGATGTGATAGACGGTCTCGGCGATGTTCGTCGCGTGGTCGCCGATCCGCTCGATGTTCTTGGCGCAGAAAAGGAGATGCGTGCAGGGCGCGATGTTGCGCGGGTCTTCCATCATGTAGGTCAGGAGCTCGCGGAACAGCGACGTATACATGGCGTCGATATCGTCATCGCGGTCGCGCACCAGGCTGATCCGGTCCACCGAGCGCGTGGCATAGGCGTCGAGCACGTCCTTCAGCTGCGTCAGCGCCAGTTGCGCCAGGGCCTCGATCCCGCGCGACAGCCGCACCGGCTGCGGCGTGTCGGCGATCGTCAGCAGCCGCTTGGCGATGTTCTTGCCGAGGTCGCCCACCCGTTCGAGGTCCGACGAGATGCGGATCGCGCCGATCACGGCACGCAGGTCGTCGGCCATCGGCTGGCGCCGTGCGATGACCACGATCGCCTTCTCGTCGATCTCGCGCTGGCCCTCGTCGAGCATGATGTCGTCGGCGATCACCTTGCGGGCGAGGTCGAGGTCGTGATGCACCAGTGCCTGCACCGCCTGCTCGACCATGCGCTCTGCATGACCTCCCATGGCCGCGATGCGGCCGGCCAGGAACTTCAGTTCCTGCTCGAAGGCGTTGACGATATGAATGGACTGCATGGCCGGTTCTCCACCCGAATCACGATCTTATACGGCCTCGTCATGACCGGAAGACGAAAAGGCGGGATCGGAGTGCTGCGATTGATGTTGCATCGCAGCACGGGTTCCGCATACTAGGGGCACTCGCAAGGACCCGGTGAAATTCCGGGTGGCTCTTCCGGCCGCCGACCCGCCGGACCACAGAACCGCCAGCCCGCTCCTGATCCATGGCCATGCGGCCACGGCGGTTCCGTCATCTTTCCCGGATTTCCATGAATTCTCTTTCCGCCTACCGCGACGAGTGGTTCGGCAACATCCGCGGCGACCTGCTCGCGGGCCTCGTCGTGGCGCTCGCGCTCATCCCCGAAGCCATCGCTTTTTCCATCATTGCCGGCGTCGATCCGAAGATCGGCCTCTATGCCTCCTTCTCCATCGCCGTCGTCATCGCCTTCACCGGCGGTAGGCCCGGCATGATCTCGGCCGCGACGGCCGCCACCGCCGTCCTGATGGTGACGCTGGTGAAGGAGCACGGCCTGCAATACCTGCTGGTCGCGACCGTCCTCGCCGGCGCGATCCAGATCGCCGCCGGGCTGTTTCGTCTCGGCGACCTGATGCGCTTCGTCTCGCGATCGGTCATCACCGGCTTCGTCAATGCGCTGGCGATCCTGATCTTCATGGCGCAGCTGCCGGAGCTGATCGGCGTGCCCTGGCTGACCTACGTCATGGTCGCGGGCGGCCTCGCGATCATCTACCTCTTCCCGTATGTTACCCGGACGATCCCTTCGCCGCTGGTCTGCATCCTCGTCCTCACGGCCATCGCACTGGCTTTCGGCATGGACATCCGGACCGTCGGCGACATGGGCGAACTGCCGACGACGCTTCCGGCCTTCCTGCTGCCCGACGTACCCGTGACGCTGGAGACCTTCCTGATCGTTCTGCCCTATTCGGCGGCCGTCGCGGTGGTCGGCCTGCTCGAATCCCTGATGACGGCGTCGATCGTCGACGAACTGACCGATACCGGCAGCGACAAGAACCGCGAATGCGTCGGCCAGGGCACCGCCAACATCGTCACCGGCTTCCTCGGCGGCATGGCGGGCTGCGCCATGATCGGCCAGTCGGTCATCAACGTGAAGTCGGGCGGGCGCGGCAGGCTGTCCTGCTTCGCCGCCGGCGTCTTCCTGCTCATCCTGTGCGTCGGCCTCGGCGACTGGGTGTCGATCATTCCCATGGCGGCGCTCGTCGCCATCATGATCATGGTCTCGATCGGGACCTTCTCCTGGTCGTCGGTCAGGAACCTGCGCGACCATCCGCGCCGCTCGTCGGTCGTGATGCTGGCGACCGTCATCGCCGTCGTCTTCACCCACAATCTCGCCATAGGCGTCCTCATCGGGGTGCTGCTCTCGGGTCTGTTCTTCGCCGCCAAGGTCGCCCAGATCTTCCGTGTCACCTCCACCGTCTCGCCGGACGGCCGCGAGCGGTCCTACCTCGTGGAAGGCCAGGTGTTCTTCGCCTCGGCGGACCGGTTCCTGAAATCCTTCGACTTCAGGGAGGCGGTGGACAAGGTCCGGATCGACGTCAGCCGGTCCCACATCTGGGATCTGACAGGCGTCGCGGCACTCGACACCGTCATTCTCAAGTTCCGGCGCGAAGGCGCGGATGTCGAGGTGATCGGCATGAACAAGGCGAGCGCGACGCTGGTCGACAGGCTGGCGATCCATGACAAGCCGGGCGCGCTCGACCAGCTGACCGGCCACTGAGGGAGGAAGACCATGTCCAGGATAGTCGCCTTCGTCGACGGCTCGACCTATGCCGAGAGCGTCTGCCGCCTCACCGCCTGGGCGGCGGCCCGCATGGAGCATTCCGTGGAAATCGCCCATGTGCTGGGCCGGCGTATGTCGGGCTCCTTCGATCTCAGCGGCAGTCTCGAAGCGGACCAGCGGTCGGCATTGCTCGAAGAATACGCCCGCCTCGATGAGCAGCATGCCAGGCTGGCGCAGGCCAAGGGACGCGCCCTGCTCGACACCGCCCGCACCATCGTCGCCGCCGGCGGCGTGGGACAGGTCGAGACCCGGCTGCGCAACGGCGACCTGATGGAGGCCCTCGCCGATCTGGAGAAGGATGCGGCCATGGTGGTCGTTGGAAAGCGCGGCGAAGCCGCCGATTTCGCCCGGATGCATCTCGGTTCGAACCTCGAACGCATCGTGCGCACCGCGACGCGGCCGGTGCTGGTCGCCGCGCGGGCCTACACGCCCTTCGACCGCTTCCTCATCGCCTTCGACGGCGGCAGGAGCGCCAACCGCGCCGTCGACTTCGTCGCCTCCGGCAGCCTGCTGAAAGGCATGAAGGCGACCGTGCTCTCCGTCGGCGCCGACACGGCCGAAAACCGCTCCCGCCTCGAGACTCCCGTGCGCCGCCTGCGCGGGGCGGGCTTCGAGGTCGAAGGACTGCTCCGCCAGGGCGAACCCGACGAGGTAATCGGTGCGCATGTGGAGACGCAGAGCATCGGCCTCCTCGTCATGGGTGCTTATGGACACTCGCGCATCCGCAGCCTGGTCATCGGCTCGACGACCGAAGCGATGGTCCGCCGCTGCAAGGTGCCGGTCCTGATGTTCCGCTGACGCGAAAAAAGGGCCCCGCCGATGCGGGACCCTCCTTCATGCGACGGAAGCACGTGGCTTAGCCGGCCTGCCAGTAGGCATCCGTAGCGCGGCGCTCCTCGGTCATCGTCTCGGAGCCGCGGAAGCGGTCGGGATCGATGGACGGCGCCTGCTGGAGCTCGGCTTCGCTTCGGTCGACGACGATGGTGTCGAGCCCCGGCGTGGCGCGGACCTCGCTCCACGGAACGGCGTAGTGATCCTCGCCGATCCCCAGGAAGCCGCCGCGTGCGACGATGACGTAGGACGCTTGGCCGGTCTGCGGATCAATCACCACGTCGCTGACGCTGCCGAGATTCTCGTCCTCGACATTGCGCACGTCGGTGCCGGTGATGTCGTCGATCCGGTAGGAAGACATCCCGTCACGCCCGGACACCGGCTCAGCCAGCGCGAGCTGCTCCTGGCGCCAGGTCGCGACCGACGCGGGATCCACACCGGCATCCTGCAAACGCTGCGAATAGCCGTCATAGACATCGTTCATCCTGGCGACGACATACTGGCATCCTTCGCCGTCACCCCGATGGGCAAGGACACGGGCAGCGCTGTAGAGCGCGCGGATCTGGTAGCGCGGCGCATCGATCCCCACGACGGAGCCACGCGGATCCGCGCCCATGTCACCGGTCCCGCTGGCCGTGCCGGCGCCGGGAACGGTCGTGGACGCGCCACCCGTTGCCGGCGAGGTCGTCCGCGGGCGTCCGGGTGGACTGCGGACCGGGGGGTACGCCATAGGCGCCTGTGCCCCAGCCGGTGAGCCAGAACTCGTTCTGGTTCATGCGCTCGGCAAAGTCGTTCATCTCGAAGATGCAGGCTTCGGAGATCTGGGTCCCGGTCTGCGGCGAGGTCTGGGCGATCGCCGGCGCGGAGAGGATGGCAATGCCGCCGGCTGCGATCGCGGTCGTGGATGCTAGTTTCAGGAACATGGCTGCTCCTCCTTTTTCTGGAGGGTGAGTGGGCACGAATATGTGCGGAGGTCTCCCGGTCAACCGGTCCCATCCCGAATTGTTCCAGCCGGAAAGATCGCGTGTTCGACCGCGCCGACGGTTCCCGCGCCTTACTTCCCCGGAAACTGCACCGTGAACGACGCACCTTCGCCCAGTGTCGAGCGGATGATCAGCCGTGCGTCGTGGCGGGTCAGGATGTGCTTGACGATGGCGAGGCCGAGGCCGGTGCCCTTCTGGGTGCGGCTGGTGTCGACATCGACGCGGTAGAAGCGTTCCGTCAACCGCGGGATGTGCTCTTCGGGGATGCCCGGCCCGAAATCGCGCACCGTGACCCGCGGGCCGGCGGCCCCCTGTCCCCTCTCCACCGTCACCACCACGCGCTTGCCGTCCTGGCCGTACTTGATGGCGTTCTCGAGCAGGTTCTCGAACACCTGGATCAGTTCGTCGCGCATGCCGCGCAGCGTGACCGGCTCGGCCGGATAGACCCTCTCGATCTCCACCCCGCTTTCCGATGCCAGATGGCGCAGCGCATCGACCACGCCGTCGATCAGCGCCTTCAGGTCGAGCGGCTCGGCTGGCGCCGAAGAGGACTTCATCTCCAGCCGCGACAGCGACAGGAGGTCGTCGATCAGCCGCGCCATGCGGCCCGTCTGGGTCTGCATGATCTGCAGGAACTGGTCGCGCGCCCGTGCATCGTTGCGGGCCGGGCCGCGCAGCGTCTCGACGAAGCCGGCGATCGAGGCCAGCGGCGTGCGCAGCTCGTGACTGGCATTGGCGATGAAGTCGGAGCGCATGCGGTCGATGCGGCGCATCTCGCTCTGGTCCTTGAACACGAGCACGAACAGCCCGCTGCCCTGCCCCAGGGCCGCACCGGCGACGCGGAACCAGCGCTCGATCGGCACCTTCTCCACGTAGTCGCCGGAAGACGGCCCGCCGGCGTCGGCGAGCAGCTGGGCGACGAGGCCCTGGAGTTCCGGAGTGCGGAAACGCAGCGTCAGGAGCGTGCCCGCGTCGAGTTTCCCGAAGGCGGCGCGCGCGGCCGCATTGGCATTGGTGATCATGCCGTGCCGGTCGAACACGATCAGCGGATCGGGCACGGCTTCGGCGAGTTCGCGGGCCGGGTGGCCGTCGAGCCCGATCACCGCGGCCGCCTTGGCCTCGCTCTTGCGGAGCCGTGCGGTGCGGTGCGGTGCGAGCACGGCGACCGCCGCGATGCCGGCGAAGGCCAGCGCCTGCCAGAGCGGCGAAACGCCGCCGGCCAGGCCAAGCCCGCCGATCGCGGCGGCCGAGGCCATCAGTACCCAGCGCGTCTCTGCCAACCGCGCCACGACGACGCGTCCCCCGGCCGGCGTATCGCCCTCGGTCTCGCTCATCGCATACTCCGCCGCCGCCCCGTTCCCGTCGTCCTGCCCGCCCGCCCCGGCTGGACGGAGCGCGGGTCGCTCAATAGCATGCCGGCATCCACCGTGAGGAGATTTCGGAAATGCCGTCGCGACCAACGCCGCCCATGCCGCCCAACGAGCCGATCCGCATCGTCGTCGACGGGAAGGAGCGCGTCTTCGACATCGACGACCCGAAGCTGCCCGACTGGGTGGAGGACAAGGCGATGTCGGCGGGCGGCTATCCCTACGACAAGAAGATGGACAAGAAGGACTACGAGGAGACCTTGGAAAACCTCCAGGTCGAGCTCGTCAAGATGCAGTACTGGCTGCAGGCGACCGGCAAGCGCGTCATGATCCTGTTCGAGGGCCGCGACGCAGCCGGCAAGGGCGGCACCATCTTCGTCGTGCGGCAATACATGAACCCGCGCTCGGCCCGCAACGTCGCGCTGACCAAGCCGACGGAGACGGAGCGCGGACAATGGTACTTCCAGCGCTACGTCGCGCAGTTTCCCACCGCCGGCGAATTCGTGACCTTCGACCGCTCCTGGTACAACCGCGCCGGCGTGGAGCCGGTCATGGGTTTCTGCACGCCCGAACAGCACAGGCTTTTCCTCGAGGAGACGCCGAAATTCGAGCAGATGATCGTCGACGAAGGCATTCATTTCTTCAAGTTCTGGCTCAACATCGGCCAGGAGACCCAGCTCGAGCGTTTCCACGACCGGCGCCACGATCCGCTGAAGGTGTGGAAATTCTCGCCCATCGACCTCGCCGGCATGACGAAGTGGGACGACTACACCCGCGCGCGTGACCGTATGATGAAGCACACCCACACCGACCATGCGCCGTGGACGGTGCTGCGGGCCAACGACAAGCGGCGTTCCCGGCTCGCCGCCATCCGCCGCATCCTGAAGACGCTGCCCTATGCCGGCCGCGACGACTCCGTGATTGGCGAGGAGGACGGCAAGATCGTCTGCTCGGGTCCCGACATCGTGGGCAAGTGACGGCGAAGACGGGCGAGGAGCGACGCGCCTGCGAAGCCCTGTCCGCCGGGCGCCGCCTCGCGGCGATAGCGCCGGTGCGGGGTCTTGGCCCAGTGGTGCGGATTGCGTGCAAGCTCGAACACCGCGCGGTACCCGACCACCGACAGCATCATCCAGTAGGCCGGCGTGAGCAGCGCCGCCTTCCAGAAGCCGGCGCGCTCGCTCTGGTCCAGGCTCGACCACGACAGCAGCAGCTGCGCGCCGTAGCCGCCGATCACATTCATCGTCGCGAGCCCAAGGACGATGGCCTCATGTTGCGGCAGCGCGCCTTCGACGACGAGCCTGAACGCGAGCCCGACGGTGGTGACGAGAAGCAGCGGGTGCAGCAGCGCCGAAACCACGACGCCGCCGATCAGCAGGTGGAAGATCGCGAAGGAGCCCGGTCCAAGTTCGCGGCAGAGCCGCCCCGGCATCCGCATGTGGACGAGCCACGTGTGCAGGAAGCCCTTGAACCAGCGCGTCCGCTGCCGGAACCAGATCGGCAGGGTTTCGGGGGCGTCCTCCAGCGTCGGTGGTGAGATCACCCCGACCCGATAGCCGAAGCGCGCGAGCCGGACGCCGAGATCGGCGTCCTCCGTGACGTTGTGCGGATCCCATCCGCCGACCTCTTCCAGCACGGCGCGCCGAAAATGGTTGGACGTGCCGCCGAGCGGCATCAGGAGGTCGCGTTCGGCCAGCCATGGCAGCAGTCCGCGAAAATGGGCGGCATATTCGATCCGGAACAGGAAGGGCAGCACGCCGAAGGCAGCGTTTGCGATCTGCAGCGGCGCCTGTACGCAGGCCAGATCCTCTCCGCCGGCGCGAAGCGCGTTCCACGCGGCCCGCAGCTGTTGCGGATGCGGCCGGTCTTCCGCATCGTAGAGCGCAACGAGATCCCCGGTGCAGGTGGGCAGGGCGAAGTTGAGCGCCTTCGGCTTCGTGCGTGGCTGTCCCGGGGGGACTCGCACGATCTCCACCCAGGACCGCAGCGCATGACGCTCCAGGGCCGAGAGCGTCCCGGTATCGTCGGCCTCGCAGACGAGCTTCACCTCGAGACGGCTGCGCGGCCAGTCGATGCGGCCGAGGGCGGCGAGCAGGTCCGGTACGACGTCCGCCTCCCGGTGAAGGGCGATGAGGATGGAGTAGACGGGCAACGGCGAGCCATCGTCCGGGATGTCGGCGGCAGCGGCGAAAGGGCTGCGCTGCGCCCCTGCGAGCAGCCTGAGGCCGACACAGCCGAGGAAGAGCAGCGTCAGCACTCCCGAAAGAGCCAGTACCGTCGTCTTCGGCGCGGCATAGAGGAGCATCGGCACGCCCGCCAGGATGAGCCCGGTCGCGAAAGCCTGCCAGGGATTGGTGACGAAGCGCGCGGAAAGGTCGGGCGTGCGCCCGAACAGCCCGAGTGACGCTTCGCGTGACAAAGCCGGTCCGGCCCGCACCATCAGCGCCGCGCGCAGTGCGCCCGGGGTCGCCAGCACGAGGCGTCGGGCCAGCGCGGGCGCACCGCGGAGCCGCGCGCGCAGGCTCCCGAGGTCGAGATGGAAAGGAGCGACGACGAACAGCGCAGCGCCTCTTCGGCCGCGCAGCGTGACGGTGGCGTTCCGGCGCATCCCGCGCAGAACGGTGATGGCCTGGCTCTCGTCGATCACGAGCCGGTCCGCCGGCACGTTTGCAAGGAACCGGAGGCCGAGCGCCTTCGCCACCGCGGCGCACAGGAGGTCTTCCCGCACGCGCCCGGAGGCCAGAAGTTCGGCGTGGAAGCAGGTGCGGTTCGCCAATGCCCGCTCCGCGATCAGCCTGGCCATCCGGTCGTCGATGGCGAGCTCGCGGAGGACGTCCGCCCAGTCGTCGAGCAGCCGCAAGCGGACGTCGAGGCTCGTCTTTTCGAGCCGGTCGCCGACGATCCCGTCGATCGGAACTGCCTGCACGGGATGCACTTCGCGGCTTGCGGATCTTTTCCGCGTCCACGCGTCGCCCATCGGTCCCCCTTCGGATCCGCCCCGATCCGCCGTCAGTCAAGGCGGTCCGAACGGCGTGCGACGACGACTCTGCGGTCGCCGGTTCGTCGCAGCTCCCTGACTGTGGTTTCCTTTCGCTCCTCAACCCAGTCTAGAAGACCGGCCTACACTTGTCGATATTGATGTACAATCATTGCGTGATTTCGCGAATGCAAGAAAAACCGCAAACGGATGGAGAGGTCTCGCCCGCTGAACCGCCGAAGACAGGCCCGGGGACGTTTGCGAAAGCATGCCGGCCAAGGATCCCGGCGGGCCGTCGGGATGATGCCCGATGGCGCGTTGCCCGCCTTGCCGCCGGATCGGCTGACCTGCTATCGAGGGCTGTCGTCCGTTTGCCCCCGAGGCGGCCGGCAAAGGGAGAATGGCAGCTGTCTCGCATGATCCGGCTCATCCTGCTGCTACTGTTGTCGATGACCTCGGCGTCGGCTCAGGAACTGACGCCGAACTTCTGGGATGCTCGGGAACGGCTGCCGAAGCCCGAGATCACCGACCTCACACGGCTGCGCTTCCTGACGACGGTCGATTTTCCGCCCTTCAACTTCCTGGACGAAGCGGGACGGCTGTCCGGCTTCCACATCGACCTCGCACGGGCCATCTGCGCGGAACTCGGCTTGGGAGAGGAATGCCAGATTCAGGCCTTGCCCTGGGCCGACCTCCCGGACGCGCTGGAGGCCGGCGAAGGGGAAGCGCTCCTCGCGGGGATCGCGATCACGCGGGAGAACCGCGATCGCTTCGCCTTCTCGCGGCCCTACCTGCAACTGCCCGCCCGCTTCGTCGCGCGGCGCGACAAGACCCTGGCAGAGCCGATGTTCCGCGCGACGGCGGGGCTGCGGATCGGGGTCCGGGACGGATCGGCACACGAGCGCATCCTGCGCGATCTCTTCCCGCAGACGAAGGTGGTCGTTTACAGCCGCGCCGACTGGATGCTCGGCGACCTGCGCGAGGGCAAGACCGATGCCGTTTTCGACGATGGCATGCGGCTGTCCTTCTGGCTGGCCGGGACGGATTCGGAGAACTGCTGCCGTTTCGCAGGCGGACCCTACCTGCTCCCCGGTTATCTGGGAACCGGCATGGCGATCGCGGTGCGACCGGAAGACGAGAAGCTCGTCGATGCGTTCGACTACGCGCTGCGGGAGATCGATGCGAAGGGCATCTTCGCGGAGCTCTACCTGCGCTATTTTCCGATCGGTTTCTTCTGACCGCCGGCTCCGGCGTTCGACCCGCGGAACGGCAGAACCAGCGCCCACCGCAGATCGGCGGTAGAGCCGTCGCGGAACTCGCGCAGGCCGATTTCCATCCCGTCGTGCCCGAGCTGCGGCTGGTCGTTGTAGGTGCCGAAGATCCTGTCCCAGAAGGGAAAGTTGAAACCGTAGTTGGAATCGGTCTCGGCAGGGATCGAGGAATGATGCACCCGGTGCATGTCGGGCGTCACGACGAACCGACGAAGCACGCGGTCGAGACCGGCAGGAAGCCGGGCGTTGGCGTGGTTGAACATCGCCATGCCGTTGAGCACGATCTCGAACACCAGCACCGCCGCGACCGGCACGCCGAGCGCCACGACGACGGCCGCCTTCCAGACCATGGACAGCACGATCTCGAGGGGGTGGAAACGCAGTGCGGTGGTGAGATCGAAGCCGGTGTCGGCGTGATGCATGCGATGGATGCGCCACAGGATCGGGATCCTGTGGCTTGCCCAGTGCTCCAGCCAGACCGCGAGGTCGAGAATGACGAAACCGAGGAGGCCGGCGATGACCGGATCCACGCCGACCCACCTGAACAGGCCGAGCTGTCGTGTCTCGGCCCAGAGCGCGGCGCCCACCGCCGCCGCCGGAAACAGGATGCGGACCAGCACCGAAGACAGAACGACCATCGCCAGATTGGTGAACCAGCGGCGGCTCTTCAGGGCGCCGCGCATCTCGGCGCGCTCGAGCCGCGGCGACCAGAGTTCGAAGGCTGCCATCGCCGCGAATATCGACAGGAAGGCCGTCAGTCGAATCGCTGCTTCGGACATCGCTCATTCCTCGCGCAGACGGTCTCCGGCTATGGACCGCCCTCAGATGACGCCTCGCCAAAACACGTCCAAGCCACGTTGCGGTGAAGCAGCGCGGCTCAGACCATTGCGCGGTGGCGGATGACGGCGGCGCGTTCGATGGCGGCGGCAGTCAGGGAATCCAGCCCAAGATGCCCGCGCAGGATCTGGAGGATGCGGAGTTCCTCGGGACGGACCTGCCGGTCGGCTGCCGCGATCTCCACCGCGAAGGCATAGGCAGTGTCGCGCAGACGTGCCGGGATCGCCTCGGCGATCGACGCGATGATGTCGTTCAGCGCGCCGTCCTGCTGCAGCAGCTGGTGGCTGCGCCGCGTGACGTCGAGCAGTTTCTCGGGATCGAAATCCGCGAAGGCCGGCATGGTCTGCACGACGGTGCCCATCTTGGCCAGTTCCCGGTCGGTCATGTTGCTGTCGGAAGCCGATACCACCACCATGATGTGGACGAGGGCTTCCTGGACGCTGGCGGGACGGATCAATTCTGGCTCCATGTCTGACGGATCTTGTCGTGCGAAGGTAGGAACCGGCCGGCCGCCCCGCAAGGAAAAACGCCGCGCGTCATTGACGCTCCCCCTGCCCCGGCCTAGAGCGTTGCACCCACCCGCAAAGAGCCGATGACCACAGCCACGCCAATGATCGACCCGTCGCCCGAAATCCTCGCAGCCGCCCGCGAAAGCAAGGCCTGGCCGTTCGAGGAAGCGAAGAAGATCATCGCCCGCTACGCCGACGGCGGCTTTCCCGAAACGGTGCTCTTCGAGACAGGCTACGGCCCCTCGGGCCTGCCGCATATCGGCACCTTCGGCGAGGTGGCCCGCACGACGATGGTGCGCCACGCCTTCCGCGTGCTGACCGAAGACAAAGTGGCGACCCGTCTGCTGTGCTTCTCGGACGACATGGACGGCATGCGCAAGATCCCGGACAACGTGCCGGACCGGTCGTTTCTGGAGCCGCACCTGCACAAGCCCTTGACCGTGGTCCCGAACCCATTCGGCGGCGACTACGAGAGCTTCGGCCATCACAACAACGCGATGCTCAGGCGCTTCCTCGACACGTTCGGCTTCGACTACGAATTCGCCAGCGCGACCGACTACTACCGGTCGGGTCGGTTCGACGACATCCTGCGGCGGGTGGCCGAGCGCTACGACGCCGTAATGGCGATCATGCTGCCGACGCTGGGCGAGGAGCGTCGCGCCACATATTCGCCCTTCCTCCCGATCTCGCCGAAGACGGGCCGCGTCCTCTACGTGCCGATGAAGAAGGTCGACGCGCAGGCCGGCACAGTCACCTTCGACGACGAGGACGGCACCGAGACGACGCTGCCGGTGACGGGCGGCAAGGTGAAGCTGCAGTGGAAGCCGGATTTCGGCGCCCGCTGGGCGGCGCTGGGGGTCGACTTCGAGATGTTCGGCAAGGATCACGGTCCGAACATGGGCGTCTACGACCGGATCTGCGAGGCGCTCGGCGGCCGCGCCCCGGAGCACTTCGTCTACGAACTGTTTCTCGACGAGAACGGCCAGAAGATCTCGAAGTCGAAGGGCAACGGGCTCACCATCGACGAATGGCTGACCTACGCCCCGACCGAGAGCCTGGCGCTCTACATGTTCCAGCGCCCGCGCCAGGCCAAGAAGCTCTATTTCGACGTCATCCCGCGCGCCGTCGACGAATACTACCAGTTCCTCTCGGCTTACAGGCGTCAGGACTGGAAGGAGCGGCTGGGCAACCCCGTCTGGCACATCCACTCGGGCGAGCCGCCGGAAATCGAGATGCCGGTCTCCTTCGCCCTGCTGCTCAACCTCGTCAGCGCGTCGAACGCGCACGAGCCCGGCGTGCTCTGGGGCTTCATCTCGCGCCACGCGCCGGGCGTGACGCCGCAGACCCATCCCGAACTCGACAGGCTGGTCGGCTACGCGATCCGCTATTTCGACGATTTCGTGAAACCGGAGAAGACCTTCCGCCCGGCGGACGAGGTCGAGCGGCAGGCGCTGCAGGCGCTGGCGGACAGGCTTGGGACCCTGCCCGACGGCGCCGACGGCGAGGCGATTCAGAATGCCGCGCTCGACGTCGCGCGCGGCATCGAGCGCTATCAGGACCATGCGAAGAAGAGCCCGACCGGCGGTCCCGGCGTGTCGGTGGCCTTCTTCCAGATGATCTACGAGGTGGTGCTCGGCCAGGAACGCGGACCGCGCTTCGGCTCCTTCGCCGCACTCTACGGCGTCGCGGAGACGAGATCTCTCATCGCAAAGGCGCTCGCCGGTACCCTCGACTGACGGCCGCGCCGCTGGGCCGGGCGGGCGGTCCAGGGGATGTGCCGTCGAGGTTTCGGGGCGGTCCGTCAACGACGGAACGAGACCATTTCGCTCAGTAGAGGCCTTTCGGCTCCGGCAGCGGCCGACGTTCGATGACGGATGGTTCGGGCTCCGCTGCCGGTGCCGCGTCGACGAGAGGCGGTGCGGCGGTGGTCGGAGCCTGCATGGCCCCGGCCGGTGCCGCGTCGCCCCCCGGCACGGGAGACGGCGGCAGCGGTGCCGGTCCCGTCCCGAACATGCCTCGGCGCGCTTCGACGGCTTCGGCCTGTTCCTCGCCATAGGGGCCGGTGCTGGATACTTTCGCCCATCCATTCGATACCAGCCACGCGCCGAGATCCTGCGATCCGACGCGGCAGCTGGCGGTGAGCATGGCGGGCAATTCGCCGTCGGGCAGGTCGCAATCGAGCGCCCGTCCGCGCAGGAAGGACCGGAACGCGGTGCGCGCGACCATGCCGCAAGGCCAGTCGCCATCGTCGCCGCTGCAGAGGCGCTCGGGCTCGAGAACCTCGATGCCTGCGATGACGATGGTCAGCCCCTCGGCCTCCATGCGTCCCGCCGCCGTTGCCACGGGGCGGAAGAACTGCGGTCTGGCGGTCCCTTCTCCGCCCGCGTCGTTCGCCGATCCGCGTGCCCTCGCACGCTCGGGCGGGCCTGCGGTTCCGAGCTCGCTCAGCGGTTCGCGCGGCGCCTCGCGTTCGAGTTCGCCGGCGTCGACCGCCGGTGGAGCGACGATCTCCGGAGCGATCTGCCGGATCGGCCGGCCGCCGTCGTCCGTCGCCTGGGCGAGCAGCAACGGGGCCGCATCGGCACGGGCGGTAGCGAACGAGACCGCGGCGAGCGCGAGGGCGGGGAAAAACCTGATTGCGGTCACCTTACTGGCTCGCCCAGACGATGCGCGCCATCCACTCGACCTGCGTGATCGGGATCACGCGGGGCTGGTGCTCGGCATTGAGGGAAAGCAGTTCCACCTGCTTCGACGTCCGTTTCGCAAGCACCTTGGCCATGACTTCGCCGAAGGTCGTCTTGACCACCACACGGTCGCCCTTCCGGATCGAGGCGCCCGGCTCCACGATCAGCACGTCGCCGTCGCGATAGAGCGGCAGCATCGAATCGCCCTGAACGCCGAGCGCATAGGCCGAATCCGACGACCGGTCCGGAATCTCCACCAGGTCCCACCCATGCCCCGCGGGGAAGCCGGCATCGTCGAAAAACCCGCCGGCCCCCGCCTGTGCGAAGCCGATCAGCGGTACGGAAGAGCGTTGGGCCGGCAAGGGCCGGTCGAGCGCCCGCGACCGTCCGCGACCGGGCTCGACCAGCGCGATGAACTCGTCGAGCGAAGCGCCCGTGGCTTCCATGATCTTGGCGAGCGACTCGGTCGACGGCCAGCGCGGTCGGCCGTCGGCGGACTGGCGCTTCGACTTGTTGAACGCAGTGGAATCGAGTCCAGCACGCTTGGCGAGGCCCGACGCCGACAGCGAATAGCGGTCGGCGAGCGCGTCGATCGCCGCCCAGACACGGTCGTGCGAGAGCATCACCGCTCTCCTTCGCAACAGGAATATATGCCTTCGCTCCGGTTCTAGCGTCCGGCGCCGGCCTTGTCCAGCGGATCGCGTCAGACGTCCGACTTGTAGGGTCCGCGTCCGGAGGACAGCGCCTCCTCGAGCAGATCCAGCCGGTCCTGCCCCCAGAAGGGTTCACCGTTCAGCACGAAGGACGGAACGCCGGTCGCATCCGCCGCGATGGCGTCGGCGGTATTGCGCGCCCGCATCTCGGCGACTTCCGCCGAGTGGGCCCGGGCGAGGACGTTCCTCGGCGCGAAACCGGAGGCCGACAGGAGATCTGCCAGCGTCGCTTCGTCGGCGATGTCTTGTTCCTGCGCCCACAGAGCGGCGAAGACGCGGCCCATATAGTCCATCGGGTCGCGGCCGTCGGCGAGGATCGCGCAGATCGTCAGGTCGGCGAGCGCGGGATTGGTGGGGAAGTGCTTCGGCCTGAGCACGATCGGCTTGCCGCGGAACGCCGCATGGCGCTGCAGTTCGATCAGCCGGTAGCGCTGGCGCACGGCCGGCCGGTCGGCGAGCCCGACCTGACCGGACACCTTGAACATCTCGCCCAGATTGACCGGCCGCACCTTCAGCGTCGCGCCATGCCGCACCGCCAGCGCGCGCGCGGCGTCGTGTCCTAGGTAGACCCACGGCGAAGCGCAGGTCAGGAAATAGTCGATGATGGCAGGCATGGGGTCACCCTTGGTCGAAAAGTGCCGGATCGGCGAGATCGCGCCATGCATGCAGCACGCGCAAGACGATGAGTTCGGCCTCCGTCGGAACATGGAAGACAATCTAGGGTGTCACCGACATCCTCCGCATCGGCATCGAGAACGGCAGCATCGCAGGCGGCCCCATGTGAGGGCGAAGCGCCAGCAACTCGATCGTCTCCTCGATGCGTCCGACGATCCTGAGTGCGGCGGCTTGATCCTGAGCGCCGATGGAGTCGGCGATATCCCTGATATCTCGGCGCGCCAGAGGCGCAAGGACCTTCCTACGCGCCAAGCGAAGCCCTCAATTCGGCAAATACCTCTTCCGCGGGGATCCCCTTCCCGGCATCGATCTCAGCGATCGCTGCTTCGAGGTCGTCACGCAGCGACATGTACTTGTCGATGAAGCGCAGGAGATCCTCGCCCAGTTTTTCTTGCAGTTCCTCAGGAAGCTGCTCGGCGGCCTTGATCGCGTTTTCCATTTTGGTCATGGAATTTGCTCCTCGGAAGAGAATAGCATCTCAACGGGCGGCGAGTAAGCCGCTTCGCGACGCGAAAGGAAGCTAATCCCGCCCCTTCGCCAGTTTGCGCAGCCCAGCATGCGAGGCCATGAAGATGCGCTCCTCCTCGCTGGGCGGCCGCGGCGCGATGCGGGCACCGAGCTCGGCGACAATGGCGTCGATCGGCACGAAGCGGCGGTTCTTGAAGTCGTAGACGCCCGCGGTCGTCATCACCAGCGCCGCCGTCTCGCCGTTCTCCAGCACGAAGCGGTGCCGGCCGATCACCTGGGTGTCCTCCCAGGTCTCGACGGTCGAGACCACCTCGAAGCGCTTCCAGAGCCGGATCTCGCGCACGTAGACCGATTGCAGCCCCCCCATCATCGGCGCCCAGCCGTTGCGGCGCGCGAGCCCGAGGAGCCCCGCGCGCAGGAAGATGTCGATGCGCCCGATGTCGGCCAGCATCATGTAGCGGGCATTGTTGAGATGCAGGTTGGTGTCGACGTCGGTCGGCAGGCAGCGGAACGCCAGCCGGCTCTCCTCGCCCATCCGGTAGGGGCCGCGCGAGCGGGCGGTCGCCGCCATTCGGGCCATGCGTCCCCAGACGTACATGAACAGCTCCTTGCAAAGCGCGGCTTAGTGCCCCGCACCTTTATTGGGAAGGGCTGGAGGGAAAGCCGCGCCGGGCCTCGCCCAAGCTGGGCGCCACCGTCAGCGTCCCCCTCCCCCTTGTGGGGAGGGGCGAGGGGTGGGGATCCGCCCGGAGGGCGAGACAAAATCCCTTGTCCACGTCGCGCCATGCGCCCCCACCCTTACCCTCCCCACGAGGGGGAGGGGGTGGCCGGCGTGGCGCCAGGCCTCCGCCCCGACGGGCCTCGGGAGCCCCTTCGGCCGAGGCCTCAGGCCGCCTTCTTCGCGGACTTGTAGGGATCGAAGCGGCCGTAGAAGGTTTGCCCCTTCTCGGCCATCTCGACGAGCAGCTTCGGTGCCTTGAACTGCGCGCCGTACTTCTTCTGCAGCTTCTTCGCCAGCGCGACGAACTCGGCGACGCCCATGCCCTCGATGTAGGACAGCGCGCCACCCGTATAGGGCGCGAAGCCGAAGGCGAGGATCGAGCCGACGTCGGCCTCCCGGGGATCGGTGACGATGCCTTCCTCCATCACGCGCGCGGCTTCGAGTGCGATCGTCACGAGGAAGCGCTGCTTCAGCTCCTCGACGTCGATCCTGTCGGGGTCCTGCTGCGTGTAGAGGTCCTTCAGCCCCGGCCACAGATGCTTCTTGGCGGGCTTCGCCGGGTAGTCGTAGAAGCCCTTGCCGTTCTTTCGGCCATGGCGGCCATGCGTGTCGACCATGGTGTTGATCAGGGCGAACTGGTCCTTGTCGACGGCCTTTTCGCCGAGGTCGCGCATCGTCTGCTTCATGATCTTCTGCGCGAGGTCGATCGCCGTCTCGTCGGTCAGCGCCAGCGGGCCGACCGGCATGCCGGCCATCTTGGCCGAGTTCTCGATCATCGCGGGCGGAACGCCCTCGATCAGCATCTGGTAGGCTTCGGCCATGTAGCGCAGCACGCAGCGGTTGACATAGAAGCCGCGCGTGTCGTTGACCACGATCGGCGTCTTCTTGATGGCCCGCACATAGTCGATGGCCACCGCCAGCGCCTTCTCCTCGGTCTTCTTGCCGAGGATGATCTCGACCAGCATCATCCTGTCGACCGGCGAGAAGAAGTGGATGCCGATGAAGTTCGCCGGCCGCGACGAGTTCTTCGCCAGTCCGGTGATCGGGATGGTCGAGGTGTTGGAGGCGAAGATGGCGTCCTTGGCGATCACCGCCTCGGCCTTCTCGGTCACGCCCTTCTTGATCTCGGAATCCTCGAACACCGCCTCGATGATCAGGTCGCAGCCGTCGAGTTGGGCATAGTCCTCGGCCGGCGTGATCAGCGACAGAAGCTTCTCCTTCTCCTCCGCCGTGGCGCGGCCCTTCTTGACGGCGTCGGTGATCAGGCTCTCCGAATGCGCCTTGCCCTTCTCGGCCGCGGCCATGTCGCGGTCGAGCAGCACGACCGGGATGCCGGCCTTGGCGGTCACGTAGGCGATGCCCGCGCCCATGAAGCCGGCGCCGAGAACGCCGATCTTCTTGAAGTTCGTCTCCGGCACGCCGGCCGGGCGGCGCGCGCCCTTGTTCAGTTCCTGCAGCGAGATGAACAGCGAGCGGATCATCATCGCCGCTTCGGTCGTCTGCATGATCTCGGTGAAGTAGCGCTGCTCGATCTTCAGCGCCGTGTCGAAGGGCACCAGGAGGCCCTCATAGACGCATTTCAGGATCGCGCTCGCGGCCGGATAGTTGCCATAGGTCTCGCGGCGCAGGATGGCGATGGCCGGCGGGAAGAGGTTGGCGCCGGCGGCCGAATAGACCGGACCGCCCGGCAGCTTGAAGCCCTTGACGTCCCAGGGCGCGGTCGCCTTGAGACCGCCCTTGATCAGGCCCTTGGCCGTCTCGACCAGCGCGTCGGGCGCGGCGACCTCGGTGATCAGGCCCATCTGCTTTGCCTTCTTCGGCGACAGCGACTGGCCCGACGTCAGCATCTGCAGCGCGCCCTGCGTGTCGGTGAGCCGGGGCACGCGCTGCGTCCCGCCCGCGCCGGGGAACAGTCCGACCTTCACTTCCGGCAGGCCCATCTTGACCTTGTCGGAATCGGCCGCCACGCGGGCATGGCAGGCGAGCGACAGCTCAAAGGCGCCGCCCATGCAGGTTCCGTTGATCGCCGATACCCACGGCTTGCCGGAGGTCTCGAGCTTGCGGAACAGCCAGTTCATGCGGCCCGCGCCGGCGAACAGCATCTTGATGGCGGCGTCCGGATCCTTCGCCTTCTCGTCCTTGAACAGCTTGAGCATGCGCTGCAGCATGGTGAGGTCGGCGCCGCCGGAGAAGCTCTCCTTGCCGGAGGTGACGACGGCGCCCTTGATCGCATCGTCGCCGGCGACCTGCTCGACGATCTTTTCCAGTTCGTCCATCACCTCCTCGGTGAAGACGTTCATCGACTTGCCGGGCATGTCCCAGGTGACGAGCGCGATGCCGTCGGCGTCGGTCTCGACCTTGAAGTTGGTGTATTTGGCCATTGGAGAAATCCCTCCTTGAAATCGGTTGCGTCAGCGGACGGAGCGCGACGGTGAAACTGCGTTCCCTCCCCCTTGCGGGGAGGGTGGCCCGAAGGGCCGGGTGGGGGTCGAGGTGAAGTGCTCGCCCTGCCCGACCCCCATCCCGGCCCTCCCGCAAGGGGAGAGAGGGTGGGGCGCGAGCCTAGACCCGCTCGATGATGGTGGCGGTGCCCATGCCGGCGCCGATGCAGAGCGTCACCAGCGCGGTGTTGAGGTCGCGCCGCTCGAGCTCGTCGAGCACCGTTCCGAAGATCATCGCGCCGGTCGCGCCGAGCGGATGGCCCATCGCGATGGCGCCGCCATTGACGTTCATCTTGTCGTGCGGGATGTCGAAGGCCTGCATGTAGCGCAGCACCACCGAGGCGAAGGCCTCGTTGAGCTCGAACAGGTCGATGTCCGACAGCTTCATCTTGGCGCGGGCGAGAAGCTTCTCGGTCACGTCCACCGGGCCGGTCAGCATGATCGCCGGCTCCGAGCCGATGTTGGTGAAGGCGCGGATGCGGGCGCGCGGCTTCAGCCCCATCGCCTTGCCGCCCTTCTTGGAGCCGAGCAGCACGGCTGCCGCACCGTCGACGATGCCGGACGAATTGCCGGCGTGGTGGACGTGGTTCACCGCCTCGATCTCCGGATAGCGCTGAACAGCGACCGCATCGAATCCGCCCATCTCGCCCGGCATGACGAAGGACGGGTTCAGCGAGGCGAGCGACTGCATGTCGGTGCCGGGCCGCATGTGCTCGTCATGCGCGAGGATCGTCAGGCCGTTCTGGTCCTTGATCTCGATGACCGACTTCTTGAACCAGCCCTTCTCCCAGGCCTTTGCGGCGCGCTTCTGGCTCTCGACCGCATAGGCGTCGACATCGTCGCGCGAGAAGCCGTACTTGGTGGCGATGAGGTCCGCCGAGATGCCCTGCGGCACGAAATAGGACGGGATGCCGACCGAGGGGTCCATGAACCAGGCGCCGCCCGACATGCCCATGCCGACGCGCGACATGGATTCCACGCCGCCCGCGATCACGATGTCGTCCGAACCGCCGGCGATCTTGGCCGCGCCCACATTGATGGCGTCGAGGCCGGACGCGCAGAAGCGCGACAGCTGGATGCCGGGCGCCTCGGTGGCATATCGCGCCTCGAAGGCCGAAGCGCGCGGGATCACCGAGCCCGCCTCGCCGACCGGGTCGACGCAGCCGAAGACGATGTCGTCGACCTGGCTCGTGTCGAGCCCGTTGCGGTCGCGCACCGCCTCCAGCACCTTCGCGCCGAGCCGCACCGCCGGCACTTCGTGCAGCGATCCGTCCTTCTTGCCGCGGCCGCGCGGCGTGCGCACGGCGTCGTAGACATAAGCGTCAGCCATCGGAAGTCTCCTCTTTGGTGCGGCCGCTCCAGGGCTGCCGCTGGTTCGTGTTCTTCGTCCTGGCAGCTGACTGGTCCCGAAAGCCCTCTGCCAGCCGTCAAATCCTCCCGTCGATCCGGGAACTGCCCCGGAGGGGCGGCGTGTCGTCGCCGATATGGGAACCGCGCGTGGCGCGATCTACCCCTGCGGCTCGACCGTCACCACGGTCGTCACCGAATTGGCGATGAAGCAGGCGTCGTGCGCCTTGTGGTGCAGCTCCGCGAGCTGGGCGGCGTCGGCCGCGACCTCGACCTTCGGCCGCAGCCGGACCGTCAGGATCGCGGTCCGCCCTTCGGCATTCCTGCCCATCTCGCCCACCGCCTCGTCGCGGTAGGACTGGACGTCGAGCCCCGCGCGGCGCGCGAAGTCGAGGAACCACAGCATGTGGCAGGAGGCGAGCGAGGCGACGAACATCTCCTCGGGATCGACCGCCATCTCCGACGAGAACTGCGCCGGCACGTTCTGCGGCGCCCCCGACGCCTGGATCGTCGTGCCGCCGTCGAAGGCGATCTCGTGCACGCGGGTGTAGCGGCCGAGCGTGAAGTGGTCGTCCTCGTCCTGGCGCCAGGTGATGGTGGCGGTGTGCTGCGACATGGTCCTCACAGCCCCCGCGCGATCAGGAGCTTCATGATCTCGTTCGTGCCGCCATAGATGCGCTGAACGCGCGCGTCGCGCCACATGCGGGCGATGGCGTATTCGTTCATGAAGCCGTAGCCGCCATGCAGCTGCACGCACTCGTCCATCACCTTGCCCTGGAGGTCCGACAGCCAGTACTTGGCCATGGAGGCGGTCGAGGGATCGAGCCCGCCGGCGACGTGGCGGGCGACGCAGTCGTTGTAGAAGACGCGACCGACGGTGGCCTCCGTCTTCAGCTCGGCGAGCTTGAACTGGGTGTTCTGGAAGTCGATGATCGCCTTGCCGAAGGCCTTGCGCTCCTTGACGTAGTCGATGGTGATCGCGAGCGCCTTCTCCACAGCCGCGATCGCCGTGCCGCCGATCTGCAGCCGCTCCTGCGGCAATTGCTGCATCAGCTGGACGAAGCCCTGGCCTTCCTCGGTGCCGAGCAGGTTGGCCGTCGGGACGCGCACGTCGTCGAAGAAGAGCTCGGAGGTGTCGTTCGACTTGAGCCCCACCTTGTCGAGATTTCGGCCGCGGCGAAAACCGTCGACCTCGTCGGTCTCGACCACGATCAGCGAGGTGCCCTTGGCGCCCCTGGCCGGATCGGTCTTGGTGACCACGACGATCAGGTTGGCGAGCTGGCCGTTGGTGATGAAGGTCTTGGAGCCGTTGATGCGGTAGTGGTTGCCGTCCTTCTCCGCGCGGGTCTTGATGCCCTGGAGATCGGAACCGGCGCCAGGCTCGGTCATGGCGATGGCGCCGATGAGTTCGCCCGTCGCCATCCTGGGCAGCCATTTCCGCTTCTGCTCTTCCGAGCCGTAGTGGAGGATGTAGGGCGCCACGATGGAATTGTGCAGCGCGATCCCGAAGCCGTCGACGCCGACATGGCTGATCGCCTCGATGATGGCGCTCTCATGCGCGTAGGTGCCGCCCGATCCGCCATATTCCTCCGGCATGGAGGCACAGAGGAGTCCATTCGCGCCGGCCTTCTTCCAGCTCTCGCGATCGAAGATTTCGGCCTTCTCGAACTCTTCGTAGCGCGGCGCGATCTCGGCCTCGAGAAACTTCGTCGCCATGTCGTAGAGCATGGCGACGTCCTCGCCGGCCCAGGCGGGCTGCGGCAGGCCGAGGACGGATGCGGGGCTGGTGGTCATGACGTTTCCTCCAAGCTGGCGCAGGACCCTTTGCGCCCATCGAACGCCGGCCGCAAGAGCCGCGGACCGTGCCGGCGGGCGCAGCGCGCAGCCCTGCGCCTCGTTTCCCGCCCACCGGTATCCCATTCCGCCATAAAGTTCAACATTGAACAGTCTGGCGACAGGCGGCGTCTCGGCGTGACGGAGCCTAGAAGGCCTCCGCCGGCAGCGCCATCATCGTCGCCGACCCGGTCGAGATCCGGGCCAGATGCGCCGCGGTTTCAGGCATCACCCGCTCCATGAAGAAGCGAGCGGTGACCAGCTTCGTCTCGTAGAAGGCAGACGAACCGTTGGCACCCGCGGCGAGCTTCATCTGCGCGGTCTTCGCCATCTGGCCCCACATGTAGCCGAGCGACACGAGGCCGAAGAGATGCATGTAGTCGGTCGAGGCGGCACCGGCATTGTCGGGGTTCGACATACCGTTCTGCACCAGCCACATGGTCGCGGCCTGCAGGTCGTTCAAACCCTTCTTGAGCGGCTTGGTCAGCGGCGCCATCTTCTCGTCGGCGCGGTTCTCCTCGCAGAAGTCACCGACCTCCTTGAAGAAGGCCTGCACAGCGCGGCCGCCATTGGCTGCGAGCTTGCGGCCGACGAGATCGAGCGCCTGGATGCCGTTGGCACCCTCGTAGATCATGGCGATGCGGGCATCGCGCACGAACTGGCTCATGCCCCATTCCTCGATGTAGCCGTGGCCGCCATAGACCTGCTGCGCCATCACGGCATGCTCGAAGCCCTTGTCGGTCAGCACGCCCTTGATGATCGGGGTCATCAGGCCCATGTGGTCGTCCGCCGCCTGCCGCTCCGTCTCGTCGCCGGAGCGATGGGCGACGTCGGACTTGATCGCCGTCCACAGGATCAGCGCCCGACCCGCCTCGTTGAAGGCCTTCATCGTCAGGAGCTTGCGGCGGATGTCGGGGTGGACGATGATCGGATCCGCCTTCTTGTCCTTCGCCTTGGCGCCGGTCAGGGAGCGTCCCTGGATGCGTTCGCGGGCATAGTTGACCGCGTTCTGGTAGGCGATCTCCGCCACCGAAAGACCCTGCAGGCCGACCCCGAGGCGCGCCTCGTTCATCATCACGAACATCGCCTTCAGGCCGCCGTTCTCGGCACCGATCAGGTGCCCGACAGCCTCGTCGTAGTTCATGACGCAGGTGGCGTTGCCGTGGATGCCCATCTTCTCCTCGATGGAGCCGCAGGACACGCCGTTCTTCTCCCCCGGATTGCCATCGGCGTCGAGCTTGAACTTCGGCACGATGAACAGCGAGATGCCCTTGACGCCCTCCGGCGCGCCCTCGATCCGGGCGAGCACCAGGTGGACGATGTTCTCGGCCATGTCGTGGTCGCCGGCAGAGATGAAGATCTTCTGGCCGGAGATCCTGTAGGACCCGTCGCCGGCCGGCACCGCCTTGGTCCGCAGCAGCCCGAGATCGGTGCCGCAATGCGGCTCGGTCAGGTTCATGGTGCCCGTCCAGCGGCCCTCGGCCATCTTCGGCACGAAGGTCTGCTTCTGCTCCTCGGTCCCATGCGCCAGGATCGCCGCGATCGCACCCTGGGTCAGGCCCGGATACATCATCAGCGCCATGTTGGCCGAGGACAGGTACTCGCCCACCGCCGAATGCACGGTGTAGGGCAGCCCCTGCCCGCCATACTCGGTCGGCACCGCCAACGACATCCAGCCGCCCTGGCAGTATTGGTCGAACGCGTCCTTGAAGCCCTTCGGCGTGGTGACCGATCCGTCGTCATGGCGCACGCAGCCTTCCCGGTCGCCCGAGAGGTTGAGCGGATGCATGACGTTCTCCGCGAGCTTGGCGCCCTCCGCGAGGATAGCCTCCAGAACGTCCGGAGTGGCGTCGGAAAAGCCGGGAAGGTTGGAATAGCGCTCGTAGCCGAGCACCTCGTTGAGCACGAACAGCGTGTCCTGAACCGGGGCACGATAGCTGGGCATGGAATCCTCCAGTCTGAAATCCGGGGCGCCCCACGAGTGCGAAGGCGACCACATCTCGTTGGAGCGTGCCCTAGCAAATATTGACGTTTGCGTAAACGTCAATTCGGCGTGAGGTGGTTTTTTTGGATTGCAGAATACGCGAACGGCGCGCCGAAGCGCGCCGTTCTGCGTTCATCCCGTGACTTCGGCAGGCGGCAGCGGTCAGGCTGCAGACTGGCGCTGCCGCTCCTCGAGCGAGGTGCGCACGACCTCCATCGCCGCGCGAAGCTGTTCGATGGCGTCTTCGATTGACTCGCGCTGCTTCTCCAGCCGCGAGAGCTGCTTCTCCGATTTCTCGAGCGCCACGCGCAGCTGCTTCGTGTTGGTGCCCTGGGGATCGTAGAGGTCCATCATCTGCTTGACCTCTCGCAGTGAGAAGCCGACGTTGCGACCGAGCAGGATGAGGCGCAGGCGGGCGCGCTCGCGGCGAGAGTACAGACGCATGCTGCCCTCGCGCTTGGGATGCAGCAGACCCTTGTCTTCATAGAAGCGCAGGGTGCGCAGCGAAACGTCGAATTCCTTGGCCATATCGCCGATCCGCATCAGTTCGTCGTCGGACTCGGAAAAGGCTTCGGATGCGTTGGCCATGGCCTCGATGGCCGAGACTGTCTTCATCATGTTCAGTGGTTCCTTCGGCGCGGCCGCCGCTCGGCGCACGCAATCGCGGCCCAGTAGGCCAGTTTCTTCGTCGTTCAGCTAAACTGAAACGTCAGCCGCACGGCGCCCATGGACACCCGGCCTCTCTGCATGGGCGCGCAGTTAGGGAGCCGCGCGATGGATTGCAATTCAAGTTTGGATACAAACTGTTTCAAATCGGAACGGGTATCGCAGCGTCATGAACGGTCTGCTGGCCGGTCCGTTGGAAATCTTAAGCATGGTTAACGGCTTGTTTACCACGTTGAGCGAATGGTTGGGCGTCGATTTCCCGTAGGTATCCCGTCTCGCGTTCCCCACGGCTGTCTGCACCGAAAAGAGGGCCAGGCGCGATGACCGCCAATCCGAACGCAGCCTGCGCGATGACGACGGTCCGGCCGGCGCCCCGCGCCATTCACGCGATTCCGGGAGAAGTCTCGGGAAATCCTTACGAACAGGCTTTTCGATGAACAGCAACCGGTCCTTTCTCGACACCCTGAATGCCGGCCGGCAGCGTCGGGCGCATGCCTCCCTCGAGGATCTCAATCGCACGCTCGAGGATCTCGAGACCCGCTTTGGCAGCATGCAGCAGGGGCGTGTCCCCTCCGAAGACGAGAATCGTCGCGCCCGGCGCCTCACCGACGTCGTGGCGCCGCCCGCATCGCGCGCGCAGCGTCAGGCCCGCCCGGAGCCGCGGGCGACCGACAGCACGCCGTCCCCGCGCCGTGGCGCCGAAAGTGCCGACGCGATCGGATCGATACGCCGCGAGATCGAGCGCTCGCGGCAACAGGTCGCAGGCACGGGCGCGCTTTCCAGCCTGTCGGACGAACTGAAGGCGCTGCGCGAGGACATGCGCCAGCAGATGTCCTCCGGCATGCGCAAGGAATTCGACGCTTTGCGCGACGATCTCGGCCGCACCGGCGTCCCAGGCGACGGCGGAAGGCCGCGAACTGGCCGCCGAGATGGAACGCCTGTCGCGCGCGATCCACTCCATGGCCAGCCGCAGCGACGATCGAGGACTGGAGATGCTCCGCGCCGAGATGGAACAGGTGCGCACGACGCTGGCCGAACTGGCGCGCGAGGAGACCCTGCGGTCGATCGACAGCCGCTGGTCGCGTTTCGAGGAGCGCGCCGACACACGCGGCACGCCGGATCCGGCCATCGCTGCGCTGACGCAGCGCCTCGAACAGATCGGCGAGGCGATCGGGAACCTGCCTGATTCGCGCGCCCTGCGGTCGCTCGACGAAAAGGTTCGCACGCTCGCGGGTGCCGTCGACCATTTCTCGCGTCAGGCCGGCAACCCCGTCGACTCCTTCGAGACCATCGAGCATCGGCTCGACGAGATCTCGCGCGCCATCGTCGCGTCGAGCGTCTCCGGCAGGACCGTGCCGACGGAACCCTTCGAGCGCATCGAGGCCAGGATTGCGGCGCTGGCGCAGCAGATCGACGAGATGTCGGCGGAAACCGGATCCGGCGAACTTCTCGACCGTCTGGGCGCCCTGACGCGGCGCGTCGAGGATATCGCCCTGCAGGCATCGCTTCCGGAGAAGGCCATCGAGCGGCTGGGCCGCCAGATCGCCATCGTCTACGAGAAGCTCGAGAACGATTCCTCCGGCACCGAACGCGAGAGGGTCCTCGACAGCCTCGAGCGACGTTTTGCGGAGATCGCCGCGCTGTTCGAGGAGCGCCACGAGCGCGCCACGGCCCAGGGGCACGCGCTGATGCGCGACCTGGATCGCCGGCTCGAGGAGATGACGGAGCGCCTCGACTCCCGGCCCGGCGTGGAGCCCGGCCTGCTCGAGGCGCTGGACGAAAAGTTCGCCGACCTCTCCGATCGCATCGACGCCGCACGCGCGGACCGGACCGATCCGCGTCTGCTCGAAGCCTTCGAGCGCCGCCTCGAGAGCATCGCCAACAGGCTCGATCACTCGATCGGTCGCGTGGGCGACCCGGATCCGATCCTGCTCCAGGCGCTCGACGAGAAGTTCGCCGACCTGTCCGAGCGGATCGACGGCCGTTCCGGCGTGCCGGGCGGGCTGGCGTTTCGCGCGCTGGAGGAACGGCTCGAGAGCATCGCCGCGCGCATGGAGGACACCGCGCGGCACGCGGCCGACATCGACCCGCATCTGATCCTCGGACTCGAACGGCAGCTCGCCGGACTGACGGCCCATCTCTCGCGTCCGCGTACCGAGGCACCGGACGTGGACGTGCTCGCCCCGCGCCTCGACAACATCGAACGTTCGCTGGCCGGCCAGCGCGACCAGATCGTGGCGGCGGCGCAGGAGGCGGCGCAGCGCGCCGTCGCCTCGCTGCGTGCCGGCGGCATGGATGACGAGGACGCCAGCGCGCTCGCCGAAGAACTCCGCACGCTGGAAGCGCTGGCGCGCAAGTCGGACGAACGCAACACCCGCACCTTCGAGGCGATTCACGACACGCTGCTGAAGGTCGTAGACCGGCTGGCTTCGCTTGAGGTCCGCAATGTGGAGACCGCGACCGCCTACCGCAGCCGGCTGGATGACGCCGCGGTTCCGCCGCTGTCTCCCGGCGCCGACGAGATGCCGATCGCCTCTGCCGCAGCGGCGCTCTCCGCATCGACCGCGATCCCTGCGGCGCCCGTGCTCCGGCCCCAGCCGCCCCGCGTAGCGGCCAAGGCAGCCGCACAGGCCGCGGCGGCTTCCGCGGACGACGCGCCGACGGGCGAGACGCCCAAAAAGTCGCTGTTCGGCGGCTTCGCGCGCGCCCTGTCGGGGCGAGGCGAGCCGAAGCCGGAGCGGCCCGTCCAGCAGGAGCCGGTGCTCGCGGGCATGGCCGAGCCCGGCATAGACGAGCCGCTCGCCAACGCCGTCGTCGACCAGCCGCTGGAACCCGGGTCGGGCGCGCCGGACCTGAACGCGATCATGCGTCGCGTGCGCGAGGAACGTGCCGGCGCGCCCGGCACACCGGACACCGGCGCGACGGGCAAGGCCGACTTCATCGCAGCCGCCAGGCGTGCGGCCCAGGCGGCGGCTGCAGAGGCGCAGACCTTCCGTCAGGCCGACGGCGCGGACGGCGCCAAGCGGAAGTTCAGCCCCTCGGAATTCCTGCGCGCCAAGCGCAAGCCGATCCTGATGGCCGCTGCCGCGATCATGATGGCGCTGGCCGGGCTTCAGCTCGGAAAAGCCTTCTTCGCCGATGCCGTGCGTATCGCCGACGTGCCGGCGGCGCCGATCGCGACCGCGGCGCCCGAGGCGCCTCTCGTCGCGTCCGCCCGCGACGTCGCCGTTTCCGGCGCCGATTCGATGCGCAAGGCGCCCTCCGCGGCCCCGGCCACGGTGACGCCGGGGCCGACGGGGATCTCCGGGGCGTCGGTGGCGCCCGTGCAGCGGGGCGTGCTGACGGCTTCGGCGACAGCGGAGGCGCCCGGCCCGGCCGCGGCCCCCGCAGCGCAGGACGTCTCGACCGCGGACGGCGGCGAAAACACCGCTGCAGAGGCGATCGACACGACGGAGGTCGACACCGACGAGGTGGCGTCGCTGGGGTTCGAAGCCGCGCCGGTCGAGGCCGGGCCGCTCGCGCTGCGCGAAGCTGCCGATGCCGGGGATCCGAAGGCGATATTCGAGATCGGCAACCGCTACGATTCCGGCCGCGGCGTGGCCGCGGACCGGACGGTAGCGGCGAAATGGTACGAGCGTGCCGCCGAGCAGGGCTTCGCGCCGGCGCAGTACCGCATCGGCAATTTCCACGAGAAGGGCATCGGCGTCGAACGCGACGTCGCCAAGGCCAAGACCTGGTACCAGCTCGCCGCGACCCAGGGAAATGCCAGCGCCATGCACAATCTCGCCGTGCTGTTCGCCATGGGCACCGACGGCGCCGTCGACAACGAGTCGGCGGCCCGCTGGTTCGTCAAGGCCGCCGAACTGGGCGTGAAGGACAGCCAGTACAATCTGGGCATCCTTTCGGCCAAGGGCCTCGGCGTGCCGCAGAGCCTCGAGGAATCCTACAAGTGGTTCGCCCTGCTCGCCAAGGACGGCGACAAGGATGCTGCCGCCAAGCGGGACGAGGTCGCCAATGCGCTGCGGCCCGAACAGCTGGCGCGGGCGCGCGCCGCGACGGAACTGTGGAAGCCCAAGCCCCTCGCCGAAGAGGCCAACATCGTCGACGTTCCCGCCGCATGGCAGGAGAGTGCGGGCACGACCTCGAGCATCGACATGAAGAAGGCGGTCATGACGATCCAGCTGATCCTCAACAAGAACGGCTACGACGCCGGCGCGGCCGACGGCGTCATGGGCGGCCGGACGAAATCCGCCATCATGGCCTTCCAGAAGGACAACGGAATGGCGCCGACCGGCGAGGTGAATGACGAGCTCGTACAGGTGCTGCTGGCCAGGAAGTGACGCCCGGGCCGCCGGTGCCAACGCTGATGGCCGGAAGAGCCATGTCGCAAACGGCATAGCCGTCTGCGCGAATGACGTTTGACTCCGCCATCATCAGGGCGCAACAAGCCCTTAATGATCCGCGTGTTAGGCTCCTCGGGGTCGGGGTCGTTGCCGAACGCAACCTAGTCGAGTTGGTCTGGTGGGCATTTATCTTCCCATCGCGGAAATGTCGGTCAACCTGTTCGTTCTCCTCGCCATGGGAGCGGCGGTCGGCTTCCTGTCCGGCATGTTCGGAGTGGGCGGCGGCTTCCTGATCACCCCTCTCCTGATCTTCTACAACATCCCTCCGGCGATCGCCGTGGCGACCGGCGCCAACCAGGTCATCGCCTCGTCCTTCTCAGGCGCGCTGGCGCACTTCAAGCGCGGGACCATCGACTTCAAGCTCGGGACGGTCCTGCTGCTCGGCGGCGTTTTCGGCTCGACCTTCGGCGTCTGGGTGTTCAAGCTCCTGCGCCAGCTGGGCCAGCTCGACCTTTTCGTGTCGCTCCTCTACGTCGGCCTCCTCGGGACGGTGGGCACCCTGATGCTCGTCGAGAGCGTGAACGCGCTGCGGGCGGCACGCAAGGGCGACACCACCGGTCTGCGCCGGCCGGGCCAGCACAACTGGATTCACAAGCTTCCGCTGAAGATGCGCTTCCGCGCCTCCAAACTCTTCGTCAGCGTCATCCCCGTCCTCGTGCTGGGCGCGGCCATCGGCTTCCTCGCCTCGATCATGGGCGTCGGTGGCGGCTTCATCATGGTGCCGGCCATGATCTACCTGCTCAAGGTGCCGACCAACGTCGTCATCGGCACCTCGCTGTTCCAGATCATCTTCACGTCCGCCTATACGACCATCATCCATTCAGCCACCAACCACACCGTCGACGTGGTTCTGGCGATCGCGCTGATGGTCGGCGGAGTCGCAGGCGCGCAGTATGGCGCCAAGGCCGGCCAGAAGCTTCGCGGCGAACAGCTGCGCGCCCTTCTGGCGCTGCTCGTGCTGGCGGTGGCGATCCGTCTCGCGTTCGATCTGTTCGTCCGCCCGCCGAACGTCTACTCGCTCTCGCCCCTCGTGGTGCTCTGAGCCATGGCGGGACGGCACACCGGACTTGCGGCGGCCATATTCCTCCTGGCCTGTCTCGGCGCCGGGGCGCACGCGCAGCAGCCCGAAGCGGCCGTGCCGGCCGCCCCCGCAGAACCGGCACCGCAGCAGGTGCCGGCGACCCTCGTCGAAAGCATCCAGATCGGCCTCTCGACCGACCGGATCTCGATCACCTCCGACTTCTCGGGCGCCGACCTCACGATCTTCGGCGCGCTCGACAATGCGGATCCGCTGATCAACCGGCAGGGCCGCTACGACGTCATCGTGGTCCTCGAAGGCCCGATGCGGCCCATCGTGGTGCGCAAGAAGGAGCGGGTGCTCGGGGTCTGGATCAACACCGACTCCGAATCCTTCGTCAGCGCACCGGCCTCCTACTCGGTGGCGACGACCCGGGCGCTGCAGGACATCACCGATCAGAACAATTTCCGCCAGCTGGCGCTGGGCACCGACAACATCTACATCGCGCCGCTCGACCGGACCGGCGATCCCGCCAAGATCGACGAGTTCGAGGCAGCGCTGCGCGGACTGAAGCGCACGAGCGGCCTCTACTCCGAGAACATCGGCGGCGTGCAGTTCCTGACGCAGAGCCTCTTCCGGGCGACCCTGCGGCTCGCACCCAACGTGCCGGTAGGCACCCACAAGGCGCGCGCCTTCCTCTTCAAGAACGGCATCTTCATGAAGGAAAGCTCGGCCCAGCTGGCGATCCAGAAGGCCGGCTTCGAGCAGACGCTGTTCCGATTCGCCAACACCAACGGCTTCGCGTATGGCGTGCTTTCCGTGCTGCTGGCCATCGTCATCGGCTGGCTCGGACGCGTTATCTTCAGGCGGGACTGAGAATGCCGGACGACTCCTCGCGCGATGCCGGACAGGAAGCGAAGACGGAGCGTACCGCCCGCTTCCTCGCCCTCGCCGGATACGCGCCGATCCTCGTCCTGGTGCTGTGGCTGATGGGCATCGATGCCGGGCATCCGGCGCGGCAGCCGACCCAGGCGCTGCTCGAAAGCTATTGCGCGATCATCCTGTCCTTCCTCGGCGGCATCCGCTGGGGACTCGGCATGGTGTTTCGCGGGGGCGGAAGCCCGCGCGATCTCGCCATGAGCTGCATCCCGCCGCTGCTCGGCTGGGCTGCCGTCTACGCTCCCGTTCCCTATGCCTTCGCCCTCTTCGCCGTCGCCTTTGCGGCGCAGGGCGCATGGGACAACTTCGCTGCCCATTCCGGGATCGCACCGCCCTGGTTCGGCCGCCTGAGAATCCTCCTCACCACGCTCGTCGTGGCGGCGATGGTGCTGGCCTTCGTGGCGACGGCCTGAGCTCAGCCGGGCGACAGCATCTTCCCGGCCACCGGATACACCCGGTCCGACCCCAGCATGTATGCCCGGAAGACCGTCCAGTCGAACAGCCGGGCGAAGGCGCGATCCCGCACGTTGAGCGCGCCGGTCAAGGCGCCGAAGGCGGGCATGATCAGCCGGCGGCCGTCGGTCGCGAAGCAGGGCCGCCGCACCGAGCGTCCGCGCCGCACCACGCGCGCACCCGGGTGCAGGTGACCCGCCACCTCGCCGTCGCATGCCTGGCCGAGAGGTTCGTGGCGAAACAGGAGGCTCCCGACCGCGATCTCGCGCACGCTCCGTCCGGGCAGCCCGGCAGGCGGTTCTGGATCGTGGTTGCCCACGATCCAGAACCAGTCGCGGTCCTTCATGAGCAGGTTCAGCCTGTCCCGGAACATCTCCGGCATGTCGCGCGCGCCTCTGGCGTCGTGGAAGGAATCGCCCAGGCTGATGACGGCTGCCGGCCGCCAGGCCGCCACGACGGCGGTCAGCCGGTCGAGCGTCGCCGCGGTGTCGTAGGGCGGCATCATGACGCCGCGCCGCGCGAAGGCCGCGCCTTTCTCGAGGTGCAGGTCGGAAACCACGAGCAACCCGTGCGCCGGCAAGAACAGCGCCCCCGCCGGATCGCACACGGCCTCTTCTCCGGCGACGGAGACCAGGGCCGCACTGCCGTCGATACGCGCGGCGATGGTCATCGGGTCCTTCCGGTCATCAGTCCCTGCGCCTCCTCGATCAGGTCGTCCGCCGCCTCGGCCAGAAGCGTGTCGCTCGCCTCGCCGTTCACCGATTCCTTGCCGATCTCCAGCATGATCGGAACCGCCAGCGGCGAGATCCGCCCGAGGTCCTTGTGCATGATTCGACCCTTGATGCGCGAGAGCATATCCGACAGACGCGCGACGTCGAGAAGCCCCGTCGCCGCATCGGCGCGCGTGGCCTGCATCAGGATGTGGTCGGGTTCGTGGCTGCGCAGGACGTCGTAGATCAGGTCCGCCGACACCGTCACCTGCCGCCCGGTCTTCTCCTGCCCCGGATGGCGCTTCTCGATCAGCCCGGCAATCACCGCGCAGTAGCGGAAGGTGCGCTTCAGCAGCCAGCTCTCCGCCAGCCACGCATCGAGGTCGTCGCCCAGCATATCCTCGTCGAAGAGCTGCGCCAGCGGCGCCTCGCCCGATCTCGCCATGCTCCCCATGTCCGACAGACCCCACACCGCCAGTGCATAGTCGCTGGCGACGAAGCCGAGCGGCCGCGCCCCGGCCCGCTCCAGCCGTCGCGTCAGCAGCATGCCGAGCGTCTGGTGCGCCAGCCGGCCTTCGAACGGATAGGTCACCATGTAGTAGCGCTGCCCGCGCGGAAAGGTCTCCACCAGCAGATGGTCGCGCTTGGGCAGCGCCGAGACGTCGCGCTGCAGCCGAAGCCAGTCCGCCACCTGGTCGGGCAGCGCCTGCCAGCGCGCCGGATCCGCCAGCATCGCCCGCACCTGATCGGCGAGATAGGTCGACAGCGGGAACTTCCCGCCGGCATAGGACGGCACCATGGCATCGACGCCGGTGGCATTCGACACGAAGGCTTCGTTCTCGCGGATTCCCTCGAAGCGGAGCACCCGGCCGGAGAACATGAAGGTGTCGCCGGGCGCCAGCGTTTCCAGGAAGTACTCCTCGACCTTCCCCAGGACCGGCCCCCCGCGCCCCCCTGCCCCGCGCCCCGACCGGACGTAGCGCACGTTGAGCATCGGCGCCTCGATGATCGTTCCGACGTTGAGGCGGTACTGCTGCGCCACCCGCGGATTGCTGACGCGCCACAGCCCGTCCTTCGTCTGCCGGATGCGGGCATAGCGCTCATAGCTGCGCAGCGCATAGCCGCCGGTCGCGACGAACTGGACGATCCGGTCGAAGCTGTCGCGGTCGAGCGCGGCATAAGGCGCGGCCGTCCTGACCTCCGCGAACAGCGCGTCCGCCGAGAAGGGCGCGCCGCAGGCGCATCCGAGCACGTGCTGGGCCAGCACGTCGAGCGCACCGTCGAGCAGCGGCGGCGTGTCCTGCGCACCCAGATAGTTCGCCTCGATGGCAGCGCGGCATTCCATCACCTCGAACCGGTTCGCCGGCACCAGGATCGCCTTCGAGGGCTCGTCCATGCGGTGGTTGGAGCGGCCGATGCGCTGGGCGAGCCGGCTCGCGCCTTTCGGCGCGCCGACGTGGACGACGAGGTCGACGTCGCCCCAGTCGATCCCGAGGTCGAGCGTCGACGTCGCCACGATCGCCCGCAGCGCGTTGTTCTCCATCGCCTTCTCCACCTTGCGGCGCTGTGCGACGTCGAGCGAGCCGTGATGCAGCGCGATCGGCAGGTTGTCGTCGTTGATGCGCCACAGTTCCTGGAACAGCATCTCGGCCTGGCTGCGCGTGTTGACGAAGAGCAGCGTCGTCCTGTGCCGGCGGATCTCTTCGTAGACCTCCGGCATGGCATGGCGCGCCGAATGCCCCGCCCACGGTACCCGTTCGCGCGATTCCAGGATGGTGATCTGCGGCTTTGCGCCGCCCGCCACGGTGATCAGGTCGGCCATCGCGCGGGATCCGTCCTGCGGAACCAGCCAGCGGCGCAGCGCATCGGGCTCGGCAACGGTGGCCGAGAGGCCGACCGTCTGCAGCGACGGCACCAGCCTGCGCAGCCGTGCCAGCCCGAGCGCCAGCAGATGACCGCGCTTGGATGTGACCAGCGAGTGCAGTTCGTCGAGCACGACGTAGCGCAGGCCCGAGAAGAACCGCGCCGCGTCCGCCGAGGCGATCAGCAGCGCAAGCTGCTCGGGCGTGGTCAGCAGGATGTCGGGGGGCGACAGCTTCTGGCGCTGGCGCTTGTGGGCGGGCGTGTCGCCGGTACGGGTCTCCAGCGTGACCGGCAGGCCGATGCCTTCGACCGGCTTCGTCAGGTTGCGCTCGATGTCGACGGCCAGCGCCTTCAGCGGCGAGATGTAGAGCGTGTGCACGCCGCGATGCGCTTCGCCCGGCCTGCGCCTGCCGCGCTCCGCGAGATCGACCAGCGACGGCAGGAACCCGGCCAGCGTCTTGCCCGCACCGGTCGGCGCGATCAGCAGCACGGAGGCACCGCCCTGCGCCCGGACCAGCAGGTCGAGCTGATGCGCCCGCGGCGCCCAGCCGCGCTCGGCGAACCAGCGCAGGAAGGCGGGCGGCAGGCGCGCGGCGGCCGTGTCGGGCGGGAGGACGGACTGGTTGGTCACGGCGAAAGAACTAAAGCAGAACAGGCGTCGTGGGAAGGGTGCAGCTGGACACGACGACCGCAGCGGCGGCGATCCAGGCCGGAACGCGCGCAGGCGAGGGCCACCCCGATGCGGACAGACCTCAGTTCGGCAGCGCGACAGGCTCGTCGCCGGCCTGGACCCCGTCCTCGCGGACGGGCTGCAATGCCTCCGCCCTCCCCTTCCGCGCGACAACGATCAGCCCCTCGACCGGCTCGCCGCGGTCCATGCGGATCGTATGCGGATCGAGGGAGACGATGGTGAAGCCGGCGACGGCGAGCAGATCGCGCAGCGGCCCCTCCGAATGCGCGTAGCGACGCGATGGGCGCAGCACCACCGGTTCCGGGCCCTCGTGCCGTTCGACCGAGAAGGCGAAGAGGCCGCCCCGCGGCAGCAGGGCGGACACGGTGCCGACGATCCGATCGAGCGCGCCCATGTAGAGGAACACGTCGGCCGCGACCACCAGATCTGCTGGCATGGCGGGGCGCCCCCCTTCGCCATGCGACGCTCCGGCACAAGCGGTCGCGGGATCGAGCGTCTGCAGGTCCTGCCGCCGAAGCCTGTCGTAGATGCGCTTCGCCTCCGCCCTCTTCAGCATGCCGGCCGAGATGTCGACGCCGTCGAGGAAGCTCGCGCGGCCGCGCAGCCGCTCGCCCATCAGTCCCGTGCCGCAGCCGAGATCCAGCGCATGTGCGAACCGCACGGCACCCGCCGCCGAAAGCGCCTGCGCGATCAGGTCCGGCACGCGGTACGCGAGGCGCTCCACCAGCGCCTTGTCGAACCGGTCGGCATACTGGTCGAACAGTGTTTCGACGAAGGCGCTCGGCGGCGCGTCGATGGCATGGGCGGCACCCAGCAGCCCGAGCTTGAGGCTGGCGCCCAGACGGTCGGACGGGTCGACCCGAAGTGCCTCGGCGAAAGCCTCCGCAGCCGCCGCCTGCTCCCCCGCCGCCTCCCGCATTTCGCCAAGGCGGAACCACCCCGCCGCCCAGCCCGGCACGAGCCTCAGCGTATCGGCCAGCAACCCGGCGGCCGCTGCGGCGTCGCCGCCCGAGAAGAGCATTTCGGCATAGTCGGCGCGGCGGTCCGCGACCAGGTCGCCCGAGGAGAACTGCAGCGATGTCATGAAGATGGACCCGGCAACCGCACTCTGCGGACGACGGCTTATGGGTCAACTCTCGGACATGCGCAAGCCGCGATCCGCCGGCAACCCTCTGGCTCGGATTCACACATTGTTGCAGTCGTGCCACAGCCCGGAAAAGTTCCGTTACGGAGGCGCCCGCTGCTATCGATGTGCACCTGCGTCGGGTACTTAACAAAAGAGACAGTCTAGGGCGGCGTGATTCCATGCGCCCGTTCATGTATTGATGCGAGGCAGGGGAACGACATGATGGATCGAGTGAAGCACAGCGGAAGCCCCGCCCAGGCCGGAAGCCTCACCGGCGGCAGGAGCGCGGCCCGGCGCAATGCACTGCTCGGCGGTGCGGCGCTCTGCGTCGTCTTCATGACCATCGGAACGCCGGGTGATGCCAATGCCGCCTGCTCGATCAACGGCACCATCCAGACCTGCACCGGCCTCCTCGGCGACGGCGTATCGGCCACGAACCCGGTCGAGACGCTGATCATCGACGACGTGACCGGCAAGGTCTGGCCCGATCTCGCCGGCGTCAATGCAATCGACTTCCAGTCGACCGGTCCGATCACCATCATCAGCGACACCGGCAAGTTCGCGACCATCGCCGTCGATGCCGACGGCATCAACGCCAACACCACGGGCGGCTCGATCACCATCTCGCACGACGGCGACATCGTTTCCGACGGCGGCTACGGCGTGCGCACCATTTCGCTCGGCGGCACGTCGATCATCGTGGACGGCGACATCGAGAGCACGCTCGGCGGCATCAGCGCCCGCAACGACGACGCCGGCTCGACGCTGTACATCTATCATGAGGGCGACATTTCGGCGTCGGCGGGTCCCGGCATCGACGCGCTCTCGTCGAGCACGGCCGTCGAAGTCGTCAACGAAGGCGACATCGCCGCCGGTGGAGACGGCATCCGCGCGGTAGCAACCTCATCCGCCGGCGTCACCGTCACCCAGACCGGCGACATCGATGCCGGGGACCGCGGAATCTTCGCCAGTGCTGCGCTTGGCACCGTGACCGTGAACAGCGTCGGCGACATCGTCTCGGTCAACAACGGCATTCATCTTCTTTCTTCGTCGTCCAACGCGACCGCCACCCATTATGGCGACGTCACCTCGAGCGGCGGTGTCGGCATCATGGTCGAAGCGCCCGATGGCGGCGCAAACCTTACGGGCGCCGGGACGATCTCGGCTTACGAAGACGGCATTTTCGTCCAGTCGACGGGGTCGGACGACTCCGCCAGCGTGGTCTGGAACGGTGACGTGACGTCGCAGACCGGCAAGGGTGTCTACGTCTACGCAGCCAATGACTTCGTCGCGGTCACTACGACCGGCAACATCTCTTCCGCCGATGATGCGCTCTTCGCCATGACGGCGAGCTTCGCCGGCGTCGCCGTCGATCATACCGGCAACCTCACCTCGTCCTCCAAGAACGGCGTCTACGCCTATGCCGCGGGCGGCGCGGTCTCCGTCGACGTCGACGACAGCGTCATCAATGCCTCGGGCTACGGCATCTTCGCGCAGACCAAGGGATCAGGCAGCGACGACGGCGTGACCGTCCAGTTCGACGGCACCATCGCCGGCAGCTGGATCGGCATCCAGGCCGAAGCGACGGCAGGCGCCGTGCTCGTCATCAGCAACAGCTCGATCACGGCCTGGGATCACGGCATCTGGGCGGCCAATACCGGTTCGGAGAGCGTGGCGGTCATCCAGTCCGGCAGCATCTCCGCGGATTCCGGCCACGCCATCTACGCCTACACGCCGAACGGCGCCGTCACCGTCTCGGCGTCGGGCGATCTGTTCCAGGCCGGCGGCGCCGCGATCTATGCCGAGAACAAGTACAACGCCCCCGTCATCGTCGGCATCACGGGCAACATCCAGGCCGGTGGCGACGGCATCACCGCGCTGTCGGCGCAGGGAGTGGTGAACGTCACCATGCGCGGCGACATCGACGCGGACGGCGCCGGCATCTTCGCCCAGAGCAAGGCCTCGGCGACCGTCACGGTCGACAGCATCGGCGACATGGACACCGGCGGCGACGCGATCTTCGCCAGTTCCTCGCAGGGCATCGTCGACGTCGACTCGATCGGAAACCTCACGGCCGGCGGCTATGGCATCTATGCCGTCAACCTCGGCAGCAACGTCGTGACCGTGAACAGCACCGGCAACATCGATGCCGGCAACCGCGGCATCTACGCCCAGTCGGCGACCGGCGCCGTCACCATCGTGACGAACGGAAACGTGGGGTCGAGTTCGGACGCCATTTTTGCGCAGAGCGATGGCTCGGCCACCGTTTCCGTCATCAGCAACGGCGATCTCACCGCGGGAACCAATGGTGACGGCATCTACGCCTACTCCGCGACCGGCCTCGTGACGGTCAGCAGCACCGGAAACATCTCCGCCGACAGCGACGGCATCTTCGCCCGCTCGATGGGCAACAGCACGGTCTCGATCACCAGCCTCGGGAACATCTCGGCGGATGACGGCTACGGCATCTACGGCTACTCGGCCACGGGCGTGGTGACCATCCTGTCTACGGGCACCATCTGGTCCGGCGATCACGGCGTCTATGCGCTGAACCTCGGCGATGGCACCGTCGGCGTCGCGCGGTCGGGCGACATCTATGCCGACGGCAGCGGTATCCGCGCAACGTCGACGGGCGCCACCGTTTCGATCATCAATTCCGGCAACATCGAAGCAGGCGGCGACGGCATCTTCGCGCTGACGAACGGAAGCAATGGCGTCGGCATCAACAATGTCGGCAACATCAATGCGGACGGCTACGGCATCGCGGGCCATTCGGATGCGGGATCCGTCACCATCAACAACACCGGCGACATCTGGTCGGGCAGCGACGGCATCCGCGCGACGACGCTCAGCACGTCGAAGGTCACCGTCACGCAGCTCGGCGACATCGATGCCGACGGCTTCGGCGTCTACGTCAATGCGCTCGACGGCAATGCCGAAGTGGACACCACCGGCGACATCACCTCGGTCAATCACGGCATCTATGCCCTGACCAACGGCGACACCCTCATCGACATCGACCACGAGGGCAGCATCACCTCCACCAGCGGCAACGGCATCACCGCGACGTCGATTGCCAGGGGGACGATCGACGTCAACGTCGACGGCGGAACGGTTTCGGGCGCGCTCGACGGCATCCGGGTCACGAGCTACGGTGCCATGACGGTCACCGTCGGGGCGGATGCCTCGGTCACGGGCACCACCGGCAATGCCGGTGTCCGCTTCGTCGACGGTCTCGGGCTGCAGCTCACCAACTACGGCTCGATCTCGAACACCGGCGGCATCAACCAGTTCGCCGTGGTTTCGGCCCAGAACGACACCACCGTCGACAACTACGGAACGATCAGCGGCAACGTGCTGCTCGGCCCCTGGAACAACCCCTTCAACAACCGCTCCGGCGGCCTGTTCGAGATGGGCGGCACGGTCAACATCGGTAACGACAGCACCCTCAGCAACTCGGGCACGCTGTCGCCGGGCGGCGACGACAATGTCTACACGTCGACGCTGACGGGCATCCTCGTCAACGAGGCGACCGGTACGCTGCTGTTCGACGTCGACATGGACAACGGCACCGCCGACCGCATCGCCGTCTCCAACACCGCCTCGCTCGACGGCGACCTGCGGCTGAACTTCGTCAGCGCCGACGGCACGCCGGAGACCTACACCATCATCACCACGGCGAACGGCGCCACGCAGTCGCTGACCATCACCAACCCCTTCGTGCTCGCCGGCGTCAGCACGGTGAACGGCGGCAACGACGTCCAGCTGTCGATCAACGGCTTCGACTTCTCGCCGGCCGGCATGGGCGACAATGCCAGCTCCATCGGCAACGCCATCCAGGCCAGCATCCAGGGCCCCGGCGGGCTCGAGCCGCTGGCGGTGGCGCTGCTCAACCTCGGCTCCGTCGAGGAAGGCGAGGCCGCCCTCAACCAGCTGTCGCCCAACATCTACGTCGCCGACCAGATCGCCGCCGTGCAGGACATCGACACCTTCTCCGACGGCATGCTCAGCTGCCGCATGGCCGGTGGCGAGAACGCCTTCGCCGCCGAGGGCGAATGCGCCTGGGGCCGCGCCGTCTACAGCGAGTACGACCTGAACGCCGCCAATGGCGACCTGACCGGCTTCAACACCCGCTCCACCGAGATCATGGGCGGCGTGCAGATGGCGGTCGACGGCACGCCCTGGCGCCTCGGCGGCTCCATCGGCTACCGCTCGTCCGACCGCGACGGCGACGGCGGCGCGTCGAGCAAGGGCGACAGCTTCTCGGCCGGCGCGGTCGTCAAGTACGCACCCGGCCCGCTGCTGCTGGCGGCCTCGCTCTCGGCCTCCCACGGCAGCTACGACACGCTGCGGCCGATCGCCTTCGGCAACTTCACCGACCTCCTGTCGGGCGAGACCGACGTGACCACCGTCAGCGGCCGCCTGCGCGCCGCCTACACGCTGCAGACCGGCGGCTTCTACCTGCGCCCGATGGTCGACCTGTCGGCCACCTACGTGCGCACCGGCGCCTTCACCGAAAGCGGCGGCGTGGCCTCCATCAGCAGCAACGGCGTCGACAACACCGTGCTGGCGCTGCTGCCGGCGGTCGAGGTCGGCGGCCAGATCGAACTCGGCGGCGACATGCTGCTGCGGCCCTACCTGCGCGGCGGCGTCGCCCTCTACACCGGCAACGACTACTCGCTGACCGGTGTCTTCAACGCCGACGGCAACGCCGCGACGCCCTTCACCGTCGGCACCACCTCCGAAGACGTCCTGTGGACCGTCTCGGCCGGCGTCGACATCCTCAAGGGCGACATGGGCACCCTCCAGATCTTCTACGAGGGCGCCTTCGGCCAGGACACCACGATCAACGCAGGCGGCGCCAAGTTCAGCGTCAACTTCTGATCGGGTAACCGGAACGCGAGTATCATGACGGCAAGTTTCCAGAGTGACGTCATGGACTCGGAGCCGGCGGCGAATGCCGCCGGCGTCGTGTCCGTCGGCCGATCCTCCGTTCTCCCCCTGTGGAAGGCCTGGCCGCGTAGGGCGGTCGCAGCTGTCAGGTCTGCATGGCGGGCGGTCCATCGTGCCGTTGCGGCTTGGATCGCCGAGCAGCGGCGGACGTTCGAGTCGACCAGCATCAAGTTTTCCATCGTCCTTTCGCTGGCGGTGTTCGTCGGTTGTGCCGCCTATCACTTCGGCACGCTCGGCATGGTCGGAGCAGACGTCTTCCTCCACTATGCGATGCTGTTGGCGCTGCTCTATTGCAGCCTCGCCTACCAGTTCAACCGCTTCGGTGCCGCGCGGCGACGCGAGGACCTTCAGGCCGTCCAGCCTGCACAGATCACCTGGCGCGAGCCATCGACCGCTCCGTCGGTGACCATCCTCGTTCCTTCCTATCGCGAGGAGCGCCGCGTCCTGATCGGCACGGTGCTGTCCGCCGCGATCGCCGAATACGCCAACAGGCGGATTGCCGTCCTCGTCGACGACGCACCGTCCGATGCGTCCGCGCTGAGGACGACGCTGTCTGCGATCGAGGAAGTCACGGGATGGCTTGGCGAACAGGCCGGGCGCAGACGCGATGCTTACGCTTCCTGGCAGAGCCGCAAGGCTTCGACCGCCTTCGACGCGGCGGCAGAGGCACGCACCCTCTCGGTGGGCTACCGCGACGTGGCCGGCTGGCTATCCTCCATCGCGCTGCGGCTCGAACAAGAATCGCCGGAGGATTTCCAGCATGTCGACGGCTTCATCGCCGAGCGGATCGTGCGGGCGGCCGCTGCGCAGTACCGGGACAGGGCAGAAAGGCTCGCAAATACCCCTCTGACCGCTGAGGAAGCCGAGGCCGAGCATCTCCGGCTGTCGCTCGTGGTCTGCGACGACGTCACCCACTTCCAGCGCAAGACTTTCGCGAACCTTTCGCATGCGCCCAACAAGGCGATGAACCTGAACACCTACATCGGCCTGATGGGCGGACGCTTCGTGCGCGTTCACCGCAACGGCGTCACGAGCCTGGAACCGGCGCTGGGTTCCGAGGTGGACGTCGTCGTCCCGCGACCCGACTACGTGCTGACGCTCGACGCCGACAGCGTCATCCTCCACGAATACGTCGCCACTCTCGTCGACATCCTCGAGAACCAGCCGGACGCGGGCGTGGCCCAGACGCCCTATCTCACCTTCCCCAACGGCGATGCTCCCGTCGAGCGGATCGCGGGGGCGACGACCGACATCCAGTATCTCGTGCACCAGGGATCGAGCTGGTTCGATGCGGCCTTCTGGGTCGGAGCCAACGCCCTCATCCGTTTCTCCGCCCTGGAAGCCATCTCGAAGTCCCGCGTCGACGACGGCAAGCCGGTGCGCATCTTCATCCAGGACAAGACAGTCATCGAGGACACCGGCTCCACGGTCGACCTCATGAAGCTCGGCTGGAGTGTGCGCAACCACTTCGTGCCGCTCGCCTACAGCGCCACCCCTGCGGATTTCGGCGCGCTCGCGATCCAGCGGAAGCGCTGGGCGAATGGCGGGCTCATCATCATGCCGGACCTGATGCAGCAGTACCTGCAGTCGCCCGACCGGGTAGGCCGCCTCCCCGAACTCGTGCTTCGGTCGCACTACCTCCTGTCGCCGGCCATCGGCAACGTCGCCGTCTTCATGCTGATGATCTGGGCAGGCACCGAATCGAGCGGCATCCTGTGGACGCCGCTCGTCATGCTCCCCTATTTCATGCTGTACATGATGGATCTGCGGCGCCTCGGCTATCGCCGTCGCGACCTGTTCGGGGTCTGCTCGCTGAACCTGATGCTCCTGCCGGTCAATTTCGCCGGCATCATCGCCTCCATCATGCAGATGGTGACAGGCCGCAAGGGCAGCTTCATCCGCACGCCGAAGATCTCGCTTCGCACCAACGTCCCGCCCTATGCGCTGATCTTCAATCTCGGCGTCTTCGTCCTGATGCTGGCCTATGCGACCAAGGCGGTCATGAGCGGTGAACTGTCGGGCGGGGCCATCCCGATCATGAACATCATGCTGTTCAGCCTGAACATCCTGCTCTACAGCTACGGGCTCGTCCGTTTCGTGGGCGTGCTGGACAGCCTGGGCGACATGTTCCCGTCGCTCCGCCGCCTCGTGCTCGCCGTGAGCGCCGTCGTCGGCTCCGTCGCGCGCTTCCTGTCGCCCGTCTTCGCGCCGTTCGGGAGCCGTTACGTGTCCGTGCCGGCCCTGACCGCCGCCATGATCGTGCTGACGCCTGCGCAATCGGGCTCGCGAATCGCGACGGAGGTGACGTCGCCTCAGTCCCGAAGCCCGGCGCTGGTGCGCTCGTCGCCGGTACCGAAGATGCTCATCCCGATGACTTACCCGCCCTTCGCCAGTTCGCCGGTCGCGGACGGGCCAGAACGTCGTGCAGCCGTGCCTTCCGCTCCTCGGGAAGTCGTGGTGTCCGAGCCGGGGGTCGTTTGGCCCTATGCGGGATACTGAGCAGATGCTAATGAGGGCCGCACTCCTAGGCGAAGCGGGAATCAGGATGAACGGACATGAAGCGTAGGCGGATTCGCATCATCGACGTCCTTCTGCTGAGCGTGCTGACGGCCTGCACCATCGACGTCGCCTCGAAGATGGACGACGACAGCAGCCTCGCGGCGCGCCAGGCGTTCCAGGCCGGCGACAGCCTCATGAAGCTGGGCGGAGCGAAGAACGAAGCGCTCGCCGCACGCTACTACAAACGCGCCGCCGACATGGGCAGCCACTGGGGCCAGTACAAGTACGGGACGATGCTCCTCGAGGGGAAAGGCGTGGCCCAGAACGTTCCGGCGGCGGCCGAGGCCTTCGCCAAGGCGGCGGAAGAGAACAACGGCTGGGCACAGTACCAGCTCGGTGTGCTCTACATGGATGGAAACGGCGTGCCGAAGGACGTTGCTCGCGGCTCCGCGCTCCTGATGAAGGCCGCGGACCAGAACATCGGCTGGGCTCAGTACCGCGTCGGCGACATGTACGCCTCCGGCACCGACGTCCCGCAGGACCTCGCAAAGGCGCGCACCTATCTCGAGAAGGCAGCCGCCCAGGACATCTCCTACGCCCAGTTCGCGCTCGCCAATCTGATCATCGAGAAGGAGCCGCAGCGGGCCCGGACTCTGCTCCAGGAAGCCGCGGCAGCCGGCAACCAGCTCGCCGTCAAGCGGCTGGCCCAGCTCACGAGCTGATCCCCCGGCGCGCCGAAGACGCGCCGCCCTGTCCCCCGCTCCGTCTGGATGTCGCGCCGCCTGTGAAGAGCGGCCGGCTGCGAGGCCTGTCTCCCGACGGTCGCTTCGATCGGGACGGTGACATGCGCGAGGATGAAGTCACGATCCGGCGGGCTACTCCGGAACGCAGCGACGACGGCTGGAGATCGTGCCGGGCCGGGCGGTTCGACGCCATGAGGCGCTTCGTCAGAGGAATTGATCCTGCCGATCGAGGAGCGCCTCCGCCGTTCGCCAGGCGACCTGCTCCTTCTCGTCATCCGAAATCGTCGCCCCGCGGATCGCATCCAGGGGGCTGTCGTGGAAGATCGGATAGTCCGATCCGGCCATGATGCGGTCGGCACCGTAGAGCTTCACCGCCGCCTCCAGCGCCCGCGGCCCGAGCGAGGCGGCATCGTACCAGACCCGCTTCAGCCTGTCGGTCGGGAACGGCCGGTCGCCATTGCGATGCCGCCCGATGCTCTCCATTCGCTCGACGATGAACGGTATCGTCCCGCCGAGATTGATCGCCTGGAAGGCGATGTCGGGAAAGGTGTCGAGAATATCCGAAAGGATCAGGGTCAGCACGACCTGCGAGGCCTGCGCCTGCAGCACGACCGCCGAGGTGCGATACTGCGGATGGTCATCCGCAAGCACCGGCGCCGCCTCGCCCACCATCAGCCCCGGATGCAGCATGAGCAGCGCCCCGGTTTCGTTCGCCGCCCTCAGCACGGGTTCCAGTGTACGCGCCTGCGCGATCGTGCCGAAGTAGTTCGACGGCACGATCGCGCCCGGCAGACGCAACTCGCGCCGCACCCGAACCAGTTCGCGCGCGGCCTCCTCCATGTCGGCGAACGGCAGGCCGGCCAGCGCCGTCAGCCGGCCGGCGGTCTGTCCCCGCATCGCAGCCATGTGGTCGTTGAACCGGCGGATGGCCGGAAGCGAATCGACGAGCGGCAGGACGTCCGCACACAATGCGCCGGGAAAGGTCAGCATGCGCCGGGTCACACCCTGCACCGCCATCTCCGCAAGCCCCACCTCGTGATCATGATGCGCCGGTGTGAACGGGAATTCGCCGTTCATGGCGAGCATCACCGGACCGTCGATCGTTTCGCGCAGGCACGGCCGGCCCGTGCGGGCAGCCAGCATCTCGGCAAGACCTCCCCCATAGAAATGGGCATGCATGTCGATGCAGCGCGAGAGGTCCATGCGGCGTGCTCCGATCCGAAAGCCGTACTTCAGTTTCACTAAAGCCCATGCTAATGTCGGCGGCAAGTCGCGCAACCGGAGAATCCGATGCAGCCGTCAGCCTTCATCCGCAACACCTGGTATGTCGCCGGCCGCAGCGAGGATTTCGGTCGCGACCTGAAGCCGATGACACTGCTCGGCGAGGCGATGGTGTTCTTCCGAAGGCAGGACGGCTCGGTCGCGGCGCTGGAAGACGCCTGTCCCCATCGCAAGCTCCCTTTGTCGAAGGGCGCGTTGAAAGGCGACACGGTCGTCTGCGGCTATCACGGCCTCACCTTCGACGGGTCGGGACGGTGCGTGGCGGCGCCGACGCAGGAGCACATGATCCCGAAGCGGGCGCGCGTCGCCTCATGGCCGGTGATCGAGCGCTACGGCTTCGTCTGGGTCTGGCCCGGCGACCCCGCGCTGGCCGATCCGTCGGCACTCATCGACATCCCGCATTTCGACGATCCGTCCTGGGGGCGCACGGCGCGCGGCGCGCTCTCCATCGCCTGCAACTATCTCTGGGTTACCGACAACCTGCTCGACCCATCGCACGTCGCCTGGGTGCACGTCACCTCCTTTGCCGGCGCGGGATCGGACACGCTGCCGCTCGAGATGACGGAGGACGACGACGGCGTGGTCGTCTACCGATGGATCCACGACAGGCCGGCGCCGCCCTATTATGCGCCGTTCCTCGCCTTCGCCGCCAATTGCGACCGCAAGCAACACTACGAGATGCGGCTCCCGGCCATCGCTCTGAACATGTCGGTCTATGCGCCGGGCGGGTCCGGCGCCTCGGGCAACGACATTCCGGAAGGCTCCTTCGTCAACGTCTCGTACAATTTCATCACGCCGGTGGACGAGGACAATTCGCTCTATTTCTGGTTCCAGCACCGCAACCAGCGGGCCGACGACACGGCCATGTCGGAGCGCATGTTCGCGGGCGCCACCATGGCGTTCAACGAGGACAAGGACGTGCTGGAGTTCGTCCATCGCGGCATGAAGAACCCGCGCACGCCCAGCATCAATCTCGGGCTCGACGCCGGCGCGCTGCGCTTTCGGCGCAAGGTCGAGCGGCGGATCGCCGCCGAAACGGCTCAGGAGACGGCGAGCGAGGCGTCGGTGATGGCCGGCTGACGCGCGACCTCCTGATGCAGCCAGTCGCGAAACACCTGGATGCGCTCGGTCTGCAGGGTTCCTGCCGGACAGACGAACCAATAGGAGAACTGCGACGGCACGAGTTCCCGGAACGGCCGCACGAGCCGTCCGTCGGTCAGCGCGTCGATCACCAGCGGCTCGCGGCCGAGCGCCACGCCATAGCCGTTGATCGCCGCCTGCACCACCATGTTGGACTGGCCGAACCTGCGCGCCCGCTGCGGTTTGGGAAGCACCCGTCCGGTCTCCTCGGCCCAGTACTGCCATGTCGGCGGACGCCCGCCGATGTCGGCGATCTCGTCGTAGAGCAGCGTGTGGTGCGCCAGATCCTCCACGCTGCGGATCGGCGGCCCCTTCTGCAGAAGCTTCGGAGCACAGACCGGGAAGACGCGCTCCGTCAGCAGCGGCTCCACGTGCAGGCCCGGATAGTTGCCGAGCCCGTAGCGGATCGCGACGTCGACCTCGTCGTCCGCGAAATTGGCGAGCGACCCGGACGTCAGGATCGATACGGGAAAATCGGGCCAGCGCTGGTCGAACTCGATCAGGCGCGGAATGAGCCAGATGAAGGCGAAGCCCGGCAGGCAGGAAATGCCGATGGTCAGGCTCTCGCCGGGCTGCACGCGAAGCGCGTTGCAGGCCTGCGCCACCTGCCCGAAACCGTCAGCGACCGCGGCCGCGAGCTTCAGCCCGTCCTCGTTGGCCGTCGCACGGCCGCCGCCGCGGATCACCAGCCGGCGACCCAGCCAGTCCTCCAGCGCCCGCACGTGCTGGCTCACCGCGCTCTGCGTGACGCCGAGTTCTTCGGCCGCGCGGCCGAAGCCCTGCAGCCGCACGACCGATTCGAAGGTTCGCAGTGCTGCGAAAGGAAGATTCGCCTTCATATAAGTGCTGCTAATGAAGCGCCTGCTCGAAGTCAATTCGCCGCGCGCCGGCTCTCCATCCAGGCCGGTCGCGCGCAAGCTGGAGGAGGTTTCCGGTGATGCCTGATTTCGACACGGATGACGCTGCCGTCCTGGCGGGCGCGCGCAATCTCCTGGCCGATTGCGCCGGAATGCGCGAAGGCGACACGCTGCTCGTGCTGCACGAAGATCCCGCGCTCGGCTACTACGGACCGGGAATGGCGGAGGCGATGCTGGAGGCAGCCGCGGGGATGGGGATCCGCGCGACGGCCCGGGCGGTCCCCTTCGATCCCGACGTCGATGCCCCGCCGGCGGAGCTTTGCCGGGCGATGCTGGCGGCCGACCGCACGCTGTTTCTCGCGCGCATGGGAGACCAGCTGCGCTTCAACGCCGAACTGGCAGCTGTCCGACCGATCGTCTGCTATGCGCTCGACCGCGCCATGCTCGGATCGGCTTTCGGCCAGGTGCCCTATCGCGCCTTCGTCGAGCTGAAGGCCCGCATCGACCGGGCGCTTGCCGCCGCGTCGACCATCCGCGTCACCTGCCCCCTCGGCACCGACTTCTCCGGCCCTGGCGTGGCGTTTCCGGCGGCGGCCGGCGATGTCACGGTCGCACGCTTCCCCATGTCCGTCTTCACGCCCGCACCGGCCGCGGCCTATCGCGGCCGGGTGGCGCAGGCGGGCTTTCTCGTCGGCACGGGTTCGAAATACTACCAGCCCTATGGCGCGGCGCTGCGCGACGTCCTGTTCATCGACTTCGACGGCAACCGCCTCACCGGGTTCGAGGGCGACGCCGCCGATATCGAGACGGCGCGGCGCCATTATGCCTTCGTGGCGGAGCGGTTCGGCATCGAGCGCGACTTCGTCCACTCCTGGCACGCCGGTATCCATCCCGGCTGCGCCTTTGCCGCCCAGGCGGGCGAAAGCCTCGAACGCTGGAGCGGCGCAGCCTTCGGCAACCCCCGCCTGCTGCATTTTCACACCTGCGGAGATTATGCGCCGGGCGAGATCTGCTGGAACGTCGTCGACCCGACCGTGCTGGTCGACGGGGTTGCCATCTGGGAGAACGGCCGTCTGCATCCGGAGCGGGTGCCAGGCGGCAGCGACATCCTAGCCGCCCATCCGAGCGTCGCCACGGCCTTCGCCAGTCCCGCCCAGGCGATCGGCCTGTCGCCCGACGGACGGCTGTCGGCGAATGCCGGTCAGGCCGCCGCGAAGTCGCGGTAGTCCTCGGCGATCGCCATCGCGGCAGCCTCGATCAGCGCCGCACCCTGCTCCGGCGTCGCGAGCGCCGAATGCGACCCCACGCGTCCGTCGGGAAAGTCGCGCCGGTGCTCGTCGGGCGGCCCGTGCCGGTCGCCCGCATGGGCGCGGATGTAATCCGACGACAGCGCGCGCGGCGGCGTCAGGGCCTCCGGCGGGACCGGCGGCTGACGATGCGCCGCCATGGTGATCGCCACTTCGGAGGGCGTCGCATGCATGCCTTCCCAGTCGCCATACCACGCGCGCCGCAGCACGTTGACGGGTTCGAAATCCCACCAGCTCTTCAGCCGGATGCGCAGGGCCGGCCGCGCCGCGATCACGTCGCGCAGCGGTGCCAGATTGGCGCCATGGCCGTTGAGCACGTAGACATGGGGAAAGCCCTGAGCGGCGAGGCCGTCGATCACCTCGCCGGCCAGCGCAGCAAAGAGCGGGACAGAGATCGAGATCGTGCCCGGAAAGGCCGTGTTGAACGGTGCCGGCGTCAGCGCCAGCGTCGGGGCGACGACGGCGCCGCACCGCTCCGCCGCCCGCTCCGCGATCGTCGTGGCGCAGAGCGCATCCGTGCCGATCAGCCCCATCGGCCCGTGCTGCTCGGTGGAGCCGACCGGCAGGAGTATGCCGCCCGATGCCGCCAGATGTGCCTCGACCTCCGGCCAGGTCATCAGGTCGAGCCTCATGCCACGGCGCCTGCGGTCCGCTGCACCCATCCTTCCAGGATCGGCCGGTACGAAGCGAGTTCGTCCGCCACCGCCGGCGCGGCCTCGATGCGGGCGCGGTAGGCGATGACCGGTTCGGGCCACGCGACGGTGAGCGAAAGCGGCGGCGTCAGCGCGTCGATCCAGGCGAAACTGATCGGATAGCCGCAATCGCCGAGACCGAAGGCGAGGTCCGGGCCTGATTCCAGGATACGGCCCAGTTGGCCGAGCTTTTCCGTCAGGAGGACCGACTGGCGTTCATTGAGAGCGGCGTCGCGCCTGTCGGGCGCGATCGACCCGAACAGCGCCCGCAGTGCAGGCTCCAGCCGGGTATCGTGAAAACGCCCGCGCTCGCGCATCTTGGCGCGGTCCGCCGCGCCTTGTGGAAGCATCGGCGGCGCCGGATGCCACTCTTCGAGATATTCGGCGATCGCCTCGCCATCGGCAAGCAGCAGGTCGCCGTCGAGCATGGCGGGCAGGTTGCCGGACGGCACGACCTGCCTGTAGGCGGCCGAGCCGTAGCCGCCGGGCGGCGGCAGTTCGCGCCATTCGAGGTTCTTGTGCCGCAACAGGATGCGCAGCTTGGCGCAGTAGAGGCTGGGCGGGATGGCGTAGATCGTCAGCATGGACGGGAAGCGGAGCGCCCAGGGCGCCCCACAGCGGCCCCGGTCAGTTCTGCAGCTGCCATTTCGTTGCGAGCTGGTCGAAGAAGCCGGCTTCCTTCTTCAGCGTGATCCAGGTGTTGACGTAGTTGATCCACACCTGGTCGTCCTGCTTCATCAGCATGGCGACCGGCGTGCGGGCGCGTGGTGCCGAGACCGGAACGATCATAAGCTCGGGATACTGGGCGACGAGCTTGTAGGCCTCGACGTTGGAGGTGATGTGCGCCTGGGCGCGGCCGGCGAGCACCTCCTGGAAGTCGCGCGCGGGCGCCTCGACGATCTTGTACTGGGCGTTCGGGAAGAACTCCTTCACCTGCTTTTCCTGGGTGGTGCCCAGCGTCGCCGCGACGGTCACGTCGGCCTTGTCGAGATCGGCCCAGTCCTTGAAGCGGTCGGCGTCCTTCTTGTTGATCAGCGGAACTGTCGCAAGGGAGAAGTAGCTCGACGAATAGCCCGCCGCCTTGGCACGCGCGGGCGACATCGAGGCAGAGCCGGTGATGTGGTAGGTGCCTGCCGAGACGCCGGCGACGAGGGTCTTCCAGTCGGTCGGCACGAATTCGACGGTGACGCCGAGATCGGTGGCGAGCTGGTTCATCACGTCGATGTCGTAACCCGTGTAGCCGTTGGTGGCGACGTCCTTCATGGTCATCGGATTCCAGTCGCCGGTGGTGCCGACCTTCAGCACGCCGCCGTTCAGGATCTCGTTCAGCGCCGACTGCGCCAGTGCGGGAACGGACGACAGCGCCAGCGCCGCGGTCAGGACAAGCGATTTCAGTATGCTCATGGGGAACCTCCAACCTTCGATCGGCCGTGACCGTGGGATGCCTGATCCTTGTCCGAAATCAGTTGCTATGCAAGCGAAACTTATGCCTAAATCTGCGGCAGGACGGATCGTCGCCCGGTGGCCATCCGAAGCAGAGAGGATCGAGACAGCGGTGCGAGACGACGAGCCCATCATCCTGTTCGACAGCGTTTTCAAGTCCTTCGGGGACTTCCAGGTGCTGAAGGGCGTGTCGCTGGAGATCGCTCGAGGGGAACGCGTCGTCATCTGCGGGCCGTCCGGTTCCGGGAAATCGACGCTGATCCGCTGCATCAACGGCCTGGAAACCTACGACCGCGGTCGCATCCGCGTCGCCGGCGTGTCTCTGGGGACCGACGAGGCAAGCCGGCGCGCGGTGCGCGGCAAGGCCGGCATGGTGTTCCAGCAGTTCAACCTGTTCCCGCATCTGACGGTGCTCGAAAACCTGATGCTCGGGCCGATGCGCGCCCGCGGCATGGATCGCGCCGCGGCCGAGGAGATCGCGCGGCGCTATCTCGCCCGCGTGCGCATTCCCGAGCAGGCCGACAAATATCCGCGCCAGCTCTCGGGCGGCCAGCAGCAGCGCGTGGCGATCGCCCGGTCGCTTTGCATGGAGCCCGGCATCATGCTGTTCGACGAGCCGACCTCGGCGCTCGATCCCGAGATGATCAACGAGGTGCTGGAGGTGATGGCCGAACTCGCCGGCACCGGCATGACCATGCTCTGCGTCACCCACGAGATGGGCTTTGCGCGGCGCGTCGCCGATCGCGTCATGTTCATGGACCATGGCGAGATCGTCGAGACCGCGCCGCCCGAGCGCTTCTTCTCGGCACCGGAAAGCCAGCGCTGTCGCGACTTCCTCCAGAAGATCCTGAACCATTGAGGGCCCCGACCATGCGCAAGGCTCTCATCCTGGTCGCTATCGCACTGGCGCTCACGGGTTGTGCGGGCAACTGGGGCTGGTACGTCGTCGACCCGACCACGCCCAAAGGCTACACCAATGTCCGCTTTCTCCTGAGCGGGCTGCAGTACACCATCCTGCTCTCGGCCACCGCCATCTCCATCTCGATCGTCGCGGGGCTGCTGGTGGCCCTGCCCGGCCTGTCCGCCAACCGGGCGCTGCGCTGGGCGAGCCGGACCTATGTCGAACTCGTCCGGGCGGTGCCCATCCTGGTGCTGGTGCTCTGGGTCTATTACGGCCTGCCGCAGATCACCGGCCTGACCATCGGCGTGTTCTGGGCGGGCGTCATCGCGCTGGCGCTCTCCGACAGCGCCTTCCAGGCCGAAATCTTCCGCGCCGGCATCCAGTCGATCGCGCGCGGCCAGTACGAGGCGGCCTATTCCATCTCGCTCAACTATCGCGACACGATGCGCTACGTGATCCTGCCGCAGGCGATCCGGCGCATCCTGCCGGCGATCGGCAACCAGATCGTCTACATGCTGAAGATGTCGTCGCTGGTCTCGGTGATCGGCATGCAGGAACTCACCCGCAAGGCGAACGAACTCGTCGTGACCGAGTACCGGCCGCTCGAAATCTACACCTTCCTCGTCCTGGAATACCTCGTGCTGATCCTGATCGTCTCGGCCGGCGTTCGCTGGCTGGAACGGCGCATGCGCACCGACGAACGCTGACGGCGGACGCGGATTTTCCGATGTCCTGGGCACGCGATCGGCGTAGGATCGCGTCCTGACGGGAGAATGAGGTGGCGGCGATGCGGACGATCGAGGACCAGGCGTTCCTGTGGCTTCTGCTCGCCACGTCGCTCGCGTTCGGACTGGTCGTCTGGCCCTACTACGGCGCCGTCCTGTGGGGCGTCATCGCAGCGATCCTGTTTCTGCCGGTTCACCGGCGGCTGACGGAGATCATGCGCGGGCGGGAAGGGCTAGCAGCCATCACCACCGTCGTCCTTACCGTTCTGCTCGTCATCCTGCCGCTGATGGTCGTGGCGTCCTCGCTCGCCGTCGAGGCGGCGGGTCTCTATTCGGGCATCGAGTCCGGTCAGATCGACCTCGAGCAGTTCGTCCGCAAGGTGGTCGACGGCGCGCCGGCCTGGGTGACGGACCTGTTCTCCAGGATCGAACTGACCAACCTCCAGGCGGTTCGGGACGGAATTTCCCGCTTCCTGCAGGCGCTCGTCACCCGGGCCCTCTCCGTCGGGCAGAGCACCTTCGAATTTGTTGTCAGCCTCGGCGTTATGCTCTACCTCCTGTTCTTCCTGCTGCGCGACGGTGCCGCACTGACGCGCAGGATAAAATCGGCGATCCCGCTGCACGAACGCCAGCGCGACGCTCTCCTCCGGCGTTTCGCGATCGTCGTGCAGGCGATCGTCCGCGGCTCGATCCTCGTCGCTGCCGCGCAAGGTGCGCTTGGAGGGGTGATCTTCTGGGTCCTCGGGATCCACGCACCCGTGCTCTGGGCAGTGCTCATGGCCTTCCTGTCGCTGCTGCCGGCCGTGGGATCCGGCATCGTCTGGTTCCCGGTCGCGGTCTATCTGCTGCTCACCGGATCGGTCTGGGAAGGCCTCGTCCTGATCCTGTTCGGGATGCTGGTGATCGGCCTCGTCGACAATCTCCTGCGGCCGTTCCTGATCGGCAAGTCGACGAGCATTCCGGACTACGTCGTCCTGATCTCCACTCTCGGCGGCATCTCCGTCTTCGGCCTGAACGGCTTCGTCCTTGGTCCGATGATCGCCGCCATATTCATCGCGGTGTGGGAGATCTTCGCCGCCACGCGCGGTAATCTGGACATCGAGATGTCGCCCGCCGCACAGAGCGGGCCGGAGCGGGCCGAAACGCGCGATGCGTGATCGCGCGGATCGACCTTACAGGGCGCTGCCGGTCGGTCAGAAGGGCAGCCCCACATAATTCTCGGCCAGCGAGCCGAGCGCCTTCTGTGACGAGAGCAGGTACTGCAGCTCGGTCTCCTGCAGCTTGCGATCATAGGAGATGCCGTCCGGGAAGGTGTGCAGCATCATGGTCATCCACCAGCTGAACCGCTGCGCCTTCCAGACGCGGGCCAGGGCCTTGGCCGAATAGTTCTCCAGGCCGGCGTCGTCGCCCTTCTGATAGTGATCCACCAGCGCGTGGTAGAGATAGTAGATGTCCGAGGCGGCGCTGTTCAGCCCGCGCGCGCCGGTGGGCGGCACGATATGGGCGGCGTCACCCGCCAGGAACAGATTGCCGTAGCGCATCGGTTCGGCCACGAAACTGCGCAGCGGCGCGATCGACTTCTCGATCGAGGGGCCCGTCTCCAGCCGCGCGGCGACCTCGGCGGGCAGCCGCTGCTTCAGCTCCGCCCAGAACGCCTCGTCGGACCAGTCCTCGACGGTGTCGGTCAAGGGCACCTGGATGTAGTAGCGGCTCAGCACCTGGCTGCGCAGCGAGCATAGCGCGAAGCCGCGCTCGTGCCGGGCATAGATCAGTTCGGGTGAAACGGGCTTGGTCCGCGACAGCACGCCGAGCCAGCCGATCGGATAGAGCCGCTCGTATTCCCGCAGGACATCGGACGGGATCGTCTTGCGGCTGACGCCGTGGAAGCCGTCGGCACCGATGACATAGTCGCAGTCGATGCGCACGACTTCGTCGCCGTCGCGCCAGGTGACGAAGGGCGCGGCCGACGTGACGTCGTGGATCTTCACGTCCTCGACATTGTGGATGACCTTGCCGCCCATCCGGTCCCGCGCCTCGTAGAGATCGCGCGTCAATTCGGTCTGGCCGTAGACGACCACCGACGAACCGCCCGAATGCTCGTGCAGGTCGATCCGGTCGAGCCGGCCGTCATGGGCGATGAAGAAGCCTTCGTGGATTTCCCCCTCCCGGTCCATCCGCTCGCCGCATTGCGCCTCGCGCATCAGTTCGGCGAAGCCGTGCTCCAGAACGCCGGCGCGGATGCGTCCGAGGACGTATTCGCGGCTCTGGCGTTCGAGCACGATCGTGTCGATGCCCTTGAGGTGGAGAAGCTGGGAGAGCATGAGGCCCGACGGGCCGCCTCCGATAATGCAGATCTGGGTCTTCATGGCGGTTCCTCCCGCGGGACGGACGTCGTTTCGGTGAAAGCCTGCGGACGCGCCCCTCGGCGCGCCGCGGGCGGGTCGTCAGGCGGCGCACTCCAGCAGCATGGTGCCGGCGCCGGTGTTGGAGATCGGGATGTGGTAGTTCTTCTCCAGCGGCACGACCGTGTCGCCGAGCGCGCCGCGCATCATCATCCACATCAGGAATTCGGTGCCCTGCGCGCCGGCCTTCTCGACCAGTTCCCTGCGCGAGATATGGGTCAGTTCCTCGGGCGCCGTGACGATCTTCTCCATGCACATCTGGTCGAAGCTTTTGTTGATGAAGCCGGCCCGCTGCCCGTCGAGCTGGTGCGACAGCCCGCCCGTGCCCATCACGACGATCTTCACGTCCTTGGGATAGGACAGCAGCGCCTTGCGCAGCGCCTTGCCGAAATCCAGCGCGCGCTTCAGCGTCGGAATCGGATGCTGCACCGTATTGGCGCTGATCGGGACGGTGCGCGGCATGTCCGGATTGTTCGGAGCGCCTGGCCAGAACAGCTGCATCGGCACCGTGAAGCCATGGTCGACCGCCAGTTCCTGACAGGACGTGATGTCGAACTCGTCGGCGACCATGCTCTCGATGATGTGCCAGGACAGTTCCGGATCGCCCGGGAACGGGTCGAGCTTCGGGATGCCCCAGCCCTCGTCCTCGTTGCGATATTCGGCCGCCGCGCCGATGGCGAATGTCGGCATCCGGTCGAGGAAGAAACCGAGGCCGTGGTCGTTGTAGATGTTGATCGCGACGTCCGGCTTGTGATGGTCCAGCCATTCACGGATCGGCGGGTAGCCGTCGAAGAATGGCTTCCAGTAGGGATCGTCGAACAGCTTGTTGTGGATCGCGTTGCCGACCGCTGGAATATGCGAGCTCGTCAACCCGCCGATGATCGTGGCCATGATCAGTCTCCCGCCCTCTTGAGTTTTTCCTTGAATTGTTCGGTCGTCATGCCGGTCTGCTGCGCCCCGACGTCCTGGACGGAGAGCTTGTAGATGCCGGCGAACTTGGCGAGGTAGTAGATGTTGCCGCCGGCCGCGATCATCGCCAGCACGTTCTTGTCCCGGCAGGCCTGGCGCTGCTCCTCGTTGAGCCCGTATTTGACGAAATAGGCCTCGGGATCGCGCAGATACTCGGCGCGGTTCTCGGCGCTGTTGAAGGAGTAGCACATCTTGTTCAGCGCATACCCCTTCATGGCCTGCCGGCCGTCGAAGATCGTCGTGCCGGGTATGTCTGCATGCTGGTCGAAAGGCTCGGCGGCCATGGTGTCCTCCACTATCGCGCCCAGTAGAGGCGCATCGGGTTGTCGACGAGCAGCTTGCGCTGCAGGTCGGGCGTCGTCGCAAAGCGCGGGATGAAGTCGACGAGCGCTCCGTCGTCGGGCATGTGCGTCGTCATGTTGGGATGCGGCCAGTCGGTGCCCCAGAGCACCCGGTCGGGGAACCGTTCCGTGATCGCCGCGCAGAAGGGCACGACGTCGTCATAGGGCGGCCCCTGCACCGACAGGCGCTCCGGGCAGGTCACCTTCGACCAGATGGTCGGGGTCTCGCCCATCAGGTCGAGGAAGGCCTGGAAGTCGGAATGATCGACACCCTTCGCGACGTCCGGCCTGCCCATGTGGTCCACCACGACGATCGTCGGCAGGCCCCGGAGGAAGGGGCGCAGTTCAGCGAGATCGGCAGCCTCGAAATAGACCACCACGTGCCAGTCGAACTCCCGGATCTTCTCGGCGATGCCGAGGAAGACCGATTTCGGTGTCGCGTCGACGAGGCGCCGGACGAAGTTGAACCGCACGCCGCGAATGCCGGCCGCGTCGAGTTCGGCCAGTTCGTCGCGGGAGACGTCCGGGCCGACGGTGGCGATGCCGCGTGCCTTGTCGCCGGCAGCGCGGCAGGCGTCGACCAGCGCCCGGTTGTCGCGGCCGTGGCAGGTCGCCTGGACGATGACGTTGCGTTCGAAGCCGAGGAAGTCGCGCAGCCTGAACAGGTCGTCCTTGCCGGCGTCGCAGGGCGTGTACTTGCGCTCCGGTGCGAAGGGGAACTCCGCCGCCGGGCCGAAGACGTGGCAATGGGCGTCGACGGCACCGGGCGGCAGCCTGAAGGCCGGCCTGCTCGGCTGCGGATCGAAGACCAGCCAGTCGGGATCCATGGTCTGGATCGTCATGCGCGTACCGCTCCTCCACGGTCGTATCGGCAGCCGGCGAAGCACCCCCTGGGCCTCGCCGAGCCGGACGCGATGAACATGCGCCGCATCGGAAGACGCGCCTATTTCGGATGCCGGCGATATGATAGGTTTTTTCTATAGGCTTGAAGGGAGGCCGCTCTGGGCATCGATCTTCCGAACATCCGCCACCTGCGCGTCCTGCACGCGGCGGTCGAGACCGGCTCCGTCACCACGGCTGCCGAACGCTGTCAGTTGTCGCAGCCGGCCGCCACGCAGGCGATCGACAGGCTGGAGGACAGCTTCGGGACGCCCCTGCTCCGTCGAACCTCCCGCGGCGCAGAGCCGACCGCCCCCGGCGCACTGCTCGCGGCACGGATCGGCCCCGCCCTGGAGCATCTGCGCGTCGGCGCCCAGGCCGCGATGCGCGCCGACGCGTCCGCGCTGCGCAAACCGCGGCAGACCTTCGACAGGCACGTCACCGCCGCGCAACTCAAGGCCCTGGTGGCGATCGCCGACTGCGGCAGCTTCACCATGGCGGCCCGGGCGCTCGGCGTGTCGCAGCCCACGGTGCACCGGACGGCGAGAACGCTCGAGGCACTCGCCGGGACTCCCTTCTTCCGGGCGACCGCCTCGGGTGTGGAACTGACGCCGGCCGCGCAGTTCTTCGCGCTCGGCGTCAAGCTCGCCCGGGCCGAGATCCGGCAGGCGGCAGAGGAGATCGGCGCCCTGCTCGGCGACGACCGCGGCACCTTCAACCTCGGCATGCTGCCGCTGGCGCGGACCTCGCTGGTGGCCCGCGCCGCCGACGCCCTGCTCTCGGCCACGAAGCGCGTGCAGATCCGCGTTACCGACGGGCACTACGCACATCTTCTGAAGAGCCTTCGCGAAGGCGATCTCGACTGCCTCATCGGCGCCTTGCGCCAGCCGGCGCCCGCCGACGACGTGACGGAGGAGTTCCTGTTCGAAGACGAACTCACCATCGTCGTCCACCCGCGCCACCCGCTCGCGAAGCGCGGCGCGGTGGATCTGGAAGAAACGCTGGCCTTCCCCTGGATCGCACCGCCACGCGACACGCCGCCCGGCACCTATCTGTTCGAGACGCTGCGCATCCACGAGCGGCGGACGACCCCGGTGCGCCTCGTCTTCTCGGCGCCGGCGCTGATGCAGGAGGTCCTCGCCACCGGCAACTACATCTCCATCATCTCGCGGCGGCGCGGCGGCACGGAGCCGACCGGTCTGGTCTCGCTGCCGGTTGCGCTCCGGGACAACACGAGGGCCTACGGCCTGACTTGGCGCACCGGCTGGCGGCCGACGGACACGCAGCGCCGCTTCATTGACTATCTGCGAACATTCAGCGCGGACTGATCTTGCGCCCGGCCGCGCCGGACCATCCATAGTAGCTTTTTCCAATGGTGGCGCACGGATCCGAATGCGCCGCGCGCCCGCGTCGGTGCTACAGACGTCCGACGGACCTGCCCGCTGCCGCAGGCAGGTTCAGTCCGGCGTTCGACGCCGGAACGATCTGCAGCCGCTTCGGGAGGAAACATGAGAATATGCGTCGCCGGTGCCTATGGCGCCTTCGGAGTGAAGCATCTCGACGCGCTGGCCGCGATCGAGGGGGTTCAGGTCACCTCGGTCATGGGACCGACCCGGGCAAGGATCGACGCGCTCGCGGCTGCCCGCGGCATCGGCCATGCCTCGACCGACCTGGCCGAATGCCTGGCGCGCGACGATGTCGACGCCGTCATCCTCGCCACGCCCACCCAGCTTCACGCCGAACAGGCGATCGCCTGCATGCGGGCGGGCAAGCCGGTTCTGGTCGAGATCCCGATGGCCGATTCGCTCGCCGACAGCGAGGCCATCGTGAAGGCGCAGGAAGAAACCGGCGTGCTGTGCATGGCCGGCCAGGTGCGCCGCTTCAACCCGAGCCACCAGTGGATCCACGACAGGATCAAGGCGGGCGAACTGAAGATCCAGCAGATGGACGTGCAGACCTATTTCTTCCGCCGTTCCAACATGAACGCCAAGGGCGAGCCGCGCAGCTGGACCGACCATCTGCTCTGGCACCATGCCTGCCACACCGTCGACCTGTTCCAGTACCAGACCGGCGAGGTCGCCTCGCAGGCCTACGGCCTGGAAGGACCGCACCACCCGGAACTCGGCATCGCGATGGACATGGCGATCGGCATGAAGACCCCCTCGGGCGCCATCTGCACGCTGTCGCTCTCCTTCAACAATGACGGGCCGATCGGCACCTTCTTCCGCTACATTTGCGACAACGGAACCTACATCGCCCGCTACGACGACCTCTACGACGGCCGCGACAACAAGATAGACCTCACGGGCGTGGCCGTGTCCGGCAACGGGATCGAGCTGATCGACCGGGAGTTCGTCGCGGCGATCGAGGACGGTCGGGAACCGAACGGGTCCGCGCGACAGGTTCTCGCCGCCATGCGGACCCTCGACCGGATCGAGAAGAGCTTCGCCTGACGGCGCCGCCCGCATTTCCGGCACGGGTGCCTTCACGCCCGGCCGGTCCCTCCTGCATCGCCCGCGATCAGACGGAGGCGTCCGCCTCCTGTCCGCGAAGCCCCTCGTCGCCGGAAGCGAGCGCTTCGCCGCAGAGGTCGTCGTGGATGCGGCGCTCGGCGACCATGGTGTAGCGTGATCGCATGCGATCGAGGAGGTCGGGGTCGACCGCGCCGCCGCCTTCGCCGTTCGTCTGGCCGGCCTCGTCCAGCTGCGACACCAGGTCCTGCCAGCCCTGGGCGTGCCGGCCATAGGTTTCGGAAGCCGCCGCGGCATCCCGCAGCAACCTGGACGCGCGCGGACCGACATCGGCGATCGTCGTCGCCCGCACGCGCATCCGTTCGACCACCCCTTCGAGCAGTTCGATGGCCCGCGACGCGTCGCCCGACAGAGCCTCGGTGGTTGCGCCCGCTTCCGGCTCGGCATTGCTGCCGAGTTCGCTCTTCGATCGCGTGAGACCGCCGGTTATGGTCGCCGCAGCCTCGACCGTGAAGGCCGCCAGTTCGCGCATCTCCTGGGCAACCACCCGCAGGGCCCGTCCCTCCTCGCCGAAGCGCGAGCAGCGTACCGACGTGTTGATGGACAGGAGCCGCATCGATTGCTCCAGATCGCCGATGTCCTCCATCCTGGCCTGCATGTCCGCGACACAGAGGCCGACTTCGGCGCGCAGCGCCTCGATCCGGGTCCGCATCGCCTCGTAGTCCGCGAGCACCTCGGAGACGGAGCCGAGGTCGGCGACGAGGCCGGCAAGCGCCGTGCCGCCGGTGGACAGGAGCGCCTCGGACTGCGCGCAGCTGTCGTCCAGCACCTGTTGTGCATCGGCCGAGAGGCTGAGCAGGGCTTTGGTGATCGCGGCCACTTCGCGGCCGAAGTCGTCCTGTGTCTCGGCCAGTTGCAGGGCCTGGACACGCAGGACCAGCGCCTCGGTGGCGGGGGTCGGATCGCATCCGTCGAGGTCGGTCAGGGAATCCTCGACGTGCTCGAGGCGCTGACGCGTGATGTCGCCGATCTGCATCGCGGATACGGCCTCTCCGATGCGGCGGGAGATCGACCCGGCCATCCGGCCCGACTGGGCGACGTCGGCCAGAGCATGCGCCTTGTGGCCGTCGATCGCGGCGAGCTGGTCGCCGAGACGGACCGAGATGGCCGAGAGCGTTCCTTCGTGCTTCCTGCGGAACGCGGCGTTGGCAGCGCCCGCATGCGCGAGCGAATCGATCAGCCGGCGATGGGCCTTCGAGAACTTCTCCACGATCGACGCGGCGTTCTTGCCGAGCTCCACCATCTCCAGCGCAAAGGAATCGAAGTCGCCCGTCATCTGCGCCATCCCGGCTGCGATGATCCGGGCGTTGATCGCGATCAGACCGAGGTTGCGCACCGCCTTGCTCAGACCGTCGATCGGATCTTCCAGTTCCCGCGCCATGGCCGCGAGCTTGTCGACGCGCTCGCCATTGGCATCCTGGCGGCTCGCGATCTGGACGGCTTCCTCGCGCAGCCTCGTCAGCAGGGTCACGGCGGCCGAGAATTGCTCGCCCTGCAGCTCTCCCGGCATGCCTTCGTGTGCCGCCGTGATCTCGCGCAGCAGGCGCGAGCTTTCGAGGAGGCGCTGCCCCATGTCGAGGAAGGACTTCTCGATGGACCTTCGCGAGAATGCGAGCGTCTCGGCCACGGCGACGTGGCCCCTGCCCGCACCGGTTCTCTCCGGAAAGTGTGACGTCAGTGCGTTCATCGAGCTCTCGCGGGCGTGGTGGCGTGGGCGGCCGTCAGGATCTCGCCCGCTATCTTCTGGAGCGGCACGACCTTGGATGCCGCGCCGCGTTCGATCGCCTCCCTTGGCATGCCGAACACGACGCAGCTGTCTTCGTCCTGCGCCAGCGTGAAGGCGCCGGCCGTTTTCATTTCCAGGAGTCCCTGCGCGCCGTCGTCGCCCATTCCCGTCATGATCACGCCGACCGCGTTGGCGCCCGCCGCCTGGGCGGCCGAACGGAAGAGCACGTCGACCGACGGCCGGTGCCGGCACACCGGAGGGCCGTCGGCGATCGAGACCCGGAAGCGCGCGCCGATCCGCTGCAGGATCATGTGGCGGTTGCCCGGCGCGACGAGGGCGCGACCGGCGACCACGTCGTCGCCGTCCGCTGCCTCCTTGACCGAAATCGCGCAGAGGCTGTCGAGCCGGCGCGCGAAGGCCGCAGTGAACTTCTCCGGCATGTGCTGGACGATGACGATCGGCGGCGCGTCGGCCGGCAGCGCTTCGAGCACGTCGCGCAGCGCCTCCGTGCCGCCGGTGGACGCGCCGATGCAGACGATCCTCGTGCCGATGTCGGGCATCGCCCGCCCCGGACTGACCCTGACCGGCGGGAGGACGGCATCGGCCGTGAGCTTGCGTTCCACGGCGACGGGCTTCGGGCGCGGTCCCCGCGGTCGTGCCTGGGCAGCAGCCTTCGCCACGTCGCAGATCTGCATCCGCGACATCTGCAGGAACTCGATCGAGCCGACGCGCGGCTTGGTCACGACGTCCACCGCTCCCCCTTCGAGCGCCTGCAGCAGCGCATCCGAGCCGCTCTCGGTCAGGCTGGAACAGATGACGACCGGGATGGGGCGCTGCGCCATGATCTTGCGCAGGAAGGTGAGCCCGTCCATCTTCGGCATCTCGATGTCGAGGAAGATGACGTCGGGCACCTCCTGGCGGATCCGCTCGGCGGCGGCATAGGGATCCGGAGCCGTCGCCATCACCTCCAGCGCGGGATCGCTCGAGATGATGTCCGAAAGGGTCTGCCGGACCGAAGCGGAATCGTCGACGATGAGGACCCTGGTCTTGCGTCCGGCGCGTGCAGTTCGGTCTGTCATCGCATCCTCACACCAGCTTGAAGACGGACGGTGCCAGCTGCTTCAGCCGCAGCGAGGCGCCGATCATGCTTTCGGAGTGCCCGAGGAGCAGGTAGCCACCCGGCCTCAGATGCCGCAGCAGCCGGCCCACGACCGCCACCTGGGTCGGCTTGTCGAAATAGATCAGGACGTTGCGCAGGAAGATGGCATCGACGTCGCCGTCGACGGCATATGAGTCGTCCATCAGGTTCAGATGCATGAAGCCGACATGCCTGCGCAGTTCGGGGACGATCCGGACTTCCCGCGCGGCGGGATCGCGCGAATGCATCAGGTATCGCCGCTGCATCTCGGCAGGGACCGGCGCGACGAAGTCCGCCGGATAGACCGCACGCCGCGCCTGCGCGAGGATGTCGGTCGAGATGTCCGTGCCGAGGATGGAGAAATCGAACCTCCTCTCGCGGCTGGCCATGTCGGCCAGCACCATGGCGATCGTGTAGGCCTCGGCGCCGTTGGACGCCGCCGCGCTCCACACCTTGAGGGCCGCCTTCCCGCCCCGCGAGCGCGACAGGCAGTCGGGCACGATGTGCCGGCGCAGCACGTCGAAATGCTCGGGCTCGCGGAAGAAGTCGGTCTTGTTGGTGGTGACGGCGTCGATCATGTGGGTGACTTCGGTCGCCAGCCCGCCGTCCTCGAATACGTAGTGGCAATAGTCCGCGAAGCTCGACTGCCCTGTCGCCCGCATGCGTTTGCGGATCCGCCCCTCGACCATGGTGCGCTTGCCGGCCGGAAGCCGGATGCCGGTGTGCCCGCCGACCAATTCGGCGATGCGGAGGAAGTCCTCGTCCGAAAGGCTGTCCGACGGCGGCAGGGGAGCCGTCTGCGACTTGCGGAGGGCTGCGGAGGCAGAGGCCATCGGTCACGTCTCTCCGGCGCCGCTGGGACGCCACTGATGCTGTTTGATGGCGACGACCGGCCGGGGCCGGCCGCCGCTGGTCACGCGATCCCGTCGCCAAAGGCGATCCGGTCGCCTGAGGCGACTCCGTCGCCTCAGGCGACGAGGTCGGCGGGTGCCTGCCTGTCGAGGGCGACCGCGTCCATGGCGATCAGCCTGTCGAGGTCGAAGACCGTCACGAAGGTGCCGTTGCGCCGGCCGACGCCGCGGACCGTCTCGGCCCGCCAGCGTGCACCGATCTCCGGCGGCGGTTCGAGGTCGCCGTCGAGGCCGGTCACCTCGAAGACGCGGTCGGCCTTCAGCCCCAGCTTGCGCATGGATCCGCGCAGCTGAACCTCGAGCACGATGATGCGGGTGTTCTCCGTGTCCGCTGCAGCCGGCAGGTCGAGGCGCGTGCGCAGGTCGATGACCGGAACGCCCTCGCCGCGCACGTCGATGATACCGAGGAAGTCGGCCGGGGCGTGCGGCATCCGCGCCATCGGCTGCGGCTCGAGGATTTCCTGCACCCGCTCCACCGGAACGGCGAACATGTCCTGGGCGACGCCGAGCGTCACGTACTGCGAAGTGATCGACATCTGGGTTCCTCTCGAATGAGCGCCGCTCCCGGGCACGAGCCCGGGAGCAACACCTGTTCCGGTCAGGCCGCGCTGTTGCGCATGAACTGACGGTCGAGTTCGTCCTCGTCACCCTCGAGATCGAGCGCGAAGCCGCCGCCGTTCGCCCTGGCCTTGCTCTTCGGACCGCCGAGCTTCGGCGCGGCGGAACGCAGCGCCGTATGCATCTCGGCCACGCCCAGCTTGCGTCCCGCGAGGGTGGCCCGAACGGCGACCGGCTTGGCCGCAGGGGCCGCCGTCGACGATTGGTCGAGGCGGAAGTAGGAGATGACCTGCTCCAGCTGCTCGGCCTGGCTCGCCAGTTCCTCCGACGTCGAGGACAGTTCCTCGGCCGCCGAGGTGTTCTGCTGGGTCACCTTGTCGAGCTGCTGGATCGCCGCATTGATCTGCGCGGCGCCGGCATTCTGCTCGCGGCTGGCATTGGAGATTTCCGAAACCAGCTCGGCCGTCTTCTGGATGTCCGGGACCAGCCGCGTCAGCATCTCGCCCGCTTCCTGGGCGGCCTTGACCGTGTCGCCCGAGAGGCCGGAGATCTCCTGGGCGGCCGCCTGGCTGCGCTCGGCGAGCTTGCGCACCTCGGACGCCACCACCGCGAAGCCGCGGCCATGTTCGCCTGCACGGGCAGCCTCGACCGCCGCGTTGAGGGCGAGCAGGTCGGTCTGGCGGGCGATCTCCTGGACGATCATGATCTTCTGGGCGATCGTCTGCATGGCGTCGACGGCCTTGCCGACGGCTTCACCGGAGGCCTGCGCGTCGAGCGCCGACTGGCGGGCGATCTTTTCGGTCTGGGTGGCGTTGTCGGCGTTCTGCTTGATGTTGGCCGCCATCTCTTCCATCGACGAGGAAGCTTCCTCGGTGGACGAGGCCTGTTCCGTCGCACCCTGCGAGAGCTGTTCGGCAGAGGCGGACATCTCCTGGCTGCCCGAGGCGACGTTGCGGGTCGCGGTCGTGACTTCCGAGACGACTTCCTTCAGCTTTGCCACCATCCGGTTCAGCGCGTCGATCAGGTCCTTGATCTCGTCGTCCGACTTGACGCTGGCGGTCGCACTCAGGTCGCCGGCGGCGACGGACTCGGCAAGTCCGAGGGCGCTCGACAGGGCGCGGCTGATCGACAGCACGATCCACGTGGCGGCGATCGCCGCGATCAGGGTCGATGCGGCGAGAAGACCGATCAGCAGCGAGCGGGAGAAGCTGTAGAGCTGGTCGGTTTCGACGGCCGCTGCAGCCATCTGCTCGTTGTTGAGCGCGATGACCGCGTTGAGCGCGTCGATCGATACCTGACGTGCCTCCCGTGCCGCTCCGTTGGCCAGTTGGAAAGCATTGTAGTCGGAGTTGAGAAGCGCCGTCTGGCGCGTCGTCTCGACACTGCCGAGCCACGTCTCGATCGCGCTGCGATAGCTGCCGAAGGCCTCACGCTCGTTGAACGGCATCAGCGCCGCATCCTTTTCGAGCCTGTCCCTGAAAGTCTTGATCCTGTCCGTGAGCGTGACGTCGAAGTCCTTCTGCACGACCGGGTCGAGCGTCGACAGGATCACGTTGCGCAGGTCGATGGCGATGCTGGCCGAAACGCGCTCGAGGTCGAGCGTCTCTTCATAGGCGGTCTTGGCGGCCTCGTTCGTGGCCGCCGCGTCGCGCAGCCGGGTGCTCAGCCCGTCGAGCAGCTTGTTGGCGTCGCCGCGCAACTGCCGGGCCTCCTGCACCGAACCGAAGGCCTGGGCGGCGGAATTGCCGCGCGCGAGCGCCTTGACCTCCTCGTGCTTGCCGAGGAAGCCGTTCCAGGCGGCCGTGAAGGCGTCGACCTTCGGCTTCCCCAGATCGTCGCTCGACAGTTCGCGCAGCTTGGCGACCTTCTCCGTGATCGCAGCCTTTTCCGTGACGATCGACTGCTCGAAGCGGTTCATCTCCTCGTCGGTGTTGACGAGGATGAAGTTCTTCTCGTCGCGTCCGATGCGCAGCGTGTGCGCGTTGATTTCGTTGGCGAGCCTGATGCGCTCGACATTGCCGTTGACGATGCCGTTGAGCTCGTCGTTGAGGCTGCCGAGGTTCTGGATGGCCACGAACATGCTGATGCCGGACATGACGACGATCGTCGCGAACGTTGCCCCCAGCTTTGTCTTGAGTGTAAGTCTCATCAGTTGGTCCTTTCTTCCGACTGATGGGGCGGGTTCCTGTCCCCCTCCGCCCCGAAAATGCGCCCCATGTCGGGGATGATGATGAATTCCTCGCCGCGGCGGCCGATGCCGCGGACGAATTCCGCCGGCCACCGCATGCCGACCTTCGGCGCGTCCTCGATGGACGCCGCATCGATGTCGGTGACGTCCTTGACCCTGTCGGCCAAGATGCCGGCGATCGTCGGTTCGCCGTCGAGATCGATCTCGATGACGACGATGCGCGTGTCCTTGTCGGGCGGCGGCCGGTCCATGCCGAACATCACCCTGAGATCCGCGAGCGGCACCACCCGGCCGCGCACGTTGATGAGACCGCCCACGAAGGCGCGCGCGTTCGGCACCTCGGTGATCGGCACGACGTCGAGGATCTCGCGCACGCTCTCGGCGGGGAGCGCGAAGGTTTCGTTCTGAAGCCCCACGGTGAGCGCCTTCATCGCGCCGCCCGCCCCGTTCTGCATCCGACCGTTCATGCCGCCCTCCTCAGGCGTTCGCCCCGCAGCCTGCTTTCCAGCTTCTGGCCGAAGGTGACGAGGTTCATCACGTCGAGGATCAGCGCCACCGTGCCGTCGCCGAGGATCGTGGCGCCGGAAAAGGTCTCGACGTCGGCATGCAGCTTCGACAGCGACTTGATGACGGTCTGGCTGTTGCCGATGATCTGGTCGACGACGAGGCCGACGCGGGCTTCGCCTGCCGAGACGATGACGACCTTCTGGTAGGGATCGGGCGGAGTGGTCGTCCTGAACAGTTCCCGCAGCCGCAGGAACGGCACCAGGCTGCCGCGGATGTTGAGGAAGTTGCGGCCCTGGTCGCAGAACTCGGCGGCGGGCGGCAGTTCGACGCATTCCTCCACCGCCGACAGCGGGATCGAGTAGCGGCCGTTGCCCACCCGGACCAGCATGCCTTCGATGATGGCGAGCGTCAGCGGCAGCCGCAGCGTCGCCGTGGTGCCCTCGCCCGGCCGCGTCGACAGGTCGATCGAGCCGCGCAGGCCCTCAATGGTGCGCTTGACGACGTCCATGCCGACCCCGCGGCCCGAGACCGAGGTGATCTCGCCGGCGGTCGAGAAGCCGGGATGGAAGATCATCTGGTGGAGCTCGGCGTCCGTGATCTTGGCGTCCGGCGCGATCAGCCCCGCCTCCTCCGCCTTGGCGCGGATGCGCGCCGCGTCGAGGCCCTTGCCGTCGTCGGTGATGGAGATGGCCACCTCGGCGCCGGAATGGATCGCGGAGAGCTTGACTCGTCCGCGTATGCCCTTGCCGGACGCGAGCCGCTTCTCCGGGCTTTCGATGCCGTGGTCGATCGAATTGCGGATGAGGTGGACCAGCGGATCGGCGAGCCGCTCGATCATGGTTTTGTCGAGCTCGGTCTCTTCGCCCGTGGTGACGAACTCGATCTCCTTGCCGAGATCGTGCGACAGGTCGTGCACGAGGCGCCTGAACCGCCCGAACAGCGAGCCGATCGGCACCATGCGGATGCCCATCGTGGTGTCGCGCAGGCCGGAGGCGAGGCGTTCCAGCTCCTCGGCGACGTTCTTGAGGTTGAGATCGTTGCTGGCGCTGGCGATCTGGGTCAGCCGCGACTGCGCGATGACCAGTTCTCCGACGCGGTCCATCAGTTCGTCCAGCCGCTCGGCCGGCACGCGCATCGAGGAGCCCGCGCGGTCGGCCGGTCCGGTCGCCGCGGGTGCCTCCTTCGTCGCGCCGCGGGCCGGCGCGGGAACCGCGGGGCGGTCCTCGCTCGTCGCGACGGCCGCGGGCACCGCTTCCGCCGCCCCCGCAGCGGCGGTGACGGCCGCGTTTGCGGGCTCGATCGACAGTTCCATGCCGTCGCGGATGAACATGAAGACGTCCTCGATCTTCTCCAGGCCGCCGTCCGTGTCGAGGACCACGTCCCAGCCGAGATAGGCGAGCGTCGGTTCCATCGTCTCCAGCGTCGGGATCCGGTCGGTGAGCGCAGTGACGCGGCAGGGGCCGAGTTCGCGCAGTTCGTCGAGCAGCAGGAGCGGATTGGTGCCGAAGGCCAGCGCGTCGTCCGGCAGCCGGAAGACGATCCGCCAGGCCTTCACGCCTGTTCCGGACGCATCCGGCGCCGGCGCGACGACCGGCTCGGGCGCCGGCGCCCCGTCCGTCTCCACGATCCTGCGCAGCGCTTCGAGGATGGGCTGTCCGGCCGGCGCGTGCCGGCCGGGCTGCTCTATCAGCTTCTGAATGTGATCGCGGGCGGCGAGCGCCACGGTGACGAGCCCCGGATTGACCGTCGACCGGCCCTTGCGGACCTTGTCGAAGGCGGTTTCGAACTCGTGCACGAAATCGGCCACCTCGTCGAAGCCGAACATCGAGCCCGATCCCTTGAGCGTGTGCAGCGCCCGGAAAGCGGCATCGACGAGGTCGTGCTGGTCGGGCCGCTGCTCCAGATCGAGCAGCGACTGTTCGAGCGCGTCGAGGAGCTCGCGCGCCTCCTGCCGGAAGGTTTCGGCTGGGTCGATGCCGGTGCTCATGCGCCTGCCACCTTCCGGACCACCGAGAGCAGCTGGTCCTGCTTGAAGGGCTTGACGATCCAGCCGGTCGCGCCGGCCTCGCGCGCCTGGCGCTTCAGGCCGTCGTCGGACTCCGTGGTCAGGAAGACGATCGGCACGCCGGCGCTGGACGGATGCGAGCGGTACTTCCGGATGAAGTCGAGACCGTTCATTCCGGGCATGTTGAGGTCGGTCAGGACCGCATCGATCCTGTTGCCGACCGCCTTGTTGTAGCCGTCCGCCCCGTCGCACGCCTCGAGCACGGTGTACCCGGCCGTGGAGAGGGTGAGGGCGACCATCTGGCGGACGGAGGGAGAGTCGTCGATGGTGAGGATCGTCTTGCTCATGGCAATGACCTTTCGTCGCAGGATGTTGTTGCCGGGATCAGCGGTGTACCGGCGCGATGCCGAGGCGCCTCAGGGCCTCGGCCAGGGCGCCGTCCGGACCCGCGATGATGGAAAACCGACGGCCGGCCTCGTCCGCACTGCGGCAGGCGGCGAGCAGGACCTGGACGATGCCCGCATCGACGGACGTGACCGCGGTCGCGTCCAGCGCGACCGGCTTCCAGCCCCGCGACGCCGAGAGCAGCGCCTCGCGCAGCTCTGCCGCGCCGCGCAGATCGAGTGGCCCGCTCTTCTCGATGACGATCGCGTCCGAGCGGTCCCGCCCCGGACGGTCCAAGGAAACAACTGAATTCACTGCCGACGCCCCCTGTACACGGTTCTCGCCTGCCACTTGCCCGCCACGGCGGGCGAAAGGACCGACTGCGAAAACCTGAGTCCGATGGTTAGGTCGTCTGGATTAAGGAATATTGAATCAAAACAGGAATTTACTTGACTCGCTTCAGTATTGAGACGGAAGCTCGTACAATTTTCGGTTGATTCGAAAGACGACCGGAAGATCGGCGACGGGGTTCGCCCGGCCCGCGACGGTCTGCGACGCGCCTCAGGCCGCGAGTGTCGCCTCGTTCGCGCGCAGGACGTCGGCGATCTTCGGCCATTGCGCATCGAAGGCCGCGACGCAGGCGGGGTCGAAATGGCTGCCGCCGAGCGAAAGGATCTCGGCGCGCGCCCGCTCGACCGGCCAGGACGGCTTGTAGGGCCGCTCCGAGCACAGCGCATCGAACACGTCCGCCACGGCGACGATCCGTCCCTCGATCGGGATCGCCTCGCCCGCGAGGCCGGCGGGATAGCCCGTTCCGTCCCATCTCTCGTGATGCGTCCTTGCGATCAGCGCCGCGATCCTGACGAGTTCGGACGATCCGCCGTCGAGGATGCGCGCGCCGATGCTCACATGCGTGCGCATCTGGTCGAACTCGTCGGCGCTGAGCCGGCCCGGCTTGTTGAGGATCGCGTCGGCGATGCCGATCTTGCCGATGTCGTGCAGCGGCGCCGCGAGGTAGATCATCCGCTGCCGCTCTTGGTCGAAGCCCAGCGCCTCGGCGATCAGGCGCGAGATCGTCGCGACCCGCGAAACGTGGTCGCCGGTCGTGCCGTCGCGGTACTCCACCGCGCGCGCCAGGCGCCAGATGACCTCCTCCTCGCGCTCGGAAAGGTGGCGCACGGCCGCCTCCACTTCGCGTGCCAGGCGCGCGGCGCGGTCCGCCAGTTCCACCTGAGCCTGCCGCAGGTCGAGCAGGTTGCGGGCACGCGCGAGCAGCTCGCTCCAGTCGAAGGGCTTGGTCAGGAAGTCGGTCGCGCCCAGTTCGATCGCCCGCCGCTTGAGGTCGCGGTCGTTCATCGAGGTGATGACGACGATGGGAACCGTCGCATAACGGTCGAGCGCCCGCAGCGCGGCAAGCACCTCCAGACCGTCCATCCTCGGCATGACGTAGTCGACCAGCACCAGATCGAACTGTTCGAGCCGGCAACGCGCCAGCGCTTCCTCGGGATCGAGGAACCCCTCCGGCTCGCAATTTTCCAGACGCGACAGCTGGTCCACGACGGCCAGAAGGCTCGATCTGCTGTCGTCGATCACGATCGTCCGCATTGAGGCCCCCCAGCCACGCCCTGCCGGATCGTTGGCGCAAGAATGTTCAGGACGGGTTAAGATCGTGACGAGACTGAAGTCCGAATCGACAGAGTCGCACCCGGCGGGATTCCTTCGGAAATGTTTATCGCGGGGAGGAAAGTTGTGGTGCCGCTTGCGTGACTCGAACACGCGACCCCATCATTACGAATGATGTGCTCTACCGACTGAGCTAAAGCGGCCCTCCCGACGCGTGCGTCTGCAGCGCCGGATCGTGTGCGCCTGATACCGGCATCGGGCGCAAAGTTCAAGCGGCAAGCGCGACAAATCGGTGTGCCCGGCGATCCCGCGCGGAGACGGGGCCCGTCGGACAGCACCGGTACGGATTCGGAAAGGCCACCACGCGACGGCGACCCGGGTCGATGCCGGTCCCCGCCGCCGCAGGCCGGCTGGCGTGGCCAATCAGGGGCGCGACGATCGATGGGACCCCGTTTCGAGGCTGCCTCCGGGGCCAGTGGGTCGAGCCCGCGTGCGCGCCGGCCCGAGAGGCCTCCCGCGCTCTCCGTCACGACGCCGCAGCGCGCAATATTCAGCCGCTTGGCGATGGACTCTTCGCGGCGCTACGCTAATCTCGCGACGACCTGACTGCGCGTCGTCGGCGCAGACCCATCCGAGAGACAGGCACAGGAGGAGATCGATGTCTGACGTGAAAATGGTCGTGAACGGCCGAACGGTGACCGGCACCGTCGAGGACCGGACGCTGCTGGTGCATTTCCTGCGCGAGAACCTGGGCATGACCGGCACCCATGTGGGCTGCGACACCTCGCAGTGCGGCGCCTGCGTGGTGCATCTCGACGGCAAGGCGGTGAAGAGTTGCTCGATACTCGCCGTCCAGGCCTCCGGCTCCGAGGTCGTCACGATCGAGGGCCTGGCGAACGGCGCCGACCTGCATCCGGTCCAGGCCGCCTTCCGCGAGCATCACGGCCTTCAGTGCGGCTTCTGCACGCCCGGCATGATCATGGCCGCCACCGACATGATCGCCCGCCACCCCGAGGGGCTCGACGAGAAGACCGTGCGCGCCGAGCTCGAAGGCAACATCTGCCGCTGCACCGGCTATCACAACATCGTCAAGGCGATCCTTGCGGCCTCGGAGGCCATGTCGAAAGGCGCGGCGAAGGCCGCCTGACCGGCGAGGCCCGGGCGCGGGAGGAGGAGGCGCCAGGAACCGTCGCATCGCCGTCCTGCGGGTCGGCGCTTCCGGTTCCCGACTGCCGTACCGCCCCGGCCGCATCGCCGTGACTGCCGTCAGCCGCAACGTGCAAAGCAATTCTGGAGGAGGTTTGGACATGGGCATGGAAGGCATCGGCGCACGGGTCGTGCGCAAGGAAGACAAGCGATTCATCACCGGCGCGGGCCGCTATGTCGACGACATGGTGGTCCCCGGCATGAAGCATGCGGCATTCGTGCGCAGCCCGCACGCGCATGCCGAGATCGAGAGCATCGACGTCGCGGCCGCCAGGGCGATGCCGGGCGTGATCGGCGTGCTGACCGGCCGCGAGATCAAGGCAGACGGGATCGGCAACCTGATCTGCGGCTGGATGATCCATTCGAAGGACGGCACGCCCATGAAGATGGGCGCCTGGTCGCCGATGGCCACCGACCGGGTGCGTTTCGTCGGCGAGGCGGTGGCGATTGTCGTGGCCGAGACCAAGGGCCAGGCGCGCGACGCCGCCGAGGCCGTGGCGGTCAGCTACCGCGAACTGCCGGCGATCACAGACGCGGTGGCCGCGATGCAGGACGGCGCGCCGCAGCTTCACCCCGAAGCGGAGAAGAACCTGATCTACGACTGGGACATCGGCGACGCCGGCGCCGTCGACAAGGCGCTGGCGTCGGCCGCTCACGTCACGACCATGCACCTCGTCAACAACCGGCTCGTGCCCAATGCCATGGAGCCGCGCGCCGCGCTCGGCCACTACGACAAGGCCGAGGACCACTACACCTGCTGGACGACCTCGCAGAACCCGCACGTCGCCCGCGTGGTGATGAGCGCCTTCTACAACGTCGCGCCCGAGAACAAGCTGCGCGTCATCGCGCCCGACGTCGGCGGCGGCTTCGGCTCCAAGATCTTCATCTATCCCGAGGAGATCACCTGCCTGTGGGCGTCGAAGAAGACCGGCGTACCGGTCAAGTGGGTGGCCGACCGCACCGAGAGCTTCCTCACCGACGCCCATGGCCGCGACCACGTCACCGAGGTGAAGCTCGCCTTCGACGCCTCCAACCGCATGACGGCGATGAAGGTCGAAACCGTCGCCAATCTCGGCGGCTACATGTCGCTGTTCTCGTCGTCGGTGCCGACCTACCTCTATGCCACGCTGCTGTCGGGCCAGTACGCCATCCCGGCGATCCACTGCAACGTCAAGGCGGTCTACACCAACACCGCCCCTGTCGACGCCTATCGCGGCGCCGGCCGACCGGAAGCCACCTACGTGGTGGAGCGCGTGGTGGAGACCGCCGCGCGCGAGCTTGGCGTCAGCCCGGCCGAGCTTCGCCGGCAGAACTTCATCACGCAGTTCCCGCACCAGACGCCGGTGATCATGGCCTATGACGCCGGCGACTATGCCGCCTCGCTCGACGCGGCGATGCAGGCTGCCGACCATGCCGGCTTCCCGGCCCGCAAGGCCGAGGCGGCGAGCCGCGGCAAGCTCCGCGGCATGGGCTTGAGCTGCTACATCGAGGCCTGCGGCATCGCCCCCAGCCAGGCGGTCGGCTCGCTCGGCGCGGGCGTCGGCCTGTGGGAATCGGCCGAGGTTCGCGTCAACATGGCCGGTACCATCGAGGTGCTGACCGGCTCGCACAGCCACGGCCAGGGCCACGAGACCACCTTCGCGCAGCTGGTCTCGCACCGCCTCGGCGTGCCGATGGAACAGGTCTCCATCGTCCACGGCGATACCGACAAGGTGCAGATGGGCATGGGCACCTACGGCTCCCGTTCCGGCGCCGTGGGCATGTCGGCCATCGTCAAGGCGCTGGACAAGGTGGAGGCCAAGGCCAAGAAGATCGCCGCGCACCTGCTGGAGGCCGACGAGGCCGACATCGTCATCGAGAACGGCGCCCTGAAGGTCGCCGGTACCGACAAGGCGCTGCCCTGGTTCCAGATGGCGCTCGCGGCCTACGCCGCGCACAACCTGCCGGCGGGCATGGAGCCCGGCCTCAAGGAAGGCGCCTTCTACGACCCGACGAACTTCACCTTCCCGGCGGGCTGCTACATCTGCGAGGTCGAGATCGACCCGGAGACGGGCACCACCGAGATCGTCCAGTTCGTCGCGGCCGACGATTTCGGCAACATCATCAACCCGATGATCGTCGAGGGCCAGGTCCATGGGGGCATCGCACAGGGCGTCGGCCAGGCGCTGCTGGAAGGCTGCCACTACGATCCCGCGACCGGACAGCTGATCACCGCGAGCTACATGGACTACACCATGCCGCGCGCGGGCGACCTGCCGTCCTTCACCGTGTCGACCACCAACACCCCCTGCCCGGGCAATCCGCTCGGCATCAAGGGCTGCGGCGAGGCCGGCGCGATCGGCTCGCCTCCGGCGGTGATCAACGCCATCACCGACGCGATCGGCAACAACGACCTTACCATGCCGGCGACGCCGCAGAAGGTGTGGGCGGCGATCCGCGCCGGCACGCGGCACTGAACCAGCCACCGAAGAGACGAACGGCAACCAGGATGGGGTGAAAGCGCAGCGGCAGGATCGGGTAAGGCGGCCGGCAGAGGCCGGAGCGCCTTCCCTCCCCGCCCCGCCACCCGGAAGGAGAAGAAACCATGTATTCCGTGAACTATCACCGCGCCGCCTCGGTGGAGGATGCCGCGAGCCTGCTCGCCGCCAATGCCGAGGCCAAGCTGGTGTCGGGCGGCATGACGCTGATCCCGGCCATGAAGACGAGGCTGGCGGCGCCCAGCGACCTGATCGACCTGCGCCACGTCGCTTCGCTGAAGGGGATAAGCGTGTCGGGCTCGTCGGTGACGATCGGCGCCGGCACGACCCATGCCGAGGTGGCCAAGAGCCATGAACTCGCCGCCGTCTGCCCCGCCCTGGCGAAACTTGCCGGCGGCATCGGCGATCCGCACGTGCGCCATCTCGGCACCATCGGCGGGTCGGTCGCCAACAACGATCCGGCCGCCGACTATCCGGCCGCGCTCCTGGCACTGGGCGCCACGGTCGTGACCAACAAGCGCGAGATCGCGGCCGAGGATTTCTTCACCGGGCTGTTCGAGACCGCGCTCGGCGACGGCGAGATCGTCACCGCCATCCGCTTCACCGCCCCGCAGCAAGCCGCCTACCAGAAGTTCCGCAACCCGGCCTCGCGCTACGCCATGGCCGGCGTCTTCGTCGCGAAGGGCGGCGACGGCGTGAAGGTGGCGGTGACGGGCGCGGGCGACAACGGGGTGTTCCGCTCGGCCGAGATCGAGGCGGCGCTGTCGTCGAACTTCGACGCCTCGGCGCTGGACGGGCTGACCCTGCCGGCCGACGGCATGATGTCGGACATCCACGCCTCCGCCGACTACCGCGCCAACCTCGTGGTGGTGATGGCCAGGCGCGCCGTGGCCGCAGCCCGCGGGTGATCCGCAACAGACATCGGCTCCCATCATCGTGACCGGCGGGAGGCCCCTGCAGGGCCTTCCGCCTTTTTCGGGCCAGCCGCCCGGCTGCCGGCAGCCGCATGCGCCTGCCTCACACGCGGCGGAACGGCCGCATCTCGCAATCTTTCAATTTGCACCGATCGGCTTCACCGCCCCGCAAGACGGTCCATGCTAATCCGACCCTGAGGGGGAGAATTGTCGCCATCGTGCGGCAAAGGCATGATGCCGCTTCGTCCCCGGCCGGTCGACCCGGCGGTGCGTTCCTCGACAGCGATAACCGCGACCGCGGCAGGACATTTCCTGCCGGCGACCACGCCCGGTCGCGCACGATGGGGGCATTCCTTATGAAGACCTTGCTTGCAGGCTGCGCTTTCGCCCTGCTTTCCCTGACCGCCGCGATTGCCGGACCGCTCGGCCAGCCGGCCGGCGAGACGATCCTGACCGTGACCGGCGACATCGCCAACACCAACGGCGACGGCGTCGCCGCCTTCGACCTGGCCATGCTCGATGCGCTCGAACGCCGCGGCGCCTCGATGGAGACGCCGTGGACCGAAGGCAGCACCGCCTTCGAGGGGCCGCTGCTGAAGGCCGTGCTCGAGGCCGCCGGAGCACGGGGCAAGACGCTGATCGTCAAGGCGCTGAACGACTATTCCGCCGAAGTGCCGATGGAGGATGCGACGGCCTTTCCCACCATGCTGGCGATCCGCATGAATGGTGAGGAGATGTCCGTCCGCGACAAGGGGCCGATCTTCATGATCTATCCTTTCGACACACATCCGGAACTCTACAACGAGAAGTACTTCTCGCGGTCGGTCTGGCAGATCAAGGAAATCGAGGTCGTCGATTGAAAGCGGACTTCGCCGCCAGCCGCGAGGCCGTCCGGAAGGCCGGCAGGACGACCAGATACCTGATCGCCCTGTCGGTCGGGCTGATGGCTGCGCTTGCCGGAGCCTTCGTGCACCTGTCCTCGCGGCAGAACTCGCTCCAGGATTCCATCCGCGAGGATGCGCTCTGGGCGGTCTACCAGCTCGACAGGGAGGCGCGGACGCTGTCGGAGAGAGTGCATGGCGTGTCGGAGACGAGCGACGGTCCGACGCTGAAGAGCCTGACCACCCGCTACGACATTCTCTATTCGCGCCTGTCGATTCTCGACAACGGGCAATATGCGCCGCACTTCGTGTCCAGCGAGCGTATCCGCCATCGGCGCCGTGAAGTGCGGGAGATCGTGCTCGGTATCGAGCACATCTTCAACGACATCGGCCGCGGCAACTCGCTGACCACCTCCGCACTGGCCGATCTGCGCGCAAGAATGCCGGTGCTCCTGCAGCACACCAACGAGCTGTTGACCTTCACCAACGCGACCGTCTCGACGGCGCGCGCCGATTCGCGCGACTTCGTCATGCGCCTGCAGAACATCGCCGCCGTCTTCGTGGTGGCGCTGATGTTCACGATCGGGTTCCTGATCCTGAACTTGAAGCGGCAGCTCTCGGTGATGCGCCGGGCCTCCGAGCATCTCGAGCGGATGACGGAGAATCTCTCCGAGGCCTATGAAGCGGCCGAAGCGGGCAACCGCGCCAAGTCGCAGTTCATGGCCACCGTCGGGCATGAAATCCGCACGCCGCTGAATGCGATCCTCGGCATGGCGGAGCTGATGTCGCGCACCGAGCTGTCGGACGAAAATCGTGAGAACGTTCGGGTGATCACCAGTTCCGGCACGGCCTTGCTCGAGGTCATCAACGAGATTCTCGATTTCGCCAAGCTGGAGCACGGCGGCCAGCCTGCAGAGAACCTGCCCTTCGACGCTCGCGCACTGGTGAAGGATTCCATGCGCATCATGGAGGGACGCGCCCGGGAACAGGGCGACGTGCTGACCTGCTCCTGCGGGATCGATGGGGACAGCTGGTACTATGGCGATCCCACACAGCTGCGCCGCGTGGTGCTGAACCTTGTCAGCAACGCGGTCAAGTTCACCGAGAACGGCACCATCCACGTCAAGGCGGCAGACGCGGTCGGCGCCGACGGCCATCCGCGGCTGCGATTCGAGGTCTCCGACACCGGCATCGGCATCCCGCGAGACGCCCTCCACCGACTGTTCAACGCCTTCAGCCAGGTCGACGGCACGATCAGCCGACGCTATGGCGGCACCGGCCTCGGGCTGGCCATCTGCAAGCGTATCGTGGAAAGCCTCGGCGGAGAGATCGGTGTCGAGAGCACGCCCGGCCGCGGCAGCCTGTTCTGGTTCGAGGTTCCGGCCGAACGCGCTCCCGCGCAGGAAACCGTGGTCGAACAGCCGGTCGAATCGCCGGCGCCGCGTCTCGACATCCTCCTCGTCGAGGACAACGAAGTGAACCGGCAGGTCGCCACCCGCTTCCTCGAACGTCTGGGACAGTCCGTGGCCGTGGCCGTCGACGGTGCGCAGGCCGTCGCGATGGCGAAGGACCATCTCTACGATCTGATCCTGATGGACATGCAGATGCCGGTGATGGACGGCATCGCCGCCACGCGCGAGATCCGCAGACTGGGCGGCATTCTCGGCCGGGTGCCGATCGTCGCCATGACCGCCAATGCCTCAGACACCGACCGGAAGCTCTGCATGGAGGTCGGCATGAACGGCTTCGAGGCGAAGCCGATCAGTTCCGCGCGGCTCGCCAGGCTGCTCGCCGAACATTGCAGCGAGGTTGCGGCCGTTCCCGCAGCCGCCCGGGAACGGCCGGCGGAGGCACCCGCGCCGGTCGACGCGCTCCCCCTGCAGACCGCGGCCGTGCACGACGAGGATCGCCATGCGGAACTCGTGGATGCGATCGGACAGGACGGCTTCGAGCAGTTGCTCGGCGTCTTCTTCGACGACGCGGGCGCGCTGTTGTCGGACCTGCACCGTGCGATGAGCGCGCACGACAACGAACTTCTCGACCGGTCCCTGCATTCCCTGAAGGGCTCGGCCTCGAATCTCGGTTTCACCCGGATGGCGGAGCTTGCCGAGAGCCTTCGTTCGACGAGGCTCGACGAGGCCGCCCTCGCGCGCGTTGCCGCCGAGATCGCCAGATTGAACGACACCCAGTGCAAGCGGGCGGCATAGGAGCGCGGCATGCGATTGAACGTCCTGATCGTCGAGGACAACCGCTCGAACCTGATGCTGATGGAGATGCTCGTCCGCCAGGTCGGTCGCTGTTCCGTGCTCGCCTACCCCGATCCGGGCAGGCTTCTGGACGACCTTCCAGGCATCCATTTCGACATCGCGCTGGTCGACTACCAGATGCCGGGCATGAACGGGATCGACCTCATCGCGGCCATCCGGGCAGACCCGCGCTTCGCCGAAAAGCCGATCGTCATGATCACCGCCGACGACGATGCCGACCTGCGGCTGCGCGCCATCAAGGCGGGTGCGGTCGAGTTCCTCACCAAGCCGGTCGAGCCGATCGAGTTCAAGGCGCGCCTGGCGAACCTCGCGCGACTCTGCGAGGTCCAGCTGAAGCTCGCCGACCAGGCCGAGTGGCTGCGCGGCGAGGTGGAGATGGCGACGCTCGAACTGCGCCGCCGCGAGGAGGAGATCATCAACCGGCTGACGCTCGCCGCCGGCTACAAGGACCAGGAAACCGCCAACCACACGCTGCGCATGGCGCGCTACTCTGCGCTTATCGCCCGGGAACTCGGACTGTCCGAAGCCTTCTGCCGGGACCTCCAGCTCGCCGCTCCCATGCACGACATCGGCAAGGTGGGCATTCGCGACGACGTGCTCCTGAAGCAGGGAAGCCTCACCGCGACCGAACGCGCGCATATCGACACCCATACGAGCATCGGGGCCGCGATCCTCGCCGGCTCGTCCTGTGACCTGCTGCAGCTGGCGGCGACCATCGCCGTCTCGCACCACGAACACTGGGACGGATCAGGCTATCCGAAGGGCCTCTCGGGCGAAGACATTCCCCTCGTCGGGCGCATCGCGGCGGTGGCGGACGTATTCGATGCGCTGACGTCGGAGCGGGCCTACAAGTGCGCCTGGACCGTCGACCGGGCGTTCCAGCACCTGCGCGAACAGGCGGGGCGCCATTTCGATCCGGATTGCGTGGCAGCCTTCGAGCGATGCCGGGACAGGGTTCTCGCGGTCATGCTCGAATTTCCCGGTGACGGCGGTATGCGGCGCCAGGTGGCCTGAGCCGGGTCCCGCCGACGGCATGACCCGACCGGACGGCTCCGATCAGGCACAGAGATGCCGTCGGGCTGCCGCATACTCGGCGGCCAGCCTGTCCACCAGTTCGCCGGCGGGCACCACCTCGTCGATGACGCCGATGCCCTGGCCGCAGCCCCAGATGTGCTTCCAGGCCTTGGTCGTGGAGCTGCCGAAGTTCATCTTCGACGGGTCGGAGACCGGCAGGTTGTCGGGATCGAGCCCCTGCGCGGCGATCGATCCCTTCAGGTAGTTGCCGTGCACGCCGGTGAAGAGGTTGGAATAGACGATGTCGGCGGCCTTCGAGTCGACGATCATCGCCTTGTAGGCGTCCTCTGCGCGCGCCTCCGCCGTGGCAATGAAGGGCGAGCCGATATAGGCCAGGTCCGCCCCCATCGCCTGCGCAGCGAGGATGGCGCCGCCATTGGCGATCGATCCGGACAGCAGGAGCGGCCCGTCGAACCAGCGGCGGATTTCCTGCACCAGCGCGAAGGGTGACAGCGTGCCGGCATGGCCGCCCGCCCCTGCCGCGACCGCGATCAGCCCGTCGGCTCCTTTTTCGATGGCCTTGCGGGCGTGACGGTCGTGGATGATGTCGTGCAGCACGATGCCGCCATAGGAATGCACCGCCTGGTTGACCTCCTCGACGGCGCCGAGCGAGGTGATCACCACCGGCACCTTGTACTTCACGCACATCGCGAGGTCGTGCTGGAGGCGCATGTTCGACTTGTGCACGATCTGGTTGACCGCGTAGGGTGCTGCCGGACGTTCCGGATTCGCGGCGTCATGGGCGGCGAGCGTCTCGGTGATCTCGGCCAGCCATTCGTCGAGCTGCGCCTCGGGGCGGGCGTTCAGCGCAGGGAACGAGCCGACCACGCCGGCCTTGCACTGCGCCAGCACCAGCGGCGGGTGCGAGATGATGAAGAGGGGAGACCCGACCACGGGGATGCGCAGGTTCTTCTTCAGGATGTCCGGTAAGGCCATGGCGTCGCTCACTCCCCGCAGGCTTTGACGTTTGCGTAAACGTCGATACAAGCAGATCGTCGTGCGGGCAAGCGCGGCGGGGCGGGTGCAGCCACTGGCGGCGCCCGTCGGACTTTCTTGGGACCGGGCTTACCGAAGGTCGATGCGTTGTTGCTTGCGACCGCTCGCGCGGTTAACCATTCGCGACGGCATGTGAGGTACTGCAGTTGAATCCGATCGAAAAGACGATCCGGACCGCCCTGGAGCGAGGCGACGCCGACGATCGCGCCTATCGCGAAAAGGTCTACCGTTCCGTCTATGCGGCGCTGGAAAAGAACATCGCCGCCAATCCCGATCTCTCGGACCACGCGGTCGAGCGGCGCCGCGAAATGCTGAAGGCCAGCATCCTGACGGTGGAGCAGGAATTCGTCCCCGCCTTCGAGCCGGAGAGTCCGGCCGAAGCCGAAGATTCCTTCGACTTCGAGGAGGCATTCGAGGACGAGGAGGCCTTCGAGGCCCCGGCCGCGCCGAACCATCGCATGGAGCCGTTTCCGCAGGTGCAGGCGCGCGGCAGCGAGCCGCGATCCTCCTGGGCCGCCGCGTCCAGCCGCTACTATGGCGGCGAGGCGCAAGGCAGGACGTCCGCCTGGCCGCGACAGCAGCCCCCGCGCGAGCCGGTGATCGTCGAGCGGCAACCGCGCCCGGCTTTCGACGACGGTCCCATCCCGCTGCCCGACATCGAACCCCGGCATCCCGCGCGCGGCCGCGATCGTGGTACGGCTTCCTCGGGACTGGACGGACTGGCGCCGCGCCGCGACGTCCGCAGCCGAGGCCCGCGCATCGACGCACCGGTTCGCGGCGGGAACGAGCCGCGGGGGCGCCGCGGTCGCATCTTCATCATCCTGTTTCTCGCGGTCACGTTCTTTGCCGCCGGCGCCATGGCGGTCTGGTGGGCGATGGACAGCGGCCTCTTCCTCTCCGCCGAGGAGCGCGACACGAGCGTTCCGAACCCGCCGCTGAAGCTGGAGGACGAGGAGTTCCAGCCTGGAGCCCCGCCGCCGCTCAGCGAAGGGCAGCCGGCCGGAGGCAATGGCGGCGACTGGATCACCGTCTTCACGCCCACCGATCCGACACGCGTGCTCACCCTGTCGGGCGGAACCGCGCAGGTGATCGAGATCGAAGGCGGCGTGGCCCTGCGCATCCGCTCCTCCGCGCCGAACGAACCCGTCCGCTTCGAGGTCGGCCAAGGCACCCTCCAGGCCATCGCCGGGCGAAGCGCCGTCTTCAACATCAGGGCGAGGACAGAGCCCGGCCGCGAGACGGAGATCCTCGTCACGTGCGACTTCGGCGCGCTCGGCGATTGCGGTCGCAAGCGCTACGTCGTCTCGTCGGAAAACCGCGACTACGCCGTTGCGCTGGATGTGCCCGACGTCCGCCCGACCGGCGCCGGCAGCATCGCCATCGTCACGGACTTCGGCGACGGGGGCCGTTCGGTCGACATCATCGACATCAGCGTGACGGTTCCGGACTGAGGCCGACGCAGCCGGTTGGAAGGAAAAGCTCAGGAACCTCGCAGAGATCCCGACGCCTCCGCGCCCGTCGGCGGCTCTTCGGTTCGATGACGGCTGTGGAACCGGCGCTCCGTCGACAAGGCTGACCGGTCAGCCAAGGCCGACCGTCTCAGCCAAGGCTGACGGGCTCAGCCGTCGAGCAGCGCCTGCAATGATTCCAGCCGGTCCGCTTCCGCCGCCGGCTTGTCCCAGCGCAGGCGCGAGATGCGCGGAAACCGCATCGCGACCCCGGATTTGTGCCGAGTCGACCGGTTCAGCCCTTCGAAGGCCACTTCCAGCACCAGACCGTGCCCGCGGTCGGCCCGCACCGAGCGGACGGGCCCGAAGCGCTCCACCGTGTTGTCGCGCACGTACTTGTCGATCTGGCGCAGTTCCTCGTCGGTGAAGCCGAAATAGGCCTTGCCGACGGGCACCAGCTCCGGCCTGTCCTCCGGACCGGTCCAGACTCCGAACGTGTAGTCCGAATAGAAGCTCGACCGCTTGCCATGCCCGCGCTGGGCATACATCAGAACCGCGTCCACCGTGTGCGGGTCGCGCTTCCACTTGAACCAGGGACCCTTTGGTCGGCCGGGCACGTAGGCCGAGTCGCGCCGCTTCAGCATCACGCCTTCGATCACCGGGTGCGGCGGGCGCCTTCGCTTGTCGTCGAGTTCCTTCCAGCCGGAGAAGTCGACGAAGGGCGACAGATCGAAACGGTCGGCGGGGAGCCTTGCCGCGAAAGCCTCGAGCCTGGCGCGCCGTTCGACGAATGGCAGAGGCCGCAGGTCCTCTCCACCCTCCTCCAACAGATCGTAGCAGCGCACGAAGACGGGAAACTTCTCCCGCATCCTGGCGGACACGGCCTTGCGGTTGAGGCGCTGCTGGAGGTCCGAGAAGGTGCCGGTGTGCCGCCCGGCGACCCCCACGAGCAGTTCGCCGTCGATCGACCCGGCGAAGTTCATCGCCTCCAGCAGGTCTGGAAATGCTCCGGACACGTCGTCGCCCGTCCGCGAATAAAGCCGGTGGACGCCGCCCTCAGACGTCGCCTGCACCCGGATTCCGTCCCATTTCCACTCCGCAAGGTAATCGGCAGGGTCGAGCTTCTCCAGATCGCCGTCCTGCACCGGGTTGGACAGCATCACGGGTCGGAACAGCGCCTGCGCCTGCGGCTCGGGCCGCGGTCCCCGCTTCTCCAGCCACATGAACAGCGGTTCGTAGGGCGGCGCGATACCGTGCCACAGTTCCTCGATCTCGGCCACGTCGACCTGGCCGAAATCGGCGAGCGCCTGCTTGGCGAGACGCGCCGACACGCCGATCCGCAGGCCGCCCGTGACCAGCTTGATGAGTGCGAAGCGCGACGGCGCATCGAGCCTGTCGAGAAGCGTGGCGAAGACCGCCGGCCCGTTGGCGCGGCCGGCGGCCAGGAGAGCCTCCACCGCTTCCGACAGGCTGGGATCGGCATTGTGCAGCACCCGCCCCTCGGGTGCTGGCCAGACCAGCGACACGGTCTCCGCCAGATCGCCGACATAGTCGTAGGAATAGGCGAAGAGCACCGGGTCCATCCGTTCCATCACCAGTGCCCGGAGCATCGCCGGCTTGACGCTCGGAATGTCGAGATCCCCGGTGATCGCCGCCAGCGCCAGTCCGCGGTCGGGATCCGGCACGGCAGCGAAATGGTCGGCCAGGAGCTTCAGCTTCGCATTGCGCGACGGGGTGAGCACCAGGCGGTCGAGGAGGTCGGCGAAGGGTTTCATGGGTAGGAATGGCCCCTACGGCATGCCGATCGCTCTACGACACCCCCCTCTGTCCTGCCGGACATCTCCCCCTCGAGGGGGGAGATCGGCAGCTCTCGCGGCCGCGCTCGATATGCAACGATGAAGTTTGGCGAAAACGGACGGAACGGCCGATCTCCCCCCTTGAGGGGGAGATGTCCGGCAGGACAGAGGGGGGCGCGACAGGACGAGACGTATACGAACCACCTCACGGACTAGTCCCCCTCGTCCTCGTACCCCACGAGATGCAGCGGCCGCGCGGCGATCCCGTTGATCTCGCACCAGCGCACCAGCGCCTCCTCGCGCCCATGCGTCACCCAGACTTCCGAGGCGCCCGTATCGGCGATGGTCGCGACGAGTTCGTCCCAGTCCGAATGGTCCGACAGGATCAGCGGCAGTTCCACGCCGCGCTGCCTGGCGCGCTGGCGGATGCGCATCCAGCCCGAGGCGAAGGCCGAGACCGGGTCGGCGAAGCGCCGCGCCCAACGGTCTGCGAAAGCCGACGGCGGACCGACGACGATCCTGCCCGCGAACGCCGCCTTGCCGCCATTGTCGATGGTCGCGGGTGCGAGCGGCCCGAGCGGGACGCCCTGGCTCTCATAGTAGTCGCAGAGCTTCTGCAGGGCGCCGTGAATGTAGATCGTCTCGCCGTATCCCGCGTCGCGCAGCAGCCGGATCACGCGTTGTGCCTTGCCGAGCGAGTAGGCGCCGACGAGATGCGTGCGCTCGGGGAACTGCTTCAGCGAGGCGAGCAGCCGCGCGATCTCGACGCGGTCGTCGGGGTGGCGGAAGACCGGCAGGCCGAAGGTCGCTTCGGTGATGAAGACGTCGCAGGCGATCGGCTCGAATCCCTGGCAGGTCGGGTCGCGCCGCCGCTTGTAGTCGCCCGACGCAACGATGCAGCGCCCGCCATGCGCGACGCGGATCTGCGCGGAGCCCAGCACGTGGCCGGCCGGGTGGAAGCTCACCTCCACGCCGTTGACGTCAAGACGCTCGCCCAGCCGTGCCTCCTGCCGCGAAACGGAAAAATCGGCCCCGTAGCGGATCGCCATGATTTCGAGCGTCTCGCGCGTCGCCAGCACCTTTCCGTGCCCGGACCGCGCGTGATCGGCATGCCCATGCGTGATCAGCGCCCGCTCGACCGGCTTCACCGGATCGATGAAGAAGTCGCCGGGCGGGCAGTAGAGGCCCTGGGGTCTGGGCTGCAGCAGATCGGACGCACGCATCCGCTCAAGATAGGGTATTGCAGGACCGGTGGAAGATGCCGCGCACCCGTCGGGCAAAGGCTCCTGTCACGCCATCCACGGAAGCCGGTCGAGATCGACGTTCCCGCCGGTGACGATGATCCCGACGGTCTGTCCCGCGAAGCGCTCGGCGTTCTTCAGCACGGCCGCGATCGCCACCGCGCTCGACGGCTCGATCACGATCTTCAGGCGCTCCCAGACGAGCCGCATCGCCGCCACGATCTCCGCCTCCGAGACCGTCAGCACCGCTTCCACATCGTTCCGGACATAGTGGAAGGTGATCGGCTTCAGCGAGGCGCGCAGCCCGTCGGCGATGGTCTGCGGCGCGTCGTCCTCGACGAGGTGCCCGGCCGCCTTGGACCGGAAGGCGTCATCGGCATTCGCCGGTTCCGCGGCGAAGACCTTGATCCCGGGCGCCATCGCATGCGCCGCGACACAGGTGCCGGAGATAAGCCCGCCGCCGCCGACGGGCGCCACGATCGCGTCGAACGGCCCCGCCTCCTCGATCAGTTCGCGCGCGCAGGTCCCCTGCCCCGCGATCACGCGCGCGTCCGCATAGGGATGCACGATCTCGGCGCCCGTACGCTCGAGTTCGGCAGCCACCGCCTCCTCGCGCGCCTTCGTGCCGGGCGCGCAGGTCACCACGCGCCCGCCATAGCCGCGCACCGCGTCGAGCTTGGGCCTGGCCGAGGTCTCCGGCATGACGATGGTCGCCGGAATGCCGCGCTTGGCGGCAGCATAGGCCAGCGCCTGACCGTGATTGCCCGACGAGTGCGTGAGGACACCCCGCCCCGCCTGCTCTTGCGACAGCCCGAACACGGCGTTGCAGGCGCCCCGCGCCTTGAAGGCGCCGATCTTCTGCAGGTTCTCGCATTTGAGGAGGAGGCGCGCGCCCGCAAGGGCGTCGAGATGGCTGCTCGTCAGCACCGGCGTGCGGTGGACATGCGGGCGGATCCGCTCATGTGCGGCCACCACGTCGTCATAGTTCGGAAGCTGCATCATGCCCTCATGTCCCGGAAGGCCGCCTGACAGGGCCGTCCCTTCAGGCCGCCCTGGCCGCCAGCCGCCGCCGGATGCTTTCGACATCGGCCCGCGGAGTCGCGGCGAACAGTGTCTTCGTATAGTCGTGCTGGGGGTCCGAGAACACCGCGTCGCGCGAGCCATACTCCACCGCCTCGCCGAAATACATGACCATCACGTCGTCGGCGATGTAGCGCACCACCGACAGGTCGTGGCTGATGAAGATGTAGGTCAGGTCGAACTCGTCCTGCAAGTCTGACAGCAGGTTCAGCACCTGTGCCTGAACAGAGAGATCGAGCGCCGACACCGGCTCGTCAAGCACCAGGATGCTGGGGTTCAGCATCAGCGCCCGCGCGATCGCGATGCGCTGGCGCTGCCCTCCCGAGAACATGTGCGGATAGCGGTTGAAGTGCTCCGGCCCCAGCCCGACCTTGACAAGCATCTGCATCGCCCGCTCGCGCCGCTCCGACGCCGGCATGCCGGTGTTGACCAGCAGCGGCTCGCCCAGCACGTCGCCGATCTTCTGGCGCGGGTTGAGCGAGCCGTAGGGATTCTGGAACACGATCTGCACCTTGCGGCGCATCTCCGCCGTCAGCGCCTGCTTGCGGATGTCGACCGGCACGCCGTCGATCAGCAGTTCGCCGTCGGTCTGCGCGTCGATCATGGTGATGATGCGCGCCAGTGTCGATTTTCCGCAGCCCGATTCGCCGACGATCGCCAGCGTCCTGCCCTTCTCCACCGTGAACGACACGCCCTTGACGGCGTGCACCACGCGCTCCTGCGCGAACAGGCCGCCGCCGATCCGGTAGTCGCGCTTGAGGTTGCGTCCCTCGACGACGATCTCGCTCATCGAGCCTCTCCTGCAGCCTTGAAGTCGTCCATGAAGCTCGCGACGGTCGGGAGCCGGTCGCCGGTGGCGCGCTCGGGCAGAGCCGACAGCAGCGCCTTGGTGTAGTTGCTCTTCGGGTTCTCGAAGAGGGTCAGCACGTCGGCTTCCTCCATCTTGCGGCCCTTGTACTGGACGATCACGCGGTCGGCCGTCTCGGCCACCACGCCCATGTTGTGGGTGATCATGATCAGTCCCATGCCGTGCTCCGTCTGCAGCGCCACCAGGAGATCGAGGATCTGCTTCTGGATCGTCACGTCCAGCGCCGTCGTCGGCTCGTCGGCGATCAGGAGCTTGGGATTGCAGGCAAGCGCCATAGCGATCATCACGCGCTGGCACTGGCCGCCCGACATCTGGTGCGGATAGGAGGAGAGCCGCTGCTCCGGATCGGGAATGCCCACCGCCCGCAGCAGCTCGATCGCCCGGGTCCGCCGCGCCTTGCGGTCCATGCCGAGGTGGAAGCGCAGCACCTCCTCGATCTGGAAACCGACCGTAAAGCACGGGTTCAGGCTCGACATCGGCTCCTGGAAGATCATCGCGATGTCCTTGCCGATGATCCTGCGCCGGTCGGTGTCGCTCATCGTCAGGAGGTCGCGGCCTGCAAACTCCATCCGGTCGGCCGTTACCTTCGCCGTCCAGGGCAGGAGCCCCATGACAGCGAGCATCGACACCGACTTGCCGGAGCCGGACTCGCCGACGATCGCCAGCACCTCCCGCGCGTCGACCGACAGCGACACGCCGTCCACGGCCCGGAACGGGCCGGACGCGGTCTCGAACTCGACGACGAGATTATCGATGGTCAGAAGAGGCATGATCGATTTCCGGTCGGATTTCGGCGTCACGGACGCCCATATTGGTCTTGAAGAAGTGAGACAGCAACAATGTCCAAGCCACGTCCACTACCTTCCGTCCAGCCGATCAGCGGTCGGAACGGCCCGCGTCCCAGCTACTGCGGGGCTGCCGCTGAGCGCAGCGACGATCGCTGGTCCAACCCAAGCTTCCACCCCCGTCAACTCCGCTTCAGCTTCGGATCCAGTGCGTCCCGCAGGCCGTCGCCCATCAGGTTGATGGCCAGCACCGTGACCAGGATCGCCAGGCCCGGCAGCGTGACCACCCACCAGGCGCGCAGGATGAACTCGCGCGCTTCGGCCAGCATCGTGCCCCATTCGGGCGTCGGCGGTTGCGCGCCCATGCCGAGGAAGCCCAGCGCTGCGGCATCGAGGATCGCGGTCGAGAAGGAGAGCGTCGCCTGCACGATCAACGGCGCCATGCAGTTGGGCAGGATCGTGCGGAACATCAGCCGGAGCGGCTTCGCGCCAGCGACCTTGGCGGCCACCACGTAGTCGCGCCCTTTCTCGGCCATCACGGCGGCGCGCGTCAGCCGGACGAAATGCGGCTGCAGCACCAGCGCGATGGCGATCATCGCGTTCATCAGCCCCGGCCCGAGCACCGCGACCAGCACCAGCGCGAGCAGCAGCGACGGGAAGGCGAGGATGATGTCCATCAGCCGCATGATGACGGTGTCGACCCAGCCGCGGAAATAGCCCGCGATCACACCGACGAAGATGCCGCCGGTCAGCGCCAGCGTCGTCACCACGATGCCGATGAACAGCGAGAACTGCGCACCGTAGAGCAGCCGCGACAGCATGTCCCGTCCCACCTGGTCGGTGCCCAGCAGATGGGTCGCCTGGCCGCCCTCCTGCCAGACGGGCGGCAGGAGCACGGCGTCGCGATATTGGGCGTTGGGCGCGTGAGGCGCGATCAGCGGCGCCAGGATGGCCAGCACGACGAGTGCGAGGAACACCCAAAGCCCGATCACGGCCCCCTTGTTTTCGGAGAAATAGAACCAGAACTCGGCGAAGCGCTGCCGGCGTGTCACTTCGCCGGCCTTCGCCTTGTCCAACGCTGCGGTGGATGCCTGTGCCATGGTCGACCTCAATGCCGGATGCGCGGGTTGATGAGGCCGTACAGGATGTCGACCAGCAGGTTGACCAGCATGATGATGGCCGCGATCAGCAGGAGCCCGCCCTGAATCACAGGGTAGTCCCGCTTGAACACGGAATCGACCATCCACTTGCCGATCCCCGGCCAGGAGAAGATCGTCTCGGTCAGGATCGCGCCTGCGAGCATCACGCCCACCTGCAGGCCGATCGTGGTGATGACCGGGATCATGGCGTTGCGCAGCGCGTGAACGCCGATGACGCGCAGCGGCGGCATGCCCTTGGCGCGCGCGGTACGGACATAGTCCTCGCTCAGCACCTCCAGCATGGCCGACCGCGTCTGCCGCGCGATGACGGCGAGAGGGATGGTGCCGAGCACGATGGTGGGCAGGATCAGGTGGCTCACCGCCGACTTGAACGCGCCCGCCTGCCCCGACAGGAGCGAGTCGATCAGCATGAAGCCGGTGACGGAGGGGAAATAATAGAGCAGCGATATCCGCCCCGACACGGGAGTCCAGCCGAGGATGCCCGAGAACAGGATGATCAGCAGCAGCCCCCACCAGAAGATCGGCATCGAGTAGCCGACCAGGGCGGTTCCCATGATCGTCTGGTCGAAGGCCGAACCGCGCTTGATCGCCGCGAACACGCCCGCCGGAATACCGAGCAGCACGGCGAACAGGATGGCGCAGAGCGACAGTTCCAGTGTCGCCGGGAACAGTTCCGAAAAATGCGTCAGCACCGGCTTCTTCGTCACCAGCGAGGTGCCGAAATCGCCCTGCAGCAGGTCGCCGAAATAATCCAGGTACTGGATCACGATGTTCCGGTCGTAGCCGAGTTCCTGCGTGATCTTCTCGTAGCGCTCCTGCGACATCACGCGCTCGCCCGACATCAGCATGACCGGATCTCCGGGCAGCAGGCGGATGAAGGAGAAGGCGATGATGGAGACGCCGATGAAGGTCGGGATCAGCACGGCGAACCGACCGAGGAGAAACCGAAGCATGCTTGCCCCCTGTTGCCGAACCAGCGCGGATCCGGTCCGGAATACAAAAGCAGCGGGGGCGCTCGCCTGGCGATCGCCCCCGCTCCATGGTCTACACGAGGCTTACTCGGAGATGTCGACGCCCGAGAAGTGGTGCTTGCCGAGCGGGCTCATGACGTAGCCCTGCACTTCCTTGCGCATCGGCATCACGACCAGGCTGTGGTCGAGGGTCGCCCACGGCGCCTCGCGCTTGAAGACGACCTGGGCCTCTTCATAGAGCTTGGTCCGCGCGGCCTGATCGGTCTCGACCTTGGCCTGGTTGACCAGCGTGTCGAACTCCTCGTTGCACCACTGCGCACGGTTGTTGCCGCCGACCGCGTCGCAGCCGAGCAGGGTGTGCAGGAAGTTGTCCGGGTCGCCATTGTCGCCGGTCCAGCCGAGCATCACGGCGCCGTCGCGGTCCTTGTCCTTGGAGCGGGCGAGGTACTCGGCCCATTCGAAGGAGACGATCTCGACGTCAACCCCGATCTTGGCGAAGTCCGCCTGGATCAGCTCGGCCGCGCGGCGCGCGTTGAGCATGTAGGGACGCGCCACCGGCATGGCCCAGATCTTCATGTCGAGGTCGGTGACGCCGGCTTCCTCGAGCATCTTCTTTGCCGCGTCCGGATCGTAGGGATCGTCCTGGATGGCGTCGTTGTAGGACCACATCGTCGGCGGAATCGGGTTCTTGGCAGGCGTCGCGGCCCCCTGGAACACGGCGTCGACGATCGCCTGCTTGTTGATCGCCATGTTGAGGGCCTTGCGGACTTCCGGCTTGTCGAACGGTGCCTGCGTGGTGTTGTAGGCGAGGTAGGCGATGTTGAGGCCCTCCTGCTCCATCACCGTCAGGCTCTCGTTGGCCTTCATGGCTTCGACGTCGGCCGCGTTCGGATAGGGCATCACGTGGCATTCGCCGGCGAGCAGCTTCTGATAGCGCACCGCGGCGTCCGTGGTGATCGCGAAGACCAGGTCGTCGAGCTTCTCGCGGCCCTTCCAGTAATCGTCGTTGGCACGGTAGCGGATCACGGCGTCGGGCTGATAGGCGACGAACTCGAAGGGGCCGGTGCCGAGCGGCATCTGGTTGAGCTGCTCCATCTTGCCGTCCGCCTGGAGCTTGTCGGCATATTCCTTGGACATGATCGAGGCGAAGTCCATGCCGAGGTTGGCGACGAAGGGCGCCTCCTTCTTCTTCAGCTTGAACTTGACGGTCAGATCGTCGACCTTCTCGATGGATTCGATGAGGTCGGGGAAGCCCATACCGTTGAAATACTCCCACGCGGCGCCCGCGACGTACTGGTGCCAGGGGTGGTCGGCCTTCAACTGACGCTCGAAGGTGAAGATGACGTCGTCGGCATTGAAGTCGCGCGTCGGCGTGAAGAAGTCGGTCGTCTGGAACTTGACGCCCGGACGCAGCTTGAAGGTGTACTCCAGCCCGTCGTCGGAGACCGAATAGCTCTCGGCCAGGCCGGGCTCAGGGTTGGTCGTGCCGGGCGCGAACTCCATCAGCTTGTTGTAGACCGGATTCGACGAGGCGTCGAACGTCGTGCCGGCGGTGTAGAGCGCAGGATCGAAGCCTTCCGGCGATCCTTCCGAACAATAGACGAGCGTCTTGGCGCTCGCCGCACCGCTCAACACGGTTGCTGCAAGCAGCATGCCCGCGAAACCGAAACGTTTCATGGTCTTTTGACTCCCATTCAAGTGTCCGGGATCCGTTGTGCCCCGGCCCGTGAGGCGGGCATATAAGCACCGTTCAAAGGACAAGAAAACTCCCTGCGGGGCGACCTTGGGTAAAGATTTGCGCCGAGGGCGCGTTTCGGATGACAAACATCCGCGCCGGAGCGAAGAGGAACGCGTTTGAATTCGCCCCACGGTTGCCTATCTGCGGAGGGCAAGAGGAGGAATGTGACCATGATCGACAAGCCCGCTACCGAAGCCATCCTCGCTTACTGGTTCGGCGAACTCGGCCCTTCGGACTGGTTCAGCGGGAGACCGGAGCTCGACCGGCAGATCGCCGACCGCTTCGGCGCCGTCTGCGAGCGGGCCCTGGCGGCGAGACCGGAGGATTTCCTGACCGATCCGCACCGGGCGCTGGCTGGCATCATCCTGCTCGACCAGTTTCCGCGGCAAGTGTTCCGGGGCCAGCCGCGCGCCTTTTCCGGCGATCCGGCCGCACTGCTCGTGACCCACGGGGCCCTGCGACGCGGCTGGGACACGGCCCTGACGGCTGACGAGCGGCAGTTCCTCTATATGCCCCTGATGCATTCGGAGGTGGTGTCCGACCAGGAGCTCTGCGTGAAGCTGTTCCGCGACCTCGGCAACGAGGAGGCGCTGAAGTTCGCCATCGAACACCGCGACATCGTCGCCCGCTTCGGCCGCTTTCCCCACCGCAACGCAGCGCTCGGCCGGGAGAGCACGCCCGAGGAACGGGAGTTTCTCGGCACGCATGGCGGCTACGGACAATAGCGCGCGAAGGGGAGCGGCCTCGTCCAACACGTTTACGTTTACGTTCCGGTAAGACTTGCGCGGGATCGCCCCTTGCCACTAGATAGATGCAGAGCGGCGGGGCGGGACCCGCCGGGAGGCAGCACGAAAGAGCCGACCGGCCAGGCCGCCGCGCGCGCCCGCCGGGAGGTCGAGAGGGAGCGAGACATGGCCACTTCCGGGCAGACGGCAGGCGCGGAGCGCATCTGGCTGAAGAGCTATCCCCCGGGTATCCCGGCAGAGATCGCCGGTCTGCCGGCCAGTTCCATCGGCGAGCTCCTCGTCGGTGCGTGCCGTCAGTTCAAGACGCGCCCCGCCTTCACCAGCATGGGCAAGTCGATGAGCTTCGCGGAGGTCGAGCAGGCTTCGGCGGCCTTCGGCGCATGGCTGCAGGGCAAGGGGCTCGTCAAGGGCGCACGCGTGGCGATCATGATGCCGAACGTGCTGCAGTACCCGATCGCCATGATGGGCGCTCTGCGCGCCGGCTGCACCGTGGTCAACGTCAACCCGCTCTACACCCCGCGCGAGCTCGAGCACCAGCTGAACGATTCGGGCGCGGAGGCGATCGTCATTCTCGAAAATTTCGCAGCGACGCTGCAGGCGGTCGTGGCGCGTACCAAAGTCCGGCACGTCGTCGTCGCCTCGATGGGCGAGATGCTCGGCTTGAAGGGACTGCTCGTCAATCTCGTCGTTCGCCGCGTGAAGAAGATGGTTCCCGCGTGGTCGCTGCCGGGCCACGTCTCGTTCAAGGACGCCCTCTCCTCCGGTCGCGGCCAGAGCCTGAAGCCGGTGGTCGTCGGTCCGGACGACGTGGCCTTCCTGCAGTACACCGGCGGCACCACCGGCGTTTCGAAGGGCGCCGTGCTGCTTCATCGCAACATCCTGGCCAACGTCGCGCAGAATGCCCTCTGGGTTGAGGCAGCCTATGCGAAGAAGCCTCGGCCGGACCTGCCGGTCTATCTCTGCGCGCTGCCGCTCTACCACATCTACGCGCTCACGGTGAACGCGCTGATGGGCATGCAGCAGGGCGCCCAGAACGTCCTCGTCGCAAACCCGCGCGATATCCCGGCCCTGGTCAAGGAGTTCGCCGCCCACAAGGTCAACGTCTTCCCGGGTCTCAACACGCTGTTCAACGCGCTGCTGAACAACGAGGACTTCCGCAAGCTCGACTTCACCCACCTCCTCGTCACCTTCGGCGGTGGAATGGCGGTCCAGCGTCCCGTTGCGGATCGCTGGAAGCAGGTGACGGGCCTCGTCATCGCGGAAGGGTACGGCCTGTCCGAAACCTCGCCCGTGGCCACCGGCAACCGCTTCGATGCGGACGAGTTCACGGGCACCATCGGTCTTCCGATCCCGTCGACGGAGATCGTGATCCGTGATGACGACGGCAACGATCTGCCGCTCGGCGAAGTGGGCGAGATCTGCATCCGGGGACCGCAGGTCATGGCCGGCTACTGGAACCGGCCCGACGAGACCGCCAAGGTGATGACTGCCGATGGCTTCTTCAAGTCCGGCGACATGGGCTTCATGAACGAGGCCGGCTTCATCAAGATCGTCGACCGCAAGAAGGACATGATCCTGGTCTCGGGCTTCAACGTCTATCCCAACGAGATCGAGGACGTCATCGCCGGACATCCCGGCGTCCTGGAAGTCGCCGCCGTGGGCGTCCCGGATGAGAAGTCGGGGGAAGCGCCGAAGGTCTTCATCGTCAAGAAGGACCCGAACCTCACCGCCGACGACGTTCGCGACTGGTACAAGGACAAGCTCACCGCCTACAAGCGGCCGAAGCAGATCGAGTTCCGGACCGAGCTGCCGAAGACCAATGTCGGCAAGATCCTCCGGCGAGAACTGAGGAACTGAGGGTCCCGGCGCCGACGGATTGCCTCTGGCGGACCCGACCCTGCGTGTCCGCGGCGGGCCGGCTGGAACGGGCATGTGGTTCGTCCGGATCTCGTCGGTGCAACCGCAGCACGGACGACGGTCCTGCAACCGTCAGGCGCGCAACGCCTCTCGTCTCCTCGCGGGCGCCGGCTGCGTGTCACGGCGAAGCTCGAAACCGTAGCGGGTCTGGTCGAAGCCGGCAGCGGCGCAGAGACCGAGCACGGCGGGGTCGTTGAAGCCTCCGAGAACAAGGACCTTGATGCAGTCGACCCGCCAGGCGAGCCTGACCGCGCAGTTGACCACCTTGCCGGCGTGCCCCTTCTGGCGGTGGTCGGAATGGGTGACGACGTTCTCGATCAGGGCCGCCGGCTTGCCAGCCCAGGTGGCGTTCGGGATCACGATGAGGGTGCAGGCCGAGACGAGTTGCTTCCCCTGAAACCCCGCCAGAATGGTGATCCCCGGTTCTTCCAGCGCCTGATGAAAGGCATCGCGGGCAAGCGCGGCTGCGAAAATCTGGTAACGCGGATAGAGATGCCTGTACAATGACGTTAGGTCATTCAGGTCGCCATCGGAAATGGGTCGGATGCGGAGTGCCTGTTCCATCGTACTGCCGGTCCTGCACGGGCCTGGAAAACCACTCCCAGGCACCGCATCGAAATCACGCCTGAAAATGATGTTAATTCATATAGTTAATAAAACGGTAAATGTAAACCGCCGACCTTCAGTCAAGTTTCTGCCGAAATCCGTTCGCCGACCGCTCGAATCCGCAGGCCAGGAGGAAAGCGGCGGGGACGTCGTCGAGCGTCGTCGTGAGTACGGTTGCCCGGAAGCAGCCCGCATCGCGCGCCAGTGCCAGCCCAGCCTGCAGCACGACGCGGCCGTAGCCTCGGCGGCGCCGTTCGGGATGCGTCACGAGGTTCTCGATCAGCGCGGACGGCTTGCCGGACCTCGTCCCGCTCGGCACCACCACCACTGCGCAACTGGCCACCGGATCGTCGCCGAGATAACCGACCAGCACCGCACTGCCCGGATCGGCTGCGGTCTGGCGCAGGGTCATCCGCGCGGTGACCACAGCCATAGCGGGATCCTGCGGATGCAGGAAGCGATAGAGTGAAGCGAGGCCGGGCATTTTCGCCTCGCCGACCTGCCGGATGTCGAGTTCCTGCTGCATCGTCTGTGCCGATCCGTCCTTCGCGCGGCCGCTTTTACCGCCCGCAACTTTTTACGGCAACCTGAAGCTGCACGAGCAGGCGACGCGGGATTCCCCGAGGCGCCGACCCTAGCCCGCGAGATATGCCGGCAGGTCGCGCACAGACGATAGCACCACGTCGGCCAGCGGCGCGAGCCGTTCCTGCGTTCCGGTGCCCGAAAGGACGCCGACAGCGAGCCCGGCGCGTCCGGCGCGCGCCATTTCGAGGTCGTGCCGGTTGTCGCCGACCATCGCGATCTCCTCGGGCAGAAGGCCGGTCAGCGTGCAGAAGGCTTCGATGGCGTCGGGAGCCGGTTTCGGCCGCGCGACCGAATCATAGCCATAGGCGGCCACGAAGAGCTGAGCGACGCCGATCGCCTCGATGGTCTGCCTCGCTCCGCCTTCGCTGTCGTTCGTGGCGATACCGAGCTTGTAGCCGCCCCCATGCAGATCGCGCAGCGCGTCGAGCACGCCATCGAGCGGCACGGCCGACCGAGCGCCTTCCGCTGCCGTCACCCTGTCGAAATGCCTGACCCGCGCCTCGTGCTCCTCACGCGGCGCGCCGGCATACCAGAGCGCCACGATGTCGGCATTGGTACCTGCCGCGAAGACGGAATCGCCGCGAAAGCGACCGAGCGCAAAATCATAGCCGGCGATTTCCATCAGATCGTCGGCCTTGCCGCGGTCGCCTCCGGCCGCCTCCAGGGCCAGGCGGTCGCCGATGGCGTGCCAGGTCTTGTGGAAATCGACCAGTGTACCGTCCTTGTCGAAAAGGATGCCCCTGATGGCCATACAGATCTCGCGAAGTGGCGCCCGGACGGCGCGGTTGAAGATGAGGATGCAGGGCGCAGCCGGTTCAGGCGAAGCCGCGCAGATAATCGACCAGTCCTGCCGTGGAGGCGTCGCCGTCAGCGGCGTCCCGTTTGCCCTCCACGACGGGAAGCAGCGCCGTGGCGAGTTCCTTGCCGAGTTCCACGCCCCACTGATCGAAGGCGTTGATGCCGAAGAGCTGCGCCTCGACGAACACCCGATGCTCGTAGAGCGCGATCAGGCGGCCGAGCGTGAACGGATCGAGCTGGCGGTGCAGGATGGTGATCGAGGGCCGGTTGCCGGGGAAGACGCGGTGCGGCGCGATCGCGTCCACCGTGTCGGACGCCATGCCTCTCGCCGACATCTGCGCCTTCGCCTCTTCGAGGATGCGTCCCATCATCAGCGCCTGCGACTGGGCGAGGCAGTTGGCGAGCAGCAGCGCGTGCTGGTGGCGCAGCTCCGGCTCATGTCCGACGGCAGCCGCGATGAACTCGACCGGCACCACGTCGGTTCCCTGGTGGAGCAGCTGGAAGAAGGCATGCTGACCGTTGGTTCCCGGCTCGCCCCAGACGAGCGGACCCGTCGGCATCCGCGCCGGTTGGCCGTCGAGCGCCACCGATTTACCGTTCGATTCCATGTCGAGCTGCTGCAGATAGGCCGGCAGTCGCGCAAGCCGCTGGTCATAAGGTATCACGGCCCGGGCCGGATAACCCCTGACGACCCGATGCCAGAAGCCGACGAGACCGAGCACCACCGGCAGATTGTCGAGCAGGGATGCCGAGCGGAAATGCTCGTCCATCGCATGGGCGCCATCGAGGAAGGCGCGGAAGCGCGCCGGCCCGATGGCCAGCATGAGCGGCAGGCCGATTGCCGACCACAGCGAGTAACGCCCTCCCACCCAGTCCCAGAAGCCGAACACCCGGTCCTCGGCGATGCCGAAGTCGGCCACCTTGTCGAGCGCGGTGGAAACGGCTGCGAAATGCCCCGCAACCGCATCGGCTCCCAGCGCGGACGAGATCCAGCGCCGCGCCGTCTGCGCATTCGTCATGGTCTCGACGGTGGTGAAGGTCTTCGAGGCGACGATCACCAGCGTCGTCCCCGGATCGAGCGGCTTCAGCACGTCTGCGACATGGGCACCGTCGACGTTGGATACGAAATGCACGCGCGGCCCGTCATGGTATGGCGCAAGCGCCGCCGTCGCCATCGCCGGTCCGAGATCGGAACCGCCGATGCCGATGTTGACGACGTCGGTGATCGGCCGTCCCGCCGCGCCCGCCGAGGCACCGGAGCGGATCGCTTCCGCAAAGCGTCCCATGCGGCCCAGCACCGCATGCACCTCGCTCATGACCTCCTGCCCACCCACGGCGAAGCCCGCGCGCTCCGGTGCCCGCAACGCCACGTGAAGCACCGCACGGCCTTCCGTCGAGTTGATCGGCTCGCCCGCGAACATCGCGTCGCGCCGCGCCTCCAGTCCCGCCGACCTGGCGAGACGGGCGAGCAGGTCCATGGCGCGGGCGTCGACGGCAGTCTTCGACCAGTCGAGCAGCAGATCGTCGAGCCGCAGCGAGAATCGACCGAAGCGGTCCGGATCGACCGCGAACGCCCTGCGCAGATCCTGCGGTGCATCCGTTTCCGCGTGCTGTTTCAGCGCGGCGAGCGTGTCGGAGAAGGCGTGTCGATCCAAGGCTGTCTCCCATGTGCGGCTGTTCCTGGATTAAAGCAATCATTCCCCGAAAAGAAGGCTGCGGGAGGACTCGTTGCTGGCTGGATCGACCGGCGCACCGTGGCATAATTGCCATGGAGACAAGATTCCGTGGCTTAAGGCGTTGGACCAGACTTGCCCCGCAAAACTTCACATGTTTACTGTCGCTGTGAGGGAGCGACGCCATGTCCACGAGAAACGATTCCGCCATCTGGTCCGGCCTCTTCACCATCTCGCCGGATTCCGGCCAGACGCTGCAGGCGCAGATCCGCCAGGCGATCGTGGCGGCCATCCTCGATCGCCAGATCGCGGCATCGATGCCCCTGCCCTCCTGCCGCATCCTCGCCGAGAAGCTCGGCGTGGCGCGCGGCACCGTCGTGCTCGCCTTCCAGCAACTCGTCGACCAGGGCTTCCTCGTGGCGCGGGAGCGCCGCGGCCATTTCGTCAATCCGGACGTGCTGACGACGCCGACCAAGCCTCTGGCGCGACAGGACAACAATGTTCCCGGCGGCCTCGACTGGAAGGCGCGCCGACGGATCGCCGCCAGCGACATGCCGCCGCCGATGAAGATGGAGAACTGGATCAAGTCCTCGTATCCCTTCATCTATGGCCAGTTCGATCCGGGCCTCTTCCCGACTGCGGAGTGGCGTGAATGCAATCGTATGGCGCTGGCCGTGCTCGAGATCCGCAACTGGGCCGCAGACATGGTCGACCGCGACGACCCTCTGCTGATCGAGCAGATCCAGGCCCGCCTCCTCCCGCGTCGCGGCATCTTCGCCAATCCCGACGAGATCATCGTCACCCTGGGTGCCCAGCACGCCATCTACATGCTGGCCACGCTCCTGATGAGCCGCGGCTCGCGGGTCGCGATGGAAGATCCGGGCTACCCCGATGCCCGCTCGATCTTCCGCCTCGCCGGGGCTTCGATCGATGCTGTCCGCGTGGATGCTGAGGGCATCGTGACACGCGAGATTCCGAGCGAATCCAGCTTCGTCTTCGTGACGCCCAGCCATCACTGCCCGACCATGGTGCCGCTGTCGGAGACGCGCCGCCGCGAACTGCTCGCCATCGCCGCGCGCAACGACCAGATCATCATCGAGGATGGCTACGACAGCCAGTTGATCGACGATGCGCCGCAGCAGGCCCTGAAGAGCCTCGACCGGACGGGCCGGGTCATCCATGTCGGTTCGATGTCCAAGACGCTCGCGCCGGGGCTGCGGCTCGGCTACATCGTCGCCTCTTCCGACCTCATTGCGGAACTGCGCGCGCTGCGCCGCTTCATGCTGCGCCACCCGCCGGCCAACAACCAGCGCGCCGTCGCCCTGTTCCTGTCGCTCGGCCATCATGACGCACTCGTGCGCAAGCTCTCGACCGCCTTCGCCGAGCGCCGCAAGCGGCTGGTCTCGGCGATCTCGGCCTTCCTTCCGGACTGGAACGCCACCGACAGCGCGGGCGGCACCTCGGTCTGGCTGGAGGGTCCGCAAGGGACGGATTCGGAGAAGCTGTCCCAGGCCGCGGCGACCCGCAGCGTCCTGATCGAGCCCGGCGCCCGCTTCTTCGACGGACAGTCCCCGCCCCGCCGCTTCGTTCGCCTCGGCATTTCCTCGATCGCGGTCCAGCACATCGAGCCCGGCATCCGCGAACTGGCCACCGCGATCGGCCGGCGTCCTGCGGCGGCCTGACAGGCGCAGGCGCGCGTACTCTTCTGCGTGGCTCTAAAGCCGACAATCCCTGGCTCAATGTTGTAGCCCAGCGGCACGACATAGTTTGTCGTGCACCGAGGCGCCGGATCAACAAAAACAAGCCAGCTTCGGATGCGGGGAACACCGCTTCGGGAGTGGCGACATGAGCTTGACGGCCGAACAGCGCGAGAGCGCCGATTCACAGCGCAACCGCAGATCGGGAGGGCGGGAAGCGCGGCGCGCGATGCGAGCAGCGCCTCTGGCAGAGGATGTTCGGCCGATCCGGCCGGGCATGGCTGGTGGCCGGTACGGCGTCCTGTCGGCGAGCGACGTCGAGAGCATCCACGAAGCGGTGCTGACGGTTCTGGAAACCGTCGGATTTGCCAACGCCATTCCATCCTGCATCGAGGCCCTGACGCGGGTGGGAGCCGACTACGGCGCCGATGGACGCATCCGCTTTCCGCGAAACCTCGTGCTCGACACCATCCGCAGCGCCGCGCGCAACTTCACCCTGTACGGCCAGGATCCGAAGCACGACATGGTCGTCCAGGGCACGCGGGTCCACTACGGGACGGCGGGTGCGGCGGTGCACGTCGTCGACGTCGAGAAGCGCGAGTACCGCGAATCGCTGCTCCAGGACATCTACGACGCCGCGCGCATCGTCGACCTGATGGACAACGTCCATTTCTTCCAGCGGCCGATGGTGCCGCGCGACATGATCGATCCGCTCGACATGGATTTCAACACGCTCTACGCCTGCGTCACGGGTACGACGAAGCATGTCGGGACGTCTTTCACCGTGCGGGAGAACGTCGCGCCGGCGCTGGAGATGCTCTACGCCATCGCCGGCGGCGAGGAGAACTTCCGCGCCCGGCCCTTCGTGTCCAATTCCAACTGCTTCGTCGTCCCGCCGATGAAGTTCGCCGAGGACGCCTGCGGCGTGCTCGAGGCCTGCGTCGAGGGCGGCATTCCGATCCTGCTGCTCTCGGCGGGCCAGGCGGGGGCGACCGCGCCGGCCGCCATCGCCGGTGCCGTCGTGCAGGCCGTCGCGGAGGTGCTGGCCGGACTGGTCTACGTCAATGCCCTCAAGCCCGGTCACCCCGCGATCTTCGGCACCTGGCCCTTCGTGTCCGATCTTCGCACCGGCGCCATGTCCGGCGGTTCCGGCGAGCAGGCGCTGCTGACGGCCGCCTGCGCGCAGATGGCGCAGTTCTACGACCTTCCGGGCGGTTCGGCGGCCGGCATGGCCGACTCGAAGCTGCCGGACATTCAGGCCGGCTACGAAAAGGGCATCACCAACGTCATGGCCGGTCTTTCGGGCCTCAATCTGATCTATGAATCGGCCGGCATGCATGCCTCGCTGCTCGGCTTCTGCCTCGAGAGCCTGATCATCGACAACGACATGCTGGGCCAGTGCCTGCGCTGCGTGCGCGGCGTAGAGGTCACCGAGGCGTCGCTCTCCATCGACGCGATCTCCGACGTCTGCCTCAACGGTCCCGGCCATTATCTCGGCCATGGCCAGACGCTGCAGCTCATGCAGACGGAGTATGTCTACCCCGCCATCGCCGACCGCTTCTCGCCCAAGGAATGGGCCGAAAAGGGCCGGCCGGACATTCTCCAGCGCGCCATCGCCGAGAAGCGGCGCATCCTGTCGTCGCACTTCCCGCGCCACGTCGGCAAGGCGCTGGACGACCGTCTGCGCCTCCGCTTCCAGAACATCTATCTGCCGCGGGGCTCGATGGGCCTCTGAGAACGAACCACCGGCCCGCGCGACGTTCGTCAGCACGTCTCTCGCGGGGCCTGGCGGGAGGAATAGGCCAGACGGATCCGGCCGTAGCATTCGCAGGCTCTGGCTTCGAGCTTGCCGCGGTCGGTGACGGTGAGATTGCCGCGACTGTAGTCGATCGCGCCGGCGTCCATCAGCTCTCCGCAGATCATGTTGACCGTAGCCCGGCGCAAGCCGAGCGTCTTGGCCATGACGTCCTGCGTCAGGTAGAATCCTTCGCCCTGCATGCGATCGCTGGTCTGCAGCAGCCATTGCGACAGCCGCTGGTCTGCCGGATGGAGGCTGTTGCAGGCGACGAGCTGCATCAGCTCGATCGTGTGCGCCTGCCCATAGCGCAGCATCGCTTCGCGAACGGACATGAACCGGAGCAGAGCCTGGTCGAATGCCGCGATCGGGACCCACGTCGCCTCGCCGGCGACCAGAACCACCGACCGGCCGAGCGCCCTGCCTCCGCCGAGCACGATGGCGTAGCCGACGAAGCCCTCGTATCCCACCGACCCCTGCTGGACCGACCGGCCGTCCCCCATTTCGGCCATGATCGCCACGACCCCCGTTTCGGGAAACACGGCATGCGTCACTTCGGCATCGTTCTCGTAGATCACCTCGCCCGCCTTCATGTCCCGGCGCTGCACGTGCCCCGCGAGATGGGACAAGGCATCGGGTGACAGAGACGCGAGGATCCGGTTTCGGAACACGGGGGCGATGGGACCTATCGATACGACACGACTGCGATTCGAAACATGCCCCTCAAACCTTGCACGGTCCGCAGTATCCGTCCAGTTTAGTGAATTGTTAACCAGTTAAAGCATAGGTTTCGCAATGTACGATATCGATCACAAGAAGCGGAAAATCTGACGTGGCATCGCCCGTCCGTGCTTCGGCGCGGCTGAGGATCGGGAGGATGTACAAATGTCTGCCAGGCGTTCCGCCGATCGCCGACGCCGTCGATTTTATGGGATCCGTTGATCTGGACACGGCACCACGCCGTACAACATCGTGGTCGATACGACGAGGGCGAAGGACGACGATGGCGAGTGCTCATCCGATGGGATCGTTGCGGGATCGCCTGCTTGCGACGGAGGCGGACGCTGCTGCGGATCGCTACGGCATTTTCGCCGACATGGCGGATGCCTATGTCGCGCGCACTCTGGAAGCCCTCAGCAGCATCGACGCCGCCACGCGCGACGCCGACCATGATCCGGTGAGGGTCGAACGGATGGCGGAGATCCGCGCCAGACTCGATGGTCTGGACGATCTGATCGTCGCCCTTCGCCAACTGCAGGCGCGGACGACGGTCGACAGCACGATCGACTGACGTCTCCGGCCACCGGTTCGAACGCCTTCTGCGACCAAAGCCGACCAACGATCGGACTTTGGCCCGGCGGAAGACTCTCAGCTTCGGTTGTCAGTGGTTGTTGCGCGGGATCCCCTTGTCCTGCGCGATCCGCTGGTAGTTGACGGCGGGCTTGAGGACCATGCCACCCGAGAGCTGATCGACGATGCCGCGCTGGATCTCCTGCCACGGCGTCTGGTGGCCGGCGAAGGAGAATCCGCCCCTCGCGGCGAGTTCCGCCCGCCGCTGCGACAGTTCCTCGTCCGAAACGAGAATGTCGGCCGTGCCCTGCTTCAGATCGATGCGAACGCGGTCGCCGCTGCGCAGCAGCGCGAGACCGCCCCCGGCGGCCGCCTCCGGCGAGGCATTGAGGATGGACGGCGAGCCCGACGTTCCCGACTGACGGCCGTCCCCGATGCAGGGAAGCGAATGGATCCCCCGCTTCAGAAGCGCCGCCGGAGGCTGCATGTTCACCACTTCCGCCGAACCCGGATAGCCGATCGGCCCCGTGCCGCGCATGAACAGGATGGTGTCCTCGTCGATGCCGAGCGCCGGATCCTCGATGCGGGCGTGATAGTCTTCCGGTCCCTCGAACACCATCGCCCGGCCTTCGAAAGCGTCCGGATCCTCCGGATCCGACAGATAGCGTTCGCGGAACTCCGGCGAGATCACCGACGTCTTCATGATCGCGGAGTCGAACAGGTTGCCCTTCAGGTTGATGAAGCCTGCATCCCGCTTCATCGGCGCGGAAACGGGGAGGATGACGGCCGGATCCAGGTTTTCGGCGTCACGGCAATTGTCTCCGATCGAACGGCCGTTCGCCGTCATCGCCGCGGGGTGCGGCAGAAGGCCCGCCTTCATGAGTTCGGCCACCACTGCGGGCACGCCGCCGGCGTGGTGGTAATCCTCGCCGAGAAACACGCCCGCCGGCTGCAGGTTGACCAGCAGCGGAACGTGGTGGCCGACGCGCTGCCAGTCGTCGTTGTCGAGCGGAACGCCGAGGTGGCGGGCGATGGCGTTGAGGTGGATCGGCGCGTTGCTCGATCCCCCGATCGCCGAGTTGACCACGATCGCATTCTCGAACGCCTCGCGCGTCATGATGTCGGACGGCTTCAGGTCCTCGTGTACCATGTCGACGATGCGCTTGCCCGTGTGCCAGGCGATCTGGCCGCGCTCACGGTAGGGCGCGGGGATCGCCGCCGAGCCCGGCAACTGCATTCCGAGCGCCTCGGCCAGGCTGTTCATCGTGGTGGCCGTGCCCATGGTGTTGCAATAGCCGACCGAGGGCGCGGACGAGGCCACGCGGTCCATGAACTGGTCGTAATCGATCTTGCCTTCGGCCAGCAGTTCGCGGGATTTCCAGACCACGGTGCCCGATCCGGTCCGCTCCCCGCGATACCAGCCGTTGAGCATCGGTCCGACCGACAGCGCGATCGCCGGAATGTTCACGGTGGCTGCTCCCATCAGCAGCGCGGGCGTCGTCTTGTCGCAGCCGATCGTCAGCACCACGCCGTCGAGCGGGTAGCCGTAGAGGATTTCCACGAGCGAGAGATAGGCGAGGTTGCGGTCGAGCGCGGCGGTCGGGCGCTTGCCCGTTTCCTGGATCGGATGGACCGGGAACTCCAGCGGGATGCCGCCCGCCGCCTCGATGCCGGCGCGAACCCGCTTGGCGAGCTCGATATGGTGCCGGTTGCACGGCGAAAGATCGGACCCGGTCTGGGCAATGCCGATGATGGGTTTCCCCGACTGCAGTTCTTCGCGCGTCAGGCCGAAGTTCAGGTATCGTTCGAGATAGAGGGCCGTCATCCCCGGGTCGGCCGGATTGTCGAACCACTCCTGCGACCGCAGTCTCTTGCCTGTACTGCCCGAACCGTTGCCACCGCTCATCGACATCCCTCCGACTTGTGTGCCTAGCGATAGTGCAGGCCCGCCGCGCGGGCAAGCGCCATGCAGCGGTGTGTGAGGCTGGGTTGATGGACAAGTCGAAGGCGCTGCGCTAGTCCAGTCGACACCGGGAGAAGGAGCAAAGCATGGCCATGAATCTGGAAGGCCGGGAGACGATCGGCGCTCCCATCGACAAGGTGTGGGCCGCGCTGAACGATCCGGACGTGCTGCGCGAATGCATCCCGGGCTGCGAAAGCCTGGAGAAGACCTCGGACACCGAAATGGCCGCGACCGTGTCCTTGAAGATCGGTCCGATCAAGGCCCGCTTCGCCGGGGCCGTCACCCTCCTGAACCTCAACCCGCCCCACTCCTACACCATCCAGGGCGAAGGCAAGGGCGGGATCGCCGGCTTCGCCAAGGGTGGTGCCGATGTGGTGCTGGAGGAGGCCGGCCCGCAGGAGACCCAGCTTTCCTACACGGTCAACGCCGACGTCGGCGGCAAGATCGCGCAGCTCGGCAGCCGTCTCATCGCCTCGACTTCGAAGAAGCTGGCGGGCGAGTTCTTCGCCAAGTTCAACGAAGTCGTTTCCAGCCGCTGACCCCGCTTCACCGCTTCCGGTAGTTTGCCGGCCGCTTCTCGAGGAAGGCCTGGACGCCCTCCTTGTAGTCGTCCGACATGCCGGCTTCCCGCTGCAGCCGGCGCTCGAGTTCCAGTTGCTCGTCGAGCGTATTGGTCGATGCGGCCTGGATCGCCTGCTTGGTCAAGCCGTAGGCATGGGTGGGGCCGGCGGCGAAGGTTTCGGCGAGAGCGCAGGCTTCCGTCATCAGCCTGTCGTCGTCGACGGCCTTCCAGATCAGCCCCCACTGCGCCGCCTGCTCCGCCGACAGCGGCTGTGCCGTCAGCGCAAGCGCCTTGGCGCGCGCCTCGCCCAGCATGTGCGTGAGCCAGTAGGTGCCACCGGCATCGGGAACGAGCGCGATCTTCGAGAAGGCCTGGATGAAGGTCGCCGATCGTGCGGCGAGCACGACGTCGCAGGCGAGCGCGATGTTGGCGCCGGCGCCGGCCGCCACGCCGTTGACGGCGCAGACGATGGGCTTCGGCATGTTCCGCATGGCGCGGATGAGGGGATTGTAGTTCTCGTGCAGCGTCCGGCCGAGGTCGGGACGTTCCCCGCCCATGTCGCCGACGTCGGACAGATCCTGACCCGCGCAGAAGCCGCGCCCCTGGCCCGTCAGCACGACGGCGCGGATGTCGGCATTGCCGGCGCATTCGTCGAGCGCCGCGCGAAGCTCGGCATGCTGCTGCCGATTGAAGGAGTTCAGCCGGTCGGGCCGGTTAAGCGAAATCACGCTGTAGCCATCCCGCCGATCGTGCAATATTGTCGCTTCGCTCATACGCATGCTCCTCCTCGCGCCGGACCGACCGGCCTCTGCCGCAGCTACCATGGACCGGGCACCCGCCGGTTCTCAAGGGGATGCCGCCGGACGACGGTGGATCGCGCGAATGGCGGGACGCGGAGACCGGTCTTGTGGATGGCGGTTACCGGCTGGCAGGAGTGAAGGCAAGTCAGATGGTGGAGACGGGATACGAAAGGCCGAAGCCCCGGGCGCAGCTGACCGCTGATCTGTTCGAGGGACTGTTCGCGGGTTGCACAGGCGAAACCTATCGTGCCGGCCATCACCTCTTCATGCAGGACGACGTCTCCGACCGGGTCTACGGCGTGACCGCCGGCGCGGTCGAGATCGCGATCTACTCGGAGAGCGGACGCAAGCTCGTCGCCAATCTGGAGACGGAGAAATGTGTCTTCGGCGAGATCGGGGCGCTCGACGGCGGATTGCGGACGGCGACCGCGACCTGTCTGACGGACGCCACCCTCGTTTCGCTGTCGCGCCGCCAGCTGATCGACCGGATCCAGCAGAATCCGCAGCTGGCCACGACCATGATCTGGCTGCTCTGCGCCCGGCTCCGCTACGTCAGCGCCGAATTGGGCGATCAGGCCCTGCTCAAGATCGAGGCGCGCCTGGCAAAACGGCTCTCCTTCCTGTCCAGCCTGATCGAGGACGACGGCGGGTGGATCCACATCTCGCAGTCCGATCTGGCGGAATTCCTCGGCGCGACGCGGGAATCGGTGAACAAGACGCTGACCGACATGCGCAAGGGCGGCGTCATCGACGTCAAGCGCGGCGCGATCAAGATCCTCAACACCCGCGCGCTGGAGCGGCTGGGCGCCGGTCCCGACGACTGATCCGGCCGGCGTGCGGCGCCCTCACGCCCGGCGGAAACTGCCCGGCGACGTCCCCACCGCCTGCTGGAAAGCGCGCACGAAATGGCTCGCGGTCTTGAACCCGGTGGACACCGCAACCTCGTTGACCTGCATTTTCGTCGTCTTGAGCAGCACCTTGGCCCGCTCGATGCGCTGGCGCAGGACGTAAGCGTACGGCGGTTCGCCGACCGACTTCTTGAAGGCCCTGGCGAAATGGAACCGGCTCAGCCGGGCGACCGCCGCCATGTCGTCGAGCGAAACCTCCGCGCCCAGCCGGGAATCGACGAAATCGAAGACGAGCTTCAGCTGTGCACCCGACAGTCCCCCGGACTGGCCGGGCGTCAGCTTGAGTGCCCCCGTCTGCATCTGCGCCACCTCGATGGCGGTAAGCAGCGCCAGCGTCTCCGCATAGAGCCTGTCCGGCTCCTGATCGCTCGCCATCACCGTGCGCATCTTTTCCAGGGTGGTGCGCAGGCGCGCGTCGTCGAAATAGACCATCGCGAAGCTGTCGGTCGCCCGGTACAGCCGTTCGGTCTCCGTCGCGATCTCCTCGGGATCGAAATAGAAGGCGGTGAAGCTGTTCGTGCGGTCCACGGGAGCCGCAAAGCCGGAAATGGACGTGTGGCGCGGCAGATAGGTCATGTTGTTGCGCAGGTCCTTGCGCTGGATCGGCCGCATTCCGTCCACGACCATGCTGCCGTCGGAGAGCAGGAGATCGTGCAGGCACAGATAATGCCGGTCGCAGGTAAGGCTGAAGCTGTATTCGCTGGCGCCGTTTATACGCGAGAACTCGACCGAGAAGCCACGCCAGCTTTCAGTCCGGTGGACGTCGGGGAGCCGCGCCTCCGGCCGAAAGGAGAATTGCAGCATAGCGTCTCTGTTCATGGCGCCTCCCCCGGATCCCTCTGTCTGCAAGTGCTCGTTTTCAAGGACACCCTAATCTACAGGATGACATCGCATAACACCCCAGGCGAAGAAAAGTTGCGTCCGCTTGCTGTTTTTTGTGCCGGGCTCGGCCCGTGCGAGTACGAACCGGCAAGATCCAGGCGCACAGGAGCAACCAGCCCCGCCGCCATGCGCGCGGAAGCCTCGGGATCGTGAGCCGGCGTGATTCGCGTCGCAAGGACGCCGGTGTCCGCTCCGCCGGGGCGGACATGCCCGGCTGCCTGCGAAGCTGGCGGAGTTCAGAACGCTTCCCAGCCGTCTTCCTCGTGGGCCGTGTCAGGCTTGCGCAACGCCGCCGAACGCCCGGGCGCATAGGTCGACCGTGCCGGCTGCTGCGAGCGCGCGGGCGCGCCATGCAGAGATCGTACGTGACCGTGCCGGGACGCGGTCGATGAACGGCGTGCGATGCCGACCTCGAACCGGCCGACGAGTTCTGCCATGGCCTCCGCCTCTCGGTCGAGCGAGACGGCTGCCGCGGTGGACTGCTCCACCATGGCGGCGTTCTGCTGCGTCGACTGGTCCATCTGGCCGATCGCCACGTTGATCTGGGCGATGCCCGTCGACTGCGCCTCGGCAGAGGCCGCCATCGCGCCGACGAGTTCGCTGATGCCGCCGAAGGAGGCGACGATGCGCATCAGGGCGTCGCGCGTGTTTCCCACGAGGGTGACGCCGTTGTCGACATGCGCGGTCGAGGTCGAGATCAGACCCTTGATCTCCTTGGCCGCCTCTGCCGACCGCTGAGCCAGCGCACGCACCTCCTGAGCGACGACCGCGAAGCCGCGGCCCGCCTCCCCGGCGCGGGCCGCCTCCACACCGGCGTTCAGCGCCAGCAGGTTGGTCTGGAAGGCGATCTCGTCGATCACGCCGATGATCTGGCCGATCTGCGCGGACGACTTCTCGATCTGCTCCATGGCCGTGATCGCCTCGCGCACGATTCCGCCGCTCTTCTCCGCATCCGAACGGGTCGACGCCACCGTGCGATCCGCCTTCCGCGCGCCCTCTGCAGTCTGGCGCACCGTCTCGGTCAGTTCATTCAGGGCCGCTGCGGTCTGCTCGAGGCTCGCCGCATTCTGCTCGGTGCGCTTCGACAGGTCGTCGGAAGCGCGCATGATCTCGCTCGTCCCGCCACGGACGGTCTCCGCGCTCGCCGCAATCGAGGTCAGCGCACCCTGCAGGGCGTCGACGGCCCTATTGAAGTCGATCCGGAGCGCCTCGTACTCGGCCGGGAAGTTCTCTGCGATGCCGTTCAACAGGTTTCCGGCGGCGAGGTTCTTCAAGCCTCCGGCCAGGGCCTGAACGACCTTCTGCTGCTCGCCGGCGCGCGCGGCGCGTTCCTCTTCGTTGCGGCGCCGCTCGTGTTCGATCCCGGTGATGTCGGACGCAATCTTGATCACCTTGTAGGGCTTGCCCGCAGCATCGAAGAGCGGGTTGTATGAACCCTGAATCCAGATTTCACGGCCGCCCTTACCGACACGCGCGAACTTGTCGGAAAAGAATTCGCCGGCCCGAAGACGGTCCCAGAAGGATTTGTATTCCGGGCTGGACGAATAGGCCATGTCGACGAACATCGAGTGGCGCTTGCCGAGGATCTCGGCTTCGGTATAACCCATCGTATCCAGAAAATTCTGGTTGGCTGTCAGGATCGTTCCGTCGAGGGCAAATTCGATCACTGCCTGCGAACGCATGATGGCGGCAACCTTGGCGTTCAGCTCCCCGATCTCCGAGTTCCCTGCATTCGCCCCATCCTTCGACCTGAAGAACCGCATGTCTTTACCCCCTCGATTCGCTGCCCGATCGCTTGCAGCGTGCTTCTACGACGCGTGCGTGGTCACGGAATCATCACGCGCATCTTTCGAGGGCAGAGTGTGAGGCGTGATCCTTAACAGATTGCCAGCAATTGCTCGCGATCGACGAAGAATATGCAAAGTTTATACAACCATGGGGAGTTTACACTCGGCAGCGTCAATCGATCCTAGAAGACCGCGTTCGTAGGGGCGGGCGCGCACCTCGCCCGGCACGTCGTGCCGCTCTCCTCCAGACCGTGACCCGGCAGGGACAGGACCGCCGGATCGCCCGTATCGGCCTGAGATCGCAGGTACTGCAGCGCGCGTCGTCCGGGCATGAAGAAGTAGCCGCCGCCTGCGACGGTGACGAAGGCCTGGAGATCGGAAAAAACGAGCGGCCCGTGCCGGGTCGGTACGGTAAAGGCCCCGTCGCCGGCGGGATGCCCCACGATCGGGTCCTGCTCGCCGTGCAGGGTCTGGAAGTTCGGATTCATCACCCAGGTCTGCTGGACGAACTCGAACTGCCGCTCGATGTCGGCGTTCAGGCACATGAACAGGATGCCCTTCCGGTCGTCCTGCTGGAAGGCGCGGCTGATGCGCAGCAGCCGGTGGCGCTTGGCGAGTTCGATCTGGGCCTGCGGATCCTTGCCGAGAGAATCGCGGGGATTCGACCGCCGCGCATGCGCGCCGAGTGGGCATGCGAGCCCCTGCGGATCCTCGCCTTCGTACAGAAAGCCATTGTCGGCCACGTCTTTCCGGCGTCCCTCCGTCGTCTCCGCCTCCCGCCGGACGGGATTGCGCACCAGCGAGGCGCCATCCTTCCAGCGTCCGAACATCTTTGCGCCGACCCATTCCGTGGCCGGCCGCCCGTCTATGGTCTCTTCGCCGAGGCCCTCCGCCGTCCGGCGGCAGAAGGTCTCGAAACGGTCGACGTGCTGGACGAGCTGGCGCACCACGAGGAAGGAGCCGTTGCGGCCGAAATCGCGCCAGTCGCGCCCTTCCCCGCCCACCGGCGGCACGGCCAGCGGGCTCAGGCACTGCCCGCGATCGAATCCCGCCGGAACGGCGATCGGCGGCGGCGCCTTGCCGGTCTGGTCGGGGTAGCCGAGCAGGAATTCCCCCGCCGCCACCTTGTGCTGCGGGTGGACCGGCCCGCGTGCGCGCGGCGTTCCCTCGATCACCGGCTGCGAGATGCCGTCGCGATAGCCGAAGTGCTCGAGCGCACGGCCTTCGGAATCGGTCTTGATGATCAGCGGCAGCCGGTGGATCACCCGCATGCCTGCGACCTCCGCCTCGGCGATGGCCGTCGCGATCATGCCGGCAATGCGTGCGGGTGTCGCGTAGCAGACGAGGATCGCATCGGCTTCCGCGTCGCCATGCCCCCAGGCCCAGTTCACCGCTGCATTCTCGCCGACGTCGCCCAGCACCCGGTCCTGCCCCGGCGCCGCCATGCCGCGCAGGAAGACGGTCGGCAGCCCCGCGACGCCCTCGTCCGCAAGCCCGAGCTTTCGCAGCCCGGCTGCGCTGAAGGCGACCGTCATCGCCTCCCTCTCCGGCACGCGCGCCCCGAAGCTGGCATTGGCCAGAACGAAGTCCAGCCACTGCGCCCGCTCGGCGGCCGGCGGGCTCTCGGGCAGCCGCAGCGCGATCATCTCCGCCGCCTGCAGCCTGCCCATGCCGCCGAAGGCGATCGACTGGATCTCGTCCGTCTCCAGCACGCGTGCCGGCAGCGGCGCCGAGCCGAAGCTCGACAGCAGCGCCGCGGCGTCTGTCTCCGTGCGGGCACCGGCCACGGCCTCCCGGATCGCCGCATTGCGGCGGATGTGGAAGGTCGTCAGTTCCGGATAGGCCGAGTACCAGAACAGCGTCGGTATCTGCTGTTCGCGCGCCCACAGCTTGAACTGCGCGCCGTTGGTGGCGCCCTCCTGGAACAGGTTGCGGGTCCGCGGGAAGCCTGCGGTGTTGCTCCACACGCCGGTCAGGCCGGCATGCGCCTTGGTGATGAAATCCTCCAGATAGCTCTCCCAGCTGCCGCCGTAGTTGCTGAAGAACAGCAGCTTGTCGGTGCCGGGCAGGAGCACCCAGCGCGCATAGTGGATCGACCCGATGTCCGACAGGCGGCCGGGTTCGAACGCACGCGTCGCCGCGATCTTGATCGCCAGGAACGTCAGCCGCAGCGTGAGGCGGCGCAACCATCCGGGCTTCATCACGGATACGGCGGCGAGATGGTTCTGTGCGACGTGGTTCTCACCCGCCGCGATCGGCTCGAAACGGTCCGGCGGAAGGGGCGCGCCCTTTTCCGCATCCCGTTCCTCCGCGCGGCGCAGGCGCCAGTACAGCAAACCGGCCGTCCCGCCGGCGAGGAACAGGATGGTCAGCAGCGCGAGGGACAGGGCCGCCAGCCAGGCCACGAGCGCGCCCCCTGCCGCCTGCGCCCCGGAGAAGGCCACGCGCGCATAGAGCGCGCTCAGCAGCGTCAGAACGGCGAGGGAGCCACCAAGCGCCTTCCAGGAGGTCAGCCAGCGGAGGAAGGCGGAGGCCAGTGGCTTCGTCGGCCCTTCGAGGCCATGAGGGGCAGGCTGGAACGCCCAGTCGTAGCCGCCAAGCTCTGCGAGATGCCGGCGCAGCCTTTGGAGGCGCGCAAGCGCCGTCTCGTCCGGGTCGGGCCGCAGCCTCGACAGTTCGGCGCGCAGCTCTGCTTCCAGACAGGCCTCCGCCTTGATCCGCGCGACCCCATGTCCGGGCGTGCCGGTGAACACCAGGCCCGCAGGTGTCCGCAAGCCCGGGCCGACCCGGACGCTGTGCATCAGCAGGAAGCTCGTGAGTTCGCGCCCTGCCGGGAGCACGCCGGCTTTTTCGAAGACGGTGCGCAGGAACGGGCCGGCCTTTTCCGCCATCAGCGCGATGGCCTCGGCCTCGCTCCCGTCGGCGGAAAACTCCAGCACCACGTCGAAGCGGCCGTCGACCGTCTCCACACGCGGGTCCGCGCTGCCGATCACCGACAGGCTGGCGAAATGCACAGCCCGCGTATCGTCGAGCGCGGCCCGGATTCCGCCGGTCGCCGGGTTTCCTAGCCGCGCGACTTCGTCGCGAAGCGCCGGAACGTCGACCCCCGATGCGACCGGCGCGGCGATGGTGACGAAGGCATGCGGCACCGTCCGCGACAGAGCATCGGTATCGAACGTGACGCAGAGCCTTTCCGGGAAGGCACCGCGCCGGGAAAGACGCCCGGCGCGGCCCTCGGCCCGCCGCAATCCCGGCCGCATGAACAGCGCCCGGAAACACTCGCCGATCTGTACCCGCGCGATCGCCGACCCGATGCACCAGTGGATGCCGTGGCCATAGACCATGTAGTCGCGGCAGGAACGGTCCGGATCGAACCGCTCGGGGTCAACGACGGATTCGGCGTCGAACATGGCCGAGAGGATCGACGGCATCACGGTGGCGCCCTTGGGGACGAAACGCTCCCGCGGCGTGCCGCGGGCGATCACCGTGTCGACCGCGGCATAGCGGAACGGACCGACGAAGATCGGCTTGAAGCGCATGGCCTCCAGGATCGCGCGGTCGAGCGCGGCGTCGTCCCCGCCCTTGACCGCCTTGACCACCGCCGCGCGGGCTTCCGGCATCGACAGGATGACGTCGAGGCAGTTGCCCGCAGCGAGCAGGTTGGTCGGTGCGAAGCCGGAGATCATGCCCATCATCACCGACCGGATCTCGGGGATCGAGATCACCTCCGGGCGCTGCTCGTTGAGGAGGACGAGGCGGGCGAGCGGCGTGTCGGCTGCGATCTCGCCGCGCTGCGCCCGCTCGATCGACCGGTCGATCGCCGCGAGCATGTGGTTGGCCGCCACCACGGCGAGTTCTCGGGTGTCGGCATTGCCGGCGGGATCGGCGAAGAACAGCGTCGACAGCGCGATCGACCAGTCGGAGAAGGCCGCATCGTCGTCGATCGCCATCCCGAAATAGTCGCGGCAGACCCGCACCGGTACGATCTTGAGAAGTTCGTCCACCGCATCGAAGCCGGGCGTCGCGGTGCGCATGATGTCGTCGGCATGACGCCGGGCGATCGGCCGCACGCGACGCTCCACCTCGTCGGGCGGGAAGGCGGTCAGGATGGGCGACTTGAGCTTGCGGTAGGCGGCGCCGTCCTGCATGCCGAGAATGAAGTTGGAGCCGTCGGCCATCTCCATCATCTCGGGACCGAAAGGCGTGTGGAAGACGTCCTGGCGCTCGAACACTTCGCGCACGTCGGCTGCTCGCGTCACCAGCACGAAATTGCCGATCTTGGGGTTCGGCCACCAGCGGCGCAGCAGCGAGAGCCAGCCGCGTGGATTCTCCATCAGCCGGCCGACCACCTTGCCGAGGAGGCCGCGCGTGCGCAGGCGCTCCGGATCGAAGGGAGGCAGGGCATGGGCTGGCCTCTGACTGGCCTGCGCCTTCCTGATCCCGTCGAAGTACTTCGTCTGCACGATGCCGTTCCCTCTTGCTCGCAGGTTGCAGATAAATTGCTGCGCACGCCACTGTAAGTGAGGCGCTTCACACTGCTGACGGGTCGGCGGATTTATTCTGCAGCGAGATAGGCGTCGATCAGGAGCCGGTTGCAGGCTTTGTCGGCGAACGGGATCAACTCGGCCTTCTCCACCGTGAAGCGGGGATCCTGCGCCAGAAGGATCGCCCGCTCGGCGCGAGCCTCCTGATGCCGCCCCGAGCGGGCGAGTGCGCCGGCCTTGAGGAAGCGGGCATACCAGTAGGCGGGCGCGAGCATCAGCGAGCGTTCGGCGCTGAGGATGGCGCCCTCCCAGTCGCCGGCAAGGCACTGGGCGGATGCGAGTTCACCGAGATTGTGGAAGCGGTAGAGGTCGAAGGGGCTCAGCCGGTCGGCGCCCTGGAACAGCGGGATGGCCCTCTCGGCCTCGCCGAGCAGATTGTGTGCGCTGCCCATGGCCGAGCGTGCGAAGGCGAAGCTCGGATTGATCCGCAGGGCCTCCGACAGATGTTCGAGCGCCGCGCGCGGCCGGCCGGACATGATGTCGGTGATGCCGAGATAGGCGTGCGGCCGCGCGTCCTGGCTGTCGACGTAGAGGGCCTTGCGCGAATAGTCGACGACGCGCTGGAGATCCTCGCGGTACTCGCCGCTCGCGCCGAAATTCAACCAGGAACGCCAGAAGTACCACCACGCCAGTTCGTCGAGCACCGTGGACGAGTTCGGGTCCCGCTCATAAGCCGCCTGGAAGAACTCGAGCGCGCGCTCCGTGTCCTCCCGCGTCCGCCGCTGCATGTGCCAGCGCCCGCGGCGCACCAGCTGCCAGGTCTCGAGGCTCTCCCAGGGAACACGGAAGGTGCGGGCCTGCTCGATCCGATCGACCTCCTTCTCCAGCGTGGCCACGATCTCGCTGCCGATCTCGCCCTGCATGTCGAACATGTCGGTCATGTCGCGGTCGTAGCGGCGCGACCAGATGGTGCGGTCGCTCGACGCATCGTCGAGCATCGTGCGCACGCGCAGCTGGCTTCCGTTGCGGGTCACCGTGCCGGTCACGACGTAGCGGGCACCGAGGGCCTGCCCTGCCGCCTCCGCCGTCACCGCGGCGTCGGCGAACTGGCGGCTGGAATTGACGGATATCACCGGCAGCCACCGCACGTTGGACAGCCCCGCGATGATGTCCTCGGCGATGCCCTCGCCGATGTAGCGGGTCTCCGGATCGTCGGGCTCGCTGCGCAGCGGCAGCACCGCGATCGCCGGCGGTCCACCCTTGCCGTCAGCCCGGAAGAACGAGAAGGGCGCCGCGCCGTCCTGCCGCGCGACCGGCTGCGGCGTGCCCCGCTCTACCCGGTAGGCGCGAACCGGAAGGAGGATGTTGTGGAAGTTCTGAATTCCGAGGTCGATGAAGCGCACCGCGGCGCGGTCGCGCACGTGCTGCCAGGTCGTGTCCGAGATTACCACGCCGCCCTCGGGCGCGATCTCCTGCAGCCTGGCGGCGATGTTGACGTCGTCGCCGTACCGGCTCCCCTCGCGGACGATGACGCTGCCCGTATTGATACCCGTCCGGAACGACATCCGCCTGTCGGGAGCGATGGCCTCGTTGCGGTCGCGGATGCGGTCCTGGAACTCCAGCGCGGCGAGCAGCGCCTCCACCGGCGCGCCGAACTCCGCCATCATGCTGTCCCCGGCAGGGCCGAAGAGCCGGCCGCCATGATCCGCGCAGCTCGCCTCGATGATCTCCCTCATCTGCTCGAAAGTCGCCACCGTCGCCTCGTCGTCGATGCCCATCAGGCGGGAGAAACCCGCCGCATCGATCGAAACGATCGTCGCGACCTGCCGCGTATAGCGCGGGCCGGCCATGCATTGCCCCATTTCCGTCGGAAGACCGCCCCGGCCCGCGACCCGAACCCGTCGCTTGTGGCAGGAAGACGAACCGCCGATCCATCAACTCACGCTGCAGTCGGACGGCGGTCGATCGGCGCCGTCCCACTGCAAACTGTCAAGTCTTCTTAACAAATACGGGGTCGCATTTCCACCACGACGGGTAGGTCCGCAGCGACTTTATGCTGAAGGTCGAAAGCACCGCCATGACCACTTCGGCAGCCCGCGCGGCGATCACGCGCGGACAGCTTTCCCGCCGCCTATTCGAACACGATCGCGGGTCCCTCGCCGCCGCCCTTGCCGACCTCGAGTTGCTCGATGACCTTGGCGGCTATGTCGCGATAGACCCGCGCGTGCGGTCCATCCGGCTGCGAGACCACGACAGGCGCGCCCGCGTCCGAACTCTCGCGGATCGCCATCTCGAGCGGCACTTCGCCGAGGAACGGGACGCCGAGACGCTCGGCCTCCCTGCGCGCACCGCCGTGGCCGAAGATGTCGTAGCGCGTGCCGGTATCGGGTGCCACGAAGTAGCTCATGTTCTCGACGATGCCGAGCAGTGGCACGTCCACCTTGCGGAACATGTTCAGACCCTTGCGGGCGTCGATCAGCGCCAGGTCCTGCGGCGTGGAGACGATGACGGCGCCCGCGAGCGGCACCTGCTGCGCCATGGTCAGCTGCGCGTCGCCGGTGCCGGGCGGCATGTCGACCACAAGCACGTCGAGCGCCCCCCATTCCACCTCGCGCAGCATCTGCGTCAGAGCCGACATCACCATCGGTCCGCGCCAGATCATCGGCGTCTCCTCTTCGACGAGGAAACCCATCGACATCGCCTTCAGCCCGTAGCGCTGCATCGGCTTCAGCACCTTGCCGTCCACCGTCTCGGGCCTGCCCGACAAGCCGAGCAGACGCGGCATGGACGGGCCGTAGATGTCGGCGTCGAGGATGCCGACCTTCATGCCGAGCGCCACGAGGCCGAGCGCCAGGTTGACGGCCGTGGTCGACTTGCCCACGCCGCCCTTGCCGGAGGCGACGGCGATGATGGCGGCCACGCCTGGAACGCCGCGCTTGCCCGGCTGGCGCGAGGCGGGCGCCAACTCGGGCGCGGGGCGCGGCGCGTGTGAATGGCCATGCGAATGCCCGTGCGAATGGGCCTGCGGCGCGGGACGCGGCGGCGGCGCCGGCGCCCGCTCCATCCCGCCGCCCTTCTTCTCGGCCGTCAGCGCCACCATGGCGCCGGTGACACCCGGGATCGCCTTCACCGCGCGCTCGGCGGTCTCGCGCAGCGGCTCCAGTTCACGGGCGCGGGCCGCCGGCACGGTGATGGAGAAGAATGCCTTGCCGTCGGCGATGAAGATGTCCGACACGAGCCCGAGCGACACGATGTCCCCGCCCCCATCGGGTCCGGGGATCGTCCGCAGCTTCTCGATGACGGTTTCCTTCGTGACGGACATCTGGCCCCCTGCTGAATGCGCGGTCTGACGTCACACATAGGTCAATGACGCCCCGACACCAAGCGGGGTGGCGGCGCAGAAGGCCCGAAAGGCGACGCGACGCGAAGGATTTCGCGGCGCGCCGTTCGTGGTCGGTAAGCTGCCGCTAGCCGTGCGCCACCATCACGTGGCGCACCGCCGTATAGTCCTCCAGCGCGTAGAGCGACATGTCCTTGCCGTAGCCGGACTGCTTCAGCCCCCCATGCGGCATCTCGTTGGTCAGCATGAAATGGGTATTGATCCAGGTGCAGCCGTACTGCAGCCGCGACGCGGTGGCCATCGCGCGGCCGACATCCTTCGTCCACACCGAGGAGGCGAGGCCGTAGTCGCTGTCGTTGGCCCAGCCTACCGCCTCGTCGACGTCGGAGAAGCGCGTCACGGAGACGACCGGCCCGAACACCTCGCGCCGCACGATCTCGTCCGACTGCAGCGCGCCGGCCACGACGGTCGGCTGGTAGTAGAAGCCGCCCCCCTCGCCCGGCTTGCCGCCGGTGGTGATCTCGATGTGGTTCAGTTCCGAGGCGCGCTCGACGAAGGAAGAGACGCGGTCGCGCTGACGCTTCGAGATCAGCGGTCCGATCTCGTTGACCGTGTCGTCCTCCTGGCCGTAGGCGATGGTCGAGACGGCGGAGGAGAGGTCGGCGACCAGCTTCTCGTAGATCTTCTCGCCGGCGTAGATACGGCAGGCGGCGGTGCAGTCCTGGCCGGCATTGTAGAAGCCGAAGGCACGCAGGCCGCTGACCACGGCACCGAGATCGGCATCGTCGAACACGATCACCGGCGCCTTGCCGCCGAGCTCCAGATGCGTGCGCTTGACCGACTTGGCCGCCGCCTGCAGCACCTTCTTGCCGGTCGCGATGTCGCCGGTGATCGAGATCATGTTGACCTTGGGATGGTTGATCAGCGCGTTGCCGACGCTCTCGCCGCGCCCGAGCACCACGTTGACCACGCCTTCCGGCAGCACCTCCGCCAGGATGCGGGCGAGCTTCAGCGCCGTCAGCGGCGTCTGCTCGGAAGGCTTGAAGACGACGGTGTTGCCGCCGGCGATGGCAGGCGCCAGCTTCCAGGCCATCATCATCAACGGATAGTTCCACGGCGCGATGGAGGCCACGATGCCGATCGGGTCGCGCCGGATCATCGAGGTGAAGCCCGGCAGGTACTCGCCCGCCACCGCGCCCGGCATCGAGCGCACCGCGCCGGCGAAGAAGCGGTAGCAGTCGACGATCGCGGGGATCTCGTCGTTCTTCACCGCGTTGATCGGCTTGCCGCAGTTCAGCGCCTCCAGCGCCGCGAACCCCTCGGCCTCCGCCTCGATGCGTTCGGCGATCTTGAGCAGGTAGCCAGAACGCTGCGCGGGCGTGGTACGCGACCATGTCGCGAAAGCCTTGTCGGCGGCCGCGACCGCCGCCTCGATCTGGCCCTGGTTGGCCTCGGGCAGATTGAGGATCGTCGCGCCCGTCCTGGGGTTGAGGATCGGTTCCTCGGTCTCGGTCCCGGCCTCGAAGCGCGAGCCGATCAGCATTGCGGTGTCCATGGTGTCTCTCCCTTTTATCGAGAAGCGAATGGCGAATGGCGAATGGCGAATGGAAAGACCCTATTCCCTATTCCCTATTCCCTATTCCCTATTCCCTATTCGCTATTCGCTATTCGCTGTTCGCCACTCGCCCGTTTCATTTGCCGCCCCCCGCGATCTGGTCGCCGTCCCGGGTCAGATAGAAGGCGGCGAGGATCGGCAGGAAGGTGACGATCACCACCACCATCGCCACCACGTTGGTCACCGGGCGCTGCCGAGGCCGCACCAGTTCCTCCAGCATCCAGATCGGCAGCGTCGCCTGCTGCCCGGCCGTAAACGTGGTCACGATCACCTCGTCGAAGGACAGTGCGAAGGCGAGCATGCCGCCGGCCAGCAGCGCCGTGCCGATGTTGGGCAGGATCACGTATCGGAACGTCTGGAAACCGTCCGCACCGAGATCCATCGAGGCCTCGATCAGGGAGGCCGAGGTGCGCCGGAAGCGCGCCACCGCGTTGTTGTAGACAACGACCACGCAGAAGGTCGCGTGCCCGAGCACGATCGTCCAGGTCGAGAACGGAATCTCGGCGATCGAGAAGGCCGAACGCAGCGCGATGCCGGTGATGATGCCGGGCAGCGCGATCGGCAGGATGACCAGCAGCGAGATGGTCTCGCGGCCGAAGAATTTCGTCCGGCTGACGGCCGCCGCGCACAGCGTGCCGAGCACCAGCGCGACCGCGGTCGAGATCGACGCCACCTTGACCGACAGCGTCAGCGCCTCCCACACGTCCGGCCGGTTCCACGTCACCGCGAACCATTTCGTGGTGAAGCCGGGCGGCGGCCAGGCATAGCTCTTGTCCTCCGTCGTGAAGGCATAGACGAAGATGAGCAGGATCGGCAGGTGCAGGAACAGGAGCCCGGCCGCCGCGGCAAGCGTCAAGGGCAGCGACGCCCGCTCGTTGCGGTCAGCACGCATGGGGAACTCCCGCTCGCAGCCTCCGCTCGGCCGTCATCCTCGGGCTTGTCCCGAGGATCTGCCAGCGTTCGCGGGTTGTGAATGTCGGTGAGCAAAGAAGCATGCCGATGGCTGCGACTATCGGTCGGCCGGCGGTAGATCCTCGGGACAAGCCCGAGGATGACGGCGCGAAGGCGGGCACCATCTCACATCGCATCGAACGCCCCCAGCCTCTTGGCGCCCCAGAGGTAGAACCCCATCACCACGATCGGTACCACCGTGAAGGCGGCCGCCAGCGGGATGTTGCCCGCCGTGCCCTGGTGTGCGTAGACCGCCTGGCCGATGAACAGCCGCGACGTGCCGACGATCTGCGGGATGATGTAGTCGCCCAGGGTCAGCGAGAAGGTGAAGATCGAGCCGGCCACCAGCCCGGGCAGTGCGAGCGGGAAGATCACGTGCCGGAAGGTCGTGGCCGGCCGCGCGCCGAGGTCCGAGGAGGCTTCCACGAGATTGCCCGGCACGCGCTCCAGTGCCGCCTGCAGCGGCAGGATCATGAAGGGCAGCCAGACGTAGAGGAACACGAGAAACGTGCCGGTATAGCTGAACGACAGCGAATTCCCGCCGACGATCGGCAGCGACAGCCAGGCTTCGAGCAGCCATGTCAGGTGCAGCTTGGCCAGCAGCCAGTTCAGGATGCCTTCCTTGGCCAGGATCAGCTTCCAGGCATAGACCTTGACGAGATAGCTCGACCACAGCGGCAGCATGACCGCGAGATAGAAGAACGCCTTCCACTTTCCCTTCGCGTAGCGCGCCGCGAAATAGGCGATCGGAAAGGCCACTGCCGCCGCCGCCAGCGTCACGATCGCCGCCATCGAAACGGTCCGCAGGATGATGTCGAGGTTCTGCGCCCGCAGCAGTTCGCCATAGGTCTTCAGCGTGAACTCGTACTGGACGAGGCCCGAGAACTCGTCGATCGAGAAGAAGCTCTGCGCCAGGAGTGCGAACAGCGACCCGAGATAGATGATGCCGAGCCACAGCACCGGCGGCGTCAGCAGCAGGAACAGCAGCAGCCCCGGATGCCGCCAGAACGTATCCGACATCGCCCCTGCGACGCCTCCGCGGCGCGGCAGGATCGCCGGGCTGGCCGACACGGCCATCAGGCCTCCTCCCCCATCACGTGCATGGCATCGCGGTTGAAGGTCAGCACCACCGCTTCGCCGTCCTCCGGCAGGCGGGTGCCGGCGGGCAGCACGGCGTTGAGCCGCAGGCCGTGGGCGTCCAGAGCCACGCGGGTGGCGGCGCCGAGATAGTTCTTCGAAATCACCCGCGCGGGCACCCCGTCGCCTGCGGCCTCGCGCTGGATGCGAATCTGCTCGGGGCGAAGGCTGCCCCAGCCGCGCTGTCCGCAATAGCGCTGCACGAAGTCCGGCGGCAGGACGTTGGACGAACCGACGAAATCGGCCACGAAGCGGGAGGCCGGACGCTGGTAGATTTCCTCCGGCGTTCCCACCTGCATGATGCGACCCTCGCTGAACACCGCCACGCGGTCGGCCATGGACAGGGCTTCGCCCTGGTCGTGGGTCACGAAGACGAAGGTGATGCCGAGGCTCCGCTGCAGCACCTTCAGTTCCTCCTGCATCTGCTCGCGCAGCTTGAGGTCGAGCGCGCCGAGCGGCTCGTCGAGCAGGAGCACCTTCGGCCGGTTGACGAGCGCACGCGCCAGCGCCACGCGCTGTCGCTGGCCGCCCGACAGCTGTCCGGGCCGCCGGTCGCCGTAACCGGGCAGCTTGACGAGTGCCAGCGCCTCTTCCGCTGCCTTGCGCCGCTCGGGCTTGCCCACCCCGCGCACCATCAGCCCGTAGGCGACGTTGTCGACGACGTTGAGGTGCGGAAACAGCGCATAGTCCTGGAACACCGTGTTGACGTTGCGCCGGTAAGGCGGAACGCCCTCCGCGGTCTCGCCGAATATCTCGATATGTCCCGCCGTCGGCTGTTCGAAGCCTGCGATCAGCCGGAGCGACGTCGTCTTGCCAGACCCGGACGGGCCCAGCATGGCGAAGAATTCGCCTTCCCGGACGGCGAGGTCCACCCGATCGACCGCTTTCACCGGGCCGTAATGCCGTGAGACGGACTGGAAGGAGACGGCTGTGGTCATCGTGGTCGAACGATCCTGCTGCGAATGCGGCGCACCCCTCACCGACCCTTCGCGCCTCCTCTCCCCCTGTCCGGGGAGAGGAGCGCCAACCGCAAGCGCTGCGGTTCCTCTCCCCCATGCACATGGGGAAGAGGTGGATCGGGCGAAGCCCGAGACGGTGAGGGCGCGCGCGGACTGGCCGTGCCGGCGTATCCGCCTCAGCGGCCGCCGATCACCCCGACATAGTCCGATACCCAGCGGTAGTAGGGCACGCACTGGTCGTTCTGGCTGGCGCATTTCGAGGTCGGCGTGGTCCAGAACCGGACGTCCTCGAAATGATCCATGCCGTTGGTCGTGCAGCCCTCGGCGGTCTGCATGCCGCGACCGTCGGTGCAGGCGGCGGGCACAGAGGGGTTGGCGCCGAACCAGACCGACAGGTCCGACTGCAGGTTCGACGACAGCGAATGCTCCATCCACTTGTAGGCGCAGTTCGGGTTGGCCGCGTCGACATGCATCATGGTCGTGTCGGCCCAGCCCGTCACGCCCTCCTTGGGGAACACCGAGGCGACCGGCTGGTTGTCAGACTTGAGCAGGTTCACCTGGAACGGCCAGGAACCGGACGCCACGACGCCCTCGTTCTTGAAGTCGTCGATCTGGATGAAGGCGTCGTGCCAGTAGCGGCCGACGAGCTTGCGCTGCTGGCGCAGCAGGTCGAGAGCGGCCTTGTACTGGTCCTCGTTGAGCTCGTAGGGGCTCTTGATGCCGAGTTCCGGCTTGTGCGTCATCAGGTACAGCGCGGCATCGGCCACGTGGATCGGGCCGTCATAGGCCTGCACGCGGCCCTTGTTGGTCTTGCCGTCGGGCAGGTCCATCTCCTCGAACACCACGTTCCACGAGGTCGGCGCCTCCTTGAAGACGTTGGTGTTGTACATCAGAACGTTCGGACCCCACATGTAGGGCACGCCGTAGTGCACGCCGTCGACCGTGTGCCAGGGCGCGTTCTTCAGCCGCTCGTCGACGGTGGACCAGCTGGGCACCAGGTCGATGTTGATCGGCTGCACGCGCTTGCCGGCAATGAGGCGCAGAGAGGCGTCACCCGACGCGGTCACGAGGTCGAAGCCGCCCTCGTTCATCAGCGCCACCATCTCGTCGGAGGTGTTGGCGGTCTTGACATTGACCTTGCAGCCCGAGGCCTCCTCGAACTTGGTCACCCAGTCGAATTCCTTCATCGTCTCGCCGCGCTCGATGTAGCCGGCCCAGGCGACGATGTTGACCTGTCCCTCGCTCTCGCCGATCGACGTGACCTGGGCGAAGGCGGAGGTCGAGACGCTGAGCGCGAGCGCCAGCGCAGTGCATGACTCGAGAAGCTTCTTCATGACGATTCTCCCATTGTCGGGGGCCGCTCTCTGAGGCGGCGGCATGATCCCTGACGCCAGAGTGCCACGAATCCCGGCTTTCGCAATTTCATTCGTCAGAAACGACATATCGGAAATTCCGATTGCTCATTGTCCGACCTCTTCACCGGCGCATGCCCTGCGAAAGGCGCCGCGAGCCACGTCCGCAACGGTCAGAAACGCTCCAGCTTTGCCAGGCCGACGGAGAGGCCGGGGATGGCCATGGATTGCACCTCCGCGTCGGCCGCCACCTCCCGGATCGAGCCATAACCCTCCAGTCCCGGCGCCGTGTGAACGTGGGTCGTCTCTTTCACCGCGTCGATCACCCACATTTCCGGAATGCCGAAATGCGCGTAGATCAGCGCCTTGCGCCCGAGATCCCAGCGCAGGCTGGAATCCGCCACCTCGACCGCCAGCAGCGCCGTCTTCGGCGCCAGCGCAGCGAGCCCGTCGGCCTTGCGGAAGAACACGAAGTCGGGCTCGACGAACGTGTCGTCGCTGAGACGGAAGGTCGTTTCTCCGGCAAAGACGAACTCGGCTGGCGCGGTCCGGACGAAATGGTAAATCAGCGCGCTCTTCAGCACCTCGTGCCGTATGCCCTTCGCATTCATGGGCACGATCTCCCCGCCGATCAGCTCGAAGCGCTCGTTCTCGTCCAGCACGCCGGCCTTCACCAGCGCCTCGATCTCGGCCACGCTCCATCGCCGCCGCGCCAAGCCCTCGGCGGCCTGCGTGGTGAGCGGCAGGTTGGGGGAGCGAAGGTCCGGGTTGCGGAACAGCTGGTTCATGGGAACGATCATACCACGTCGCGCAAGGCTGCCGCAATTTCCGGGTTCTGGTCGGAACGACGCCCATCCCTGGCGGGCCCTCACCGCCCCCGCTGCATCCGCTGCCCCTGCGCCAGCGCGATGAAGTCGCGCGCGGTCTGCGACAGCACCGAGCCGCGCCGCCACACCATGCCGACCTGCACCACCGGCAGCGCGCCGGAGATGTCGCGGCTCTCGATGCGATCGCCTTCCAGCGACCATGGGCGGTAGACGAGGTCGGGCAGCAGCGCCACCCCCGCCCCGGTCGCCACCAGGCTGCGCACCGCCTCCACCGAGCGCGTGCGGAAGGCGACGTGGGGGCGGGTGCCGAGTGCGGCGAGCAGCTTGCCGGTGCTCTCCTCGATCTCGTCGATGGTGAGCATGATCAGCGGTTCCGCCGACAGATCCGACAGCGCGATGGAGTCCGCGTCGACCAGCCGGTGGCCGAGCGGCAGCCACAGCCGGTAGGGCGAGACCTCGAGGATCTCCGCCTGCAGCGCCATCCGGTCGCGAAGGTTGGAGATGACGGTCACCGCCACGTCGAGTTCGCCGCCGACCAGCAGGTGCTCGAGATAGTCGCCATTGTCCTCGATCGCCGACACGTCCACCGCCGGCCAGGCGCGGCGGTAGCGGGCGAGCAGGTCCGACAGCACGTAGCCGGCCACCAGCGAGGTGACGCCGAGCTGCAGCCGCCCGGTCGCCGTCGCCGGTTCGCCTGAAAAGCTGCGCCGCGCATCCGAGACGTCGGCCAGGATCTTGGTGGCATGCCGCAGGAACTGATGGCCCTTGTGGGTAATCGACAGGCCGCGCGCGTGCCGGTCGAACAGCGCCACCCCCAGATCGCCCTCCAGTTCCTTGATCGCCTCGGTGACGGCCGACTGAGAGATCGACAGGTTCTGCGCCGCACGGCTCACCGTCCCCTGCTCGGCGACGGCGACGAAGTACTGCAACTGGCGGAGCGTGAAGGCCATGGCTCATTCATACGGCCGTTGACGCGAAAGGAAAGCGGGGAGCGGGCCGGCGGTCGCGCCTGCGCGATTCGCCGATGGAGGTTGGCGTGTGCCGCAGTCCTGACCCACGCAGAGTCCTGTCGCGTCCTACTCCTTGCAGCCCCTGATCTCCACCGGCTCACCTGGCTCGACACCGATGGACAGGCACGTTCCCGCGGCGCAGAATTCCCAGCCCTGCCCCGTCGCGCCGGAACTGGCGAGCCGCAGTGCCGTCTGCGGCGGCAGGTATGGCCGGTACGTCCAGACGCCGTCCTCGAGCACCGCGCCGTCGGGAATCTCCATGCCGGCGCCCGTGCCTGCCACGCGGGCGGCGACCAGTTCGAGCCCGGCCGGCGTCACCTGCCAGTCCTCTTCCCAGCGGGTCTTTTCCACCGAATGCGTCCAGGCGAGCGTGAAGGCGGAGGCGGCGAGCACCGTGGTCTTCCCCGCGGCGACGATGCAGAGGGCTAGGGGCATGGGCGGGTGTCGGACCTCGCGTCCGCCGCCACGCACCCATACCCCCCTCTGCCTGCCGGCATTTCCCCCTCAAGGGGGGTCCGAAGGACGGGCGAGACCCGTGGCTCGCCCCACCCGGCAGGACAGAGGGAGGCGCCGTAGAGTGCCATCGTTGGCAGCACGGCCAAAGACATCACGCCGCCGCCGGCCGCGCCCGGGTCCGCCAGAAGTGCAGCCCGAGCACGAGCAAGGCGAGCGCGAAGCCGATTTCATCGGTCACCGGCAGCGCCGCGACCAGCGTGAAGGCCGCCGCCGCTGCGAGCAGCCGTTCCCAGGCGGCGAGCGGCGCGCGCAGATAGCCTATCACCGCCGCGCCCCACAGCGCGATCGCCAGCCCGGCCTTGAAGACGATATAGGCCACCGCCGGCCAGTAGCCGACCGTCGCTGCGAGCGGCCCGCCGTCCTGAAGCATCAGGGCCGGCGTGTAGACGGCCATGTAGGGAATGACGAAGCCCGCGGCGGCGACCTTGATCGCCTCCATCGAGATCCTGAGCCCGCTCTCCTTGGCGATTGGCGCGGCGGCGAAGCAGGCGAGCGCCACCGGCGGCGTCAGGTCGGCCAGGATGCCGAAATAGAACACGAACATGTGGCTGACGATCAGCGGCACGCCGAGCTCCAGCAGGGCCGGCCCGGCGATGGTGGAGGTGATGATGTAGTTCGGGATGGTCGGAATGCCCATTCCGAGCACGATGCAGGTGATCATGGTGAGCACCAGCGACAGGAACAGCGAGTTCTGCCCGACCGAGACGATGTACTGGCCGAAGGTGTTGGCCACACCCGTCAGCGTCATGGTGCCGATGATGATGCCGACGATCGCGCAGGCGATGCCGACGGGCAGTGCCGTGCGGGCGCCGTCGGCGAGCGAGTCCCGGCACACCGCGAGCGTTCGCCGCCCGCCCTCCACGAAGACGTTGGCGATCACGAGCAGCGCCGCGGCAGCCAGCACGACGCCGATGCCGTAGCGGAAGAAGCTCGCTGCCACGAGGCCGAGCCCGATCCAGAAGACGAATCGGATCGCTTGGCCGGGCAGTCCCAGCGCCACCGAGCCGCCAAGGATCAGCAGCACGGTCAGCGCAAGGCCGACGGTGCCGGCAAACAGCGGCGTGTAGCCGGTGAACAGCAGGTAGACCAGCACGCCGAGCGGCAGCAGCAGGTACCAGCCCTGCTTCAGCGCACCCAGCGCCGACGGCAGTTCGGCGCGCGGCAGGCCCATCAGCCCGCGCTTGCCGGCTTCGAGATGCACCATCCAGAAGGTCGAGGCGAAATAGAGGATGGCCGGCACGATCGCCGCCTTGACCACCTCGTAGTATTCGATGCCCAGCGTCTCGGCCATGATGAAGGCGACCGCGCCCATCACCGGCGGCATGATCTGCCCGCCCATCGAGGCGGTTGCCTCGACGCCGCCCGCGAAGGCCGGCCGGTAGCCGAAACGCTTCATCAGCGGGATCGTGAACTGGCCGGTGGTGACGACGTTGGCGACGCCCGACCCCGAGATCGTGCCCATCAGCCCCGACGAGATGACCGACACCTTGGCCGCGCCGCCGCGCGCGTGGCCGACCAGCCCCATCGAGATGTCGGTGAAGAGGCGGATCATTCCGCCTTTCTCCAGAAAGGCGCCGAACAGGATGAACAGGAAGATGTAGGTCGAGGAGACGTAGATCGGGATGCCGTAGATGCCCTCGGTCCCGTAGGTCATGTGATCGATCACCTGCGCGAAGTCGTAGCCGCGGTGGTCGAGGGGAGCGGGCAGGAATTGTCCGAACAGGCAGTAGGCGAGGAAGGCGCCCGCGATGATCGGCAGCGCCGGCCCCATGATCAGCCAGGCCGCCGCGAAAATGGTGACGAGCGCGGTCACGCCGAAGACGATGTCGCGCGGCAGCGGATCGCCGGCGCGCAGGATCAGCGGCTTGTACTCGATCCACTGGTAGAGCGCCACGGCGACGCTGGCGGCGGCCAGCGCCCAGGCGAGCGATTTCCACGGCAGGCGCCAGCCCGCGGCAGCCGCCACCAGCGGGAAGGCGAGCAGGAGCAGGAAGCCGACATGGAAGGAGCGGACGATCTGGCTCGGCAGGTTGAGCACGTGCGCTGCGGTGGCCAGCTGGAACACCGAGAAGGCGACGGCGATCCAGAACAGCAGCCGGCCCTCCCGCGTGGCGGGAAAGCCGCCGCCGGTCGGGTCATGGAAGGTGGCGGAGGAACCGACGTCGCTTGCTGGTGGATTGCTCATGTCATGTTCCGGGATCACGGTCTCGCCATGGCGCTGCGGCCGCCCGAGCAAGGCGGCCGCAGCGTGCGACCGCCGGAAAGGAGCGGTCGCACTGTCTGGACATCTGGTCCGATCCGCAGCGGATCAGAGCAGGCCCTTTTCCTTGTAGTACCGCTCCGCACCCGGATGCAGCGGGATCGGCAGTCCCTTGGCCCCGGCCGCGGCATCGATCGCCTTGGCGGCAGCGTGGGCGGCCACCATCTCGGGCAGGTTCTCGAACAGCTGCTTGGTCATCTGGTAGGCCGTCTCGTCGGAGACGTCGGAATGGGTCACCAGAATGTTGGTGATGGCGAGCGTCGGCACGTCCGCGGACTGGCCTTCGTAGGTGCCGGCCGGGATGGTGGCGGCCAGGAAAGGCGCACCGAGGGTCGCGGCCACGCTCTCCGGCACCGCCACCATGGTGATCGGCAGCGCGGTCGCGAGGTCCTTGATCGAGGCGACGCCGAGGCCGGCCGATTGCAGCGTGGCGTCGAGCTGGCGGTTCTTGATCAGTTCGACCGACTCGCCGAACGGCAGGTACTCCGTCTGGCCGAGATCCTCGTAGGTCATGCCGAGCGCCTTGAAGATCTGGCGCGCGTTGAGCTCGGTTCCCGACTTCGGAGCGCCGACGGACAGGCTCTTGCCCTTCAGGTCCTCGAAGCTCTTGATGCCGGATTCCTGCGAGGCGACGATCTGGATGTAGTTCGGATAAATCGCCGCGATGCCGCGAAGCTTGTCGAGCTTGCTGGAAAAGCCCGCCTCCGCGTCGCCCTCCCAGGCCGCCTTGACGGAATCGCCGAGCGCGAAGGCGATCTCGCCGCTGCCCTTCTGCAGCAGGTTCAGGTTCTCGACCGAGGCCTTGGTGGACTGCACCTGGGTGCGCGCGCCTTCGATCTTTTCGCCGTAGATCTTGGCCAGCGCCGCGCCGAGCGGATAATAGACGCCGGACGTGCCGCCCGTCAGGACGTTGATGAATTCGTCCGCCTTCGCCGGCATGGCGCCGAAGGCGAGCGTGACCGACAGGGCGCCTGCGGCAAGCAGACGGGTGCCGACGTCGAACATGATGGACCTCCCGATGATGTTCTCCGTGCGAGGAGCCGCACGGTCCTGAAGGCCATGTTAGTGACTGGGATGGGAAAGCCAACCCTTAAATACTGGGCCGACCTCGGATCATCGCGCCGTCGGCATCCGCTCCACTTCGGCGTCGTCCGCAAGGTCGGAAAGGCAACCGGCACCGGCCAGGAATGGCCGGCGCCGGTCTTGGGTCCCGCCCCCGCGAGAAAGGCCTTCAGAACATGTCGCAGTCGCCGAAGTCGTCGTTGCGCTCCACGATGACCAGTTGCGCGCGGGCGCCGATGCGGCCGGCGAGTTCGGCGAGCTTGACGTCGCGCGTCGCTACCCCGGTTTCGACCTCCCAATCCTCCGGCATGACCTCCATCAGCGAGCGCAGGAAACCGGCGATGCCGGAGACCTTCTGGTAGATGAGGTCGCCCTCCTGCATGGCGCGGATGAACCCCGGCTTGCCCTGGATCGCATCCCCGACCGCGACGGCGATGTGGGCATGGTTGACGTCGATCGCATGCGCGATCGTCTCGAGTTCCGCCTCGATGCGCGCGATGACGTCGCGCACCGTCTCGTGGTGCGGATCGTGCTGGACGGTCTTGGCTGGAAGCGACATGCAGGCGAAACCTCTGGTCCTAGAACAATTCGAGTTCGCCGCCGGCGGCAGGCGCCGGGACGCGCGGCTCCGGCGTCGGAACGGGCGCGATGGCCTTGGGCAGGAGAAACTGCCGCGCCTTGCCCGTGTGCGGCTGGAACTCCAGCCGCCGGCCCTGGTCGCCGCCGACACTGCCACCGGCGTATTTGATGCCTTCATTGTCGAGAAATCGGCGTGCGAACTCGATGTTCTTGGCCCCGATGTCGGTGAAGTTCTGGATCGTGCGGGCGCCGCCGAACAGCTTCGCCTCGAGGTTCTCGCGCCGGGCGCCGCGCTTCAGGAGGCCGTTGACCAGCAACTCCATCAGGTACACCCCGAAACGCTCGGCCTCGTTGAGGCGCGACCGCTCGCCCTCGCCCGGCAGCAGGAAATGGTTCATTCCGCCGATCTTCAGCACCGGGTCGCGCATGCAGGCGGCGACGCAGGATCCCAGCACGGTTGTCAGCACCGTTTCGGGCTTGTCGGAGACCGCGCATTCACCCTGGATGACGTGAACCCGGTCGGGTCGACCTGGCAGAATCAATGCAGCCTCCCTACGATCGCTTCCAGAGCCTTCTTCAGATCGGGGGTCGTGAAGGGCTTGTTGAGGTAGTTGTTGAGACCCATCTTGCGCCCCTCGATCAGCACGTTCTTGTCGTTGTTGCCGGTCAGGATCATGAAGGGCGTGCGCGACGTGGGCTTGTAGGTGCGGATCGCATGCAGAAGCTGTAGGCCGTTCATCTTCGGCATGTTCATGTCCGAAATGATCAGGTGGCACGGCTGCGTCATCATCACCTGCATGGCCTGCTCGCCGTCCGCGGCGACCGCGATGTTCCTGAAGCCGATGGTTTCGAGGGCGTCGCGCAGCAGCATGCGGCTGGTGGTGGTGTCGTCGACCACGAGGATCTTCAGCTGAGCTAGGAGTGACATACCATGGTCCCTTCTCTCGTCGACCTTGCGCCCGTGAAGATCTCCCGGGCGATACGGCTCAGTGGCAGTTGCTTCTGGACCGCGCCGACCTCCTGGGCCACGCGCGGCATTCCGTAGATCAGGGAGGACGTCTCGTCCTGCCCGATGGTCCTCGCGCCGTTCTGGCGCATCTTCAGCAGGCCCTGGGCGCCATCGCGCCCCATGCCCGTCAGGATGACGCCGACGCAATCGCGCCCCGCGGCGGCCGCCACCGAGTTCATCAGCACGTCGACCGAAGGCCGATGCCCGGAGACCGTGTCGCCCTCGCGGAGCCGGGTCTCGAAGCCGCCCGCCCCGCGCACGACCTCCATGTGCCGCCCGCCGCCCGGCGCGATGTAGATGTTGCCCCGCTGCAGCGGCCGTCGGTCGTCGGCCTCCTGAACCGTCGGCCGGCACAGCCGGTCGAGCCGCTCGGCGAAGGAGCGGGTGAAGTTGGCCGGCATGTGCTGCGTGATGACCGTCGGCGGACAGTCCATCGGGAACTCGGACAGTACCGCGATCAGCGCTTCGACGCCGCCGGTCGAGGCGCCGATGGCGATGAGGCGTTCCGTCGCGCCCCCCGCCATGACCGGTGCGGAGGGGACGGGGGCCGCCGGCTCGCGGACCGGCACCGGCCGGGCCATGCCGCCGGCGGAGCGGGCGCGCACGGCGCCCGCCGCGATGACCTTCTCGATCAGATCGTCGAAGGAACGGTCGTCCTTCAGCGAAGGCTTGGCCACGCAGTCGAAGGCGCCGATGGCGAGTGCCTCGATCGTCACCGCCGCGCCGTTGACGGTCAGCGTCGAGACCATGATCACCGGCCGCGGCCGGTGCTTCATGACGCGGCGCAGGAAATCGATCCCGTTCATCTTCGGCATCTCGATGTCGAGCGTGATGACGTCCGGATCCAGGCTGTCGACGAGCCTGAACGCTTCCGTCGGATCGGGGGCCTCGCCCACGACCTGGATCGCGGGGTTGGAGGACAGCGCGAAGCCGATGATGCGTCGCATCGTGGCACTGTCGTCGATGATAAGGACCCGGACCGGCTTCATCGTGCACCCCCCTTTGCGTGGCGCCAGGTCGTGATCCCGTCGCTGACGAAATTGTCGGCCGCAGGCCCCGAGACACGCTCGGAATGGCCGATGTAGAGCCAGCCGTCCGGCTTCAGCGCTTCGGAGAAGCGCGTCCAGAGAGCGGCCTGCTTGATCTTGTCGAAGTAGATGACGACGTTGCGGCAGAAGATGACGTCGAACTTGCGCTGCATCGGCCACTTCGCGAAAAGGTTGAGTTCGCGGAAGGCCACCAGATTGCGCGCCTCGTCGGCGACCCGCCAGAGCTGCTGATCTCCGAAGCCGCCCGGCGCACGATGCAGCCAGCGCTTCCTCAGGTCGGCGGGCACGTCGGTGAGCGCCTGGTCCGGATAGACCGCTGCCTTGCCTTCTGCGATCATGTTCGGATCGATGTCGGACGCGAGGATCTTGACGTCGTGGCGACCGACGTCCGGCATCATCGACAGGATCACCAGCGCAGCCGAGTAGGCCTCCTGCCCGTTCGAACAGCCGGCCGACCAGATCCGCACCGGTGCACCGCGGCGCGCGGCCTCCAGCAGCGGGGGCAGGACGGTGCGACGCAGGTGCTCGAAATGGTGCGCCTCGCGGAAGAACTTGGTGACGTTGGTGGTCAGCGCCGCCACCATCCGCTGCCGTTCGTCGAGTCCGTCGGACTTGGCGACATAGGCACAGTAATCCCGGAAACTCTCCAGCCCGAGCGCCCGCAGGCGCTTGGCCAGCCGCGCATAGACCAGCGCAGCCTTCGTTTCCGTGAGCTGGATGCCGGCGTGATCGTGCAGGATATCCGCGATCTGGCGGAAATCCTCCGCCGTCAGCAGATATTCTCCGGGCACGATCCCGCCCGACAGGGAGGCGGCGGTGGATTTCAATTCAGGAATCCCGAGTTCTCGCGGGTCGACTGCAGCACGCTGTCCAGCCCGATCAGGCTGATCATCCGGCCTTCGATGGCCAGCACGCCCTTCATGAAAGCCCGGGCCAGTTCGGAGGCGACGTCGGGCGTCGGCTGGATCGTGTCGGCATTGATGGTCAGGATGTCGGAGACGGCGTCGACCAGCAGTCCGACCGACTGGTTGCCGACCTGCGTCACGATGATGACGTGGCGGGCGGTCGGTTCCGTCGAGCGGAAGCCGAGGCGCGCGGCGAGGTCGATCACGGGCAGCACCGAGCCGCGCAGGTTGATCACGCCCTTCACGTAGCCCGGCGAATGCGGCAGCGGGGTGGTGGGGGTCCAGCCGCGGATATCCCGGACGGACATGATGTCGACGCAGAACTCCTGGCCTCCGAGACGGAAGGCGATGAGCTCGCTGTTCTTCGACAGGTCGTGTTCCTTGACGTGCATCATAACTGCGTTCCTCTTTCCTTGGGCATGCCCGGCTGTCGCCGGCTAGGAGCGGTTGCCGGCGACGATGGCATCGACGTCGAGAATGACGGCAACCCGGCCGTCGCCGAGGATGGTTGCGGCGGCCACGCCGAAGACCTGGCCGTAGTTGGTTTCGAGGCTCTTGATGACGACCTGCTGCTGGCCGATGATGCCGTCGACCATCAGCGCGCTCTGCGCCCGGTTCTCGGATTCCACCATGATGGCGACGCTGTTCAGCGGATCGGCCTCCTCGTAGCGGTAGCCGAGCTTGTAGCCGACATCGATGAGCGGGATGAACGTGCCGCGGATGGCGATGACCTTGGCGCGCTCGCCGAGACCGTGCACTTCCGGTCCCTTCGGCTGCAGCGTCTCGACGATCGCCGTGAGCGGCACAACCAGCGTCTGGCCGGCCACCGTCACCACCATGCCGTCGAGGACGGCGAGCGTCAGCGGCAGGCTGAGCGTGAAGGTGGTCCCCAGCCCCGGCTTCGACGAGATCGATATACGTCCGCCCAGGGCCTGGATCGAGCGCTTGACGACGTCCATGCCCACGCCGCGGCCGGACACGTCCGACACCGTGCTTGCCGTCGAGAAGCCCGGCGCGAAGATGAGGTCGTCGATCTCGCTGTCCGACAGTTGCACGCCCGGTTCGATCACGCCGCGCTTGACGGCGATCTCCTTGACGCGGGCGCGGTTGATGCCCGCCCCATCGTCGGAAACCTCGATGATGACGCGGCCGGAGCGGTGGGCGGCGGTCATCCGCACGACGCCCTGTTCCGGCTTGCCGGCCTTGACGCGGTCCTCGGGCTTCTCGAGCCCGTGGTCGACCGCGTTGCGGATCATGTGGGTCAGCGGGTCTGCCAGCCGTTCGATGACGGTCTTGTCGACCTCGCAGTTCTCCCCCTCCGTGACCAGGCGGACCGACTTGCCGACCATGTCGGCCACTTCGCGAACCACCCGCGACATGCGCTGGAAGATCGGCCGCACCGGCTGGGCGCGGATCGCCATCACGGAGTCCTGGATTTCGCGGGTCAGCTGCTCGAGGTCGTCGAGACCGACGGCGACCTCCGACAGCCGCGCGATCCCGGCTTCCGTGACGCGCTGCGACAGCATCGACTGGTTGATGACCAGCTCGCCGACGAGGTCGATCAGGCGGTCGACGCGGTCGAGGTCGACGCGGATCGTCGTCTGGGCCTGCTGGGTCGGCTGCGCCTGGCCGGCGGCCGCGGGCGAAGCCTTGGCGGGCTCGGCGTTGACCTGTGCGATCTTGGCGAGCACGGATTCGGGGATCAGCGGCCCTTCCTCGGTCAGCACGGGCGCGGCATCCCGCGTCTCGGCGGCCGGGGCCGGAACGAACTCGAAATTCGGGTCCACCCTGGGCTCCGCCGTCACCGACACGTCGCAGTCGAACTCGACGAATTCGAAGACCTCCCGCACCTGCGCTTCCGTCACGTTGGAGCCGAGGCGGATCGTCCAGGAGAGGTAGGCGCCTTCCGGGTCGAGCTCGGTCAGCAGCGGTACCTCGGAGATGTCGCAGGCGACGTCGGCATCGCCGAGGGCGCGGATTTCGCGCAGCAGCTTGATGGCGTCGTTGGCCTTTGCGTACAGCTCCGGCTTCGGCCGGAAGCTGACCACGAAGACCTGCTCCTCGGGCGCAGGATCGCCGCCGCCCAGAAGGTCGTCGAAGCTGATCGTGATCGGCACGAAGTCGTCGTCACCTGCAGCCTCGACGGCCGGCAGCGGCGCGAAGGCCGGCGCAGCAGGCGCGGGTGCTGCAGGCGCGGCGGCACCGGGCTGGGCGGCGCGCGTCAGTTCGTCGTGGATCTGGGAGACGCGCCCTTCGTCCATCTCGCCGCCATCGCGAGAGATGCGCACGAGATCGGCCAGGATGTCGGACGACCGCAGCATGAGCTTGATCAGCCCGGCATCAGGCTGGATCTGCCCGCTGCGGACCAGATCGAGCGTCGTCTCGAACGTATGGGCGAACCGGACCAGATCCTCGAGGCCGAACGCGCCGGCGCCGCCCTTGATCGAGTGGACTGCCCGGAACACCGCGTTGATGGTGTCGGCGTCGTGCTCTTCGCTTTCGATCGCAAGCAGACCGGTCTCCAGTTCGGCGAGCTGCTCCTCGCACTCCTGGAAGAAAGTCTGCTTGATTGCCGCCATGGTATCCACTGGCCAGCTCCCCCGGTCTTCTGTTTGATCAGGCCGCGACGCGATTGATGGCGTTGACCAGCTTGGCAGGGTCGAACGGCTTGACGATCCAGCCCGTCGCGCCGAGGCGGCGGGCGCGGTCCTTCTTGTCGTCGACGCTCTCGGTGGTCAGGACCAGGATCGGGATCGCACGGTGCTTGTTGCTGCCGCGCACCGCCTCGATGAAACCGAAGCCGTCCATCCGCGGCATGTTGATGTCGGTGACGATCACGTCGGGCATCGCCCCGTCGAGCACCTCCAGCCCGTGCACGCCGTCCTCGGCCTGCAGCACGTTCATGCCGGCCTCCGTCAGCGCGGCGCGCAGCATTTCGCGGATCGTGCGGGAATCGTCCACAGTCAGTACCGTTTTCGTCATTTCAAGCGTTCCTTGCAATGAAGTTGGCCGGCTCCAGCCCCGCGATGTCGAGGCCTTCCACGAGCGCGGCAGATGGGTTCGCGAGGTCGAATTCCATTCCGTCGAGCGTCCACGTGGCCACTGCCGACAGCAGGACCTGGATGCACTGCCCGCCGACGCGTTCGACCTTTGACGCATCGATGGAAATGTCCTTCCCCCGGGCGCGGAGGAATTCGGAGGCGAGGGGGCCGGCCGCCGTGATGTCGAGAACCGGCGGCAAGGCCAATGTGGTGGACATGGCTTGTTTCATTCACGTTTCCTCTGGAGTCTCAGAACTCTTCCCAGCCATCCGCATCGGCGACCACCTTCAGCGCGGTTGAGCCGTGCGAAGCGGGAGCGGTCGCGTGGCGGGGCGCTGCGGCGCGGGCCGGCGCCTTCGCGGACCGACCGGTCGGCCTGACGGGGCTCGCCTGTGCGGCGGCGCTGATGCTGAAGCCTGCGATCGAGCGGACGAGTTCGGCCGCCTCGGTGCGCAGCGAATGAACGGCCGCGGTCGTCTGCTCCACCATCGCGGCGTTCTGCTGCGTGGCCTGGTCCATCTGCGAGACGGCGGTGTTGATTTCGGAGAGGCCGGTCGACTGCTCCTTGGTCGACGACGCCATCTCGGCGACGAGCGAATCGATCTCGATGACCTGACGCACGATCCGTTCGGCGACCTTTCCGGTCTCGTCGATCAGCTTGACGCCATCGTCCACCTGGGCCGAACTCGTCTGGATCAGGCCCTTGATCTCCTTGGCAGCCTCGGCCGAGCGCTGGGCAAGCCCGCGCACTTCCTGAGCGACGACCGCGAAGCCCTTGCCGGCTTCGCCCGCCCGTGCCGCCTCGACGCCGGCATTGAGCGCGAGCAGGTTGGTCTGGAAGGCGATCTCGTCGATGACCCCGATGATCTGCGAGATCTCGCGTGACGACTTCTCGATGCCGCTCATGGCGCGCACCGCATCCTGCATGATGGATCCGGAATTCTCCGCCTCCTTGCGCGCCGCGATGACCTTCTGGGCCGCCACATTGGCCCCTTCGGCGGCGCGGCGCACGCTCGCGGTCAGTTCTTCCACGGCCGCGGCGGTTTCTTCGAGGCTCGCGGCCTGCTGCTCGGTCCGGCGCGACAGGTCGTCGGAGGCCTGGCCGATCTCGTCGCAGCTCCCGCCGATCCCGACGGCAGCCGCGGACACCTTCTCGATGGCGCTTTCGAGGGCACCGGCCGTCGCGTTGAAATCGTGGCGCAGCTGTTCGAACTCTGGCGCCAGCGGTTCGGTGATCCGCACCCGCAGGTCGCCTTGTGCGAGTTCGGACAGCGCACGGCTGATGGAAGCCATCGCCCCGTCCTGCCGCTCCCTCGCGGTCCGCATTTCGCTGTCGAGCTTCTGGCGTTCCTGCTCGAGCGCGTCGAGATAGGTCGAGATGGCGAGGTCCATGTCGAGCAGCACCGCCTTCATCAGGCTGCTCACCGACGCAGCGACGGCGGACTTCGCGCCACCGCCCACGCTGAACTTCGGCCAGTGTTCGGCGACGATCGCGTCGAACAGTTTTTCGGCGATGAGGGCGTATCCGCCGATGTACCAGCGAGGTTCGAGACCGAGGCGGGCATGGGTGTTGCCGATCGCCAGCACCGCGCGGGCATAGGCCTCGCCGAACTCGCCCTCGGCGATCACGCTCCAGTGCGACGTCTGACGGCGCTTGGCGCTGGCGACATGGTCGTCGCCCTTGAAATGCCTGCTGGTGGCCGGATTGGCCCGCGCCTTGGCGTAGAACGCATCGAGCGCCTGGTCGACCGCATTGGCGATGGCCGGCTTGAGTTTCTTGAGGTTGGCGCGCGCCGGGGCGTCGAGCCCCATGAATTCAAGGCGTGCGGAAATATCGTGGTCGTAGGTCCGGACGGTCGCCATCCCCTTGTCCCCCAGGGCGCGAAAACGGTACATCCCGGTTCGACCGGCGCTGGTGTCGCGGCTTCATGCCTTTGGCCAATCGTGCCAAGCCACCATGGACTACACTTGGCACGCAATCGTTTAACCCTCCTTAACGGTGCATGGCCAACCGCTGCGGACGAAACCTTTTTCGGCTCGCAGCGCCGGCCGCGCCGTGTCTTCGCCTTGCCGTCCGGAAGATAGCCGGCAAACCCGCATCGGAACCATGCGAGGTCCGGTGCGGGTTCGCGAACGACGGAGGACGAGGAGTGCGCGCGCCCGGCCCCGGGCGCCAGCAGCTTAACCCTTGAAGAGCGAGAGGATGCCCTGGACGCTGGCGTTGGCAATCGACAGCCCCTGGATGCCGAGCTGCTGCTGCACCTGCAGCGCCTGGAGTCGGGTCGACTCCTCGTTCATGTTGGCATCGACCAGCGATCCGACGCCGCGGTCGATCGCGTCCATCAGGTTGCTGACGAAGTCGACCTGCAGGTCGACGCGCTTCTTTGCCGCGCCGAGATCGCTGGCGGCAATGGTCATGCGGCTGATCGCGTCGTCGACGGCGACGATATAGTTGTCGAGGATGTCGAGGTCGGCTGCGTTGTTCGTCAGCCCGGAAATGTCGAGCGTCGAGACGGAGAAGGTCGAGATCGACGTGTTGGTGATCCTCTGGCCGGTGTCCTCGTCGTAGCTCGCGTCGAGGATGCCGACACCGGTCTCGACGTCGCCGACACCGGCAGGCGCCACGTCTGCCGCCGCGTCGAAGAGCTTGATGGAATCGGTGCTGATGGTGATCGTCGAAACCGAGACGGTGCCGTCGGACGCGCGGGTGAAGGACGCGACCATCGACTTGGAGGAATTGTAGTCGGTCGAATCGGAGTCGACCGAAAGCCAGTTTTCCCCGGCGAAGGAGGAGGTCGAGGCGTTGCCCAGGAGCTGGCCCTGCAGCGCGGAGATCTCCGCCTGGATCTTGGAGCGGTCCACGCCCGGCTCGCGTGCCGCCACCAGCTTGGCCTTGATCTCGTCGACCACCTTGATGGTCTCGCTCACGCCGGTATAGGCGATGTCGATCTTGGCCGCGCCGAGCCCCAGCGCGTCCTGGACCGTCAGCAGCGCCTTGTTGTCGGAGCGCATGGTCGTGGCGATCGACCAGTAGGCGGCGTTGTCGCTGGCCTGCCCCACCCGGTAGCCCGTGGAAATGCGCGCCTGCGTCATCTCCAGCGACTTGTTCGTCGCCTGGAGGCTCTTCAGCGCGGTCATCGCTGCGGCGTTGGTCAGAATACTGGACACGCTATGGCCCCTTCATGATCTGCCCGGACATCATTCCGAGTCGAATTGTCACCCCGATCGGCGTTCGATCTCCTTGGCCGGGTAGACCGATAGCCGCCTCTTAATCTTTGTGAATGAACGTGCTTAACAAAGGGTAAATCGACGTTAACGGTGCCGTGCGGCCCTCCGGGAGCCAGGCCCGCACCGCGTATGCAATCCGATAATATCTAATTATTTCAATGCGATTCCGACCGGAGACCGCGCCGTGGGGAGGCCTCGGGGATTGCAAGAATTTGGCAACAATCGTTAACCGTCGAGCGCCGGCAAAGACCTGCGAAGCGCGAATCCTTGACGCAGATCGACTTGCGCGTCCCCGAAACCGCGCGGTGATTCGCGCTCCCCGACGATTGCGGCGGCGGGCCGCGCCGGGCGTTCAGCCGGAAGCGGAAACGGGATTGATGGAAATGAAAAAGGCCCCCGCGGGGCGGAGGCCTTGGTCCATACAGTCGGTGGCGCGACGGGAACGCTGTGCGCGTCCGTCAGCGGGCACTTTCGCTGACGTCGTCGTAGAGGACCTCCAGCGCCAGATCGACCTGGTGGAAGAAGGCGCCGACCAGCTCGTCCTGCTCGAACTCCGCCACGCCCATCGCCGTGAGCTCGGCGAAGTAGCGATCCGCGACCTCGAAGCGGTAGTCGTCCGCCTCCTCCGTCCCGGCGATCACCGCCAGGTTCATCGCCACGCGGCGGACTGCGTCCGCCCGGCGCCAGAGCGGGAAGACGACGACACGGCTGGCCTCGTCTTCGGAGCGGATTTCGGCGGCGGCGGACTCGGTGCTCAAGACGTCTCTCCTACTGGCCGGCGGCGAGCGCGACTGCGCCGCCGGTCGAAGCGGCACGACAGGCGTGCCCTTCGCCCCGGGGGCGTCGCAACAGGCGGCTGGAACTGCAACCTCGCGGCCGAATCGCTCGCGACCGGCATGTGCGACACTGCGCGGAGAGTGTTGACGGAAGGTTATCGGGCGTCGCGAGCCGTGACCTGCGGCGGCATCAGTTCTTCAGGCGATAGCCGGTACGGAAGATCCAGGCCACGATGCCGAGGCAGAGCGCCAGGAACGCGAAGGTCATGCCCAGGCTGATCACCACGTTGACGTCGGACTGGCCGAAGAAGCTCCAGCGGAAGCCGCTGACGAGATAGACCACCGGGTTGAACAGCGTCACCGTGCGCCAGAACGGCGGCAGCATGTCGATCGAATAGAAGCTGCCGCCGAGAAAAGTGAGCGGCGTGACGACGAGCAGCGGCACCAGTTGCAGCTTCTCGAAATTGTCGGCCCAGATGCCGATGATGAAGCCGAACAGGCTGAAGGTCACCGCCGTCAGCACCAGGAAGACCAGCATCACGAAGGGATGCTCGATCCGGAGCGGCACGAACAGGAAGGCGGTGGCGAGGATGATCAGCCCGAGAATGGTGGCCTTGGTGGCCGCCGCGCCGACGAAGGCGACGACGATCTCGAGATAGGAGATCGGCGCCGCCAGGAGTTCGTAGATCGTGCCGACGAATTTCGGGAAGTAGATGCCGAAGGCGGCGTTGGAGATGCTCTGGGTCAAGAGCGACAGCATGATCAGCCCCGGCACGATGAAGGCGCCGTAGGAAATGCCGTCAATCTCCTCGATCCGGCTGCCGATGGCCGCGCCGAAGACCACGAAATAGAGCGCGGTCGAGATGACTGGCGAAACGATGCTCTGCAGCAGCGTGCGCCGCGTGCGCGCCATCTCCTGGCGGTAGATCGCGTAGATCGCGCGCATGTTCATCGGCCGTTCCTCACCAGGTTGACGAAGATGTCCTCCAGCGTGCTCTGGCGGGTGTCGAGATCGCGCAGCCGGATGCCGGCGGCATCGAGATCGCGCAGGAGGCGGGTGATCCCGGTCCGGTCGGCCTGGGTGTCGTAGGCGTAGGTCAGTGTCGCGCCGTCGGGCGACAGCGCAAGCTGGTACTCGGCGAGCGCCTCCGGCACCGCGGCGACGGGGTCCTTCAGCGTGATGGCGAGCTCCTTGCGGCCGAGCTTGCGCATCAGCTCGGCCTTCTCCTCGACGAGGATGATCTCGCCCCTGGAGATGACGCCCACCCGGTCGGCCATCTCCTCGGCCTCCTCGATATAGTGCGTGGTGAGCACGATGGTGACGCCGTCTGCCTTGAGGCCGCGCACCATCTGCCACATGTCGCGGCGCAGCTCGACGTCGACGCCGGCCGTCGGCTCGTCGAGGAACAGCACGCGCGGCTCGTGCGACAGCGCCTTGGCGATCAGCACCCGCCGCTTCATGCCACCCGACAGCGTCATGATCCTGTCGTTCCGCTTCTCCCACAGCGAGAGGTCGCGCAGCACCTTTTCCAGATGCGCCGGGTCGGGCTTCAGCCCGAACAGCCCGCGGCTGTAGGAGACCGTGTCCCACACCGTCTCCCACATGTCGGTCGTCAGTTCCTGCGGCACCAGCCCGATCAGCGCGCGCGCCTGGCGGTAAGCGGTGACGTTGTCGTGGCCGCCCACGGTCACCGTGCCGGTGCTCTTGTTGACGATGCCGCAGACGATCGAGATCAGCGTCGTCTTGCCCGCCCCGTTCGGCCCGAGCAGCGCGAAGATCTCCCCCTCCGCGATCTCGAGATCGACGGTCTTCAGCGCCTCGAAGCCGGTGGCATAGCGCTTCGAGACACCCTGGATGGAAATGATGGATTGCATGGCCGCCATGTAGGAGACCTGCGACGGTTTGTCAGCAGCAGCGGCGTTGGACCAGGCGAGGCTGCTGACAGGAGGGGGTGGGCGTGCGTTCGCTTCCAACTGATTTACATGCACGAACTGGTGGCCGTACGAAGCGCAACAACGCGCCTGGCAATTAAATGAAACAGATCGAGAAAAGTAGAATTACTTGCTTTAAATTGCGAAAATCTCTTATGGAGATTCGCTAGGACAACAACTAAACCCCATTTATATCCCAGCGCTGGAGTATCTCTGTATATATACGCTCCAGCGCTTCGTCGCCTTCGGGTGTGTCAGCATCGGCGGCATAGTAGACGATGGCGAGTGCCGCACGTTGTCCGTCAAAACCTGCCACATAGTTCATCAGATTGACACACTCATCCAAAGGAAGAGTATTACCATCGACGAGAGCACGAGCCGCGTGCAGCACAGGCATCTTGATAGGGTGGTCGGGACCTGCCGCCCATTCATCGACAAGTTCCTTAAGGCGACACCTGTCAACATCAATATGTCGAGGAAGGTGACAAAGCTCAACGAGAACACAAAAGGCTGCATTGAGAGAGATGCTCTACCCCTGATTGATAAGTGTCGAAGCAGATGGATCGCTATACGGGAAACGGCAATCAAAGCATTCGACGAAGGGTTTTTCAGCTTCTGCGCAGCTCAAGACGATCATGGCAACCTATTCTTCCGGATTTTTATCCACAAGCAAGCCAAGTGAAAAATGTCCAACAGAATTCACTAAGTTAAATCGATTCCGAAGGCCTGAGACGGATTGTAAGAAGGGCCTTGGCTCCTCACGCTAAACGAGCATATCAGGGCCGTCAGGGCAAGAATATGCGCGCAAAGCAGAGAATCGCCGAGGGAGCTTGCTCATCCGCGATGGCAAACCGCGTCTTCCGCTTCCATGCGACCTCGCCGGAAGCCGTCTTTGATCCGATCAGGCGCAAGTGGAGATCGGCGGTCGTGCGATGGGATGCGCGCAAGCTCGGTCCCTACGACATGTGGCTCATGGTGATCGTGCTCGATGACCGACAGGCAGCGAACTGGCTCGATGACTGGCTGCAGCGATACGGCCGGAGTGAAAGGCTTGTGCTCAACGGAAAGCAGAACCGTGAAATCGTCGTTGAGGGAACGATCGTCGTGCGCCGGCGTCTGCCCTTCTGGCGGTGGCTCGCGCGCAGCCTCCGCACCTTGAGCTCCAGCGATCGAGCAGGAAGCGGTTTTCGCAGTTCGGATACACAGGGTGCCCCGCGCGGGGTAGAAGGACGACACACGTCCGAACCTCCACGTCCCCTCAAAACAGCGAAAAATACTCCCGCTGCTCCCATTCCGACACCGTCATCAGATACCGATCCCACTCCGCCCGCTTGATCCGGGTCAGGTACGACACGACGTCCCCGCCCAGCGTCTCGCGATAGAACCCGCTCGCCTCGAAGCGCTCGATGGCGGCGATCAGGCTCTTCGGCAGCAGCGCGGCGTCGCTCTCGTAGGGGCTCTCCACCGGCGGCGGGGCGGCGAGCCCGCGCTCCAGCCCGTCGAGGCCGCACAGGATCTGCGAGGCGAAATAGAGGTACGGGTTGGCGGCGGGCTCGGCGACGCGGTTCTCGATCCGGCTCGCCTTGTCGCCCGGCGCCATCAGCCCGCGGATCATCGCGCCCTTGTTGTCGCGGCCCCACTGGATCCGGTCGGGCGCCAGCTGGAAGGCCTGGTAGCGCTTGTAGCCGTTGACGGTGGGCGTCGTCAGGAGACAGGTCTCGGCGGCGTGGTCGAGCAGCCCGGCGATCCAGCCCGACGCGTCCGCCGACAGCGTCCCGTCCGCGCCCGGCATGAACAGGTTCTCGCCGGAGGCCGCATCCACGACCGACTGATGCAGGTGCCAGCCGCTCGCCATGCCGTTCTCCACCTTCGGCCGGCACATGAAGGTGGCGTGCAGGCCCATCCGGGCGCAGACCTGCTTGGCCGCCATGCGAAACAGCATCATCGCGTCGGCATGCGCCATCGCCCCGTCCGGCTCGAAGGTGAACTCGCACTGGCTCGGCCCGAACTCGGCCTCCATCGAACGCACCGGCAGGCCGAGCGCCAGGCAGGCGCGGCGCAGCGCGTCCATCACCGGCTCCAACGCGTCGTAGCGCGCGTCGGTCAGATACTGGTAGCCCTGCGAAAGCAGGCTGGTGGCGGGCGGCGTGCCTGGCATGCCGCCATCGGCATGGGCGAGCTTCGGATCGTCGAGCCTGAAGACGTAGAACTCCACCTCCAGCCCGCAAACCAGCCGCCTCCCCGCCGCCTCCAGCCGCTCGACCGCCTTGCGCAGGATGGCGCGCGCGGAGAACGGGATCGGCGTCCCGTCCTTCTGGACGAGGTCGCAGAGCACATAACCCGACGTCGGCGACCAGGGCAGCACGCGGAAGGTCGCCGGGTCCGGCACCATCACGATGTCGCCCGCCCCCGTCATCATCCCCGCCCCGAAGCCGATGTCGCCGCCCCAGACCGGGAACACCGTGCGGTGCGAGGTGTCTTTCAGGAGCAGCGTCGAGGTCACCGCGAGCCCGCTGCGGAAGGCCGATGCCAGCCCGCCCGCCACGATCGTCTTGCCGCGCAGCACGCCATGCTGGTCGGCAAACAGCACCCGAATTGTCTCCAGCCCCTCCGCCTCGACGCGCGCGAGCACACCCTCGGCGAGGCGAAGCTGGTCGGGCGAGAGCAGGCCGTGCTCGGCGGTGAAGCCGGGGGAGAGGAGCGGGGTCATGCGTATGGCTCTTCGGTGCACGCCGGGGAGCGAGGAAGCGAGAGGTCGCGCTCCGTCGCGCCCCCCTCTGTCCTGCCGGACATCTCCCCCACGAGGGGGGAGATCGGCAGCTTGGGCGTCGACGCCCATCCTGCGCCGCCGGAGATTGGCGAAAGCCGCGATGACGGCCGATCTCCCCCCTCGTGGGGGAGATGTCCGGCAGGACAGAGGGGGGCGCCGTAGGGCGAAAACATCCGCGAACCCATCACTATGCCGCCCAGCTCGACCCCGCCCGCCTTGCGCGATCCGCCTCCGGCCACAGCGCCTCCCAGCCTTCCGTCTCCCCGATCGCGTCGATCGACACCGGCCCGCGGATCGCCTCGACCTCGCCCACCGCCCCCCGCATCGGCAGCGCGGCCAAATCCCCCTCCTTCACCGCCTTCATGGCCGCCAGGAGCTTGCGGCGGTGCTTCATGATGGCGACGTCGGTGCGGCCGAGATGCTCCTGCGTGCGGTCCTGGATGCGGCCCATCGATTCCACCGCCCACTGGTCGTGCACGTTGATGTCGAGCCCCATGCCCGTATAGGTCAGGCTCGCCTGCTCGTCGGGGTTGTAGCCGTAATTGTTGCGCCTGTTCTTCAGCGGCGCATAGTCGGGCAGCCGGTGTTCCTTCATGCGCTGCTCGCGCATCAGGCTCTTGTCGACCGGTTTGCCGAAGCTCGTGAACATCGCGAACCAGTAGCAGGTCTCGTCGTCGACCGGCACGTGCCACTGGGTGATCGTCATCTCGTTCGACATCGGGATGCAGATCGCCGCGGGGAAGATCTGGTTCGTCACCCGCACATGGCTGCGCCCGTCGGCCATGTGGCGCAGCGATATCAGCCGCAACCCGTAGTCGGTGGCCTCCACCCGGATCTCCGGCCGCGGATACTCGCGCAGCAGCTGCGTCATCGGCATGTTCGTGTTGCCGGCCTTGTCGCGGAACTGCTTGCCATAGGCTTGCGCCGGGTCCTCGTCCTGCAGGAAGCGGTGCAGGAAGGAGGCATGCGCCGGATCGATGCCCACCTCCAGCGCCTGCAGCCAGTTGCACTCCCACAGGCCCTTGAAGGCGAAGACGTGGCTGTCGGGCGCGGCGAAGCAGTCGAGAGCCGGGAAGGCCGGCGGGTCGCCCGGCCCCATATAGGCGAAGACGACGCCGTTCCGTTCGACCACCGGATAGGACACGGCGCGGATGTTCTCGTGCATGCGCGAGCCCTCCGGTTCGCCCGGCTGCTCCACGCATTGTCCGGTGCGGTCGAAATGCCAGCCATGGAACGGGCAGCGCAGGCCGTCATCCTCGCGCCGGCCATAGCAGAGGTCGGCGCCGCGGTGCGGGCAGTGCCGGCCGATCAGGCCGAGCTCCCCCCGGTTGTCGCGAAACAGCACCAGGTCCTCGCCGAGCAGCCGCACCGGCACCACCGGCCGCGCCGAGACCAGCTCGTCCGACAGCGCCGCCGGCTGCCAGTACATCCGAAGCAGCGCCCCGCCGTCGGTGCCCTTGCCGACGCGGGTAAGGCGGTCGTTCTGTTCCTGGCTCATCATGGCTGGGGACCCTCCCTGGCTCGCCTGCCGCGCAGCGGCACGGTCGAAACGACCTTGCCTCCGCCCAGCAAAATGTGCGATTATTGCACGCATGGTATATTATCGAACGAACCTAGTCGCCCTCCCGCGAGCCTGTCAAGCGCGCGCCCGTCGCCTTCCGGGCGAGCCGCGCGTACAGCGAGGCGGCCGGCCGTGACCGCCCCGCGCCCGGAAATCCCGCGCGAACCCGTCGCCGGTTCCATCGCCGAGAAGGACATCTCGCTGACCTTCGCCAAGGGCATGGCGGTGCTGAAGGCCTTCGATGCCGAGCACACCCGCCTGACCCTGCCGCAGATCGCCCGCCTCACCGGCTTCGACCGCGCGGCGACGCGCCGGTTGGTGCTGACGCTGGTGCATCTCGGCTATGTGCGCCAGCAGGACCGGCTGTTTTCGCTCACCCCGCGCATCCTGGTGCTCGCCGGCGGCTTCCTGCAGGGGCGCCAGTTCGGCAAGACCATCCAGCCGGTGATGCGCGCCTTCTCGCTCAGGATCGGCGAGACCCTCTCGCTCGCCATGCTCGACGGCCAGGAAGCCGTCTACGTCGCCCATGCCGGCGGCGAGACCGAGCGCGCCCGTATCGGCTTCACCATCGGCAGCCGCGTGCCGCTCTTGTCCACCGCTATCGGCCGCATGCTGCTCGCCGCCGGCGACGCGACGACCGCCGCCGAAGCCATCCGCACCGCCCCTCTCGAGCCCCACACCCAGGCCACCACGCTGGACCGCGACGCGATCGCCGCTCGCGTGCGCCAGATCGCGGCTGCGGGGCACGCGCTGGTCGACGGCGAGTTCGAGCCGAACGTCGCGGCGCTCGCCGTCCCGGTCGCCGCCGGCAGCGGCGAAGTCGCCGCACTGGGGTTTTCGGCAACGTCGCAGCGGCTCGGCGACGCGGCCTTCACACAGGAGGCGCTGGCCACGCTGAAAGACTGCGCGGGCGCGCTGGCGGGATTGCTGTAGGACGGCGTCAGCCGGACGTGGCGAAGCGCTCCAGTTTGCCCAGCGTCTGCAGCCCCAGTTCCACCGCCCCGAAACCCTTCGCCGCCTGGAATTCGGCCACGGCCGAAAACACCATGCCGAGCGTGACCAGTGTCGCCCCGTCCCGATCCTCGAACGACACCCACGCATCGGCGTGCTTCGGCCCGTTCTCGCCCCACAGCAGCGTATAGCCGATCCTCTCCTGCGGCCGGACCTCGGTGTAGAGATGGTGGTTCGGGTATTCGGTGCCGTCGGGCCCGATCATGTCGAACACCCATTCGCCGCCGGCCCGGAGGTCGATCCGCTGCGTGCGGCAGGAGAAGCCGTCCGGCCCCCACCACCGGGGCAGCGTCTCGGCATTCATCCAGACACCCCAGACGACCGCTCGCGGCGCGCGGATCACCCGCTGCAGCACCATCGTCCGTTCGGCGACGCCCGCCAGATTGTCCAGTCCGGCACCGAAGCCCTGTCGGTAGCCCGCCTCCATGTCCGCCGCCAGCGAGGCGAGTTGCACGGTCACGGTCACGCGGCTGCGCTCCTGCGTGCCCGAGAAGTCCGCAGTCACCAGGGCTGCCGACTGAATCACCCCCTCTGTCGAGATCACCTCGTGGTTCACGCTGCAGGTCTCCGACTGCAACGCGAGCCAGCCGATCTCGCAGCGGACGTCCGGCTGTCCGGCGACCTTGCAGAGCGAGATCTCACGGCCGCCGACCCGCGTGTCGGCCTCGAGGAACTCAACGGTGACCGACGGAGCCGGCGCGGCCCAGACCGCGCGTGCGGCGGGCGACGTCCATGCCTGCCACAGCACCGACGGGGGCGCCGCCACCTCCCGCTCGAAGGTCAGGGTCGCGAAACGCCGGCTCTCGCCTTCGGGCGTCACGCCGGCGGTTCCGTTCACGGCCGAATCCTGTCTCATGTCTCGCGTTCCTTCATCATGGTCATCACATAGGCGTCCAGCCGGTCGAGCCGCGCCGTCCAGACCGCCCGCTGTTCGTCGAGCCAGGCCCTCGCCGGATTCAGCGCCTCCGGCACGATGGCGCAGGTGCGGACCCGCCCGTCCTTGGAGGTGACGATCAGCCCGGCTTCCTCCAGTACCGACAGATGACGCATCACCGTGGGCAGGCGCAGCCCGGTGGGTCCGGCAAGGTCCGTCACCCGCGCCGGCCCTTCGGCGAGCCGGGCCAGGACCGACCGGCGTGTGGGGTCCGCCAGTGCGTGGAAGAGCAGCGAGAGATCTGGATCATGCTTAGCCATTCAGCTAACCATAAACCCAAGCCGCTCCTCCGGCAATCAAATACTTCGTTGATTGGCTAAGTTTATTCCGTGGCCAGCCGATGGTCCCGTGCACGCGGCTCACCGCGCCAGCAGGCCCCCCGGCCGGTCGACGGCAGTGCGCCGGCCCGGTCGGGAGCAGGTTTATGCGTCGACATCCCTCCCCGCCCGTGCATCAATACGCCCGTCCGATCAGACCGCGAGGCCTCCCATGCTCACCCACCTCACCCCCGACGGCGTGCGCGCGCCCTTCGCCGCCTACAGCCATGCGGTGGAGGTGCAGGCCGGCGCGCGGATGGTCTTCTGCTCGGGCCAACTCGGCATCTCGCCCGACGACGTCGTTCCGGAAAGCGCCGAGGCGCAGGCCGATCTGTGCTTTTCCGCCATCGCCACCATCCTCGCCGCCGCCGGCATGACGCTGGCGAACGTCGTGCGCATCAACGCCTACGTCACCGCCCGCGAGCACATGAAGCCCTACATGGCCGTCCGCGACCGCCTCTTCCCCGCCCCCTCGCCGGCCTCGACCCTGATGATCGTCGGCGGTTTTACCCGCGAGGAATTCAAGGTGGAGATCGAGGTGGTTGCCGCCGGCTGAAGCCGGCGCCCGCGCTCTCGTCCCCGGGCCGTCATCCCACTGTCAGATGGATTGGCCATGGACCTCGGGCGGCGCATCCGTGCCGGACCGGCCGCCTGCACCCGAACCGGCGCGGCGCGCCCTTGAACGGCGTCTCGCCCTGTGAGACGGATGGAGCCGCGTGCCGACGACATCCCCGCCTGGAACCCGCAGATCACGACGCCAGATGACCAGAGCACCGACCTTCATCCACCTGACCGACCTCCACGCCCATTGCGACCGCGACGTGGACGGCATCGACACGATGGCCAATCTGGAAGCCGCGCTGGCGATGATCACCGCGATCGATCCGGCACCGGATTTCGTCATCGTCAGCGGCGACCTGACCGACAAGGGCGACGCGGCGAGCTACCGGGCCGTTCGCGATCGTTTTCACGGGCTGTCGATGCCGGTCCTCTGGGCCCTCGGCAATCACGACTCGCGTCCGGGGTTCCACGAAGGCATGCTCGACCGCACGAGCGGTCTCGACGCGCCCCATGTCTACGACCGGGTGTTCGACGACGTCCACGTGATCGTGCTCGACACCAGCGTGCCGGGAAAGGTGAGCGGCGCGCTCGGCGACGACCAGTTCGCCTTCCTCGATGCCGCGACGCTGCGCCATCCCGACCTGGCGAAGATCGTAGTGATGCACCACGGCCCACGCATCGTGACCGAGTCTCCCTTCGCCTGGGAGAGCCTGAACGAGGCGGACAGCGAAAGGCTGCGCCGCACGCTCGCCGGCCGGCCTGTTGCCGGCATCCTCACCGGCCACATCCACCATGACGGCGTCTCGCTCTGGCACGGCGTCCCCGTGGTGGTCGGCAACGGCCTGCACGACTTCATCGACCCCACCTATCGGGACGGACTCAAGATCCACACCGGCGCCTCTTTCGGCCACTGCACGCTGCGCGAGTCGGGGCTGTCGGTCGCCTTCGTCCCGCTGCCGTCCGACCGTCGCCATCTCGTGACGCTCGACGCCGCGACGGTGCGCGGGTTCGAATAATCCGCCCGAAGCGTCCTTCCCGCAACAAGATGTCACTGCCCGGCCTCCCGCCGGATCGCTTCTTGCTATCTTCGGTGCGGAACCGTTTGCCCCTTGTCCGCGCTCCCGTCCGGTGGAGAATGCTGCTCGCCTGCCGCAGCGGCATCGTGCGGAGGCGGCCCCAGGGAAGAGACACGCCATGGCAGACACGGTTCCGCTTCGCCTCAACGTCCCCGAGCCGGAGGTCAGGCCGGGCGGCAAGCCGGACTTCTCCAGGGTCAGCATTCCCAAGGCGGGCAGCGTCGACCGGCCACCCGTCGACGTGGCGCCCGAATCGATCCGCGACATGGCCTATTCGATCATCCGTGTCCTCAACCGAAAGGGCGAGGCGGTCGGTCCCTGGGCCGGAACATTGACGCCCGAGGAGGCGCTGTCGGGGCTGCGCGACATGATGCGGGTCCGGGCTTTCGACAAGCGCATGCTGATGGCCCAGCGCCAGGGCAAGACGTCGTTCTACATGCAGTGTCTCGGCGAGGAGGCGATCGCCTGCGCCTTCCGCAAGGCGATGGATGACGGGGACATGAACTTCCCGACCTACCGCCAGCAGGGTCTTCTGATCGCCGGCGGCTATCCGATGGTCGACATGATGAACCAGATCTTCTCCAACACGAAGGACCCGATCAAGGGCCGTCAGCTGCCGGTGATGTATTCGTCGAAGGCGCACGGCTTCTTCACCATCTCCGGAAACCTCGCGACCCAGTTCGTGCAGGCGGTGGGCTGGGCGATGGCGTCGGCGATCAGCCGCGACACGAAGATCGCCGCCGCCTGGATCGGCGACGGCTCGACGGCCGAAAGCGACTTCCACGCCGGGCTGGTCTTCGCCTCCACCTACAAGGCGCCGGTGGTCTTGAACATCGTCAACAACCAGTGGGCCATCTCGACCTTCCAGGGCATCGCCCGCGGCGGTTCCGGCACGTTTGCCGCGCGCGGCCACGGCTTCGGCATCCCCTCGCTGCGCGTCGACGGCAACGACTATCTGGCCGTCCACGCGGTCGCGAAATGGGCGATCGAGCGGGCGCGCAGCAATCTCGGCCCGGTGCTGGTGGAATACGTCACCTACCGCGCCGCCGCGCATTCCACCTCCGACGACCCTTCGGCCTACCGCCCGAAGGAGGAGAGCGACGCCTGGCCGCTGGGAGATCCCGTCGAGCGGCTGAAGAACCATCTGATCGCCGTGGGCGCCTGGTCGCCCGAGCGCCACGCGCAGGCCGAGGCCGAGATCGACGCCGAGGTGCTGGCGTCACAGAAGCAGGCAGAAGCAAATGGCACGCTGCATTCCGGCCCCAAGGCCTCGCCCCGCGACATCTTCGAGGACGTCTACGACGTGATGCCGCCGAACCTCAGGCGCCAGCGCCAGGAAGCGGGGTTCTGACATGCCGCGCATGACGATGATCGAGGCGATCCGCGACGCGCATGTCGTCGCGATGGAACGCGACGGCAAGGTGGTGATCTTCGGCGAGGACGTCGGCTATTTCGGCGGCGTCTTCCGCTGCACGCAGGGGCTTCAGGAGCGCTTCGGCAGGGATCGCTGCTTCGACAGCCCGATCAACGAGGCCGGCATCGTCGGCACGGCGATCGGCATGGCCACCTACGGCCTGCGGCCCTGCGTCGAGATCCAGTTCGCCGACTACGTCTACCCGGCCTACGACCAGATCGTCTCGGAGGCCGCGCGCATCCGCCACCGTTCGGCCGGCGACTTCACCTGCCCGATCACCATCCGCATGCCGACAGGCGGCGGCATCTTCGGCGGCCAGACGCACAGCCAGTCGCCCGAGGCACTGTTCACCCACGTCTCGGGTCTGAAGGTCGTCGTGCCGTCGAACCCCCACGATGCCAAGGGCCTGCTGATCGCCGCCATCGAGGACGACAACCCGGTGATCTTCCTGGAGCCGAAGCGCCTCTACAACGGCCCCTTCGACGGCCATCACGACCGTCCGGTCACGCCGTGGTCGAAGCACGCTCTTGGCGAGGTCCCGGCCGGGCACTACACCGTACCGCTCGGCAAGGCCGTGGTGCGGCGGGAAGGTGCGGCGGTGACCGTGCTCGCCTACGGCACCATGGTCTACGTCGCCGAAGCGGCCGCGCAGGAAAGCGGCATCGACGCCGAGATCATCGATCTGCGCACGCTCCACCCACTCGACCTCGACACGATCGTGGCCTCGGTGAAGAAGACCGGTCGCTGCGTGGTGGTGCACGAGGCGACGCTGACCTCGGGCTTCGGCGCGGAACTGACCGCGCTGGTGCAGGAGCACTGCTTCTACCATCTGGAGGCGCCGATCCGCCGCATCGCCGGCTGGGACACGCCCTATCCGCACGCCCAGGAATGGACCTACTTCCCGGGACCGGCGCGCGTGGCGGCGGCGCTCGTCGAGGTCATGGAGGGCTGACATGGGCGTGTTCGTGATCAAGATGCCGGACGTCGGCGAGGGCGTCGCCGAGGCCGAACTCGTGGAATGGCACGTCAAGGTCGGCGACCCGGTCAAGGAGGACATGGTTCTCGCCGCCGTGATGACCGACAAGGCGACGGTCGAGATCCCCTCGCCCACCGACGGCACGGTCGCCTGGCTCGGCGGCGAGATCGGTGAGCAGATCGCCGTCGGCGCGCCGCTGATCCGCCTCGACGTGGCGGGCGACGGCAATGTCAGGGACGGCGCGGACGCTCCGCCGCCGGCGAAGGAGCCAGGTACCGCGCAAGCGTCCAAGGCTCCCCCCGCGCCGAAACCCGCACCCGCGCCTCAGAAGCCGGCTCCCGCCCCGTCGGAGGATGACGATGAGGACGAGGGTCCGTCTCTTCTGCCAGCGAAGCCGGAGCCGCCGCGCCGCACGCTGTCGGCGCATGCCCGCAAGGACGGCGAGAAGCCGCTTGCGGCGCCCTCCGTGCGGCTGAAGGCGCGCGAGCGCGGCATCGACCTGCGCTTCGTGGCCGGCACCGGCCCGGCCGGGCGTATCACGCATGAGGATCTCGCCGCCTTCGCCGAGCAAGGCGCGCGCCCGATGGCCCCGGCGGGCCGGGCGTCCGACGACCGCGTCACCGAGTTCAAGGTGGTCGGCCTGCGCCGCCGGATCGCGCAGAAGATGGCGCTGTCGAAGTCGCGCATCGCCCACATCACCTATGTCGACGAGATCGAGATGGACGCGCTGGAGAAGCTGCGCGCCAGCTTGAATGCCAGCCGCCGCGACGACCGGCCGAAGCTGACGCTTCTCCCGTTCCTGATGCTGGCCATGGTGAAGGCGCTGAAGGAACAGCCCGACATCAACGCCCATTACGACGACGAAGCGGGCATCGTACGCCAGTTCGGCGGCGTGCATTGCGGCATCGCGGCCCAGACCAGGAACGGCCTCGTCGTGCCGGTGGTGCGCCACGCCGAGGCGCTCGACCTCTGGACGGCGGCAGCCGAGATCGCGCGGCTTGCGGAGGCGGCGAAGAACGGCACGGCGACGCGCGAGGAACTGACCGGTTCGACCATCACCATCACCTCGCTCGGCGCGCTGGGCGGCATCGCAACCACACCCGTCATCAACCATCCGGAAGTGGCGATCGTCGGGGTGAACAAGATGCAGGTCCGGCCGATGTGGGACGGCACCCAGTTCGTGCCGAAGAAGATGATGAACCTCTCGTCCAGCTTCGACCACCGCGTCATCGACGGCTGGGATGCGGCGGTGTTCGTGCAGCGGGTGAAGGCGCTGCTCGAGACGCCCGCGTCGATTTTCATAGAGGGATGAGGCGATTGGTCTTGGCCGCTAAACGTCGCGTTCTGTCGCGCCCCCGCAGGGCGCAGGTATCGCCACTCGGAGCCACCGCATGATCGACATCACCTGCCAGCTCCTCGTCGTCGGCGCGGGACCGGGCGGCTATGTCTGCGCCATCCGCGCGGGCCAGCTCGGGCTCGACACGGTGATCGTGGAGGCCGCGAGACCCGGCGGCACCTGCCTCAACGTCGGCTGCATCCCGTCCAAGGCGATGATCCACGCGGCCGACGAGTTCGCCAGGCTCGGCCATTTCGCAGCCGGCACCTCGGCGCTCGGCATCACGGCGGCCAGCCCGGCGATCGATCTGGCGAAGACGGTGGACTGGAAAGACGGCATCGTCCGCCGGCTGACCGGCGGCGTCTCCGGCCTGCTCAAGAAGGCCGGCGTCAAGCAGGTGGAAGGGTGGGCGCGGTTCCGCGACGGCAAATCGGTCGTCGTCGAGACCCCCACCGGGCCGCAGCGCATCCTGGCCGAAACGGTGGTGATCGCCACCGGCTCCGAAGCCGTGGCGCTGCCCGGCCTGCCCTTCGGCGGCAACGTCCTGTCGTCGACGGAGGCACTGTCGCTGACGGCGGTGCCGGAACGTCTGGCGGTCGTCGGCGCCGGCTACATCGGGCTGGAACTCGGAACCGCCTTCGCCAAGCTCGGCGCGAAAGTGACCATTTTCGAAGCCGCCGAACGCCTCCTGCCCCTCTGGGACGCGGAACTGACCCGTCCGGTCGCGAAGCGGCTGGAGAAGCTCGGGATCGACGTGATCACCGGCGCCAGGGCCGATCGCTACGCCGAAAACACCGCAGCCCTTGCTTTCGTCGGCGCCGAAGGTGCAGGCCGATCGGTGGCCGCCGACAAGGTGCTGGTGACCGTCGGTCGCAGGCCGGCGACGCGCGGCTGGGGCCTGGAGGAACTCGATCTGACGATGGACGGCCAAGCCATCGCGATCGACGAGCATTGCCGCACCTCGATGCGCGGTGTCTACGCCATCGGCGACGTGACCGGCGAACCGATGCTGGCGCACCGGGCGATGGCGCAGGGCGAGATGGTGGCCGAGATCGTCGCCGGTCGTCGCCGAGCCTGGGACAGGCGCGCCGTCCCCGCCATCTGCTTCACCGATCCGGAAATCGTCTCCGCCGGCCTGTCGCCGGCGGACGCGCAGAAGGCCGGCATCGACGTGCGGACGGGGCTCTTCCCGTTCCAGGCCAACGGCCGCGCCATGACGATCGAGCGCGACGACGGCTTCGTCCGCGTCGTGGCCCGGGCAGACGACAACGTCATCCTCGGCATTCAGGCGACCGGCGTGCAGGTGTCGGAGATGGCCTCCTACTTCACCCACGCCATCGAGATGGGCGCGCGGCTGGAGGACGTCGCCGCCACGATCCACGCGCACCCCACCATGGGCGAGGCCGTTCAGGAAGCGGCGATGCGCGCGCTCGGCCACGCGCTGCACCTGTGACGATCGCGTAACGTCGCCGACCCCCCCCGGCGGGAAACGCAACAGGCCCGTCGTCACGGGTTGCGTTGACCTCGCCTTTCCCGGATAGTGCCTGTCCGGGCACGACGGGCCGCGCGAAACGACGGCCGGTGCCACGAATGGGAGATTGTTGATGATCGCACGATTCCGTACGAACGGCCTTGCCATGTCGGGCCGCAAGGCCTTGCTCGCCGCGACCGCGAGCCTTCTGCTCGCCACGGCCGCGCAGGCCGAGACGCTGCGCTTCGCTTTCCAGGGCACGCTGAACGCGCTCGACCCCTACACGCTGAACGAGACCTTCTCGCTCGGCATGTTCGGCAACGTCTACGAAGGGCTCACCAAGCGCGACAAGGATCTGAAGATCATTCCGGGCCTCGCCGAGAGCTGGGAGATGGTCGATCCGCTGACCTGGCGCTTCAACCTGCGCAAGGGCGTCAAGTTCTCCAACGGCAACGACTTCACCGCGGCCGACGTGGTCTTCTCCGCCGAGCGCGTCCGCGACGCCTCCTCCGACCTGAAGACGCGCATCCCGGCCGATTCCGTCTGGACGGCCATCGACGACCACACGGTCGAGGTGAAGCTCACCTCGCCCAATCCCATTCTCCACTACGAGTGGGACACCTGGTACATGATGGACAAGGAATGGGCCGAGGCAGAAGGCGCAACCAAGCCGATCTCCGCCAAGGACACCAATCCCGGTCCTGCGGCCTTCAAGACCAACGGCACCGGGCCCTTCGTCATCGAAAGCCACGAGCCCGGCGTGAAGACCGTGTTCAAGCCGAACCCCGGCTGGTGGGGCACGCCCGAGCACAACCTGACCGAGGTGATCTTCACGCCCATCGCCGCCGACGGCACCCGCGTCGCTGCCCTGCTCGCCGGTGACGTCGACCTGATCGACCCGGTGCCGGTTCAGGACATCCCGCGCGTCAACGCCGACCCGAACACCGAGGCCATGACGGGGCCGGAACTGCGCGTCATCCATCTCGGCTTCAACCAGATGGACGACGAACTCGCCTCCTCCGACGTGAAGGGCAAGAACCCGTTCAAGGACCCGAACGTCCGCAAGGCGCTGTATCAGGCCATCGACATCGAGGCGATCAAGGAACGCGTCATGCGCGGCCTGTCGACGCCGGTGCCGCTGCTCATCGCCAACGAGCAGTTCTCGGGCTCCAAGGACTTCAAGCGCTGGCCCTACGATCCGGAAGCGGCCAAGAAACTGCTCGCCGACGCAGGCTATCCGGACGGCTTCACCGTCGGCATGGACTGCCCGAACGATCGCTACGTCAACGACGAGGCGATCTGCCAGGCGACGGTGTCGATGCTCGCCCGCATCGGGGTGAAGGTGAACCTCAACGCCCAACCCAAGGCGCAGTACTTCGCCAAGGTGCTGGCCCCCGGCGGCTACGACACCGACTTCTACCTGCTCGGCTGGACGCCCGGCTCGTTCGACTCCTGGAACGTCCTGGTCAACCTCGCCGGCTGCCGCGACGAGACCGGCAAGGGCGGTCCCTTCAATCTGGGCGGCTACTGCAACAAGGACATGGACGCGCTCGCGGCAAAGATCGTCGTGGAGACGGATGCCGCCAAGCGCGACGCCATGATCACGGAAGCCTACACGATCATGACGCAGGAAACCTCGCACATCCCGCTGCACCAGCAGTCGCTCGCCTGGGGCAAGCGCAAGAACGTCGAGATCGTCCAGCGTCCCGACAACCAGGTCCTGTTCTACTGGGCCAAGGTGAACTGACGGCCTCCGCCGCGACGACGGCCCGCGCTCCGGCGCGGGCCGCAACGCTCAGAGAGGCTTCACCGCATGCTTGCTTTCGCCATCCGGCGGCTCGTCCAGGCCATTGGCGTCATGCTCGTCGTGGCGCTCATCTCGTTCATCATGTTCCGCTTCGTCGGCGACCCGGTGAACCAGCTCGTCGGCGTCGACACATCGCCGGAGGATCGCGCCGCGCTGCGCGAGGCGCTGGGTCTCAACGATCCCGTGCTGCTGCAGTTCGGCCGCTTCATCCTGCGGGCCGCCCAGCTGGATTTCGGCATCTCCTACCAGTTCAAGCAGCCCGTGGCGGCGCTGATCGCCTCGCGCCTGCCGGCGACGCTGGAGCTGTCACTGGTCTCGGCCTTCTTTGCCCTTGCCGTCGGCGTGCCCATGGGCGTCTTCACCGGTCTTTATCCGCGCTCCTGGGTGTCGCGGGCCTTCCTGGCCATTTCGCTGGTCGGCGTCTCCCTGCCGACCTTCCTGATCGGCATCCTGCTCATCTTCCTCGTCTCGGTGAATCTCGGCTGGCTGCCATCCTTCGGGCGCGGCGCGGTGGTCGAAATCGGCTTCGGCTGGACGACAGGACTGCTGACTGCGTCCGGTCTGCAGTCGCTGATCCTGCCGTCGATCACGCTCGGCCTGTTCCAGATGACGCTGATCATGCGGCTCGTGCGCGGCGAGATGCTGGAGGTGCTGCGCACCGACTACATCAAGTTCGCCCGCGCCCGCGGTCTCTCGCGCAAGGCGATCAATTTCGGCCATGCCCTGAAGAACACGCTCGTGCCGGTGATCACCATCACCGGCCTGCAGGTCGGGTCCATCATCGCCTTCGCCATCATCACCGAAACGGTGTTCCAGTGGCCCGGCATGGGGCTGTTGTTCCTGCAGGCCGTGCAGAGCGTCGACATCCCGATCATGGCCGCCTACCTGCTGCTGATCGCCTTCCTGTTCGTCACGATCAACTTCATCGTCGACCTGCTCTACGTCGCGGTCGATCCCCGCATCAGGCTCGGAGGCGCGCGCGGATGATCCGGTCATGCTGATCGACCCGAAGCGGGCAACGTCCTGCCCACCCCCCGGACGGCTCGATCGACGAGGTGCGCGATGCCCTACGTGACCGGCGAGGAAGCGAGAGCCGGCAGTACCCCGACCGTCGCGCCCGAACGGGGCGCCGCGCAGGCCCCTGGCCGGCTCGCACGTCTGCGAGACAACGACATCTGGTACTCCTTCATCCGCTCGCCGGTGACCGTCGTCTCGGCGATGGTGACGTTGCTGCTGGTGCTGTCTGCGCTGTTTGCGCCGCTGATCGCGCCGCACGACCCGTTCGACCCGGCGACGCTGTCGATCATGGATTCCTTCTATCCGCCGGCATGGACAGGCGAAGGCGATCCGCGCTTCCTGCTCGGCACCGACGACCAGGGCCGCGACATCCTGTCGACCATTCTCTACGGCATGCGCATCTCGCTGGCCGTCGGTTTCGCCAGCGTGCTCTTCGCGCTTGTGCTGGGCGTGACGCTCGGCCTTCTCGCCGGCTATCTCGGCGGCGTCGTCGATTCGGTCATCATGCGTGTCGCCGACGTCCAGCTCACCTTTCCGGCGATCCTGATCGCACTCCTCATCGACGGTGTCGCGCGCGGCGTCGCCGGACCCAATTCCTACCAGGACATCGTCTTCGGGGTGCTGGTGCTGTCGATCGGCCTGTCCTTCTGGGTGCAGTACGCCCGCACCGTGCGCGGCTCGGTGCTGGTGGAGAAGAACAAGGAATACGTGCTGGCCGCGCGCCTGATCGGGCTGCGCCCCTGGACCATCATGGTCAAGCACGTGCTGCCAAACGTGCTCGGCCCGGTGCTGGTGATCGCCACCATCAACCTGGCGCTCGCCATCATCACCGAGGCCACCCTCTCCTTCCTCGGCGTCGGCGTGCCGCCCACGCAGCCCTCGCTCGGCACGCTGATCCGCATCGGCAACGACTTCCTGTTCTCCGGCGAATGGTGGATCACGATCTTCCCCGGCATCACGCTGGCCGTGCTCGCGCTCGCGGTCAACCTGCTCGGCGACTGGCTGCGCGACGCCTTGAATCCGAAGCTCAGATGACCCCTACCCTCTCCGTCAGAAACCTGAGGGTCGAGATCCCGACGCGCCGCGGCGTGCTGAGGGCGATCGACGACCTGTCCTTCGACATCGCGCCCGGCGAGGTGCTGGGTATGGTGGGCGAATCCGGCGCCGGCAAGTCGATCACCGGCTCGGCCATCATCGGCCTGCTGGAACCGCCGGGCCGGGTGGCGGGCGGCGAGATCCGGCTGGCGGGCGAACGGATCGACCACCTGCCGCCCGAGCGCATGCGCCACGTGCGCGGCAGGCGCATCGGCATGATCTTCCAGGATCCGCTGACCAGCCTCAACCCGCTCTACCGGATCGGCGAGCAGCTGACCGAGACGATCCTGACGCATGAGCGGCTGTCGGGCCGCGCCGCGCGCGACAAGGCGCAGCGCCTGCTGGAGGAGGTGGGCATCCCGGCCGCGGCCGAACGGCTGTCGGCCTATCCGCACCAGTTCTCCGGCGGCATGCGACAGCGGGTGGTGATCGCGCTGGCGCTCGCCGCCGATCCGCAGCTCGTCATCGCCGACGAGCCGACGACGGCGCTCGACGTCTCGGTGCAGGCGCAGATCATCGCCCTGCTGAAGCGCCTCTGTGCCGACCGCGGCGCTTCGGTCATGCTGATCACCCACGACATGGGGGTGATCGCGGAGACGGCCGACCGGGTCTGCGTGCTCTATGCCGGCCGCCTGGCCGAGATCGGGCCGGTGCGCGACGTGGTCAAACATCCCCAGCACCCCTACACGAAGGGCCTGATGGCCGCGATCCCGTCGCTTGCCGGCGATCCCGACGAGAAGCTGGCGCAGATTCCGGGGTCCATGCCGCGGCTGGGCGCCATTCCGCCCGGATGCGCCTTCAACCCGCGCTGCGACTTCGCCTTCGACCGCTGCCGCGCCGAACGGCCCGACGCCTATCCGGCGGGAGCAACCGACGCCGCCTGCTTCCTGCACGACGCGAAGACCGCACCGCCGCCGGAGATCGCCGGCCGCGCGTCGGAGGCCGGCATCCGCCTCGCCCGGACACCGGCGGAGACGGGTCGATGAGCACCACCGAAGCCCCCTCCGGCCTCGCCGCCGCATCGACTGCCGCCCCGCTGGTCGAGGTCAGGGGCCTGCGCCGGGTGTTCGACCTGTCGAAGCCGCTGCTCAACCGCCTGATCGAGGGCGGCGGCCGCGTGACGCTGACGGCGGTCGACGGCGTCGATTTCTCCATCCGGCGCGGCGAGACCTATGCGCTGGTCGGCGAATCCGGCTCGGGCAAGTCGACCATCGCCAAGATGGCGGTGGGGCTCCTGCCGCCTTCGGCAGGCTCCATCACCATCGAGGGCATCGACGTGTGGGGCGAGAAGTCGGCCGAATTGCAGCGCCGCATGCGCCGCCGCATCCAGATGATCTTCCAGGACCCCTTCGCCAGCCTCAACCCGCGCTGGCGCGTCGGTGCCATCGTCGAGGAACCGATCAAGGCCTTCGGCATGATTCCCGACCCGAAGGATCGCGCCGCACGCGTCGGCGAACTCCTGTCGCTCGTCGGGCTCGACCCGCGCGACGGCAGCAAGTTTCCGCACGAGTTTTCCGGCGGCCAGCGCCAGCGCATCGCCATTGCCCGCGCGCTGGCCTCCGAGCCGCATTTCATCGTCTGCGACGAACCCACGTCGGCGCTCGACGTGTCGGTGCAGGCGCAGGTGCTGAACCTGTTGCGCGAGCTGCAGGAGCGGCTCGGCCTGACCTACCTCTTCATCAGCCACAACCTCGCCGTGGTGCGCCACGTGGCCACCCGCGTCGGCGTGCTCTATCTCGGGCGGCTGGTCGAGGAAGCGCCCGCCCGCGAGCTTTTCTCGGACCCGAAGCACCCCTACACCCGCATGCTGCTCGACGCGGTCCCCGACATCGAGATGGCGGGCAAGGAACGGCTGGCGATCGCCGGCGAGATCCCCAACCCCGTCAACCCACCTTCCGGCTGCCACTTCCACCCCCGCTGCCCCTTCGTGATGCCGCACTGCAGGACCGTCGTCCCGCCGGTGCTGGCGAGAGGCGACGCGGGGGTGCGGTGCCATCTGTTCGCGGAGGCCTGATCCCGACGAGTCTCAGCCGCCGCGGATCGTGTCGGAGCTGCGTGTTCCACCGAAGAAGCGCGCCCCGACGTCTCCGGGCACCGGAGGCTGCTTCAGGACCGGGATCAGGGAGATCTCCGACACCATGCGCGCCGTCATGTAGGCTTCTTCGAGCCCGATCATCGCCAGGTCGCGGGCCGAGTAGCAGGCGAAGCCGTGCGGCGCCATCACCAGGTAGCCGGCGATGAGACGGGGATCTCCCGCGATGATCACGCCCTCGGTCTGGCAGCGCTCGATCTCCTCGATCAGGGTGTGCAACGCCTTCTCGTTGATGCGCTCCCGCGCCTTCGCAGCCGATACGCTTTCTTCCCGCGAACCGAACATCAGCCAGAAGGCGCCGGGCTTTTCGCGGGCGAAGCGAATGTAGGCATCGCTCAGAGCGTGCAGACGTTCCGTCGCATCGTCGCCGGCCCTGGCGAGTTCTTCCTGCTGATAGGCATGCAGCAGGTCGAAGCCGCGCGCCGTGAGCGCCTCGAGCAGTTCCGCCTTGTCTGCGAAATGCCGGTAGACGGACGCATGCGACACGCCGACCGCAGCTCCCAGCTCTCGCAGGGTGAAGCCGATGCCGTTGCGCTCGGCCACCAGCGCCAGCGCGGCCTCCTGGAGGGCATTGCGCAGATCCCCGTGGTGATAGCTCATCTTCGGCATCCCTTTGCCCATCGTCGACGCCCGCCGCGCGCGTTGCCACAGGCGGAGCGCCCAGCCCGCGACTGTCCATCCGCTCCCCGCGCCCGTCAACCGAGCCGCCGGTGATACCCTTGACCTCGGGCGACGGATCAGCAATGTTACCATTGGTTACATCGCATGATCCACCCGGCCGGAGGCGCCGGGAAGAGGCGGCGCCGGGTGCGCGACCGGATTCCGCGGTGACCGCAACAGGGAGGACTTCAGCATGTCGAAACGAATTCTCACCACCGCAGGCGGGCTCCTGACCGCCGCCATGGCTCTGGCATCTGCTCCGGCAGGGGCCGGCGAGGCGGACGCGCGCTGGCTGACGCCGACGATGATCACTGCCCGCGCCCATATGTTCGACGCGAACCTGAACTACCTGACGTTCCAGCACATGGATCAGCTCTTCGCCAGCCGCACGGTCGCAGCCGGCGACGAGGTCTGGGACCTTCCGGTCGAACCCGTCGCGTTCGACGGCGAGTTCACGGTCGCAGGCAAGGCCCTCTCCTTCGAGGAAGCCCTCGAAGCCACGTCCACGAACGCTCTCGTCGTGGTGAAGGGCGGCAAGATCGTCCACGAGAGCTATCGCAACGGAAGCGACGCCGATACGCGCTTCCTCACCTTCTCCGTGGCCAAGTCCTACGTCTCCACGCTCATCGGCCTCGCTCTGGCGGACGGCGCGATCAAATCGCTCGACGACAAGGTGACCGACTACCTGCCGCAGATGAAAGGGACGGGCTATGACGGGCCGACCATCCGCGACCTGCTGCGGATGCGCTCGGGCGTCGACTGGCTGGAAGTCTACCAGTTCGGCAGCGAGACGCAGCTGACGAAGGTGCACGACAACTCGCTCGTCGCCTATCGCTACCGCTGGTGCGACTATGCCGCCAACGAATCCAAGCCCGGCCCCAACGCTCCGGGCGCGGTCTTCAACTATGCCACCCTGGACACCAGCGTTCTCGGCTGCATCCTCGAAGCGGCCGTCGGCAAGACCGGATCCGAATACATGTCGGAGAAGCTGTGGAAGCCCGCCGGTATGGAGAACGACGCCTACTGGATCATGGACGGACCCGACTCCGTCGGGCGCGAGTTCTTCGGCGCCGGTCTCAATGCCACCGCGCGCGACCACGCGCGCTTCGGCCTGATGTTCCTCAATGGCGGCAAGGCGAACGGCAGGCAGGTTCTGCCGGCCGAATGGGTGGAGGAAGCGACCGTCCCGGACGAAGGCTACGAGCCGACGGCGGCCGGCGAGCCGCTCGGCTACCAGTATCAGTGGTGGACCGTCGCCGGATCCGATGCCTACTCCGCCATCGGGCTGCATCACCAGTTCATCTATGTGGATCCGGCCAACGACCTCGTGATCGTCAAGGCGAGCCACACCGCCGAACCGGTCGGCCGCGACGAGGAGAACTTCGAACTCTTCCGCCAGATCACCGGGCGGCTTGGCGGCTGATCATCCGTCGGAGTGAACCGGGATCGCGACCGCAGGCGTCGCGATCCCCGCGTGTCCCGCCAGGAGACTGTACGGGAAATCGGCGGCGCAGGGCCTGTGACGACAGGACGACGGAAAGGCCCCGCCGGACCGAACCGCCCGCGTTTCCAGACAGTCCTAGGCGAGCACCGCCCGCAGCATCGGCGCCTTCTTGTCTTCCCACCTCAGCTGTCCGCGCCGGAGCATGAAGTTCACGTGGGCGTGGACTTCGGAGAAGGCGAAGGAAAGCTGGTGCGGGTCGAGCGGGCGCGAGAAGATGGTCGGAACCAGCTCGGCCACGGAACGCGGCCCGGCCCGGCAGGCCTGCCAGATGCGTTCGCAACGCTCCTCGTGATGGTCGATCAGTTCGCCGCACCGCGTGTGCAGGCCGCGGAAGGGCAGCTGGTGGCCCGGCAAGACCAGCGCGTCGGCGGGAATCCGGTCGCGGATCGCGTTGAGCGACCGGATGTAGAGCCCGAGCGGATCGCCCTCGGGATCCACCGCCCAGACGCTGATGTTGGGCGTGATCTTCGCCAGCACCTGGTCGGCGGCGAGGAAGAGGTTGTCGTCGGGCGCGTAGAGCATGATCTGCTCGGGTGCATGTCCGTCGCCCGAGAGCACGTCGAAGCGGCGCCCGCCGATGTCGAGCGTATCGCCCGCCACCAGGCGCCCGAAACTCAGCGGCAGCGGCGTCACCATGCGCAGGTAGCCATGTCCCTGGGTGGACACGATCGTGGCCGTCTCCTCGCTCATGCCGTGGCGCAGATAGAAGTCGCGATAGGGCTTGGCCTCCAGTGCACCGGGGCTGAGCGAGATGTTGATGCAGCCGAGATAGGCCGTCTGGCTGGTGAGAAGCGGAATGTCGAACCGGTCGCAGATCCAGCCTGCCAGGCCGATGTGGTCGGGGTGAAAGTGGGTGACGATCAGCCGGGTGAGCCGCCGGCCGGCAAGCGGCCCGGAAACCAGGGACTCCCAGACGTCGCGGGTGGGCTGGTTGGAGATGCCCGTGTCGACCACTGCCCAGCCGTCGCCGTCCTCGATCAGGAAGATGTTGACGTGGTCGAGCCGGAACGGCAGCGGAATCCGGGTCCACAGGATACCGGGCGCGATCTCGACGAGTTCGCCCGTGGGGGGCGGTGCGGCGTGGGGAAAGGAGAGCCCGGCCTGCGGCAGGGCGGCGCTGCGCCCGGTCTTGATATCGTTCGGCAATGACCTGTCTCTCGTTTTCGGGGGGCTTCGTCTCCGGAAGGAGGCAGCGCGACGCCGGCTGTCGCGACGGCATCCCGCAGCAGGCGCGGCCCGGATGATCGCGCCGGATTAGACCCTGCCTTCCTGCTTGGCAAGGACATCGGGATCGTTCCCGTCTTCGCGACCCGCGGCGGACCTTTCTTTCCCGATGCGCACTGTTCCTGCCGGACGACAATACGGGTAAGGTCGCACCGGTGTCGGCGAACGGGCGCGGGGGCGCATGGTCAGGACAATCAGGATCGTCTCGGGGCTGGTGCTGTTCGCCTTCGTGACGATGCATCTCGTCAACGTTGCTTTCGGGCTGCGTTCCATCGAGGCCATGGACGAGGCGCGGCCCTGGCTGATGGCCTTGTGGTCCAGCCCGCCCGGCAGCCTGGTCCTGACGGCGGCTTTCCTGGCGCATTTTTCGCTGGGGCTTCTCGCGATCTACCGGCGCAACACGCTGCGCATGTCGACCACCGACGGCGTCCAGCTCGCTGCAAGCCTTCTGGTGATTCCGCTCCTGACGCCGCACGTCGTCGGTACCGCCCTCGCGGCCCGGTTCGGAATCGAGCCGAGTTTCGCATCACTCATCCCGTACTTCTGGATCTGGGCGCCCGGGGAGGGCCTTCGCCAGGTCCTGCTCCTGGCCTTTCTCTGGATCCATGGCTGCGTCGGGGTCGTCACCTGGGCCCGGGTCCAGCCATGGTGGCGACGGACCGGCGCCTTCCTGCATCCGCTCGCGGTCGCCATTCCGGTGCTCGCGCTGCTCGGCTTCGTCGGCGCCGGCAACCAGGCGATCGAGGCGCTCGACGCCGCGCCCGCCGTCGCGGCCGGGTCCGCGACGGCGGGCGCGGCGGAGACCGGCTCTGCGGAGGACACCACTCCCGTCGAACCGGCAGACGAGACACCGGCTCAGCCGAACCTTTCCCGCGCCGAGATCCTGGCTTTCTTCAGCCGCGTCAACTGGACGGTCTTCTATCTGTATCTCGGCGTGATCGCCGCAGTTCTGGTCGCTCGCCAGTTTCGCCTGGCAGGCGACCGAAACACCGTCCGCATCGCCTTCGCCGAAGGCCCGTCGGTATCGGCACCGGCCGGCCTGAGCGTGCTCGAGATCGCCGAGCAACGGAATGTGGCGATCGCCCATCTGTGCCGGGGACGCGCCCGCTGCGGAACATGCCGCATCCGGATGCACGGCGGAGACGCGGCGCTGCCCGAGCCCGACACCGAGGAGGCACAGACGCTCGCCCGCGTCGGCGCCGCAGCGGGAGAGCGGCTCGCGTGTCAGTTGCGGCCGGGACCGGGCGACCTTGCCGTCGAGCGGGTCCTGGCACCTTTCGTCCGTCCGGGCGACCTGCACCACGCGCCGAGCGTCGTCCTGCCGCAGGAAGGAACCGCCGCATGAACCGCATGCGTGTCGTCGTCCTGTTCGTGGCCTCGCTCCTGATCCCGGCCGCGGCCGCCGCGCAGACCGGCCTTCCGATGGCCCAGCGTGCACCGGCAGCAGCCGAGACGACCGCTCAACCGCCCGCGGCGGCCGACGTGCAGGAGCTGCTGCGCCTGCTCGGAGATCCGAGCGTCGTCGAATGGCTCAAGCAGGCGGCAGCCGAACGGCCGCAAGCCGAAGACGACGAGCGGGCCTCGCTGCGCGCTGCGGTGGAGCGCCGTCTGGCGGCCGCCCGTCAGCGCATGGCCGAGCTCGCCAGCGCCTGGTCGAACTTCCCGCTGGTGCCGGAAGTGCTCGCCGACGCTTGGCGCTCGCAGCTGTCGCGCGGCGATGCCCTGCGCAGCCTGACCTACGTCGTCATCTTCGTCTTCGTCGGCGGCGGTCTGGAATGGCTGTTCTGGCAGTACCTGCATCCGACGCTGGTGCGGATCGAGCACGCCATCCCGCGCACTCTGATGCGGCGGCTGTCGGCGGCGACATCGCGCCTGTTCCTGCAGGCTCTGGCCATCGCCGTCTTCTCGATCGGCAGCGTCGGCGCCTTCCTCTCCTTCACGTGGCCGGGTTTCCTGGAAAGGGTGGTCGTCAATCTGCTCATCGGCGTCATCGCCGTGCGCTCGCTGGCGACGCTCTCGCGCTTCCTGCTGGCGCCGCGCTCGCCCTCGCTACGGCTGGTGCCGCTCGACGATCGGCTGGCGTCGAAGGTGCACGGCTGGAACGTCTTCGTCGCCGTCGTCTTCGTGACGTCCCTTCTCGTGTCGGACACGCTGGCCGCGCTGGCCCGCACGGCATCCGGCTCCCTGCAGGCGCAGGGTGCGGCGCTGGCGGTGTCGGTCGGCCTCGGTGCGCTCACGACGCTTGCGGTGCTGGCGATGATCTGGTCGATGACGCCGCGCATCATCCGCGAGGTTGCGATGCCGAGCTTCGCGCTGGGCAGGCTGGAGCCGGTCGCCGTGCGGCTGCTTCCGATCGCGCAGTCGCTCGTTCTGATTGCCGCGCTGCTGCTCTGGATCGCGGGCGCCCGCGAGCTGATGTGGACGGTCCTGATCATCGGTCTCTTCGCCCCCGCAATGACGCTGGCGCGAGCGATGATCGACCATTTCTTCGACCGGGCCGAGGAAGCCGCCGAACGGGAGGATGCGGCTGCGGCCGCCGACGAAGCGAAGCTGCATCCCGACGGGGCTTCGGCTGCCTCCTCCCCTGCTGCCGACCTGGAGGGCTTGCCGAGGGCCGCACCGCCCGCGTCCGCCGCCGAGGCTGCCGCAGGCCGATACGCCATCTACCGGCCGATCGTGCGGCGGCTCGTGCGCTTCCTGCTCGCGGTCGCCACGCTGTTCGCACTGGCGGCGGCCTGGGGCACCGACATCTTCGCGCTGGCCGAGACGCCGACGATCGCCGGTCGCATCGCCAAGGTGGCGATCAACGTCGTGGCCGTGCTGCTGCTCGCCGACCTCATCTGGGTCTGGGCGCGGACGGCGATCGACCGGCGGCTGGCCGGCTACGTCGCGCCGCCGCCCGGCGAGGCGCCGGGTCCCGAGGCGCGCATGGCGACGCTCCTGCCGCTGATGCGCAACATTCTGCTGGTGACCATCCTCGTGATCGGCGGCCTCACCATGCTGTCCTCGGTCGGCGTCAACATCGCGCCCCTGCTCGCCGGTGCGGGCATCGTCGGCGTGGCCGTCGGCTTCGGCACGCAGTCCCTGGTCCGCGACATCGTCTCCGGCATCTTCTTCCTCGTCGACGATGCCTTCCGCGTCGGCGAGTATGTCGAGATCGGCGACCTGCGCGGCACCGTGGAATCCATGTCTCTCCGCTCCATGCGGGTGCGCCACCACCGCGGCGCCGTCCACACGATTCCCTTCGGCGAGCTGAAATCGCTCACCAACTACAGCCGTGACTGGGTGATCATGAAGCTGGAGTTCCGCGTGCCCTTCGAGACCGACCTGAGGCTGGTCAAGAAGCTGGTCAAGCAGGTCGGCGCCGAGCTGCAGGCCGATCCGGCCTACGGGCACTATATCATCGAGACGCTGAAGTCGCAGGGCGTGCGGCGGATGGAGGAGTTCAACATGGTGGTCGGCGTCAAGTTCATGGCCCGGCCCGGCGCGCAATGGGTCATCCGGCGCGACGCCTATCACAAGCTGCGGGACGCCTTCGAGAAGAACGGCATCCACTTCGCGCAGCGCAACGTAAAGGTCGAGGTCCTGTCGGAGATACCCCTCCCCGACCAGGTGCGGGAGGCCGTTGCCGGGGCGGCACAGACGGTGATCGAAGCCCAGCGCCCGGCCGCGCCGGCGCGCGACGAACCGTGAAATGTGAAGCTTCCGCGACTTTGCGCAGGGGGGCTTGATTTCGGCGCGGCGAGCGTGAATGTTCGGCATGCTGTTGGTCGCTGGCCCGCCGATCGTGAGTGCGACGGACCGAGGGAACCGTGAATGGCTGTCCCGTCTCGGGGGAGGCGAGGACCTGGACGCATACGATGCCTCTATGGTCCTTGTCCGACATCGAGGCATCGAGGTGTTTGCCGAACGTATCCAGGCGCGCATGGACCCGGTCTTCGAATTCACTGTACTCATGTACAGCCACGATACGTTCGGTCTCGGCCATCTGCGGCGCAGCCGCACGATAGCCCATGCGCTGGTTTCGCATTTTCCCGGCGTACACGTGTCGATCGTCTCGGGTTCTCCCGTGGTCGACGCCTTTCCCTTCGAGGACCGCGTCGATTACATCCAGATACCGCCGGCCAGCAAGCTTCCGAACGGCACCTATACCTCCGGCAGCGGCGAACTGACCTTCGAGCAGACCATCAATGCCCGGGAGGCCGTCATTCGCGCCGCCGCCGAGCGGATCCGCCCGGACATGATCATCGTCGACAAGGAACCGCTGGGACTGGCCCGCGAGATGCTGTCGACGCTCAAATGGGCAAAGGCGAAGGGGGCGATCACCGTGCTCGGCCTGCGCGACGTTCTCGACGCACCGGAACTCCTGCGTGAAGAGTGGCAGCGCAAGCACATCGTCGAGCATCTGGCGCTCTACGACGAGATCTGGATCTACGGCCCGGGCAGCTTCTACAACCCGCTCGCCGGCATCGATCTGTCCGAGACCATCCTGTCCCAGACCCGCTACACCGGCTTCCTGCCTCGCACCCTGGCCGCCGAGGATGCCACGGAGAAGTACGGCCGGGACTATGTGCTGGTGACGGCCGGCGGCGGCGGCGACGGCTACGAACTCATGGCGGCCGCCCTCGGCGCCGTGCGCCAGGACCGGACGCCGGGCCGGGAGTTCCTGTTCGTGCTCGGGCCGTTCATGACCGAGCGCGAGCGTTTCGAGATCGGCGCGCGCGCCGGCAGCGTGCCGAACGTCCGCATCATCGATTTCGATGCCAACCTGGAGGCGGTCGTGGCCAACGCCAGCGCCGTCGTCGGCATGTGCGGCTACAACACCTTCTGCGAGGTCATTTCCTTCGACAAGCGGGCGCTCTTCGTGCCCCGCACCGCACCGCGCCGCGAGCAGGCGATCCGTGCCAACCGCGCCGCGGAGTTCGGCTGGGTCGACGTCATCGATATCGAGATGGCGAAGAACCCGCGGCGGCTCCTGGCCGCCATCGACGCCGTGCTGCAGCGCCCGAAACCCTCCGCCGCCGTCGCACGCCCCGACCTCGACGGCCTCAACCGCATCTGCGCGCTGACGGAGATCCTGTTCGACCGCCGGGAAGAGATCACGGCCGCATCGGAACTGCGCAAAGCCGCCTCCTCATGAAGCCTGCCCTCGTCGTCGTGCTGAAGGGCTATCCGCGCCTGTCGGAAACCTTCATCGCGCAGGAACTCCTGGAACTGGAGCGCGCCGGCTACGACCTGCACCTCGTCTCGCTGCGCCATCCCACCGACGGCAAGCGCCATCCCGTCAACGACGAGATCCGTGCGCCCGTCACCTACCTTCCCGAATACCTGCACGACGAGCCCCGGCGGGTGATCGCGGCGTGGCGGAAGGCGCGCCGGCTGCCGGGCTTCGGCAAGGCTGTCCGCCACTGGCTGAAGGATCTCGCGCGCGACGTCACCCGCAACCGTGTCCGCCGCTTCGGACAGGCCATCGTGCTCGCAGCCGAGTTTCCCCCGGAGGCGCGCTGGATCTACAGCCACTTCATCCACACGCCCTCCTCGGTGGCGCGCTATGCCAGCGACATGACGGGGATCGCCTGGAGTGCCTCCGCCCACGCCAAGGACATCTGGACCTCGCCGGACTGGGAACTGTCCGAAAAGCTGGATGCCGCGGAGTGGACCGTCACCTGCACGGCTGGCGGCGCCCGCCATCTCAAGGACCTGTCGCTCGATCCGGCGAAAGTGACGCTGGTCTATCACGGCATCGATCTCACGCGCTTCCCGAGACCCCGGCGTGCGCCTTCGCGGCGCGACGGCACGGACGTCGCCGATCCCGTGCGGATCCTGTCCGTCGGCCGGGCGGTGGCAAAGAAGGGGCTCGACACGCTGGCCGACGCGCTCGCCCTCCTGCCGCAGGACCTCTCCTGGCAATGGACCCACGTGGGCGGCGGCGAGCTGGCCGACGATCTGAAGGCGCAGGTCGGGCGGCTCGGGCTCGGCCCGCGTGTCGCCATCCATGGCTCTCGGGCACAGAGCGAGGTTCTGGAAGCCTATGCCGGGTCGGACCTCTTCGTCCTGCCATGCCGCATCGCCGACGACGGCGACCGGGACGGTTTGCCGAACGTGCTGGTGGAAGCGCAGAGCCAGGGGCTGCCCTGCATTTCCACCCCGATCTCTGGCATCCCCGAACTGATCGAGGATGGGCGCACGGGCATCCTCGTGTCTCCGAACGATCCGCACGCGCTCGCCAGCGCGATCGAGGAGGCCGTGCGGTCGCCCGATATGCGCGCCCGCCTCGGGGCGTCCGCGATGGAGCGGGTCCATGCCCATTTCGACCATCGCGGCACGATCGGCCAGCTGATCGCGCTGTTCGAAGCCCGCGGCCTGATCGGCGACAAGCAGAGGGAGATACAGGTCCCATGACCCCGCGCGTCCTGTTCTACGTGCAGCACCTCGTCGGTGTCGGCCATGTCTTCCGCGCCTCGCGCATCGTGCGCGCGCTGCGTGGCGAGGGAGTCGAGGTCGACCTCGTCTTCGGCGGCGTGCCGATCCCCGGGCTCGACGTCGCCGACGCGCCCGTCCACTACCTGCCGCCGGTGCGGGCGGGCCTGGAGGTCTTCAACAGGCTGGAGGACGCCGACGGCAACCCGGTCGACGACGCCTACAAGGACCGCCGTCGCGACCTGCTGCTCGACATCTTCGAGAAGACGCGCCCCGACGTGGTGGTGACCGAAGCCTTTCCCTTCGGCCGTCGCCAGATGCGCTTCGAACTGCTGCCGCTGATGGAGGCTGCGAAGACGCGAAGGCCACGACCGGCAACGGTGGTCGGATCGGTACGCGACATCCTCCAGGAAAATGCCAAGCCCGAGCGCGACCGCGAGGTGGTGGACCTCATCGACCGGTATTTCGACCACATCCTGGTCCACGGCGACCCGGGCTTCGTGCGCATCGAAAAGACCTTTCCGCATGGCGGCGAGATCGCGGACAAGCTGCGCTACACGGGCATCGTCGCGCCGGAACCGCCCGTTCCCGCGACGGGCGAGGCAGCGTACGACGTTGTCCTGTCGGTCGGCGGCGGCGCCTTCGGCCATAGGCTGCTGCTTGCCGCGCTGAAGGCCCGCAGGCTGTCCGTCCTCGCGGATGCGCGCTGGGTGGTGCTGACGGGCCTCGCGGCGACGCCCGCGCAGCGGGCCGAACTCGAGGCTCTGGCCGGCGAAAACGTCACATTCGAGCGCTTCATCCCCGATCTGCCCGCGCGGCTGGCGGCCGCGAAACTGTCGATCTCCCGTGCCGGCTACAACACCACGGCCGACATCTACACCGCAGGCTGCCGGGCGATCGTGGTGCCGCTGTCGGACGGCATCGAGACCGAACAGATCACGCGCGCCGCGCTGATGAACGAGAAGGGCCTCGCGATCGCGGTCGACCACGAGAACGAGACGCCGGAAGCGATCGCGGCTGCGATCGACCGCGCCATGGCCGGACCCGCGCCGGATCGTTCGATGATCGACATCGGCGGCGCGGGGAAGGCCGCGCGGATGCTCGCGGCCATCGCGCGGGACGAGGATCTGCCGGTCTGACGCAGGCAGGGCACCGCTTGACCCGCCCGCCCGCGCCGCTACGGTCGCGCCCATGACGAGGATCGCCTTCTATGCGCCGCTGAAGCCGCCCGGCCACCCGATCCCGTCGGGTGACCGGGAGATCGCGCGCAATCTCCTGAAGGCGCTGGCGCTCGCCGGCTTCGATCCCTTCGTCGCCAGCGAGGCCATCGCCTACCAGAAGCGGCCGTCGGCCGCGCTGTTCCTCGACCGCAAGGCGCGCTGCGAGGCAGAGACCGAACGCCTGCTGGCCGCCTGGCGGACCGAACCGGCGCTCCGGCCCGACGTCTGGATGACCTATCATCCCTATTGCAAGGCGCCGGACTGGATCGGCCCGCCTCTCTGCCGCGCGCTCGACATTCCCTACGTGACCGTGGAGGCTTGCCGCACGCGCCAGGATACGGATACCGACTGGGCGGATGGCAGGGCGGTGGTGCAGGCGGCGGTGCGTCAGGCGGTGGCGAACTTCTGCCTCAAGCCGGCCGACCGCGCCTATCTGGAGAGCGTCCTGCCGGACGCATCGACCATCCTGCCTCTGAAGCCGTTCACCGATCTCGCCGATCTGCCCGACGCCGCCGTCCCGCAGGACACCGGCGCCGATGGCGACGGACCGCTGATCCTCGCCGTGGGGATGATGCGTCCGGGTGCCAAGATCGAGTCCTACCGGCTCCTCGCCGAGGCGATGTCGGGTCTTCTCGACCGGCCATGGCGCCTCACGATCGTGGGCGACGGACCCGGGCGGAGCGAAGTCGAGGCCATGTTCGCCCTTGCCGGCAACCGGGTGCGCTTCACGGGCGCCCTCCCCCATCCCGAGGTGCTGGGCTGGATACAGCGGGCCGATCTCTTCGCCTGGCCTGGCGTGCGGGAGGCCTTCGGCGTCGCCTATCTGGAGGCGCAGGCGAACGGCCTGCCGGTGGCCGCCTTCGCCACGACGGGCGTTCCCGTGGTCGTCGCCCACGGCGAAAGCGGATTGCTCGCCCCGGAATTCGACGTCGCGGCCTACCGCGGAAACCTGGCCCGGCTGCTGTCCTCGCCTGAGGACCGCGCGCGTCTCGGCGCCGGAGGCCGGGCAAAGGTCATGCGCGAACATGGACTGGAGGCCGCGGCCATGGCGCTGAAGACGGTCCTGTCACCGCTCTTGGCGACGCGACCTGCGCAGGACGGCACGGCTTGAGCGCCTTCGCCGCCGTCGAGGAGGAACTGGCGCTCTGGGCCGAGGCCGGCCTTACGCCGCGCTTCTGGCTGCGCGACGACGACGCGGTGGAGGCCACGGCGGCGCTGGAACGGCTGATCGGCTTCGCCCGCCGTCGCAGCGTGCCGGTGTTGCTCGCCGTGATTCCGGCGCGGGCGACACAGGCGCTGGCCGACCGGCTGGCGGACGAACCGCTCCTGACGCCCTGCCAGCACGGAATCGCTCATTGCAACAACGCGGCCGCCGGCACACCCTCGCTCGAACTCGGCGGCACGAGGCCGGCAAAAGAGATCCTCGCCGATCTGGCGGATGCGCGCGCCCGGCTGCTGGAGCTCTTCGGCAAGCGTCTCTCCGGCATCCTGGTGCCGCCGTGGAACCGGATGGCACCGGACGTGGCCGCGCAGTTGCACGCCCTCGGCTTCACCGGCCTGTCGACCTGGTCCTGGCAGCGCAAGGGCACGTCCCTGCCCGAACTCAACACCCAGATCGACGTGATGGACTGGGCCGGCGGACACCGCGGCCGCGACCTCTCCTGGACGGCAGGCGAACTCGTCCGGCGGCTGATCCAGGCCCGCGAAAGGGGCGGCGCGCCGCTCGGCATCCTCACCCACCATCTCGTCCACGACGAGCGTGCCTGGGCGACGCTCGACGAACTCGTGACGTGGCTGGCGGAAGACCGCGGCTTCGTTTTCGAGAGCGCTGACGACCTGATCGCGGCAGGCGCCGCGATGCGGTTCTGACGAAGCCGGCACTCCGGCCCCGTTGGTGCCTCAGGCCGTGTGGTAGGGGTCAGCCGCGTCGCGCAGTCCGTCGCCCAGGAAATTGAAAGCGAGGATGACGAGGATGACCGGCACCACCGGCAGGATCAGCCAGGGATAGAGCGCCACCACGTTGATGTTCTGCGCCTCGTTGAGCAGCACGCCCCAGCTCGTCACCGGCGGACGCAGGCCGAGGCCCAGGAAGGACAGCGCCGTCTCGCCGAGGATCATCGTCGGGATGGTGATGGTCGCGGAGGCGATCAGATGGCTCATGAAGCCCGGGATCAGGTGGCGGAAGATGATGCGCGGCGGCGAAGCGCCCATCAGTTCGGCCGCCACCACATACTCTTCCTCGCGCAGCGACAGCAGCTTCGACCGCACCGCCCGCGCGAGCCCCGTCCAGTCGATCAGGCCGAGGATGATCGTGATGCCGAAATAGACCACGATCGGCGACCACGTCACCGGCATGATGGCGGCGAGCGCCAGCCAGAGGGGAATGCTGGGCAGACTTTGAAGAACCTCGATGATGCGCTGTACGACATGGTCGATCCAGCCGCCGTAATATCCGGCCATGCCGCCGATGGTGATGCCGAGCAGGAAGGACACGGTGATGCCGATCAGGCCGATGGTCAGCGATATTCGCGTACCGTAGATGATGCGCGAGAGCACGTCGCGCCCCAGCCGGTCGGTGCCCAGCAGGTAGAAATAGCCGTTCTCTGCCGGGCAGACGAGGTGCAGGTCGCTCTCGACCATCCCCCAGAAGCGGTAGCTGTCACCGCGGCAGAAGAAGCGCAGCGGCTGCACGTCGGTCGTGTCGGGCACGTATTCGCGCTTCAGCGTCTGCATGTTGAGCTTGTAGTCGTAGCCGTAGACGAAAGGACCGACGAAGCTGCCCTCGTGGAAGAGGTGAATGCCTTGCGGCGGCATGTAGATCGCCTTCACGTCCCGCCGCTCGAGGCCGTAGGGGGCGAGGAACTCGCTGACCAGGATCGACAGGTAGATCAGCAGCAGGAAGACGCCCGACCAGACCGCCGCGCGATGCTTGCGGAACTTCCACCACATCAGCTTCAGCTGAGAGGCGAAGTAGACCTTCTCCTGCTCAGGCGAGAGTTTCTCCACACCCTGCGGATCGAAGGGCGTCTGCGAGACGAAGTGGCTGATCGTCTCTCCGTCCGGCGGCAGCGAGGTGTTCATCGGCGTCCCCCCTGCAGCCGGATCCGGGGATCGAGGATCGCCAGCGCGATGTCGGAGACGAGGACGCCGATGACGGTCAACGTGGCGAGGAACATCAGGAAGGAGCCTGCAAGGTACATGTCCTGGCTCTGCAGCGCGCGGATGAGCAGAGGACCGGTGGTTTCGAGCGACAGCACGATGGCCACGACCTCCGCGCCGGAGATGACCGCGGGCAGGATCGAGCCGATGTCGGCGATGAAGAAGTTGAGCGACATGCGCAGCGGATACTTCAGCAGCGCCCGGGTGGGCGGCACGCCCTTGGCCCGCGCCGTCACCACGTACTGCTTCTGCAGTTCATCGAGCAGGTTGGCGCGCAGGCGGCGGATCATCCCTGCCGTGCCGGCCGTGCCGATCACGATGACCGGGATCACCATGTGCTCCGCCATCGACCAGAACTTGGGCCAGCTCATCGGCTGGTCGATGTACTGGGCATCCATCAGGTGCCCGATCGAGGTGCCGAACCAGACGTTGGCGAAGTAGAGCAGGATCAGCGCCAGCAGGAAGTTCGGCGTCGCCAGACCGAGCAGCCCCAGGAAGGTCAGTCCGTAGTCGCTCCAGGAATACTGGTGCGTCGCCGAGTAGATGCCGATCGGGAAGGCGATCAGCCATGTGAAGATGATGGTGATGGTCGAGACCAGGATGGTGAGCCAGAGACGGTTGCCCACCACCTCGCTGACCGGCAGCTCATACTCGAAGGAATAGCCGAAATCGCCCTGGAGCATGCCGCCGACCCAGGTGAAGTATCGCTCGATCAGGGGCTGGTCGAAGCCATACTCCTGCTTGAGGTACTCGATCTTCTTGGGGTCGACGGTTTCGCCCTGCGCCTGCAGTTCCGCGACATAGGTTTCGAAATAGTCGCCCGGAGGCAGCTCGATGATGATGAACACCAGCGCGCTGATGAGGAACAGCGTCGGGATGGCGGCCAGAAGGCGGTAGGCGATGTAGCGCAGCAACGCACGCTACTCCTTGTCGAACCAGAACGTGTCCGGCATGTAGACGCCGAAGAAGCTGACCGGCGAAAAGGCGTAGATGCCCTCCGCGGGGACGTTCTTCAGCGTATTGCGGACCACGACCGGCTGCAGGACGCCGTTCACCGTACCGATCGTGAAGACCTGGTCGGTGTAGATCGCCAGCATGTCGTGCCAGATCGCCGTGCGCTCCTCGGTGGTCGACGACACGCGCCAGGCCTGGAAGAGTTCGGCAAGGCGGGCGACCTCGGGAACGTCGATCTTCTCGCCCGCCACGCCGTTCGTCTCCAGATACTGGCCCCACTGCGGCCATGTTCCCTGGACGGCGGAGACCGGTGCGAGTTCCTCCGGCGGCATGTCGGGCGTCGCGAGACCGACGTTGAGGCCAGCCCAGACCGACATCATCGTCTCGCCCGAGAGGAAGCGGCGGCGCATGTTGTCGAGCTGCATCGCACGCGAGAAAACCTTGATGCCGAGCGTGCCCCAGTACTCCGTCACCAGCTGCGTGACGTCGGTCTCCTCGGTGCCGCCGGCCATCTCGATGATGATCTCGGCCCGGCGCCCGTCCGGCAGCAGACGCACGCCGTCGGCGCCGCGCTTCAGGCCGATCTCGTCGAGCAGGGCGTTGGCCCGGTCCGGATCATATTCGGCATAGGCCTGCGCATATTGCGGCTTGTAGAGCGGCGATCCCTCCAGCACCGAATTGGCCGCCGGCTGGGCCAGCCCGTAGTAGAACTGCTGGTTGATCTCTTCGCGGTGGATGCCCAGCGACAGGGCGCGCCGGAAACGGGCGTCGCGGAAGAGTTCGCGCCAGACGGGATCGCTGACGTTGAGGTTCGGCAGGTAGGCAACCTGCGAGCCGGTGCCGTCCTTCCACAGCTTGACGTCGAACTTGTGCTGCTCGCTCGACTCCTTCAGGAACGTGAAGTTGTCGAAGCGCAGATAGCGCGCCTGCAGGTCGCTGTCGCCGGTCCCGGTCTTGGCCGGGATGATGTCGGCCGAGCTTATCCCGAGATAGACCTCGTCGATGTAGGGCAGCTGGTTGCCCTCGCCGTCGACGCGGTGGAAAAAGGGATTGCGCTTGAAGACGAACCGCTCGGCCGGCGGCGGCGTGGTGTTCATCCAGGGTTCGAGGGTCGGCAGTTCCGGATTCTCGGGCCGGTAGGCCCGCGCCTTCACGGTGTGCAGGGCCACCCAGTCGCGCGACCCGGCCGCCTTGACCTTGGCGGCCAGTTCGTCGGCGGTGGCGTATTTTTCGTGGAACTGCTTCAGGTAGTGGGCCGGTTGGGCGATGTAGTTCGGGCTCGCGCCTGCCAGCGACGGCAGGAACTGCGGGTTGGGCTTGGCCCAGGTGTAGCGGACGGTGAGTTCGTCGACCACCTCGAATGTCGGAAGCTCGCCGTCGACCAGCATCACCGCCGAGGCGCCGCCGCGCGACAGCGCCTCGTTGGTCTCCACGTCCTCCCAGGCGTAGCGGAAGTCTTCCGCCGTGAACGGATGTCCGTCCGACCAGCGGTGACCGGGCCGGAGGTGGAAGGTGAAGATCCGGCCTTCCTCCACCTCGAAGCTTTCCAGGATGTCCGGCACGATCTCGAGCTGCTCGTTGAAGCCGACCAGACGCGAATAGCCGTAGATCGTCATCATGCGGATGTCCTTGGCGTCGGCCATCAGCATCCTGAGCGTTCCGCCGTAAGCGCCGTTGGTCTTGCCGTGCGCGGCCATGTCGATGACGCGCGGGACGTCCGGCAGCCGCTCTTCCATCGGCGGAAGCTTGCCGCTTTCGACGGCCTCCTTCAGCGAAGGCGGCTCTTCGGCGAAACCCGCGGAGACGAGGGTGAAGGTTGCGGCTGCGGCCATCGCCGCAAACCATCCGGCACGGCTGATGATCGTGGTCATGCGTAGATCCTTTCACGGGATGGCATGTCGCGCGCCAGGACGAGATGTCCCTCGCCGACCTGAACGAGCGACAGGTCCCTCCCGTCGCCGTTCAAGCTCTGGAACTCCGGCGGCCAGTGGTCGCTCGGATCGGATTCGTCCCCGCCCAGAGCCTCGAAATCGAGCTTGCGGTCGAGATTGACGCTCGGAACCGCGCTCAGGAGCTTCTGCGTGTAGGGGTGCATCGGACGGGCGAACAGCGTCTCGCAGTCCGCGATCTCGACGATCCGTCCGCGCCGCATCACGGCGATGCGGTCGGCGATGTACTTCACCACCGCGAGGTTGTGCGAGATGAACACCATCGTCAGCGACAGCTCGTCCTGCAGCGATTTCAGCAGGTTGAGGATCTGCGCTTGGACCGAGACGTCGAGCGCCGAGACAGGCTCGTCGCAGATCAGCAGGTCGGGGGCGAGAGCGAGCGCGCGGGCGATCCCGATGCGCTGGCGCTGCCCCCCGGAGAAGGAATGCGGATACCGGTTCAGGTGACTGGTCTGCAGGCCGACCATCGCCATCAGGTCGGCGGCCGTCTGGGTGATCTCGCGCGCGCCGCCCTGGCGATGGATCTCCAGCGGCTCGCGCAGCGTGTTGAGAATGGTCGAACGGGGGCTGAGCGATCCGAACGGGTCCTGGAAGACGATCTGGATGCGCTTGCGGAACTCTTTCAGCGCGCGGCCGTGAAGCTGGCGCACGTCGCACTTCACCTCGCCGTTGTCGAACAGGATCTCGCCGCCGTCGGCCTCGGTCGCCCGCATGATCAGCTTGCTCACCGACGACTTGCCGCAGCCGCTTTCGCCCACGATGCCGAAGCACTCGCCGCGCCGCACGTCGAAGGACACGCCGTTGACCGCGTGGATCTGGCGGTTCTGGCCGCCGAACCAGCTGCCCGACTTGATGGTGTAGGTCTTCCTGAGATCGCGCACGGTCAGCAGCGGCTTGTCGGACGAGCACCGTCCCTCGCTCGCGCGCCGCATCGAGCCGGGAATCACCTTGTCGATCTCGCGCAGTGCGACCAGCTTCTCGCCACGCTCCATGTCGAGATCGGGAACCGCCTTCATCAGCGCGCGCGTATAGGCATGTCCGGGCTTCGTGAAGATATCCTGCAGCGGCCCGGCCTCCAGGATCCTGCCGTGGTAGATCACCACCACCTCGTCGGCCATGTTGGCGACGACGCCGAGGTCGTGCGTGATCAGGAGCAGGGACATGCCGAGACGGGCCTGCAGCGACTTCAGGAGCCCGAGCACCTGCGCCTGCACGGTCACGTCCAGCGCCGTCGTCGGCTCGTCGGCGATCAGCAGCGCCGGCCGGCAGATCAGCGCCATGGCGATCATCGCACGCTGCCGCAGGCCGCCCGACAGCTCCATCGGATACATGTCGTAGGCGCGCGACGGGTCGGGAAAGTCGACGAGCTTGAGCATGTCCTCGGTCAGCGACCGCGCTTCGCCCCGGGCCACCTCGCGATGCAGGACGAGCGCTTCCTCGACCTGGTTGCCGATCGTGTGGAGCGGCGACAGCGACGTCATCGGCTCCTGGAAGATCATGGCGATACGCCCGCCGCGAAGTGCGCGCATCTCCGCCTTTTCCGGATCGAGCGCGGCGATGTCTATGTCGGAGCCAGCCACCGCTGGGTCGCGGAACCGGATCCTCCCGCCCGTCACCTTCGCCACCTTGGGCAGGATGCCGAGGATCGCCTGCGCGATGATGGACTTGCCGGAGCCCGACTCGCCGACGAGAGCGACCGTCTTGCCCGCCGGAATCCGGAAGCTGACGCCCTTCACGACCTCGATGCTGCTCTGTTGTATCGCGATCGAGATGCGCAAGTCCTCGATACGCAGCAAGTCCCGTCTGTCGCCCAAGTCGATCTGTCCCATCCCTGACGGTCTCTTACGCCCGGCCGTCTTGCCCCTGCGGCCGGCGGCGGCGAAGGGCCTGGCCGGGCGAGGAATTGCCGGGAGTTTTGCAATTCCCTCTCCCGGCGGCAAGAGGCGGAAGAGGCCTATTCTCAATTTGCTTCAAGCAAGCCCCCGAACCTGCGTCCATGCGTTCACAGCTCGTCGAGCCGGCCGTTCGACCAGCGAAAGACGCGGTCGTGCGGTATCGCCCGACGCATCGTCTCGTCCCTGCCAAGTCCCTCTAGCACCCCGATCATGACGCGCAGATTTCCGCTGTGCGTCACGACGATTGGTAACGCGTCGGTGACGAGGCTGTGTGTGAAAAATTTCATTCTGGCGTGAAGATCGGCGTAGCTTCCCCCGCCCTCCGGCGCGAAATTCCACCGGTCGGCCTTGCGCGCGCGCCGCTCCTGCGGAAACCGCGCCTTCACCTCATGCGTGGTCAGTCCCTCCCAGCGGCCGAAGCCGGCTTCGGCAAGACGGTCGTCGCTCTCGATCGACGTCTCGGGCAGGGCGAGTTGCCGGGCCAGGATGCGCGCCGTCTCGAGGCATCGCGTGAGGGGCGAACTGACGACGCGCAACGGCAAGTCCGGTCGTGCGACGTCGGCGAGATGATCCGCCAGGCGCCGCCCGTTCGCCGCGGCGTCCGCCATCCCCGCGGCCGACAGCGGTATATCGGTCCGGCCCTGGAACCGCCCTTCCTCGTTCCAGGCGGTCCTGCCGTGCCTCACGATGAAGAACGTGCTGTTGATCATGATTTATCTTGTCATTGCGGCCGGCTATGCCATGCCTATCGGCGGGCGCAAGTCTTGACAATGATCGAGGCGAAGGGAGCGGAAATGGGAATGGTGGCAGAACCGTTGCGTGCCTGGCCGAGGCTGCTTGCCTTCGCCGTCCTGGCCATCCTCACGGCGCTGCCGGTTGCGGGCGCGCAGGCGCAGATCCCGCTGCAGGCGCTCGCTCAGGGCAAGCCCGCGGAGGGTCCGGATTCGTCGGGATACGAGGCGCTCCTGCAGCAGGCGCAGCGCGACGGTTCGACCGTCATCATCATGCAGCCGGCCGGCACTGGCCAGGCGGCCACGCCGGAGATGCCCATGGCGATGGCCCTTTCCAGCGAGAATCTGCTGAAGGCACGCGAGAGCCTGAAGCGAATGGTCGTGAATTCGCTCACCTATGTCGACTTTCTCCCGGAATCGCTGAAGGCGGCCAGTCCCGACGGAACGGCGCTCTGGCTGCTGCTTGCCGCCGCCACGGCGGTGGGCGGCCTGGTGGCGGGCCGGCTCGTGTTCTGGCAGGTCACGCGCTGGGGACGCGGGCATTTCCGTCACCTCTACCGCGAGGACGAGACGATCCTCTCGCGCAAGCTCGGCTACATCCTGTTCCGAGCCGGATGGATGCTGCTCAGCGCCGGGATCATGTTCGTCACGGCCGTGCTCGTCGCGGTGGTCTTCGATTCCGGACACCAGCCGTCCCGCGACACGATCTTCGTGATCATCTCCACCTACGTGGTCTATCGCATCGTCCGCTCGGTGATCTTCTGGAACTTCTTTGCGCCGAACTCGTCCGCACACAGGCTGATCCACCTCCCGGACGCGGCCGCCCAGAAGCTCTTCAACCACTGGGCCATCGTCCTGTCCGTCGGCGCCGTCGTGATCGGCCTCTGCCGCTGGATCCTGATCCTCACGCCGCCCGGCAGCGTCACCGACATGTCGATGGTGGCGGTGAACCAGGACGCCCAGAATCTCGCCTTCATTCTCGGCATGCTGCTCTGCGCGGCCATGATGGGCGCCCTGGCCATCATCCATCGCCGCGACCTGACCGGCATCGTCCTCGGCACTGACGATCCGCAGAAGGCGCCGCTTCTCAACCGGGTGTTCGCCGTCGCGGCGCTGCCGCTGGCCATCGTCTACCTCATCGTGGCCTGGCTCGTCAGTTCCGTCCGGCTGACGCTCGGTCTGCCGGGCGGTTACGTCCCGGTGCTGGCCCCGATCATCGTCTTCGTCGCAGGCATCTTCGCCTATGCGATCGCGGCCTATCTGCTCGAGATCGTCTACGAGCGCCGGGCCGCCTCGCATCGCCGCCGCCAGATCCTGAAGCAGCAGGCGGAGCGGCGAGCCTGGCGGCGTGCCCAGGCGTCGAAGGAACTCATGTCGGCCATGAACGAAGACATGCGCGACATGCTGGAGGACGGCGACGAGATGACGGTCATGGCCCCGGTCCAGCCGCCCAAGACGCAGATCCGGCCCTACTTCCCCGCCTTCAAGGTATTCTTCCAGAACACCATCCAGGCGACGATCCTGGTGGTCTGCGCGGGCGAACTCGCCAGGCTGTGGGGGCTCGACCTCGGCCGCGATGGAGGACATCCGGTCGCCGCCGCGCTCGACATCCTGCTTGTCGTCATCGTCGCCCTTTCCTTCTATCGGGCGATCAACGGCTTCATCGACCACAAGATCGTCGAGGAGGGCGGGACGCTGGACGGCCAGGCCGGCAATCCCGGCGAGGGAGAGGGCGAAGGCGGCAAGAGCCAGTCGCGGCTCGCCACGCTGCTCCCGATCTTCCGCAACGTCATCGTGTCTCTGCTCGCGGTCCTCGGCACGATGGTGGTTCTCGCCAATCTCGGCGTCGACGTCGGTCCGCTCTTCGCGGGCGCCGGCGTGGTGGGCATCGCCGTCGGCTTCGGCGCGCAGACCCTCATCCGCGATATCTTCTCGGGCGCCTTCTTCCTCGTCGACGATGCGTTCCGCAAGGGCGAGTACATCGAGGTGGGATCGGTCAAGGGCGTGGTGGAGAAGATATCGATGCGCTCCTTCCAGCTGCGCCACCATCTGGGCGCCGTCCATACGGTGCCGTTCGGCGAGATCACGCAGCTCACCAACTATTCGCGCGACTGGGTGATGATGAAGCTGCCGCTCCGGCTCACCTACGACACGGACGTGGAGAAGGTGCGCAAGCTGGTCAAGAAGATCGGCGCGCGACTGCTCGAGGACCCCGTCGTCGGCCATCTCTTCCTGCAGCCGCTGAAGTCGCAGGGCGTCTACGCCATGGAGGACTCGGCCATGATCATCCGCGTCAAGTTCATGACGCGGCCGGGCGACCAGTTCGTCACCCGCAAGGTCGTCTACGCCGCGATCCGCGAGGTCTTCAGCCGGGAGGGCATACGCTTCGCGCATCGCGAGGTGACGGTGCGTCTGGCCGACGGCCAGAAGGCGGACGAGTTGACGAAGGAACAGAAGGACGCGATCACGGGGTCCGTCCGGGCGGTCATCGACGATGCCCAGGCTATGGCAGCCGATGCGGGCAAGACCGCCGCCGGCGCCCTCTGACGACGAACGGAAGAACGCGGCCAGCATGCCCCTGTCCCTCGCGCCGATCGATTCGGCCTCAGCCTTCGGAACCCGCGCGCCGGGGCGCTTCGCGTGTCTCGTCTGGGCGCTGACCGTTTCGGCCGGGATCCCGCAGGCGCGCCGCAAGGCGATCCGCAAGCACTTCGCCGCGAGGCTTGCCGGCCCCTTCGACGTGACGGCGGGCGGCATCGCCTTCCGTGCCTATCCGGCGGAAAACCGCGACGACCGCATGCTGGTCGGCCGCGGTGAACTGCCGGAGGCGGAGGAGCACGCGCTCGTCGCGCCGCTGCTGAAGCCGGACATGGTCTTCGTCGACATCGGCGCCAATGTCGGCACCTACGCTCTCTTCGTGGCCACGCGCGCCGGACCGGGCGCCCGCGTGCTCGCGTTCGAGCCGCATCCGCGCACCTTCGCCAAGCTCGCCTTCAACCTCTGCGCCAATGGCGCCCGGAACGTCGTCGCCAGGAACCTCGCCATCGCCGCGGCGGCCGGCACGATGGAGCTCTATTCGGACGGTGGCGGCAACGTCGGTCACGCCTCGCTCCTGAAGGAGGGAGCAGGAACGGTCCGCAGCACCCAGTCGGTGCAGGTCGCGCCCCTCGCCGCCATCCTCGCGGAGGAAGGCATCGAGGCGATCGACCTCCTGAAGATCGACGTCGAGGGCTTCGAGGACCGCGCCCTTCTGCCGCTCTTCGACCAGGCGCCGGAACGGCTCTGGCCGGCGGCCATCCTCATCGAGACCGTGCTGTCGACGCTCTGGCAGCACGATTGCCTCGCCGTCCTGGCCGAGAAGGGCTATCGCCGCGCCGGCGAAACGGCCGAGAACGTGCTTCTGGTGCGCACGACGCCCTGACGCCACGGGACGCTCCGGGATCGGGCAACGTCCACGCCCACGGACGGGGATGAAGCGCCGGGCTACCGGCCGCAACATCAAGAATCTTGCGCAGACCGGACCCCCGCCCGAAACAGATTCATGCAATCGCGGGTCTTCGAGCGCAATTTTGCGTGTGCGGCGCACAATTTGAAATGGCGAGGCTCGCAAAACGGTGCAAGTCTGTGACAGAGTTCCGATCCTCAATCAGGAGTGCACCATGATTTTCACGAAGACGAAGATGGCCGGTCTCGGTCTGGCGATCACGATGGCGGGCGCGATGGCGGCGCAGGCCGAGCCCGTGAAGATCGGCAGCAAGAACTTCACCGAACAGTTCGTCGTGGCGGAGATCTATGCGCAGGCGCTGGAGAAGGCCGGCATCGAGGTCCAGAAGCGCCTGAACCTCGGTGCGACGCAGATCGCCCACACCGCTCTGACGAGCGGCGAGATCGACCTCTACCCGGAATACACCGGCACCGCCCTCGCGGCGATCGTCAAGGGCGAGCTTACCAGCGACGCCGACCAGATCTATGCCGACGTCAAGACCTACTACGAGAATGAACTGAACCTGACGCTGCTCGAGCCGACGGCCATCAACAACGGCTACGCCATCATCCTCCTGCCGGAGACGGCCGAGGCCAACAACCTCAAGACCCTCAGCGATCTCGGCCCCGCCTCCAAGGATCTGACCTTCGGCGCGGAAGGCACCTTCGGCGAGCGCAAGGACGGCCTGCCGGGCCTCGAGGCGGTCTACGGCATCAAGTTCAAGGAATTCGTCCAGTTCGCCAAGCTCGGCATCCGCTACAGCGCGCTGACCAGCGAGCAGATCGACGTCTCCTTCGGCTTCTCCACCGACTGGCAGATCGAAGACAGCAAGCTTGCCGTTCTCGAAGACGACAAGAACCTGTTCCCGCCCTACTATCTCGTGCCGATCGTGCGCCAGGACGCGCTGGCGGCGAACCCGAAGATCGCCGAGGTGCTCAACAGGATCGCTCCGCTTTTGACCAACGAGAAGATGCGCGCGATGAATGCCGCGGTCGAGCGCGACCGCCGGGAGCCGGCCGAGGTGGCCGCGGAATTCCTTGCCGCGGAAGGAATGTGATCCCGGATTGCCCGCCCGCCTGAGGCGCGGCGGGCAATCCCTTCAACGAGTTGGTTCCAGATGATGGTCCGCATTTGACCTGGGCACACAAGAACCTCGGTCTGATCGCCGAGGCGGCGGGCCAGCACCTGACGCTGTCGTTCCTGTCGGTCCTGATCGGCTGCGCCATCGCGCTCGTGCTGGGCGTCATATCCGCGCGTCGCCCACGCCTCTACGTGGCGTTCCTGACGATCGCCGGCATCGTCTTCGTCATCCCGAGCCTCGCCCTGTTTGCCTTCCTGATCCCGATCATGGGACTGGGCATGAAACCCGCGCTCACGGGCCTGTCCTCCTATTGCGTGCTGATCCTCTTGCGCAACGTCGTGACCGGGCTCCGCAACGTCCCCGCCGAGGTGCTGGACGCCGCCGACGGCATGGGCTTCAGCCGCTGGCAGCGCCTCGTCAGGATCGAGCTGCCGCTGGCCCTGCCCCTGATCGTCTCCGGCATCCGGATCGCGCTCGTCACCGTCATCGGCATCGCCACCATCGCCGCCTTCATCGACGCGGGTGGGCTGGGCTCGATCATCCTGCAGGGTATCGACCAGAACTGGCCGGAAAAGATCATCGTCGGCGGCGTGCTGACGGCGCTGATCGCCGTGTTCTTCGATCTCCTCCTGACCTGGATCGAGCGCCGGCTGCAGCGCTGGAGGCAGGCATGAACCTGCTGTGGCAAGCCTTCACCTGGATTCTCGACAATCCCGTCCCTTTCAACCGCGCGCTCTACCAGCATCTCGTGATGTCGATCTCGGCGATCGCCATCGCGCTGGCGATCGGTCTGCCGCTCGCCGTCGTGATCCTGCGGCACGCGAAGTGGGCATCCGCCGCCATCAACCTCGTCAACGGCATGCGCACGCTGCCGAGCCTCGCCATCCTCGCCATCATGATGCCGATCCTCGGCATCGGCCTGTGGCCCGCCATCGTGGCGCTGACGATCCTGGCGCTGCCGCCGATCCTCATCAACGCCTATGTCGGTCTCCGCGACGTCGACCCGGATTCCATCGAGGCGGCGGCCGGCATGGGCATGAGCGACGGCCAGATCCTGCGCAAGATCCGCGTCCCGCTTGCAGCGCCCGCCATGTTCGCCGGATTGCGCACGGCCTCCGTGCAGGTCCTCGCCGGCGCTACGCTCGCGCCCTTCATCGGTGGCGGCGGGCTCGGCGACTTCATCGCCGTCGGCGTCGCGGGCATGGACCAGTCGCGGCTGCTCGTCGGCGCCGTGCCCATCGCGCTGCTCGCACTCGGTACCGAGTTCGCGCTCGGCCTGGTGGAACGGCTGTTCTTCGGAGAAAGACGCGCCGCATGATCGTCATGAAGAATGTGACCAAGCGGTTCGGCGCCGGTGCCCCGGCCGTCGACGACCTGACGCTCGAGGTCCCGGACGGCCTCACCGTCGCGCTGGTCGGGCCGTCCGGCTGCGGCAAGACGACGACGATGCGCATGATCAACCGCCTGATCGAGCCGACCAGCGGCGAGCTCATCGTCGGCGGCCAGGACGTGCGAAAGGCCGACCCGGTGCAGCTGCGTCGGCACATCGGCTACGTGATCCAGCAGGTCGGCCTGTTCCCGCACATGACGATCGCCCAGAACATCGCCTCGGTGCCGAAGCTGCTCGGCTGGGACAAGGCGCGGATCGACGCGCGCAACCGCGAACTGATGGAACTGGTGGGGCTCGAGACCGGGATGCTGGAGCGCTATCCGCGCCAGCTGTCCGGCGGCCAGCGCCAGCGCGTCGGCGTCGCCCGCGCGCTGGCGGCGGACCCGCCGGTCCTGCTCATGGACGAGCCCTTCGGCGCGATCGATCCGATCGCGCGCCTGCGGCTGCAGAACGAATTCCGGCAGATCCTCGCGCGCGTCCGCAAGACCGTGGTTCTGGTCACGCATGACATCGACGAGGCCGTGCGCCTGGGCGACCGGATCGCCATAATGCGGGACGGGCGCATCGTGCAGTACGACACGCCGGACACCATCCTCTCCAGGCCCGTCGACGCATTCGTGGAACATTTCGTCGGCGCCGACCGCGCGCTGAAGCGCCTGACCCTGTTCAGCGTCGCCGATGCGATGGAGCGTGGCGGCGGCGACGCATCGCTTCCACACGTCGCGGCGGACGCCGATCTGCGCGACGCCCTGTCGGCGATCATCGCGGCGAAGGCGGAGAGCGCTGCGGTCGTCGACGGCGCCGGCATGGTGATCGGAACCATCAGCCGCGACCGGATCATGTCGATCTGATCATGAGCATCCCCCACACCATCATCGTCGCGGGCGATTTCGCCGACTGGACCGTCGAAGGTCTCGCCGAATTCGCCCTGCTGGCCGAGAGGGCCGGTACGGTCGCGCTGGTGCTGCCTGATACGATCGCGCCGGCCACGGGCGGAGAGGCCTGGCCGGATGCCTTGATCCTGATCGGCTGGCTGGCTGCCGGCACCACCCGCATCCGGCTCCTGGCACGCGTTTCGAGCCTCGGGCACCAGCCCTACAATCTGGCGCGGCGTCTCGCCTCGCTGGAGCTCGTCAGCCACGGCCGCACGGGCTGGGTGATCGATGCCGAGGAAAGCGGCGACGCCTATGCGGCTTTCAGCGGCGAGGCCAGGCTCAAGGACGCGGACATCGCCGCGCGGCAGCGGGAATTCGAGCGGGTCGTGGACGGGCTCCTGCAGAGCTGGGATGCCGACGCCCTGACGCTCGACCGCGACAAGGGGCAGTTCTTCAGGCCGGAAGCGATGCACGCGCTCGATCACGAAGGCGACTACTTCACCGTGCGCGGACCGCTGAACGTGATGCGCTCGCCGCGCGGCAAGCCGGACGTGCTGCGGGACGGCGATCTCACGGAAGCATCGGTCGTGACGAGCCTCGAAGCCGCGAGAGCGCTGATCGAAGGACAGGCCCGATGAGCGCGACGATGAAGCTCGGCGCGTTCCTCATGCCGACCGGCCACCATGTCGCCGCGTGGCGCCACCCGCAGGCGGCCGCCGATGCGGGCATGAACGTCGATCACATGATAGCGCTGGCGCAGACGGCCGAGCGCGGCCTGTTCGACCTCGTCTTCTTCGAGGATGCAGCCGGCGTGCGCGAGGCGCGCGTCGAGATCGCCTCGCAGACCGCCCGCTCGCTGGGTTTCGAGCCGGTCAGCCTGCTTTCGGCGCTCGCGGCCCGCACGCGGACCATCGGCCTCGTGGCGACCGCTTCGTCCTCCTACAACGAGCCCTACGCGCTCGCCCGCGCCTTCGCCACGCTCGACCTCGTCAGCGGCGGACGGGCGGGCTGGAACCTCGTCACCTCTGCCAGCGAGATCGAGGCCGCGAATTTCGGCGCGCAGGGTCTGCGCGCGCATCGGGACCGCTACGCCAGGGCGGACGAATTCGCAGCAGTGGTCGCGCGGCTGTGGAGCCCCGGAAACCGCTCCGGGACGATCGACCATGTCGGCGAGAGCTTCTCGGTCCGGCAGGGGCTCGGCATTCCCGCGTCGCCGCAAGGCGCGCCGGTGCTGGTGCAGGCCGGCTCGTCGGACGTCGGCCGCGACCTCGCGGCCCGCACCGCCGACATCGTCTTCGTGGCGACCCAGACCTTCGACGCCGCAAAGGCCTTCTACGACGACGTGAAGGCGCGCGTCGTCCGGGCGGGACGCAAACCCGACCAGCTGAAGATCATGCCGGGGGTGTCGCCGGTGGTGGGAAGGACGCGTGACGAGGCGCAGTCGAAGTTCGATGCGCTTCAGGCGCTCATTCCCGACGAGGTGGGACTGGCGCTGCTCGCGAGCTATCTGTCCACCGATGCCCTGGAGGGCCTGCCGCTCGACGGTCCGATGCCAGACCTGAAGGCGAACGAGGGAATGCAGAGCCGTCAGCAGCTGGTCATCGACCAGTCGCGCCGCGAGGGCTTGAGCATCCGCCAGGTGGCGCAGCATTTCGCCGGCGCCCGCGGCCACTGGCGGCTGATCGGCACCGCGGCCGACATCGCCGACGAACTGGAAGCCTGGTTCGTCGGCGCCGCCTGCGACGGCTTCAACGTGATGCCGGCCTGGTTCCCCGGGGAACTGGACGATTTCGTCGACCTGGTGATCCCGGAACTGCAGCGCCGCGGGCTGTTCCGGACGCGATACGAAGGCGGCACCTTGCGCGCCAATCTCGGCCTCGAGGTGCCGGCATGAGCGACATCGTCGAGAGCATCGTCCACGACATCGAGAACCTGCTGCCCTTCGATCCGCGCGAGGATGCGATCGAGGGACTGACCCATGCCTACGACATCCAGAAGAAGGTGACGGCCGCGCTGCTCGACCGACATCCCGGCCGCCGCATCGCCGGCTACAAGATCGCCTTCAACAGGCGCTCGTCGATGGATTACTATGGCCTGAGCGAGCCCTGCTATGCGCCCCTGTTCTCCGACCAGATCCATTCCGGCAGCGCGACGTTGCCGTTTCGCCTGTATCGCGATCCGGTCATCGAGCCGGAAATCGCGATCCGCCTTTCCGCCACCCTCACCGGCAACGAGGACGACGCGGGCGTGGAAGCGGCGATCGGCGTCCTCCTGCCTGCGATCGAGATCATGGACGTGCGCGGCGCCTTCGCGCGGGACCCGAGCGCGGCCGCGGCCGTCGCCCAGCGCGTCCACGCCGAGGGCGCGGTGATCGGCGAGGCCGGCAGCCGCTGCGCGGTCGACGTCGCCGACGTGGTGGCGAGGCTCCGGGTCGACGGCGAAACGCGCGGCGAGGCGAAAGGCGCCGCACCGCAGACGCCGACGGAAGCGCTTGCCTGGCTGTCGCGCCGGCTCGCCGCGGACGGGCTGCCGCTCGAGGCCGGCATGATCGTGCTCACCGGCGCGCATCTGCCCGGCTTCGCCCTGACGAAGCCAAGCTCCGTCACCGTCGAGATCGCGCCGCTGGGCACCGTCTCGCTCAGCCTGCGAGGCTCCTGAGTTCGCCGACGACCTGCGGCGTCCACAAGGCCTCGAAGACCCTCGCGGCATCCGCACCCGTGGGACGATCCTCGTCGAGCGCGGGGACCGCCGAACGGACGGCGTCATGAACACGCAGACAGACCGGGGACAGCGCCGGCCCGGGCTCGATCCGCCGGCGCAGGTCGACGGCTTGCGCCGCGAGCATGGCTTCGATGGCGAGGAGCCATCGCATCGGTTCGACCTGTTCGGCGAGCTTTGAAACCGCGAGCACGGCGTTGGTCCCGATGTCCTCCACCATCTCCGAAACCACGATCGTGTCGAGGCTCGCCGGCGTGGCCCTGAGCCTGATTTCGGCATGCAGGGCCGCGAGCGATTTCTGCATCGGAACGAAGCCGGCCGAAGCGCCGCCGACCGGCGACAGATAATTGGCAAGGCCGGACAGGCGGCCGGTCGTCAGCTTGATGGAGCGCTGCACGCAGGCCGTCGCGAGTTGCACCATCGCGATGGCCAGCGTGTCGAAGGAAAGCGCGATCGATGCCGTCAGGAAGTTCGCGGAGGATCGAACCTCGCCCTGCGGCCCGATCACCAGGGGGTTGTCGGCGGGCGAATTCAGCTCGATCTCGACCTCCCGGCGCGCGGTCTCGAGCGCGGCGAGGAATGGACCGGTGACCTGCGGCAGGGCGCGGAACGACAGCGCGTCCTGCACCTTCTGCGAGGTCCGCGAGACATGGCCGCCGCCCGAAAGCGCGGCCCGAAACAGCGAAGCCGCCTCGACCTGCCCCGCCGCAGGACGGGCGCCGGCGATCCGCGCGTCGAAAATGTGCGGGCTGGCGCCAAACCCCTCGCAGGCGAGGGCCGCGACGGCGACATGGACGGCCGCGAGGTCTTCCAGCGCCGCGATCGCCAGCGCCGCCGTCGCCACCGTGACCGAAGAGGCGCTGCCGATCGACAGCCCGTCCTTGGGCGCCAGCCGGGCGGCGGCAAGCCCTGCCCTGGCCAGCGCGTCGCGCGCCGGCAATCGGACGCCGCCCAGATACGCCTCCCCCTCGCCGATCGCGGCAGCAGCCAGGCTCATGGTCTGCACGAGGTCGCTGGCGCCGGTCGATCCGCGCGAGGGGATGACCGGCACCACGTCCCGCGCCAGCATCTCCGACAGCAGGTCGAAGACCGGAAGCGACACCCCGGCGCCCGCCTGCGCGAGCCCGGCGAGGCGGCAGAAGAGAACCGCCCGGCAGACGTCGACCGGCAGCGCCGCGCCCACGCCCGCGACGCGCGCCGTTACAAGCGAGGCCTGCAGATCTTCGGCCTCCGCCGCGTGGATCCGGTGGCCGATATTGCCGCCGAGCCCGGTGTTCAGCCCGTAGACGGGAATGTCCCGCGCGAGATGATCGTCGAGCACGCCGCGCGCCTGCTGCATCGCCGCGCGCCGCACGGGGCTCGCCGTGACCGCGACCGGCCCCTGCGCGGCAGCGACAACGTCGGCGATCGTCACCAGCCGGTCAGAGAAGACGAACGTCCTCATGCGTAGCGCAGCCGGTGCCCGACGCCCATGCTCTGCGCCTTCGTCAGGAAGGCATGACCGAGCGCGATGTCGGACAGGGAGAGGCCGCGATGCCAGAACAGGTTGGTTTCCGCCTCGCTCTCGCGGCCGGGCTTCAGTCCGGCGACGATCTGGCCGAGTTCGGCATGAAGCGTCCGTTCCGACAGCTTGCCGGCCTCGACATGGGCGCGCAGCGAGCCGAACTTGCCGCCCTTGCACTGCCCCCAGTCGTCCACCACCATCTTCGCCATGATGTCGGTGAGCGAAAGCTCCACCGCGCTCATCGTTCCGTAGGGCACGACGAGCGCGCCCGGCTTGATCCACTCCGTCTTCAGCATCGGCCGGGGCTCGCTCAGCCGCGAGGCCTCGACCACGATGTCGGCGCCTTCGACGCAGGAACGCCAGTCCTCGGTGACGGTCACCGCCTTGCCGAGGTCGCGGGAGAGCCGTTCTCCGAAGCTCTCCCGGCTTTCGGGCCGGCGCGAATGCACGCGGATCTCGTCGAAGTCGAAGAGATGATCGAGGAGCCGCACGTTCCAGTACGCCGTGCCGCGCGCGCCGATATGGCCGAGCACCTTCGAGCCCTTGCGCGCCAGGTGCTTGGCGCCGATGGCTGTGACGGCGCCGGTGCGCATGTCGGTGATGCCGCTGGCATCGAGGATGGCCGTGGGCTTGCCGGTGCGCGGATCGAAGAGGTTGAGGACTCCGAATTCGGACGGCATGCCGTGCTTGTAGTTGTCGACGAAGTCGCCGACGATCTTCACGCCTGCCGCGTCGATCTCGCCGCCGATCCAGCCGCGCAGCACGTTGAAATGGCCCTCCACGCCGGCGCGCGGCTCCAGATGCATGCGCGGCTCGATGACCGTTTCCCCGCGTCCCTGCATGGCCAGACTGGCCTCGATCGCCGCGAGAATCTCGCCATCCCCGAGCATGGCCGCCTCGATGTCGAAGCGGTTGAGGTAGGTGATGTAGATGGGGAGCATGTGCCGGTGTCCTGACGTTTCAATCGCCCATTGCTGCCCGTTCGATGCGGCGAAGGCAAGGAAGCGAGGTCGTGCCGCAACGACCGCATCGGCAAACCGGCGGAGGTGCAGCCGCTTAGCCGGAGGCACCAGCGCACAGTGCGGCCGCGGATCCCGCAACCGGGCGGTGCGCGCCTGGCAGTCTCTACGGGCGGCGCCTGTAGAACCTGTCGCCGACGACGAAGCCGTCGAGCCCCGTGTCGCGGACATAGCGCACCAGATCGCTCATCCGGTTGATGAAGCCCTTGCCCGAGAAGTTGAGCGAGGTGTTGCAGAGAACGCCATAGCCGGTGCGCGCCTTGAAGGCCGACAGCAGCGCGTGCATCCGCGCGTTCTGCGCGGCGGTGACCGTCTGCGCCCGCGCGGATCCGTCGACATGGGTGACGGCCTGGATGGCGTCGGTCTTGACGCGCTGGAAATAGAGCATGTGCGGGCTCGGCCCGTGATGCGTAAACAGCCGGTCGAGCTCCTCCTCGAGCAGAATCGGCGCAATCGGGCGGAAGCCCTCGCGCTTCTTGATCGCGTTGAGGCGCGTGTGCATCTCCTTCGTGAAGGGGGCCGCGATCAGCGACCGGTTGCCCAGCGCGCGCGGGCCGATCTCGTAGCGCCCCTGCACCCAGGCGAGCACGGCGCCGCCGGCCAGCGCCTCGGCCACCACGGCATCGTCGGCGGGCACGGCGGCGAAGCCCGTCAGGTCGGCCGCATCATGCACGAAATCCTCGCCGGCATAGGCCGTCCAGGCGATCTTGGCATTGCCGGTGATGCGCAGCTGTGCATCGGCGGCTGTGCCGATGGCGGAACCGGAATCATTGGTGCAGGGCTGCACGAAGACGTCCGCGAACAGGCCGCAGCCCTTCCATTCGCTGTTCCAGTCGCAGTTGAGGCCGCAGCCGCCGGAGACCAGCAGCGGCAGGCCGTCGCGCATGTTCGCCCTGGCGAAGTCGAGAAAGCGCGAAAACATCGCGTCCTGGAAGCGGCGCGCCAGATTGCGGAAGGCTTCGGTCTCCAGCCCGATGTCGAAGAAGGGCGTGCCGACGAAGTCCGCCTTGCGCAGCGGCGCGGCCACCGCGTCCCAGGCGATCAGCCGTTCGATCAGTTCCCGCTCCTCGGGCGTCTCGGGAACGTCCCGGCCATAGCCGGCGATCGCCATCAGCTTGCCCGCGTCCTCGCGCCGCGACTTGCGGGCATCGATCGCCAAGGTCGGGTCTGCCAGCCCGTAGAGGAAGCCGTATTTGTGGCCCGGACCGGTGACCGGGGTGCCGAGCTTCGTCACCTGGAGTTTCTCGTCGATGCGGTAGAACGAACCGAGCACGCCCTCCCACACCAGCGCGTAGCAGGCCTGACCCTGCGGGAACGGGGACATGGCGTAGCTGCCGATGATGTGGGACCGCTCGTGCGAGGACGAGAAGAAGCGCACCTCCTTGCCCGCGAAGCGCTGCGGACGGTCGATGATGCCGCTCTCGTCGTGCCCGAAATAGCCGGCGCCGAGCGGCTGCGCGAACGGCCGGAACGAGCCCATCCAGCCCGACAGCGCATGCACGTCCGGAATGGCGTCGCAGAGACCGAGCCCGCGCAGCACGAGTTCCGGCGTCACCGGCGCATAACGCGGGCCGGAATCCTTCTCCGCCTCGATCGAGAAGGCGAGCGTCGCGTCCTCGATCAGGGCGACGTGACCGTCGTGACCGGGCTTGTAGGAAAAGATCTTCATGCGCGCTCCGCAGGGGTCGGAAGACGGAGCCTCCCCGACCCCGCACCCGATCCTTAGGGCATGATCGGCCGCAGGCCTATGGCACTGCGGCAACGGTCCGGCGGAAAGCGGCGGCTATTCGGCTGCTTCCGCGAAGGCGGTCGGCGTGTAGTTGAGGACCGGGGCCAGCCATCGTTCCACCTCCTCCACGCTCATGCGCTTGCGGCGCGCATAGTCTTCGACCTGGTCGCGCTCGACCTTCGCGACGCCGAAATAATAGCTTTCCGGATGCGACAGATAGAGGCCCGACACCGACGAGCCGGGCCACATCGCATAGCTCTCGGTCAGCCGCACGCCGATCCGCGCCTCCGCGTCGAGCAGGTCGAACAGCGTCGCCTTCTCGGTGTGGTCGGGTTGCGCCGGGTAGCCCGGCGCCGGGCGGATGCCGCGGTAGGGTTCGCCCACGAGATCCTCCGGCGCGAAAGCCTCGTCTGCCGCATAGCCCCAGAGCTCCTTGCGCACGCGTTCATGCATGCGCTCGGCGAAGGCTTCGGCGAAACGGTCGGCCAGCGCCTTGACCATGATCGAGGAATAGTCGTCGTTGGCGCGCTCGAAGCGCTCCGCGATCGCCACCTCCTCGATGCCGGCAGACACCACGAAGCCGCCGACATAGTCGTCCCTGCCGCTGTCCCGCGGCGCGACGAAATCGGCGAGCGCGAGGTTCGGCTTGCCGTCGCGGCGGGGAAGCTGCTGGCGCAGCGTATGGAGCGCGGCGATCTCACTTGCGCGGCTGTCGTCGGCAAACAGCGCGATGTCGTCGCCGACCGCGTTGGCCGGCCAGAAGCCGACCACCGCCTTCGGCGCGAACCAGCTTTCCGCGACGATCTTGGCGAGCATCGCCTGCGCGTCCTCGAACAGCTGGCGCGCCGCCGCGCCCTGCTTCTCGTCGTCCAGGATCTTCGGGTAGCGGCCCTTGAGCTCCCAGGTCTGGAAGAAGGGCGTCCAGTCGATGTAGCGGGCGAGGTCTGCCAGATCCCAGTCCTGGAACACGCGCGTGCCGAGAAAGGAGGGCTTCGGCGGGTCGTAGGACGCCCAGTCGATGCGATGCCCATTGGCGCGGGCACGCGCCAGCGGCAGGCGCTGCTTGTCGGCCTCCGAGCGCGCATGCGCATCGGCGACCTTGCGGTACTCGGCGCGAACGGTCTCGATCATGCCGGGCTTCGTCTCCTGCGACAGCAGGCCCGAGACCACGCCCACGGCGCGGCTGGCATCGGTGACGTAGATCGCCTGGCCGCGATGATAGCGCGGGTGGATCTTCACCGCGGTGTGCACGCGGCTCGTCGTCGCCCCGCCGATGAGCAGCGGGATGTCGAAGCCTTCCCGCTCCATTTCCGAAGCGACGTGCACCATCTCGTCGAGCGACGGCGTGATCAGGCCCGAGAGCCCGATGATGTCGACCTTGCGCTCGCGCGCCGTCTCCAGGATCTTCGTCGCCGGCACCATCACGCCGAGGTCGATGATCTCGTAATTGTTGCAGGCGAGCACGACGCCGACGATGTTCTTGCCGATGTCGTGGACGTCCCCCTTGACGGTCGCCATCAGCACCGTGCCTGCGGTCTTGCGCGCGCCGCCGCCGCCATTGGCCCGCTTCTCGGCCTCCATGTGGGGCAGCAGAACCGCCACCGCCTGCTTCATCACGCGCGCCGACTTGACCACCTGCGGCAGGAACATCTTGCCGGCGCCGAACAGGTCGCCGACGACGTTCATGCCGGCCATCAGCGGCCCCTCGATGACGTGCAGCGGACGCTCGGCCGCCTGCCGCGCCTCCTCGGTGTCGACGTCGATGTATTCGGTGATGCCGTTGACCAGCGCATGCTCCAGCCGCTTCTCCACCGGCCAGTCGCGCCACCTCAGGTCCTTCTCGCGCGCCTCCTTGCCGGCCGCGCCCTTGTAGCGCTCGGCGAGGTCGAGCAGGTTCTCCGTCGCCGTCCCGCCGGCCCTGGGCTTGCGGTTCAGCACCACGTCCTCGCAGGCCTCGCGCAGTTCCGGATCGATCGTCTCGTAGACGGCGAGCTGGCCCGCATTGACGATGCCCATGTCCATGCCCGCCTGGATGGCGTGGTAGAGGAACACCGCGTGCATGGCCTCGCGCACCGGCTCGTTGCCCCGGAACGAGAAGGAGAGGTTCGACACGCCGCCCGAGACGTGGACGCCCGGCATGGCGGTCGTGATCTCCCGCGCGGCCGCGATGAAGTCGTGGCCGTAATTGTCGTGCTCCTCGATACCGGTCGCCACCGCGAAAATGTTCGGGTCGAAGATGATGTCGGCGGCCTCCATGCCGGCCTCCTCGGTCAGCAGCTTGAAGGCCCGCTTCGAGATCTCGACCTTGCGCTCCTTCGTGTCGGCCTGGCCCTTCTCGTCGAAGGCCATCACGACGACGGCGGCGCCATAGGCCTGGCAGAGCCGCGCATGGTGCAGGAAGGCCTCCTCGCCTTCCTTCAGCGAGATCGAGTTGACGACCGGCTTGCCCTGGACGCATTTCAGCCCGGCCTCGATGATCTCCCACTTGGAACTGTCGATCATCAGCGGCACCTTGGCGATGTCGGGTTCGGCGGCGATCAGGTTGAGGAACTCGACCATCGCCTTCTGCGAATCGATCAGGCCCTCGTCCATGTTGACGTCGATGATCTGCGCGCCGTTCTCCACCTGGTCGCGCGCGACGTCGAGGCCTGCGGCATAGTCGCCGGCGGTGATCAGCTTCCTGAACTTCGCCGACCCGGTCACGTTGGTCCGCTCGCCGACGTTGACGAAGGGAATGTCCCTGGTGAGCACGAAGGGCTCCAGCCCCGACAGGCGCATCAGCGGCCCAACTTCGGGAATCGCCCGCGGCGGGTGCCTCCCGACGGCCTCCGCGATCGCGCGGATGTGCTCGGGCGTCGAGCCGCAGCAGCCGCCGACGATGTTGACCAGCCCCTCGCGCGCGAAGTCCGCGACCTGGGAGGCCATGAATTCGGGGCTCTCGTCGTACTGGCCGAAGGCGTTGGGCAGACCGGCGTTCGGATAGGCGCAAGTCAGCGTGTCGGCGACGCCCGAAATCTCGGCGATGTGCGGCCGCATGGCGGCGGCGCCCAGCGCGCAGTTGAGGCCCACCGACACCGGCCGCGCATGGCGCACGGAGTGCCAGAAGGCCGTCGGCGTCTGGCCGGAAAGCGTCCGGCCCGACAGGTCCGTGATGGTACCCGAGATCATGATCGGCAGGTCGATGCCCTTCTCGGCGAAGACCTCGCCGCAGGCGAAGATCGCCGCCTTGGCGTTCAGCGTGTCGAAGATCGTCTCGATCAGGATCAGGTCGGCGCCGCCGTCGATGAGGCCGCGCAGCTGTTCGCCATAGGCGAGCCGCAGGTCGTCGAAGGACACCGCGCGGTAGCCGGGATTGTTGACGTCGGGCGAGATCGACGCGGTGCGGTTGGTCGGCCCCAGCGCGCCGGCCACGAAGCGGCGCCGTCCGTCCTCCTGCGTGGCGCGGAGCGCGGCCCGCCGGGCCAGCCGCGCGCCGTCGCGGTTCAGGTCGTAGACCATCTCCTCCATGCCGTAGTCGGCCTGCGCGATGGACGTCGACGAGAAGGTGTTGGTCTCGATGATGTCGGCGCCGGCGATGGCGTAGGAATAATGGATCTCCTCGATCGCCTTCGGCTGGGTCAGGATCAGGATGTCGTTGTTGCCCTGCTGGTGGCAGGCGCAGCCCTCGAAACGGTCGCCGCGAAAATGATCCTCGCCGAGCCCGAGCCCCTGGATCTCCGTCCCCATCGCACCGTCGAGGATCAGGATGCGCTCGCGCGCGGCCGCACGGAGCGCCGCGCGGATCTCCGCGCCGTCGCGCACGGGCGCGGCGGCACCGAACAGATCGTCGAGGCTCGAAGCCATGGCGGATATCCTCATGCTGGCATTTGGTTAAACCGAATGCTCACATAAGGATATCTTTATGTCAATATGGACGACCTGCCGCCCGCGGATCGGTCACGAATGCGGTTTGTGCCCGCCTCCGTGTACCGGAGGATGGTGCCCCTCCTCATCCATCATCACGACGCCGTCGAACGTCGAGAACTTCGCCACCAGCGCCGGATCGAGCTTCGCCTCGGCTTCGGCGATGGCCGCAGCCATTGCCGAAGCCTCCGTCTGGCTCAGGCCGAAATGCGTCAGCGAGGCGGCTTCCTTCAGCGCATCGCCGCTGCACAGCGTCAGTGTCCAGGCGTCGCCCTTGCGGCGCAGCAGGGCGCGGCCGCCCATCTCGCCCTGCGACCAGCCGGCGACCGCGATGTCGCCCTGCACCACGACCGGTTCGACGGTGAGCGGTGACTCGGGCTTGTCGAAGGTCGCCATCATCAGGTGCCGGATGGCGCCGCCGTCGGACGTGTCGTGGGCCGAGGCCGGCACCGCCAGGGTCAGCCCGAGTGCCAGCGTGATGGCGAGGGAAAGCGTGGATCGTCTCATCGTCGTTCCTCCTTGGTTGGAAATGAGGCTCGTGCGGCCGGCTTCATGGCCGGATGTCGACCTCGCCCTCGAGCCTGACGCGCTCGAAATCGCTGACCAGCACGTCGACCCGCAGCGACCAGCGGCCCGGCAGAGGCAGCACGAGGTCGCCGGCGCGCCATACGCCCTCCTCCGCCGCCATGTCGCGGCGGATCGGTTCGATGCCGGCGTCGGGCCGCGACAGCACGAGCGTGACGGCCTTGGCCGTGAAGGGACCGAAATCGCCGCCCTGCAGCGCCGCACTGACCGCGACCGGCCCCGCGACGCCCGGCATCACGGTCACGTCGGCCATCACGCGCGGATCGTGCAGGTGCACCCAGGCGGGCTCGGCAGCGGCCCGCGCCAGCGCGCGCGGCGGCGGGGTGAAGCGCCACGTGGCGGCCGCGCCGAGAATGAGGACGGCGAGCAGCAGTTCCGCGACGATGGCGCGGAGGAGCGCCCGGCGGGCAGCCGCATCGTCGCGTGCCGCCGCCGGCGTCAGGCGCCAGCGGTTGAAGGCGGCGAGCACAAGCAGCAGGGCAACCAGCGCCAGCTTGACGAGGAGGACCCGGCCATAGGCGGTCGTCACGAGGGCCGCCGGTGTCTGGACCTGGATGAAAGCGAGCACGCCGCCCGAAGCGACCAGGACGACCAGCAGCCAGGGGATCGATCGCGAGAAGCGGCCGAGCAGGACGGTCGCCGCCTCGCCGCCCGCCCGCAGCGCGAGCCCGAGCGGCATCAGCGCGCCGATCCAGGCCGCCATCGTCGCGACGTGCAGCGCCACCATCGGCCGGGTCAGCCATTGCGGTTCGGCGGAGCCTGCGTGCCCGCTGGCGGCCACCGCCGCGCCTGCGCCGAGGAGGGCGATCAGCGCCGGTGCGCGCCCGGCGGGTCCGGGCAGGACGATCGCGACCATGGCCGCCGCCGAGGCAACGAGGAGCCCGAGCGCGGTTCGGCCAAAGGAGGTATCGAGACCGGTCAGCCAGACCGTCGGATGAAGGAGGCTCGTCACCGGTTTCGCCAGCGCGTCGAGCCCCTGCGCGCCGACCGCCAGCACAGCCGCGATCATACCTGCGACGACGAAGCCGGCGGCCACGCCCCGGCCGACGTCCCGGCCCGTCCCGAACCACGAAAGCGCGAAGACGCCGCCGATGCCGAACGCAATTCCGGCGGTGAGCAGGAGTTTCGATGCCCAGACCAGGCCGCGCACCGGCCAGTCGACCGCTTCGGCCTGTGCTCCGGGCATGGCGCTGGGAGCGCCGATGGAGAAGATCAGCGAGCCGCCGACGGGATGCCCGTCCTCAGAGACGACCCGCCAGGAGAACACGTGCGTGCCGTCGGATAGCCCGTCCGGCAGCGCGACGCGCAGCGTGTTGCCGCTGTAGGCGACATCGGACAGATCCCGGGATGCGCCGTCCGGGGTAACCAGCCGCATCACCAGCGGCGACACGATCTCGGAGAAGGTCAGCGCGATCCCGGACGGCGCCATTGCCACGACCGCGCCGTCCGCCGGATCGGCCGAGGCGAGCGAGGCATGCGCCAGCGCTCCGGCCGTCCCGGCAAACAGCAGGGCCAGCGCGAGGATGGCCTTTGCCAGGAAAGACGCACCTGCCCGGCGCCCGACCTCGATCGGCATGGATGACGGCAGCATTGCGTTCTCTCCCTGGTCGGATCGGGCGGGCCTCCACGGCCCGCCCGTGGTCGATCAATGCGCGTGCGGCTTCTCGATCAGCTTGATGCCCGGGGCCGGGCCCTCGAGGTCGTGCGGGTCCTGGCCTTCCTTCGGGATCTCGATCCAGCGCTCGGCAGCACCGTCCGGGCATTCCTGCACGACCGGGAAATAGAGCATCTGGCCGACCGGCAGGTCCTTGGTCAGGAAGACGCGCACGACGAACTCGTCATACTCGTCGTCGCCGAGATTTCCGCCGCTCCAGACCACCTCCTTCACGCCCTCGCTGAGCGTGCGGCCGTAATACTCGTAGGACTTGGCATAGGCACCGGTGACCTTCTCCAGCGTCCAGCCGGCCTTCGGCATCGGCTTGGCGGTGATCACGCCCTCGGGAATCTGGACGCGCACGGTGTTGGTCGGCTTGCCCTCGCAGCCGTGCGGCACGCGGAACACTGCCTTGTAGCTCGCGCCGACGGGCGCTTCAGCCTGCTCGAGCGTGGTGTGGGCCTGGGCCATGCCGGCTGTGGCGAGGACGAGAGCGCAGGCGGAGAGAATGGACTTCGACATCAGTGTGTCTTTCCTTGATGAAGATGGATGCTGTTGGATCGGGTGCATGCCCGGCCGGTCGCCGGACAAAGCGAGGATGTCCGGTCCGGAGATGTCCGGACCGCTGCGGGCGGCCGCTGCTGCGCGGCCGTTCGGGCTGTAGGCTGTTTCTGGCTGGCCTACCGGCCGGGCGTCAGCCGCCGTGGCCGGAATGCCCGTCGTGCTTCGGCGCGCCGCCCATGCCTTCGACGGCGAACTCCACCGCGACCTTGCCCGCCTTCTCGAACTCGAGCGTGGCTTCGAAGCTGTCGCCCTCGACGGGACGCGCGGTCAGGCCCATGAACATCAGGTGGTAGGAGCCGGGCTTGAGCTCGACCGAACCGCCGGCCGGAATCTCGAGACCGCCCTCGACCGGGCGCATGGTCATGACGCCCTTGTCGTCGACCGACATCTCATGCACCTCGCCCTTCATCGAGATCGGCGAGGACACGCCGACCAGACGATCCGCCGCGGTGCCGTTGTTGGTCAGCACCAGGAACCCGCCGGCCACCTTGGCGCCTTCCGGCGTCTGGCGCGACCAGGGATGGCCGATGACGATGTCGCCGGCCTTGAACTCATGGGCGTGCGAGGCCGGCGCCGAGGCGAACAGCGCCGCAAGCGACAGTGCCGATGCGGTGAGGATGCCGGCCAGATGGGTGCGGCGGGCGAAGGTGAGCGCGGATGCGCGAAGGGAAGTCGACATGATGGTTCTCCGAACGAAGCGATGGCGTCCGCGAAGGCGGACCCGATGATCACGACAGGCGGCCCGGGATCGCCGGGCGGCATCGATCAGATCGCGGTCGGAGGGGCGCGCGGACTGCCCGGGCGCGTCGGCCGGCTGGAAGCGGCAAGGCCTACCGGCTCCTTGACGAAGGGACGCGTGGAGCGGGGATGGTAGGCCGGCAGTGTCACCGGGTCGAGCGGCGGGAGCAGCGAGGAGACCGCATTCCCGCATCCGAAGGTGCAGCAGTCGTGGAATCCCGCGGGATCGCCAGCGGGCATCTCGGCGCCCGGCTCGCCGGCCAGGCACAGGACGTTGCCGAAGGCATCGAGCTGGGGCACCGCGGCATGAGCGGCGCTGCCGAGACCGGCTGCGAAAAGCTGGACGAGCAGGACGAGCAGCGCGATCTGCGCCGTCCACCTCCCCGATGCTCTCCGCAAAGCCTTCACGGCCGAACGTTCCTTCCGTCTCGAGCAATCCTTCTGCCCGCTGGAAGGTTTCCTAGCAGGTCGCGATGCGTGCGCCAAGCAGGTCACGGCGTGGCTCGAACGATGCCGGGTGCGGCATTTGCTCCTTCGGCCTCTCCTGCCGCGCCCGGTGCGGCCGTCGTGCCGCACCGGGGCTCCGGAGGACGCGGCGGTCAGGCCGCGCGGGCGGGCTTCTGCGGATCGGCGGCGAGCAGCGCGCTGGCATCGGACGGCGACAGGGCCGCTGGCCGCTCGCAGGTCGTCTTCATCTCGACGAACTTGCCCGTCTCGCCCGACTTCAGGATCGAGGTCATGATCTCGATCGCATGCAGCGAGGCTTCCAGCGAACAGCGGTGCGGCCGGTCCTCGCGGATCCCGGCGGCCATGTCCGCAAGGCCGGAGGCGCGGTAATTGGCCAGCGGCCCGCGCGGACTGTCCTGGTTGGGCACGGCGAAGGGATGCTCCCAGGGCTCCGGACTGGCCACCGGCTGGTCGCGGAGCGTGTAGCGCACGTCGCCGCCGAAGAAGTTCGGGTCGGGCACGAAGAGCGTCCCTTCCTCCCCGTAGAGTTCGATCGGAGAATGACCGTGCGTCCAGACGTCCCAGCTCGCGTTCAGCGTCACCACCGCGCCGCTCTCGAAATGCAGCAGCGCGTGCAGCGTCGTCGGCGTCTCGACGGCGATGGTCTGACCGGCGCGCGGCTGCGACGTGATCAGCCGCTCCCGTGTCGGGATGGACGACAGCGCCGCCACGCGCCGCACCGGCCCGATGAGCTGGATCAGGTTGGCGACGTAATAGGGTCCGACGTCGAGCACCGGGCCGCCGCCGGCCTTGAAGAAGAAATCGGGGTTCGGATGCCAGTGCTCCATACCGTGGCTCATCACGTAGCAGGTGCCGCTGGTGATGCGGCCGACCGCCCCGGAATCGACGATGTGGCGGGCGTACTGGTGCGCTCCGCCGAGGAAGGTGTCCGGGGCCGATCCGATGCGCAGCTTCTTCTTGGTCGCGACCTTCTTCAGGTCGAGCCCTTCGGCCACCGACAGAACGAAGGGCTTCTCCGAATAGACGTGCTTGCCCGCATCGAGCGCGCGGCGCGAAATCTCGTAATGCGCCGCCGGGATCGTCAGATTGACCACGATGTCGATGTCGGAGGCCGCGAGCAGTCCCTCCACCGTCTCCGCCCGCACGCCAAACTCGGTCGCACGCGCCGTCGCTGCGGCCATGTCGATGTCGGCGCAGGCCCGCATCTCGATGCCGAGGAACAGCGGTGCGAGCCTCAGATAGGCCGCAGAGATGTTGCCGCAGCCGATGACGCCGACGCCTAGTTTCTTCACCATTGCAAGTCTCCTGGAAAGGATCGCCGGCCGTCGTCAGAAGCCGTTCGCCGCTTCGATCGAGCGGCGTGCGAAACGATCGATGTCGTTGGGGTTGTCCTGCTCCATCACGTAGTAGCGCGCCGTCGTCGACGCGCGCAGCGTCTTCATGATGCCGCGCCAGTCGATGGTGCCGTGGCCGACGTCGGACCAGCCGTCCTCGTCGAGCCCCTCGCCCGGCTTCGCGATGTCCTTGACGTGGACGGCGACGATGCGCGCGCCGTGGCGCTCGATCCAGGGCAGCGGGTCGACGCCGCCGCGGACCACCCAGGCCACGTCGATCTCCCAGCCGATCTCGGGCGCCCCCGACAGGATATGCTCCTGCGGGACGGTGCCGTCCGGGAGTGCCCTGAATTCGAAATCATGATTGTGCCAGGCGAAGCCGTAGCCGTCGCGGCCCGCACGCGCGCCGACCTGCGCCAGCCGATCGCCGAAGCTGCGCCAGCCGGCCGCGTCCGAGGGCCGGGCATCGGGCATCAGGTAGGGGCAGATCAGCATGCGGACGCCGAGGGCGTCTGCAATGCGTCGAACGCCGTCGAAATCGTTTTCCAGTGCGTCGATGGAGAAGTGGCCGCTCGGCATCGACAGGCCGTTTCGGTCCATTTCCGCACGGAATCCGGCCGGATCGGAATAGACGCCGCCATAGCCTTCCACCTGCCGGTAGCCGCACTCCGCCAGCAGCTTCAGGATGCGGTTCCAGGGTTGGAAATTGCGGGCGCTGTAAAGTTGGAACGACCAGTCCATGTCTGCTTCCTCGAGCATTCTTCGTTTTGCAGTGTCAGAGACGCATGTCCGTGCGGGCGTCGAACAGGGACGCGCGCGCCGGGTCGAAGCCGATCGTGATGCGCTCCCTGAGCCTGAGCGTCCGCTCGGACGGCGCGCGGAAATTGAAGTTGTGGCCGCCGAGGGTCGTCCAGACGAGCGTATCGGATCCCATCGGCTCGACGATCTCGACCACCGCCTCCAGCGAGAAGGGCATCGCCGCCGCCGCCCCGTCGAGAGCCACGTGCTCGGGCCGGATGCCGAGCGCGGCGGCGCCAGCCGCATCGGCGGCCGAGAAAGCGTAGCGGTCGAGCGGTATGCTGAGGTCGCCGACGAGGAAGCGCGGCGACCCGTCGCGCGACACCTGCCCCTCGAGGAAGTTCATGCCGGGCGAGCCGATGAACCCTGCCACGAAGCGGTTGACCGGCCGGTTGTAGATCGCCTGCGGACCGTCCAGCTGCTGGATGACCCCGCCCTTCATCACCGCGATGCGGTCGGCGAGCGTCAGCGCCTCGATCTGGTCGTGGGTCACGTAGATCATCGTGTTGGCGAGCTTCTGGTGCAGCCGCTTGATCTCGACGCGCAGCTCCGAGCGCAGCTTGGCGTCGAGGTTCGACAGCGGCTCGTCGAACAGGAACACGTCGACGTCGCGCACCAGCGCGCGCCCGATCGCCACGCGCTGCCGCTGGCCGCCCGACAGCGCGGCGGGCTTGCGCTGCAGCAGCGGCTCGATCTGCAGGATCTCGGACGCCCGGGCGACCCGCTTGGCGATCTCGTCCTTCGGCAGGCCGGCATTCTTCAGGCCGAAGGAGAGGTTCCCTTCCACCGTCATCTGCGGATAGAGCGCATAGGACTGGAACACCATGCCGATGCCGCGATCCTTCGGCTCTTCCCAGGTGACGTTCCTGCCCTTGATGAAGATCTGCCCCTGCGAGACGTCGAGCAGGCCGGCGATGCAGTTGAGCAGCGTGGACTTGCCGCAGCCAGAGGGGCCGAGAAGGACGATGAACTCGCCTTCCGCGACATCCAGGTTGAGCGAGCGCAGCACTTCGACGGCACCGAAGTTGAGCGAGACGTCGCGAACGATGACACTGGACATGCTGCTCACCCCTTCACCGCGCCCGCGGCGATGCCGCGCACGAACAGCTTGCCGGAGATGAAGTAGACGATCAGCGGCACGAGGCCCGTCAGAAGCGTTGCGGCCATGTTGACGTTGTACTCCTTCACGCCCTGCACGGAGTTGACGATGTTGTTGAGCTGCACGGTCATCGGATAGACGTCGGGCTTGGTGTAGACGACGCCGAAGAGGAAGTCGTTCCAGATGCCCGTGATCTGCAGGATCACAGCGACGACGAAGATCGGCAGGCTCATCGGCAGCATGATCTTGAAGTAGATCGCCCAGAAACCGGCGCCGTCGACGCGGGCCGCCTTGAACAGCTCCTCCGGCACCGATGCGAAGTAGTTGCGGAAAAGCAGCGTCAGGATCGGCATGCCGAAGATCGTGTGCACCATGACCAGACCGGTGAGCGTGCCGTAGAGCCCCATCTCGCGCAGGATGATGACGATCGGATAGATCATCACCTGGTAGGGGATGAAGGCGCCGACGATCAGGATCGTGAAGAAGATGTCGGCCCCGCGGAAACGCCAGTTGGCCAGCGCATAGCCGTTCACCGAGGCGATCAGGATCGAGATGATGACCGATGGCACGGTGATGCGCACGGAATTCCAGAAGCCCCGCGACAGGCCCTCGCAGTTGAGCCCCGTGCAGGCGGTCGCCCAGGCCTTCACCCAGGGTTCGAAGGTGATCTCCATCGGCGGGGAGAAGATGTTGCCCATGCGGATCTCGGGCATCCCCTTCAGCGACGTGACGATCATCACGTAGAGCGGCAGCAGGTAGTAGAGCGCAACGACCGTGAGCGTGCCGTAGATGATGATGTTGCGGCGCGACAATGCGCGGCGGGGGCGCGGCCCCCAGGCCTCGGAAGCCGAAACACGCACGGCGTCGAAGCCGGCGGCGGATGAAGCGGTTGCCTGGTCAGCCACGGTGGCGCCTCCTGCCGAATTCGAGATAGGCCCACGGCACGATGACGATCAGCACGGTGACCAGCATCATGGTGGAGGCGGCGAAGCCCTGGCCGAGGTTCTGCGACAGGAACATCGCGTCATAGACGTATTTGGCCGGCACCTCGGAGGCGATTCCGGGGCCGCCGCTGGTCTGTGCGACCACGAGATCGTAGACGCGCACGATGCCCGACGCGATGATGACCAGCGTGGTGACGAAGACCGGCCGCATCATCGGGATGACGATGAACAGGTAGGTCTTCCACATCGGAATGCCGTCCACCCGTGACGCTTTCCAGATGTCCTCGTCGATGCCGCGCAGTCCGGCCAGCATCAGGCACATGACGAGGCCCGTTCCCTGCCACAGCCCGGCGATCAGGATGCCGTAGATGACGATGTCCTGATTGTAGAGCGGGTCAAAAGCAAAGCTTTCCCAGCCGAGGCCGCGCACCACGGCCTGCACGCCGAAGTCGGGGTTCAGAATCCACTGCCAGACGAGGCCGGTGACGATGAAGGACAGCGCGAAGGGATAGAGGAAGATCGTCCGGAACGTGTCCTCGAAGCGGATCTTCTGGTCGAGAAGCGCCGCCAGGACGAAGCCGATCACGAGCGAGAAGATCAGCGAGAGCACGCCGTAGATGAAGAGGTTCTCGATCGAGATCAGCCACTTGTTGGAGCCCCACAGCCGCTCGTACTGGTCGAGGCCCACGAAGTTGAGACGCGGCAGCAGCTTGGAATTCGTGAAGGAGTGGATGACCGTCCAGACGGTACCGCCGACGAAGACGACTGATGCCGTCAGCACCATCGGTATCGAGGCGACCTTCGAGTTGATGTTGCGGAAGACCTGGCTCGGTCGTCCGTTCCGGGTATCTGCCATGAGGGAGCCTCCCGCCTGCCGGGGTCCGTCGCCGAAACGACGGGGCGAAGCCGCCGGTCCCGCCATGATTGGCGGAACCGGCGCCGGATCCGCGTCGCGTGCCGTCAGTCGGCGGCCGCGACGATCTCGGCAAAGGTCTTCTGCGCGTCCGCGGCGGTCATGGACGGCGTGTTGAAGAACTGCACGAACAGGTCGTTCACCTGCGTCAGCGAGTCGGCCGACATCAGCTGGTCGGGCGACTGGATGACGTTGCCCTTGGCCAGGATGTCGAGACCCTTCTTCATGCAATCGTTGGCGGCGGTGATGTCGACGTCCCCGCGCACCGGCAGCGAGCCCTTCTTGAGGTTGAAGGCCACCTGCGTGGCGGGCGCCAGCATGGTCGAGGCGAGGACCTCCTGCGCGGCCGATTTCTCGGCATCCTTCAGGATGGGGAAGTAGAAGGCATCGCCGCCGGTCTGGATGACCTCGTTCACCCCGAGCCCGGGCAGGCAGGTGTAGTCCTTGCCCGCGACCTGTCCGGCCACGGCGAACTCGCCCTGCGCCCAGTCGCCCATGATCTGCCCGGCGGCCTGGCCGGAGATCACGAGGTTGGTCGCCTGGTTCCAGTCCTGCACGTTCGACTTGGCGGCCATGGCGCGCGCCTTGTCGGCGGCCTCGAACACCTTGGCCATCTCCGGGCCGGCGGCGAGTTCGGCGTCCTTGTCGCCGTAGATCTTGTTGTAGGTGTCGGAGCCGGCGAGCGCCACCACCAGCACCTGGAAGGCGAGCGACGCCTGCCAGGGCTGCTGGCCGAGCGCCAGCGGGATGATGCCGGCCTTTTCCAGCGCGGGCGCTGCGGCGACGTACTCGTCCCAGTTGGTCGGGACCGCCACGCCGGCCTTCTCGAAAGCGGCGTTCGAGAGCCACAGCCACTGCTGCGAATGGATGTTCACCGGCACGCAGTAGATCTTGCCGTCGAGCGTGCAGGAATCGAGGAGGCTCGACGGGCGGACGATGTCCTTCCAGCCTTCCTTCTCCGCGATGTCGGTCAGATCGCGCATCAGGCCGGACTGCACGAGTTCCTCGGCCTGGCGGCCGTGGTTGAACTGCGTGGCGGCCATCGGGTCGCCGCCGGTGATGCGGCTGATCATGATCGGGCGGGCGGTGCCGCCGGATCCGGCGATGGCGCCGTCGATCCACTTGTTGCCGGTGGCGTCGAAGGCCTTGGCGAGCTCGGCGACCGCGGCCGCCTCGCCACCGGAGGTCCACCAATGTGTGACCTCGAGTTCCGTGGCCGCAGCCGGAGCCGCCAAGGCGACCGAAGCCGCGAACGCGGCCGTCATGAGATGATAACGCACTGGTGTTCCTCCCTGGAATTCTGAAACGTTACAGGTTCGAGCATAGGCGAAGCCGGAAATCGTGGCAATCCGGAAAGCGAGGGCGACGTCGCTTTTTTTCGGGCGCCGAACTAAAGCAACTGCCTTCGGAACGCGCTGCAGCGCAACATTTCCGCTGCTGCAGCACACAATGCCGATCCAGAGCGGCGGAGGTCAGCGGCCTGCACGACGGATCGTATCCGCCTGGACGATCGCCACGACGTCGCTGGCCCTCGCACCGCGCAGGAATTTTCTGTAACGTTTCAGGCATTGCACCGGAAACGCCCCGCCCGTGGCCCAGCCGGCAATGTTGCCAGCGGCATGGGGGGCTGATAGGCCACGTCGATGGACAGCCTCGATCCAAGTTCCGATTCCGCGCCGGCCGAGGGCGCGCGCCCGACGCTGAAGACGATCGCCTTCATGACCGGCCTCGGTGTGACGACGGTGTCGCGCGCGCTGAAGGACGCGCCGGAGATCGGAGAGGAGACCAAGCGCCGCGTGCGGCTGGTGGCCAAGCAGATCGGCTACAGGCCCAACCGCGCGGGCGTGCGCCTGCGCACCGGCAAGACCAACGTCATCAGCCTCGTGCTCGACACCGGGGAGGATCTCACCGGCTTCGTCTCCGACATGATCTACGGGATCTCGGAGACCATCGCCGAGACGCCCTACCATCTGATCGTGACGCCCTATTCCCGGCGCAACGACCCGATGGATCCGGTGCGGTACGTCGTCGAGACGGGCTCGGCCGACGGCATCATCCTGTCGCGCACCCAGCCGAACGATCCCCGCGTCGCCTACCTCCTCGAGCATCATTTCCCCTTCGCCACGCATGGCCGCACCGCCATCGGCGAGGACCATCCCTTCCACGACTTCGACAATCGCGCCTTCGCGGCCGCCGCCGTCCGCAAGCTGACCGAACTCGGGCGCCGCAGGCTGGCGCTGCTGCCGCCGCCGCCGGACCTGACCTACCACCAGCACATGCGTGACGGCTTCTCGGACGCCGTGCAGGAACTCGGCGCGACGGAGGTCGCCTGGGGCGGCATTTCCATAGACGATCCGATCGACGCCATCCTTGCCAAGACCGCGCGGTTGATGCGGCGCGCCGACCGTCCCGACGGACTGGTGGCGGCGAGCGGTGGCGCGACCTTCGCGCTCGTCGCCGGCATCGAGGAGGCCGGGCTCGCTCTCGGCCGGGACGTCGACGTGGTCTCCAAGCAGTCGTCCAGACTGCTCCGCTGGTACAGGTCCGAACTGTGGATTTCGCAGGAGGATTTCCGCCTCGCCGGGCGCGAGGTCGCGAAGTCGGTGCTCGGCCGCATCGAAGGCAGGCCGGTCTCCACGCTGCAGAGCCTGGCTGCTCCCGGCGACGTCGTCTCGTGCCGCATGCCCTCGACCGCCTAGACTTCCCGCCGTCTGCACCGCCCGCGGCCTCGACCCGAGCTTGACCCGTCCGGCAGGGCATGGAATTCGTGGGTCATGGACCATGAGTCGAAGTGCCTCGTCGGCAGGCTCCGCGCTTCGCCCCCTCCCGTGAATGGGCGACCCCCGTCGTGCCGCCGGCCTGTGGGATCGGCCCTGCCATGAAGCCTCCGCGGCCGACGCCTTCCCGCACGACGCTCGCCGCGATCCGTCACACCCTGGACCGGGAGCAGTTCGCGGACTGCCTTGGCCGGATTGCCGGCGAGACCGGCGCCTCGCACTATCTCCTGCTGCTCGAACGCCATGTCCGCGGAAAGAGCGAGCCCCAGGTCGTGGCGAGCAACTGGATCTTCGACGCCGTGCAGGCGGTCGGCGCCGAGGCGCTGGAGCGTTTCGCGCACGCGGCCGCGCGGCAGGGCATGCCGATGCAGGCGCTGCGTCCCGTTCCCGGAAGTGCGGAACGGGCAGCGGCCGATCAGCGGCTGCGCGAGACGTTGCGGCGGCTGGGTCACGCGGAACTGCACGCCTTGCCGCTCAGGGACGCCGCGCGACGCTGTCATCTTCTGCTGTCCTGCGCGACGGCCGGCACGATCGACGAAGCGATGCTGCCGTCGGCTCACCTCGCCTGCTGCTATCTGCTCGCCCGGCCACCGGCCGGTCTCTTCGACGACCGTGCGGACGAAATCCTGTCGGACCGCGAGCGCGAATGCCTGTACTGGGTTGCCGAAGGCAAGACCGCGGGCGAAGTGGCCATGATCCTCGGCGTCACCGCAAACACCGTCAACAGCTATCTCGGCCAGGCGATCCGCAAGGTCGGCGCGAGCAATCGCGCCATGGCCATCGCCACCGCCATCCGCGCCGGGCTGATCTGACGATGACCGGCTGGGCGACGGAGGGCAGCTGGATCGAGGTGGCGGGCCGCGGCCTCATCGTCACCGTGCAGAACGTCGGCCTGCTCCTCGACACCGTCCGCCAGGTTCGCCGCATGTCGGTGGAGGCGGGAGCAAGCTACTACGGTGTCTTTCTGGTGTCGCGGACGACGCCTCAGCCGGCCCTGGCGCTCTGTTTCGACCGGAAGTTCCCGCGCAGCTCGGAGACCTCGCGCATCCTGTGCGGCGAACGCGGCGTCTCCTGGCTCGCCGCCGCCGGGCGCTCCCTGACGCCGTTCTGGTGGCAGGGCGAAACCGCGCAGGAGCGCTGCCCGGCCTTTCCGCTGCTTGTGGTGGGCCAGCAGACTCCGACGCTCACGCCCGACCTTCCCGGGCTGGCGCTGCCGGCCTTCGCCGACGACGGCGCGCAGGGATTCGTGGTCCTGGCGGGCGAAGGAATCGCCGTCGACGACGCGCTCGTCTGCGACCTTCACATGCGGACGCTGACGCTGTTCGGCACCGTCGCCCGCATGCTGCTGTCGCAGACCGGCGAGGTGCCGGTTCTGTCGAAGCGCGAGCTGCAGTGCCTGCGGCTCACCGCCCAGGGCAAGACCAGCGACGAGATAGCCGCCGCGCTCGGCCTGTCGATCCACACCGCCAACCAGTACCTCACCGCCACCACGCAGAAACTCAACGCCGTCAACCGCATGCATGCGGTCGCCAAGGCCCTGCGGCTGGGACTGATCGACTGACGTCCGCTTCGATGCGGTGTCGCAGCGGCAGACCTACGCGCGCCTCAGCCCCGCATCGCCATGGGCGTCGCGCGGTGGATGCGGCTGGCTTCCAGGGTCTCGGCCAGGAACCGGGTGTTCTCGGCCGGGTCCGGTGACGGATCTTCGAAGGACACGTAGTTGACCTCGATGCTCGCCTTGAGCGCCGACATCTTCAGGGCGAAGTAGATCGTCGCGCCGCGCGGCTTCAGCTGCAGGTCGAGCGTGATCGTCGGTTCCCCCGTCCATCCTACGTTCACGTCGCCGCCATGGCCGAAACCGAGCGTTCCGGGCATGAGGTAGAGTTCGGCCGCCGATTCCACGAGATCGGCCAGGTTGCCGTGCTGTTCCAGCCGGATGAAGGCGATGTAGTCGGCGACGTCCACCATCCTCAGTTCCGAGACCACCTCGCGCAGGACGCTGGCCACGATGATTTCGCGTGCGGAAGAATGCGGCTGCCGATTCATGAAGCTGACGTGCCTGCCTTCGGGCCCTTGCGGTTGCCCTGGATGATGCGGATGAGCTCTGCGACCGCCTGGTAGAACTGCGGCGGGATCATGCTATCGACCGAAACTTGTTTGAACATGGAGCGGGCGAGCGTCACGTCCTCGAAGACCGGGATTCCGTGCTCTTCGGCCACTTCGCGTATCTTGAGCGCGATGAGGTCCTGCCCCTTCGCCACCACGACCGGCGCCGCCGTCTCCTCGCGCACGTAGCGCAGCGCGATCGAGAAGTGGGTCGGGTTGGCGATGACGAGCGTGGCGCGCGGAACCGACGCCATCATGCGCTGCCGCGCCCGGTCGCGCGCCAGCGACCGCATGCGCGACTTCAGGATCGGATCGCCTTCGGCCTGCTTGTGCTCGTCCTTGACTTCCTGCTTGGACATCCGCAGTTCCTGCATCCAGTGGAAACGGGTCCACAGGAGGTCGGCACCGGCAATCAGCGCCATCGCGAATGCGACGACCATCACCAGGTCCACCACGATGTCGCGGATCTGCATGCCGAAGGCCGACGGCAGCATCAGCATGTCCTCGAGCAGCCTGACGTGGACGTCGCTCATGGCGAAGCCCAGGAAGACGCCTGCGAAGAGCACCTTTCCCAGCGACTTGAGAAACTCGACGAGACCCTGGACGCCAAACAGCCTTTTCCATCCGGCCATCGGCGAGATGCGGTTCATCTTCGGCATGATCCGGTCGCCGACGAACTGCGGCAGGTTCTGCATCACGGATGCGCCTACGCCCGCGGCGACGAGCAGCGCCATCACCACGAGGATCGCCCGCCCGATCTCCAGGAAAACGATCTGGTAGAGCGAGATGGCATCGGTCGCGTTCGCCAGGCTCCACTCGTTCGGCCGTTCGAGGAAGGTCGACAGGAAGACGGCGAGCCGCACCGCCGCGTCGTAGGCGAAGAACATGGCGAAGACGAGCACGGCAAGCAGCGTGGCGAAGATCGGCGCTTCCTTGGAGAACGGCAGGTTGCCCTTCTCCACGGCGTCGCGGATCTTCTTCTCGCTCGCCTGCTCTGTCTTGCTTTCCTTGTCTTCGTCGTCGGCCATGCGAAGGCACTCGCTTCAGGCGGGGTCGGAGGGCCGCGATGCGGATCAGGCGGCTTCCTTGGCGGCCGGCATGGTGATCTGCCCGCTCTTGCCCATGCGGATCGCGGTCGATGCGATCTCCCGCCGCGCCCGGATGACGGCGGACTGCTGGACGTTGCCGGGATCGGCGGCGAGTTCGGCTTCGATCATCCGTCGCGCCCGCGCGCCGACGGCGGTGAGCACCGCCTCGACGATCGCCTTGTCGGCACCGCGCAGCGCCAGCGTGACGGTCTCCGACGACATTCCGTCGAACAGCGTCAGGCGCGCGCGCTGGTCCAGCATCGGCAGGTCCTCGAACGAGAAGAGCTGCGCCTTGATCGCCTTGACGTCGGAGAAGCCGGCACTCTCCATGTCGGACAGGATCTCGTCGAGCTGCGACTTGTCGAGCTCGTTGAGGACGTTGGCCACGCGGGCATGCCCGACGGCGGGCGACTTGGCTCCGGTGTCGCCGAGCAGGCGGGTCCTGAGCTGGTTCTCGACGATCCGCAGCGCCGCCGGCTTGACCGTTCCGATCGTCACCATGCGTTTCGCCACGTCTCCGCGCAGCGCCTTCGGCAGCGTCAGCAGCACGTTGGCGGCGGCGGCGGGGGCGAGGTTGGTCAGCACCAGCGCCGCCGTCTGCGGATGTTCGCCCGCCAGGAAGGTGCCGACCCGCGCCGGCTCCAGCGCCTCGATCGCGGGCCAGACCGGCGGCGGCGCGTCGGATTCGACCGTCGCGGAGCCGGGGTTCATGATCGCGTTCACTTCCTCGGGCGAGAGCGATTCGCTCAGGATCTTGTCCATCGTCGCGGCCGAATCCATCAGCCCGGCGCCCTCGGCGAACTCGTCCTCGAATTCCGCGATGATCTTCTCGAGCTCGCCTTGCGGAATGGTCTTCAGCATCCGCGCCGCCTCGATCAGCGCCTTCAGCTCGTCCTGCTTGAAGAACTTCAGCAGCCTGCCTGCGGCGGGCTTGCCCATGGCCACCAGGATCGCGGCGGCCTTCTGGGGCGGCGTCAGCGACGACGACGTGTACGAAGGTTCCTCGATCGAGCCGATTCCGAAGTCCATCACGGCTTCAGCCGCCCTTTCCGGCGGAGATGATCTCGGTCAGGCGGATGCCGAAACGCGTCGGGTCGCTGTCGAGGACGGTGATCTCGCCGCGCGCGACCTTGCGTCCGTTCACCACCACGTCCACCGGCTCCCCGATGCGGCGGTCGAGCGCGACGGTCGCTCCCTTCTTCAGCGCCATCAGTTCGGACACCTGCATCTCGGCGCTGCCGAGCACGATCTGCACGTCGACCGGTATGGTCATGATGACGCCGGGATTCGCCGCTCCGCCGCCGCCGTCCTCGGAGAAATCGGGCATGGCCGCGCCGAAGGAGGGCATCTCCGGCGTGTCGAAGGACGGCATTCCGTTATCGCCGAAGGCCGGCGCTTCGAACGCATCGGGGTCGCCGAAGGAGGGCGCGCCGGTCGGGTTCGCATCCTCCTTCAGCACGCCGCGCAACTCGCTGATCGCGCGGTCCAGCTCTTCCTCGCCCGGCACTTTCGCCTTGGCCTTGCTCATACCGTTACTCCATGCCGCTCGGCCGACCCGTCGTCGGCGTCACGGGGAAACGAGCCCGTCGATGATGTCCTGGCTCTCGGCCACCGGCGTTCTGATTCGTACCGTGTAGTTTTCATCGAGACGCCCGAACTCGCAAACGAAGAGCTGCTTGTTGCGTGCCGAAAGCCGCGTTTCGGTCGGCGCCGTGCGGGACAGCTCGATCACCTGCCCCCTGCGGAACGCCGCGACCTGTCCGAGCGTCATGCGCCCGGCCGAAAGCGTCGCCTGCAGGGTGACGCGGGCGCGCATCACCTCCTCGTTGAACCGCGCCGCCCACTCCGCCGACTGCGCCTCGGCGAGCGCGGGGTCGGCTGCCTCTTGCTCGCCGCGCTGCAGCACGATGCGCTGCGGCATGAAGAGCGAGATGCGTCCCTGCTCGGTATCCGGTCCGATGGCGAAGTCGATCCGCAGGCCCGGGCCGTCGCGGACGGCGAACTCCTTCAGTCCTTCGCCCGAGGCGACCGTCGGCAGAGGCAGCCGGAGGCGCTGGGACGGCCCATTGAAACCGTTGTAGGCGGTGGCCAGCAGCCGGCAGATCAGATTGGCCACCTCGACCTCGACCGGCGACAGGTCGCGGTCGATTCCGCCGGCGCCGACGTCCGCCTCGGCACCGAACAGCGCGTTGACCAGCACCGCGATCGCCTTCGCCTCGAGCCGGATCGAGAGCGCATCCGGCGAGATGCTCGACGATCCCACCGTCAGCGCATCGTGCGGCCCGGCGCCGGTGAGCAGTTCCGTCGTCCGCTCGACGCGGACGGCCTCGATCTCGACCGGCACCGCTTCGCTGGCGGCATCCTCCAGGCTCGCGCGCAGCGGCTTGAGCATGCGCTCGGCGATGCTCCGGCCGGCCCGGACCACTTCCTCCGGATCCCCGGTCGCGCCGAGCAGCCGCTCCAGGATCGAAGCGGTCGACGGTGCGGGAGACGGGCTGGGCGCGGCCTCCTGCATGTCAGGCTGCCTTCTCGGCGTGGCTGTTGAGCGTCTGCTGCTCGACGGCGTCGATCGACGGCCGGTCGTACGCCGAAATCGTCTTGCGGCCGAATTCCAGCGCGACCTGCGGAAGGGCGCCGTTCATGTAGGCGAGCAGCGTCTGCTTGACGATCACGAACAGGCGGTTCTTCTTCTCGCGCACGATCTTCACCTTGGTCGCGACGGGGCCGACCAGTCCGTAGGAGGCGAAGATACCGACGAAGGTGCCGACGAGCGCGGCGCCGATCAGGCCGCCCAGCACTTCCGGTGATTCGTTGAGCGCGCCCATGGCCTTGATGACCCCCAGCACCGCCGCGACGATGCCGATCGCCGGCAGCGCGTCGCCCACCGCGGTCAGCGCCTGATAGGGCTTCAGCTTGTCGTGCCGGATGGTCTGGATCTCCTCGTCCATCAGCGCCTCGATCTCGAAGGAGCGGGCGTTGCCGATGATGATCAGCCGGCAATAGTCGCAGATGAAGTTGGTGAGCTCCTTGTTCTTCAGGACGATCGGATAGGCCTGGAACACCGACGATTCGTCGGGATTGTCGATGTGGCCCTCGACCTCGCTGCGTGACTTGGTCTTCAGTTCGCGCATCAGGCTGTGCAGGACGCCGAGCGTCTGGAGATAGTCCTGCTCCCCCGGCACCGCGTTCTTGAAGGCTTCGAGGATGGCTTTGCCCGTGTCCTTCACCGTCTTCATCGGGTTGGCGATCAGGAACACACCGACCGCGGCACCGAGGATGATGACGAACTCCCACGGCTGAACGAGGACTTCGATATGGCCGCCCATGGCCATGAAGCCGCCCAGCACGCAGCCGAACGTCACGACCAGTCCGATGAGAATCCCCAACTCAGCCCTCCATGCGGCCTGCCTCGTCTGCACGGGTAGCCGCCCTGCCTTGTGTGAAGCTTGTTTGCAGCTCCGGGACGGCCGTTTCGCCGGACGTCCGAAAGGTTCGGGCAAGGATTGGGCGCTAACGTGCGATGCGACGACCTCCATCCGGAGACCGCAATTGGTCAGCACCTATGCCAGCTACGCCGCGATCACCCGCGACCTGAACCTCTCGCTCGAGCGGGTGGAGAAGCAGCCATTCGTGGAGCGTGAGACGGAATACTATCTCGAAGCTATCGGGAAGGTTAAGACGATCGACGATTTTGTAGGCGATCGCCGTCTCTTCGCCTATGCGATGAAGGCGCACGGGCTGGAAGACATGACCTACGCGAAGGCCTTCATGGTGAAGGTGCTCGAAGGCGGCGTCGACGAGCGGGACAGTTTCGCCAATACGCTCAGCGACAAGCGCTACCGGGAATTCGCCGAGACCTACAACTTCGCGCGGCATGGGGAGACCGCAACCATCTTCACCCGCGCCCAGCAGGGAGCGGTGGACAACTACCTGCGTCAGACCCTGGAGCAGGATGCGGGGACCTCCAACGAGGCCGTGCGACTGGCTCTGTATTTCGAGCGCAAGGCGCCCGAAATCACCAGCATGTACGAGATCCTCGCCGACACCGCGCTCTCCAAGGTCGTCCGCACCTCGCTCGGCCTGCCGGATTCCTTCGCGCTCCTCGACGTCGACAAGCAGGTGGAGTTCCTCGGATCGAAGATCGACATCGAGGATTTTGCCGAGCCGGAGGCGCTGTCGAAGCTCATCACCCGTTTCACCAGCATGTGGGATGTCCAGAACCAGACCGGTAGCGGCGTCGCCAATGTCGGCATCCTGTTCAGCCAGCCGGCGCAGTTCGGCATCTCCACCGATCTGATGCTGACGATGCAGCAGCTGAAAGCCTGAGGACCGGGACCATGCAGTCGGGCCTCTACGTCGCCATCTCCGCCCAGATCGCGCTCCAGAAGCGGCTGGACACCATCGCCGACAACGTCGCCAACGCCAACACGGTGGGTTTCCGCTCGACCGAGGTCAAGTTCGAGGACGTGGTCGCCTCGCTCGGCGACCGCAAGGTCGCCTTCGTCTCGCCCGGAACCACCTACCTTTCGGGCAAGGCCGGCGGGTACACCCAGACCGGCAACCCGCTCGACTTCGCCGTGCGCGGCGATGCCTGGTTCGGCATCCAGACCCCCGCCGGAACGGTGATGACCCGCGACGGCCGTTTCACCATGCTGGACACGGGCGACGTCGTCACGCTGGAAGGCTATCCGGTGCTCGACGCCGGCGGCGCGGCCATCCAGCTCAACCCGCAGGAAGGGGCGCCGGAAGCCGCAGCCGACGGCATGCTGCGCCAGAACGGACAGGCGGTCGCCGCCATCGGCCTCTTCGCCTTCACGCCGGGCGAGAACTTCGTGCGCTTCGGCAATTCCGGCCTGATCCCGCCGACCCCGCCCGAGCCGGTGGTCGACCAGCCGGACGTCGGCGTGGTGCAGGGCTTCGTGGAACAATCGAACGTCAATCCCGTCCTGGAAATGACGCAGCTCATCATGGTGCAGCGCTCGTTCGAAAATGCCTCGGCACTGATAAGGGCCGGCGACCAGACCCTGGGCGAGGCGGTCAAGGCCCTGGGCACCTGAGCCGCTAGATGCTCGAGGAGGAGTACGCCCCCGCCACGCCCGGCCATCCGACCCTCCCCCCGCCGGCCGGGGGCCGGCCTGCTTCGCTCGAGATCCTGGAGCGGCTGTTCCGCGAGGCCGCCGGAGAATCGGCGCTGCTGCGTCGCGGCGGCCGCGTCGTCGAGGTCTCGCCCACCCATTACCGCGTACGCGGCCTCTCGACCGTCGCGCGGCTCGGCGACGTGGTCGAGCACCATGGCCGGAATGGCGTCCGGACGGGGGAGGTGGTGCAGATCGGCCAGCGCGAACTGCTCGTCGCACCGTTCGACGCATCCGCGGATGCCGGCGTGGCCGATCCGGTCTACCTCCGCGGCGCGTTCCGGGTGTCGCCCGACACGAGCTGGCGCGGACGGGTCATCGATGCACTCGGCCGGCCTGTCGACGGCGGACCTCCGCTCGCCGCAGGCACCGAGATCGCCAGCGGCATTCCCGGAGCCCTGAACCGCCAGCGCGTGGACAAGCCGTTCCAGACCGGCGTCAAGGTCATCGACCTTTTCACGCCCCTCTGCTTCGGCCAGCGCCTCGGCGTCTTCGCGGGATCGGGCGTCGGGAAGTCGACGCTGCTCGCCATGCTCGCCGCCGCCCATGCCTTCGACACGGTCGTGGTGGCGCTGGTGGGGGAACGCGGCCGCGAGGTGCGCGAATTCCTGGAGGATACGATCGGCGAACAGGCGATGAAGAAGACGGTCGCCGTGGTCGCCACCAGCGACGAGAGCGCCATGATGCGCAAGCGCGCCTCGGGCACGGCGATGTCCGTCGCGGAGCATTTCCGCGACCGGGGCGACCGCGTGCTGCTGGTGGTCGATTCCATCACCCGCTTCGCCCATGCGCTGCGCGAGGTGGCGATCGGCGCCGGCGAACCGCCGGTCGCGCGCGGCTATCCCGCCTCCGTCTTCACCGACATGCCGCGCCTGCTGGAGCGGGCCGGCCCCGGCGCGGCGGGCGCCGGCTCCATCACCGCGATCATATCGGTCCTCGTCGACGGCGACGACCACAATGATCCGGTGGCCGATACGGTGCGCGGCATCCTCGACGGGCACATCGTGCTCAGCCGCAGCATCGCCGAGCAGGGGCGCTATCCGGCCGTCGACCCGCTCGGCTCCGTCTCGCGGCTGGCCAACCGTGCCTGGAACGACGGCGAGCGCCTGCTCGTCACGCGGCTGCGTGCGCTGATCGGACGCTACGAGGAGACGCGCGACATCCGCCTGCTCGGCGGTTACCAGCCGGGCGCCGATCCGGATCTGGACGCCGCGGTGCGCCAGGTGCCGCTGATCTACGACGCGCTGGTCCAGTCGCCGCAGGACGGTCCGGTCGCCGATCCTTTCGCCGAACTCGCGCGGCACCTCAAGAAGCAGGAGAAGGCGGATGGCTGACTGGCGTTCGTGGTTGCGTCGTGCACCGCACGAGCCCGCGCCCCCGCTTGCCGGCATGGAGCTCCCGCGCGAGGAGCGACCGGTCCGCTTCTGGCAGAAGCGCGACTTCAGCGTCACCGATGCCGTCCTCGTCGGCATCGGTGTCGGCCTCGCCGCTGCCGCAGCGACCTTTCCCTGGTACGTCTTCATGAACCAGGAGAAGTTCGGCTACACGGTGGTCGAGTTCGAGCAGACGCCGACCGAATCGGACCTGTCGGGTCCGTTCTACACCCAGCGCGTCCAGTGGCGCCCGAAGCCCGTGACCGAGCAGGACATGGATGCCCTGGCGCTCGATCTGGCCGCGACAGGCACCGTGGTCGGGTCCATCGATCGCGAACTGCCGGATCCGGGCCCCGAGACCCAACCCTTCCCCGGCCTGCCGCCGAGCTTCAAGCTCGTGCACGTCGCCAAGGGACGCGCCATGATAAGCGATGCGAACGGCTTCTTCGTGGTCGAGCGCGGCTCCGTCCTGCCTGACAATTCGAGGGTCGTCTCGATCGAGAACGCCGACGGCAAGTGGCTGCTGAAGACCAGTCGCGAACAGGTCGTCGAACTCGTCGAGTGACCGGCCCCGGCCTCGCGGCTGCGCGCAAGTTCCACGCAAGACTGGTCTCCTATGATTCCCTTCCAGCAGGGGAAACAGGATGCAGCCCGTCAGTCTCTTCGAACTCGCCACGCACCAGGCGCGATGGCTGTCGGTTCGCCAGGCGGCCGTCGCCGGCAACGTCGCCAACATCAACACGCCCGGCTACCGGGCCGTGGACGTCCAGCCGTTTCAGGATCTGCTGGCTGACCGGACGCTGACGGTCGCCTCCACCCAACCCGGCCACATCGCCTTCGGCGGCGCCAGCGGCGACTTCGGCCTCTCCGAGGACGACTCGCCGGTCGTCTCCACGTCCGGAAATTCGGTGTCCGTCGAGGAAGAACTGGTCAAGGCCGGCGAGGTCCGCCGCGGCGTCGAGCTCAACACGGCGATCGTCAAGGCTTTCCACCGCATGGTCATGCTGGCGTCGAGGTAAGGATGACGATCGATCCGCTCACCCTGTCGGTCGGCGTCGCCGCCTCGGGCCTCAAGGCTCAGTCGGAGCGCATCCGCGTCGTCTCGGAAAACCTCGCCAACGCGCAGTCCACCGGCCGGACGCCGGGCTCCGATCCCTACCAGCGCAAGACCGTATCCTTCGCCTCGGCGCTCGATGCCGACAGCGGCGGAGCCTATGTCCGCATCCAGGCGGTGGACGTCGACGCCTCCGAGTTTCCCGTCGAGTACGACCCCACCCATCAGGCCGCCGACGAGAACGGCTTCGTCAAGCTGCCCAACGTCAACGTGCTGATCGAGATGGCCGACATGACCGAGGCCAATCGCTCCTACGAGGCCAACCTCCAGGTGATCCGCCAGGCGCGCGAGCTCATCTCCATGACCATCGATCTGATGAGGGCGCAGTGATGATCGGCGGACTCGGAGCTCTCGACGCCCTCTCGGGCAGCATGCGCCTCGGCGGCGTGTCCGGCCCGCTCACCCCGGTCGCGCCCTCCGTTTCGACGAGCGATTTCGCCAGCGCGGTGGCGGAGGCGGCCAGCCGCACCATCCACACGCTCGGCCAGGCCGAGACCGTCTCCATGACGGCGCTCGAGGGCGGGAACGTCCAGACCCGCGAGGTCGTCGACGCGGTGATGAGCGCCGAGCAGACCCTGCAGGCCGCGATCTCGATCCGCGACAAGATCGTCACCGCCTATCTCGAAGTCAGCCGTATGGCGATCTGAGGACCAGGATCATGAAAGCTCTCGCCATCGCCGCGACCGGCATGAACGCCCAGCAGCTGAACCTGGAAGTCATCGCCAACAACATCGCCAACATCAACACCACGGGCTTCAAGCGCGCGCGTGCCGAATTCTCCGATCTGCTCTACCAGACCGAGCGGCTCCAGGGCGTGCCCAACCGCGCCGACCAGAGCATCGTCCCGGAGGGCGCCAACATCGGCCTCGGCGTCAAGACGTCCGCCGTCCGCAACGTCCATCTGCAGGGCGCCCTCGCCGCCACCGGCAACCGTTTCGACCTGGCGCTGACGGGGCCGGGATGGTTTCAGGTGCAGGGGGCCGACGGCACCACGCTCTACAGCCGCTCCGGCGCCTTCAACACCAATGCTGCGGGCGAACTGGTCACCATCGACGGCTTCAACGTCATTCCGGCGATCGTCGTCCCGGCGGAGACGGTGGAAGTCATCGTCAACAAGTCCGGCCAGGTCTTCGCCCGCATCGACGGCCAGGCGGCCCTGCAGGACCTCGGCCAGCTGACGCTGGCGACCTTCGCCAACGAGGCCGGCCTCTCGCCCATGGGCGACAATCTGTTCCGGGAGACGGAAGCCTCGGGTGCAGCGACCGTCGGCGTTCCAGGTGACCCCGGCTATGCCACGATCGAGCAGGGTTACCTCGAGAGCTCGAACGTCGACCCGGTCAAGGAGATCACCGAACTGATCTCCGCCCAGCGCGCCTACGAGATGAATTCGAAGGTGATCAAGGCCGCCGACGAAATGGCGTCGGTCGTCTCGCAGAGCATCCGGTAGGCCCCCATGTCGAGACCGCTCCGCACGATGGTCCTGGTGGCTGCCGCGACGCTGCTTGCCGCCGCCCCTCATGGCCCGGCGATGGCCACAGACACGGCGGTCATCCCCAAGCGCGTCATCTATCCCGGCGAGACCATCGACGCGGGCGCTCTTTCGGAGGTTCCTGTCCGCAATCCTGCGCGCATCACCACCGAGATCGCCTATCTGGCCGAAGACATCGATGGCAAGGTCGCCAAGCGCACCCTGCTGCCGGGCCGCTTCATTCCGCTGAGTTCCGTACGCGAGGCCTATGTCGTGGAGGCCGGTTCTCCGGTCGAAGTCAACTTCATCCAGAACGGCCTGCAGATCACGACCATGGCCATACCCCTCCAGCCGGGTTCGATCGGCGACATGATCCGCGTGCGCAACGCCGACAGCGGGGCGGTGTTCAGCGGCATCGTGCTGGCCGACGGCACCCTGCGGGTAGGCAACTGATGCTGCGCTTTCTTGCACTGCGCATCTTCCTGGCGCTCGGCCTTTCCGCTGCGCCCGCGCTCGCTGCCGACTTCCCGCCCCGGCCGGCGGGTCCAGGCCAGACAGGCGCCGGCCAGGACGTCAACTATCGTATCGAGATCGCGGCCGGACCCTCGACCTTGCCGACGGTGGTCGGCCCCGTCTCCCGGGTCAAGGACATCGCGACCATCCAGACCGCGCGCGACAACCAGCTGATCGGTTACGGCCTGGTGATCGGCCTCCAGGGCAGCGGCGACGGACTGCGCAACTCGCCCTTCACGGAGCAGTCGATCCGCGCGATGCTGCAGAATCTCGGCATCGCGATGGAGGGCGGTCAGGCACGCGCCCGCAACGTCGCGGCGGTGATCGTCACCGCCACGCTCCCGCCCTTCGTCCAGTCGGGCGCCCGCATCGACGTCAGCGTCTCCTCGCTCGGCGATGCGACCTCGCTGCAGGGCGGAACGCTGGTCATGACGCCGCTGCGCGCGCCGGACGGCGACATCTACGCCGTCGCCCAGGGACCCGTCTTCATCTCCGGCTTCAGCGCCCAGGGCGAGGCCGAAAGCCTGACCAGGGGCGTCCCGACCGCCGGCCGCATCCCCAACGGCGCCATCGTGGAACGCCAGATCGAGGCGCGCTTCAACGACGACGGCGTGCTCACCCTCCAGCTCCGCAATCCCGATTTCTCGACCGCGATCCGCGTCACGGACGTCATCAACGAATACACGGCGAGCCGCTTCGGCAATCGAACCGCGAGCGAGCAGGATTCGCGCACCATTCTGGTGAAGCGCCCGGCCAACGTCACCGCCGCCCGCTTCGTGGCCGAGATCGAGAACCTGCTGGTGGCCACCGACACGCCGGCCAAGGTCGTCGTCGACGAGCGGACGGGCACCATCGTCATCGGCCAGGACGTCAAGATCTCTCAGGTCGCGGTCAGCTACGGCCAGCTCACGGTCCGCATCACCGAGCAGCCGCGCGTCGTCCAGCCCGCCCCCTTCTCGCGCGGCGAGACGGCCGAGGAGCCGTCGACGGTCATCGAGGCCGACCAGGGCGGCGGCCAGGTGGCCATGCTCGACGGCCCCGACCTGCAGACGCTGGTGGCCGGCCTCAACCGCATCGGCGTGAAGCCGGACGGCATCATCGCCATCCTGCAGGGCATCAAGTCGGCCGGCGCGCTGCAGGCCGACCTCGTGTTCCAGTGACGGAGGCCGCGATGACGCGTCGAACCCGCTGGTTCAGGTCCGCCGCCACCTTCCTCGTCGGCGCGTCGACGGCGGCCGGGATCGGCCTGGCCGCACTGGCCGCGACCGGCACGCTGGCCGCCGCGCAGAACCTTCCGGGTCAGGTCACCGACGAGATCCGGGAGTTCTGCGCCAACATCGTCGACGCCGCGCGCGACCGCCGCTACGCGGTGCAGACCCGCGAGCTCGAGAAGCTGCGCCAGGAGATCGACGAGCGCATCGCCGCTCTGGAGGCCAAGCGGGCGGAGTACGAGGACTGGCTGGCACGCCGCGACGAGGTGATCAACCGCGCCGAGGACAGCGTCGTCGGCATCTATTCGCGCATGCGGCCGGACGCCGCCGCCGAGCGCATGTCGCAGCTCGACGAGAACCTCGCCGCCGCGATCCTGCTCAAGCTCAATTCCCGCCAGGCCGGCATCATCCTGAACGAGATGGACAGCAAGTCCGCCGCGCGCCTCACCAGCATCATCGCCGACGTCGCCAAATCCGAGGATCCGACATGAAGCCTTCGCCCGTCATCGTGCTCGCCTGCCTGGCGCTCGGCGGCTGTGCCGGCGAACTGAAGGAGATCGGTCGAGCGCCCGCCCTCTCGCCGGTCGGTTCGGGCCTCGAGCCCGCCGCCGTGACCGCACATGCCTATCCCGAGCCGCCCGAGCGGCCGGTCAAGCGCTTCTCCCTCTGGAACGACGAGCAGAGCCAGCTCTTCAAGGACGCCCGCGCGCTCTCGGTCGGCGACATCATGACGGTGAACATCTCGATCAACGACAAGGCGACGCTCAACAACGAGTCGGACCGCTCGCGCACCACCACCCGCAAGTTCGGCGTCAAGGGCGCCTACGAATGGGACGGCATCGGAACGGGCGGGTCGAGCGATCTCGACCTGTCCTCGCGGTCCAACAGCACCGGTTCCGGCGCCACCGCGCGGTCGGAGAACATCCGTCTGCAGGTCGCCGCCGTCGTCACCGACGTCCTGCCCAACGGCAATCTCGTCATCCGCGGCTCGCAGGAGGTGCGCGTCAACTACGAGATGCGCATCCTCACCATCGCCGGCATCGTGCGCCCGGCCGACATCGGCGCGCAGAATTCGATCAACTACGAACGCATCGCCGAGGCCCGCATCTCCTATGGCGGACGCGGCCGCATCACCGAGGTCCAGCAGCCGCCGATCGGCCAGCAGATCGTCGACCTCGTCTCGCCGTTCTGAGGAGCACGATCCCGATGGCCGCCGAAGCGACCGACAGCACGGCCAGGAAGGGCCCTTCGACGATCATCCAGCTCGTCGTCCTTCTCGTGCTGACGATCGCGGCGGCGGGCGGGGGCTGGTTCTCGGGAATGCAGCTGAAATCGGGCAGCGAGGGCGAGGAGCCGGCCGAGACAGTCAAGATCCAGGTCGACCCCGTCCCGGGTTCCCCCGAGGCGGAGGAAGCGGCCGCCGCCCATGGCGGCGGACATGCGGAAGAAGGCGCGCCCGACGACGTGGCCCGCGACGAGAACGGCAACATCATCCTGATCCCGCGTCTCGTGCCCCTGGAGCCCGTGACCACCAACCTTGCAGCACCGCGCGACATATGGGTGCGCATGGAACTCGCCATCGTCTTCTCTGCACCGCCCCCGCCGCAGCTGGTGCGCACGATCCACGAGGACATCCTCGCCTACATGCGCACGGTTACGCTGCAGCAGGTCCAGGGCGCGAGCGGCTTCCGCCACCTCAAGACCGACCTCGAGGAACGGGCGCGGATCCGTAGCGACGGGCTCGCCACCCAGCTCATGATCAGGACATTGCTGTTCGAATGAGACGGCTCGCCCTCGCCCTTGCGGTGCTTGCCGCATCCGTCGCCGCGGCCCGGGCCCAGCAGCTCGGCCTCGGTCCCCTTGGCGAGCAGCTGACGGGTGAGACGATCGGCTACGTCATCCAGCTCGTCGGTCTCCTGACGGTGCTGTCGATCGCGCCCGGACTGCTCATCATGGTGACGAGTTTCACGCGCTTCATCATCGCCTTCTCGATCCTGCGCGCCGGCATCGGCCTGCAGACCACCCCTGCCAACCTCATCCTGATCAGCCTTGCCCTGTTCATGACCTTCTACGTCATGGCGCCGACCTTCGATCAGGCCTGGAACAACGGCGTCAGGCCGCTGATCGCCGACGAGATCACCGAGGAGGAGGCGCTGCAGCGGATCACCGATCCCTTCCGGACCTTCATGCTGAACAACGTCCGCGAAGAGGACTTCAACCTCTTCGCCGACCTCGCCCGCGAACGCGGCCAGACGGTCGTGACGGGAGATCAGGTCGACCTGCGCATCCTCGTTCCCGCCTTCATGATTTCGGAGATCAGGCGCGGCTTCGAGATCGGCTTCCTGATCGTGCTGCCGTTCCTCGTCATCGACCTCGTCGTCGCCACGGTGACGATGGCCATGGGCATGATGATGCTCCCGCCGACGGTGATCTCGCTGCCCTTCAAGATCCTGTTCTTCGTCCTGATCGACGGCTGGAACCTGCTCGTGGGATCCCTGGTGCGGTCCTTCAACTGAAGGTCGAATTAACCTCTCGTTAACACCTTTTTTCGAATCCGGGCCGCGAGTTATCGGTTTGGTAAATTTTCCCTGCCAGAACATGATTAACAGAGCGGGCCGGCAGGCGAGAGAGAGCCACACCGGAAGGCATGACGCCGTGCCGCTCTACCGGTAGAGTCCGGTATGTCCCTGTTTTTGTTGCGTTTGTGAGTAGGGGACATTTCCCATGGCGAGTAGTATTCTGACCAACGCGTCGGCGATGACGGCGCTCAAATCCCTCAATATGACGAACAAGGCGCTGGAGACGACGCAGACCCGGATCTCGACCGGGTTCAGGGTCGGCGAAGCCAGCGACAACGCCGCCTACTGGTCGATCGCAACGACGATGCGCTCGGACAACAAGGCTCTTTCCACGGTGCAGGACGCTCTCGGCCTCGGCATGGCCAAGGTCGACACGGCCTACACCGGCATGAATGCGTCGATCGAAGTGGTCGACGAGATCAAGACCAAGCTCGTCGCCGCGCGTGAGCCCGGCGTCGATCAGGACAAGATCAACAAGGAGATCACCGCGCTCAAGGAGCAGCTGAAGTCGATCACGTCGTCGGCCTCGTTCTCCGGCGAGAACTGGCTCGCCAACGACGGCGCCACGGGCACGAAGTCGATCGTCGGTGCCTTCACCCGCGACGCGGCCGGCTTCGTGTCGATCGGGACGCTGGACATCGACGTCGATGCGATCACCCTGACCTCGTCCGACGATGCCGCCAACGGCATCCTCACGAAGGACATCGACGCCGATGCCCTTCAGGCCACGCCCACCGGCACGGCTGAGAACTACTTCCTTCTCGACATCGGCTCGACGACTGCGGCGACCGGCACGGAGATCACACTCACCGGCACGAACAGCGTTGACGAGATCTCCTCGATGGTGCGGGCGGTGGATTCGATCCTCACCCAGCTGACCGATGCTGCTGCCGATCTCGGCGCCACCAAGAAGCGCATCGACATGCAGAACACCTTCGTCACCAACCTCATGGACACGATCGACAAGGGCGTCGGTGGCCTCGTCGATGCGGACATGACCGAGGAATCGACCCGCCTGCAGGCGCTCCAGGTGCAGCAGCAGCTGGGAATCCAGTCGCTGTCGATCGCCAACGGCAACTCGCAGCAGATCCTGTCGCTGTTCCGCGGTTAGAACTTTCTTAACTAAGCGACTTAACTGGAAAACAATGTCCCGGCTGTACAAGGCTGGGACATTGTCGTTCAGGACGGATCGCTGCCCCGCTGGGGTTCCCGATAGGCATGACGCCGAGCCGTCTTACCGGTCCAGCCCGGTATGTCGTGTACAAGCGTACGTAAGGGGACACCCATGTCGAGCATCAATACCAACGTTCAGGCCATGACGGCCCTGAAGTCTCTGAACATGACGAACAAGGCGCTGGAGTCGACGCAGACCCGTATTTCGACCGGCTTCAAGGTCGGCGAAGCCAGCGACAACGCCGCCTACTGGTCGATCGCCACGACCATGCGGTCCGACAACAAGGCACTCGGCACCGTCAAGGACGCGCTGGGCCTCGGCCAGGCCAAGATCGACACGGCCTACACCGGCATGAACGCGGCGATCGACGTCGTCGACGAGATCAAGACCAAGCTCGTCGCCGCCAGCGAGCCGGGCGTCGACCAGTCGAAGATCAACAAGGAAATCACCGCACTCAAGGACCAGCTGGTCTCCATCACGACGTCGGCCTCCTTCTCGGGCGAGAACTGGCTGGCCAACGACGGCGCCACCGGCACGAAGTCGATCGTCGGCTCCTTCACCCGCGACGCCTCCGGCAACGTCTCGATCGGCACGCTCGACGTCGACGTCGACGCCGTCACGCTGACCTCGTCCGACGACGCGGCCAACGGCATCCTGACCAAGGACATCGATGCCGACGCCCTGCTCGCCACGCCGACCGGCACGGCCGAGAACTACTTCCTCCTCGACACGGGCTCGACGACGGCTGCCACCGGCACCGAGATCTCCCTGTCCGGCACGAACTCCAAGGAAGAGATCGGCGCGATGGTTCGTGCCGTCGACTCGATCCTGACCCAGATGACGGACGCCGCCGCGGATCTCGGCGCCGCCAAGAAGCGCGTCAGCCTCCAGAACGAGTTCGTCACCAACCTGTCCGACACGATCAGCAAGGGTATCGGTACTCTCGTCGATGCCGACATGACCCAGGAATCGACCCGCCTGCAGGCGCTCCAGGTTCAGCAGCAGCTGGGCATCCAGGCGCTGTCGATCGCCAACGGCAACTCGCAGACCATCCTGTCGCTCTTCCGCTAAGGATTTCGGCGCCGACCGGGCAACCGGGCGACGCACCTCCAGTCGGGTCGCCGCGTCCGCGCGGCGGCCCGATTTCATTTTCGCACAAGCTTCGGCGTCTAGGTTCGGAATCCTGCAAGTCGGGAACCGTCGCCTGTGCCGGAACAAATTCAGAAGATCGCCGAAAACCTCAAGTCGCTCGGTGCGAAGAGGCTCGCCATCATGGGCGGGATTCTCGCGACGGTGATGGCGACGATCCTGGTCGGCGCCATCTACCTGAACAGGCCGGCAAACGAGACGCTCTATGTCGGCCTCGACCGCAGCGACGTCTCCAAGATCGGGGTCGTGCTCTCGGAAGCCGGAATGTCCTACGACGTCGGATCGGACGGCACGAGCGTGCTCGTCCCCACCGGCTTCACCGGGCGGGCGCGGATGATCCTCGCCGAGAAGGGCCTGCCCAGCAGTTCCAACGCGGGCTATGAACTCTTCGACAACGTCGGCTCGCTCGGTCTCACCTCCTTCATGCAGGAAGTGACGCGGGTACGCGCCCTGGAAGGGGAGATCGCGCGCACCATTCAGTCGATCGCCGGCATCAAGTCCGCGCGCGTCCACATCGTCATGCCGCAGCAGGCGAGCTTCCGGCGCGAGGAGCAGCAGCCGACGGCGTCCGTCGTCATCCGCGCCGGCGGGGTGGACGAGATCCGGACCGCCAACGCCATCCGCCATCTCGTGGCTGCGGCGGTGCCGGGTCTGACCTCCGACAACGTCACCGTGCTCGACACGAACGGCGCGCTGCTGGCGACCGGCGACGATCCGTCCAACAGTTCGATCAACCGGTCCATGAGCATCGAGCGGACCGTCGAGAGCCAGGTCGCCGACAACATCTACCGCGCGCTCGCCCCTTTCCTCGGCCGCGACAACTTTCGCGCCAGCGTGAAGGCCGTCGTCAACACGGACGCGCGCCAGATCGAGGAGACGGTCTTCGATCCGGACTCCAAGGTCGAACGGTCGATCCGCACGATCCGCGAGAACAACACGGCCAACGAGAGCGGCGCGGCAGCGCCCGCGACGGTGGAGCAGAACATCCCCGACCAGGGCAACGCCGGAACGAACCCCTCCTCGTCGGAAGAGAGGGAACGCCGCGAGGAAATCACCAATTACGAGCTCAATTCCAAGCGCATCGCCACGACCAGCAACGGCTATCAGATCTCGAAGCTGTCGATCGCCGTCGTGGTGAACCGCGACCAGATCGCGGCGACCCTGGGGGAAGGCGCCACCGCCGAACAGATCCAGGCGCGGGTGGCCGAGATCGAGAACGTCGTGGCGACCGCGGCAGGCCTCGACGGCGAGCGCGGCGACAAGGTTTCGGTCACCGCGCTCTCCTTCGTCGAGGAAGCGGTCGCCGAGGGGGTCGCCTCCCCCGGCATCCTCGAGACCGCGAGCCAGTACACCGGGTCGATGATCAATGCCCTGGCCTTCGTCATCGTGGCCTTCCTCGTCTCCTGGTTCGGGCTCCGGCCGCTCGCGGGCGCCCTGACGAAGAGCGAGAGCGTCGCCGGCCCCGATTTCGGCGATCTGCAGCTGCCCTTCGATTCGCCGCTGAACAACATGGCGCTGCCGGATCCCCTCGCCGGGATGGGCGGCGGCTTCCCCGGCATCGCGGGCATGGGCGGCATGGGCGGCATGGGCGGCATGGGCATGCCCAACGAGAGCGACGTGATGGAAGAGCTCAAGATGCGGTTGCGCCCGGCTCCGCAGGAGCGGCTGGCGCACATGGTCGAGCTCAATGAGGAACGCACGGCCGCGATCCTGCGCAAGTGGGTCGGCGGAGAGGCGATGGCGAGCTGATGCCCACGCTGGCCGACGTTCTGGTCGATTTCGGAAAGCCGAAGGCGAAGCAGACCGCCCCCGGCTCCGTTCCGGCCGCCCTGCCGATGCCCGACTTCGCCTTCGGCCAGCCGGACGGCGCTCTTCCGCTCGACGCCGGCGCCCTGTCCGGCATGCCGGGCGCAGGTTTCGACCCGCCATTCGGTCTGTCGGATCCCGAGTTCGGGCTCGCCGCCCCGCCGGTGCCCGTCGATGTCGACGCCCTCGTCGCCGAGGCGGTCGCACAGGCCGAGGCGAACCTCGCCGCGCGGCTGGAAACGGAATTCGCCGAGCGGCTCGATGCCCGCGAACGGGCTCATGGCGAGGAACTGGAGCGCCTGCGGCAGGAAGCGGGCGAGGCGGCCGGCATGCGGATCGCCGATGAGTTCGCCGCGCTGGAGAAGCGCCTGAGCGCCTACACCTCCGACGTGGTCGCCCGGCTGCTCGCCCCCGTGCTGACGGACGATCTCCAGCGCAGGGCCGTCACGCGTCTCGCCGCCGCCGTCGGCGCGGCGATCCGCGAGTCCGGCGCAGTGCAGATCCGCGTGCGGGGGCCGCTGTCGCTGTTCGAGATGCTGGAGGCCCGGCTCGGCGAGCAGTCCGGCCGCCTCGAGTTTACCGAAACGCAGGAACTCGACCTTCAGGTGGCTGTCGACGAGAGCCTCTACGAGACGCGGCTTTCGGAATGGTCGCAATCGCTGGCTGAGGCCGTCCCATGAGCAACGCGGATCATCACGTCGAAGAGATCATCATCGTCAAGCGCCACGGCGACGACCACGACGGTCATCACGGCGGGGTCTGGAAGATCGCGTTCGCCGACTTCATGACGGCGCTGATGTGCTTCTTCCTGGTGATGTGGCTGATCAACGCCGCCAACGAGGAGACCAAGGTCTCGGTGGCGAGCTACTTCAACCCGATCAAGCTCACCGACCGCAACGCCAGCCGGCGCGGCCTGGACGAGGCGGGTGCCGGGCCGGAAACCCAGCAGGGGTCCAGCGAGACACCCGACGAGGAGACCACGGCCAACGACGCGAAGGGTCCCGCCACCGCCGGCGAGGGCGAGGAGATGAGCTCCAAGGCCGGCGAGAAGGTCGAGCTCCAGTCCGACGAGAACCTCTTTTCGGATCCCTACGCGGTTCTGGCGGAGATCGCGGCCGAATCCGGCGAACTGCAGAACCTCAGCGAGAAGGGCGACGGCGGCGCGAACCAGTCCGGCGCCGCCACCGGCGCCTCGGGCGGCCAGTCCTTCCGCGATCCCTTCGCGCCGGACTTCTGGTCGAAGCAGGTGGAGCAGGACCAGCAGGGCGAACCGGACCTGTTCGAGCAGCCGAAGGTCGAGAACCCGGCACCCGGCGCCGACCCCCGCGCCGGCCTCGTCGCCGTGGCGCCCGAAGACGATCCCTTCTCGCAGGACGTCTTCACCGACCCCGACAAGCTCGCAAGGCGCATGGGTGCCGCCGACGACGGCGAGGCTCGGGAGGGCGAAGGCCGCAAGCCCGGCGGCAAGGCGGAGGCGGGCGAGACCGGCGGCGAGAAGGTCGCGCAGGGCGAGCCGGGTATCGATCCGGCCGCCGCGCGGCTGGCACGGGAAATCGAGGCCGAGCTGGCCGAGGCCTTCGGGACCGGTGAGAAGATCACCGGCGGCATCGCGGTGACGCCGACGGATCGGGGCATCATGATCTCGCTGACCGACCAGCTCGACTACGGCATGTTCGAGATCGGATCGGCGGTGCCGCGCCGCGACCTCGTCCTGGCGATGGAGAAGGTCGCGTCCATCCTCAACGGCAAGCCGGGCGCCATCGTCATCAACGGCCATACCGACGCCCGCCCCTTCCGCAGCGAGACCTACGACAACTGGCGGCTGTCGAGCGCGCGCGCCCAGAGCGCCTACTACATGCTCGTGCGCGGCGGACTCGACGAGCGGCGCGTGCGGGAGATCACCGGTTACGCCGACCGCCAGCTGAAGCTCCCCGCCGATCCCTTCTCCGACACCAACCGGCGCATCGAGATCCTGCTGGAGACCGGGGGATGAACTGGCGGGCGAACGCCGCCGCTGCGCTTCTGTCCGCCTGCCTGCCCCTGGCCGCGCAGGCCGAAGACGACATCGCGCCCTACAAGATGGTCCGCTCCCTGCAGATCGTTCAGGACCAGATCGCCAATGGCGACCACGCCTCGCTGCCGATGCAGCAGAAGCTGCTCGAACTCACCGATGCGCGCTTCCGCAGCGCCGGCAAGAAGGAATTCGAAGATCCGCGCAACCTCTCGGCCCTGCTCGTCTGGGCCATGAGCGGCGGCAATCCGACGACCGTGGAAGTGGCGCTGTCGCGGCTCGAGCTCGAAGGCGAGGATGCCGTCGTGGGCAGGGGCGTCCTGGCCTACATGCGCGGCCAGCTGCCGCGCGCGGCGGCCATCCTCGACGCGGTCGATCCGATGGCCCGCCGCGACGACACCGGCGCCTTCATCGCCCTGGTCAAGGGTTCGATCATCGGCGGTAAGTCCCCTGCCCCGGCGCTGAAGCTGATGGACCAGGCACGCCTCCTCGCGCCGGGCACGCTGGTCGAGGAAGCCGCCCTGCGGCGATCCCTGCCGCTGGTGCTGACGATGCGCCAGCCCGACCGCTTCCTGCGCCTGTCCGAACAATACACGCGCCGCTTCCTGCGCTCGCCCTATGCCAGCGAGTTCGCCGACGCCTTCGTCGAGGGGCTCGTCGCCTTCCATGACGACATCGACGAGGCCGAGATCGACACCATCGTCTCGCTGATGTCGCCGCCCCAGCAGGAAGCCATCTACCTGCGGCTCGCCCGCCGCAGCACGATCAAGGGCCAGATCGCGCGGTCGGCCTTCGCCTCCGAGAAGGCGCGCAGCATCATGCAGGACACCGAGCAGGGCGCCGATCCGCGGGCCATGCTCTACGAGGCCATCGCGTCGATCACCTCCGAGAACATCGAGGAGGTGCTGGCGCGGCTGAAGGACGTCGATCCCGGACAGCTGTCCCCGCGCGACCGTCGCCTGCTGCTGGCCGCGCGCGCCATTGCCGCGGAGGTGCTCGCCCCGCCCGGAAGCGATCAGCCGCCGCCTGAGGGCGGCGACGAAACGGAGGATGCCGCCACGGTCGCCGCCCCGCCCCCGAACGCTTCCGCCCCGGCCGAGACATCGGCGGCAGCAGCGCCAGCCGAACGGGCCGCACCAGCCGGGCCGGCCGTCCCCGCAGGACTTGCCGAGATGGCTGCAGAAGCGGCAGGCGAAGCGGCCGACCAGGCCGAATCGAACGCGCTCATGACCTCGGTCCGCACCAAGCTCGACGAAGTCGATCGCCTACTGTCCGGAGGGAAGCAGCCATGATCGACCTCGCGGCCCCGACCGGACCCGCGGCCATGCCGGGCGGCCCGGGCAACGGCGCTTCGCGGGAGGCCGCCGGCGGTTTCGCCGACCTCGTCGGGCGTCCCGGCTCCGGCAAGCCGGCACCGGGCGCCGCGGGCGGCACCGGCGACCGGTCCGGCGCCCTGGATGACCCGGCGACGTCCGAAGGCGCGAAAGAGGCGGTCGAACCGGCGGACGACGGTGCGCCGGCAGCGGGCGAGCGCCCTGCCGGCTGGCGCGTACGCGGCCTCCACGAGATCCTCGCATCGCTTCTGGACGAGCGCGGAGCACCGGCCGGGGAGGACGGCGCGCCGGCGGGCGCCACGCCCGGCGCTTCGGGCGAGGCGGAGGTCGTCACCGGCGAGGCGACGATCCAGACGCACGACGCAGAAGACGGCACGGCCGAAACGGACGTCGAGGAACCGGATGGCTCCGGCCGCGACACCGGCGACGTCGATCCGGAGGCCGCGGCCGCCATGGCGGCAGCCGTCGTCCCGATCGCGCAGCCCCGCGACCTGCATCCGGGCGGCGCCCCCGCGGGCCGACCGGCCGAGCATGCCGCCGCCGCGCCGGCTGCACCGGTCGCCGCACCGCAGGAAGAGAGCGGAGAGCAGGACGACGGGCCGTCGCGCGAAGGCCGTCGCGGCGAGGCTGCGCCGGAGGCCGGAATCCGTCAGAACGCCGCTCCCGAGACGGGCGAGATCAAGATCCGCGTCATCGCCGACACGGTCGCCCCAGCCCCCGGACTGTCGCAAAACGGCCGCACCGTCGCGGATCTTGCAGCCACCATCGCGTCGGATGACGGCTGGAAGGGTGCCGTGGAGCGGGCAGCGGCTTCCGCCGCGGATGCCCCCGATGCCCCTGCGGGTCCCGTCCGCGATCTCCGGATCCAGCTCAACCCCGCCGAACTCGGCTCCGTGGACGCTCGACTGCGGATCGTTGGAGAGCAACTATCAGTGGAGATTCGCGTCGAAGGGCGCGAAGCCTTTCGCCGTCTCTCGTCCGAAAAGGACGCCATCCTGACTGCCTTGCGCGGCCTCGGCTTCGCGGTGGACGACGTCTCGATCCAGCAGCAGCCGGTCGCGTCGACGCAGTCACCGGCCGGTCCCGGCAGCCGTCAGGGCGAGCCTTCCGGGGGACTCCCGCAGGGCGCCGGACGGGGTCATCAGGGCGAGGGCGGCACGGCCGGAGGACGTCCGCGTGGCGACGAACAGGGAGGTCAGAACGGCGATGCGCGCACTCCTGCGACGCGCCCTGCTGGTGGCGGCATTTACATCTAGTGCAACCGCCAGTGCCCTGGCCAATTCCTGCGAAGCGGAGATCCTGCGCGCCTCGAAGGCATACGGCATCCCGGTCGGCATACTATATGCGGTAGGGCTCACGGAAACCGGCCACAAGGGGAGCCTTCAACCGTATGCCTTGAACATAGAGGGTCAGGCGGTCTTCGCGCACACGCAGGAAGAGGCCGAACGCCTCTTCGAGACCGCCAGACGCAACGGCAAGACCCTCATCGATCTCGGCTGCATGCAGATCAATCACCGGTACCATGCAGACGCGTTCGCCAGCCTGTCCGAGATGCTCGACCCGCGCCTCAACGTCGACTATGCGGCCCGTTTTCTCGTCCAGCTGAAGCAGCGTCACGAGACCTGGTCCCTGGCGGTTGCGCGCTATCACGCCGGTCCCGACAACGACCCCGCACAGAAGCGCTACGTCTGCCGCGTCATCGCCAACATGGTGGCCACCGGCTTCGGACGTTGGACCGAAGGCGCAAGAAGTTTCTGCAACTGAGAGGTTGTATTCGTCGCCGCACGGGTGCTAAAGGCGGCTTGTGGACAAGCTGTGGACGATGAAGCGCGCAGCCCCACCAAATATCCCCAGATCTGACACATGATTTCTGACAGTTGTCGCCGATTCCCGGCAACGGTTACCCCATTCACCAGCGGGCTGAGCAACTGATTCGGGGGGCGCACCGATGATTGTCATCGTTGATGAACGTGAACGCGTAAAAGAAGGGTTTACATCGCTTTTCGGCAGGGAAGGCGTCCCCACCACCGGCTTCCGCGCGAGCGAGTTCGGCGAATGGGTGAGCAGTGCCGCGACCGAGGATCTGCAGTCGGTCGGCGCCTTCCTCATCGGTGAGTGCGACGATCATCCGGTCTCGCCGCGGCTGCTGCGTGAACGGACCGGCGCCCCGGTGATCGCGCTCTCCGACCAGCATTCGCTCGAGAACACGCTGCGGCTGTTCGAATCCGGCGTCGACGACGTCATCCGCAAGCCCGTCCACATCCGCGAGATCCTGGCCCGCATCGCCGCGATCAGGCGCCGCGTGCACGACGAAACCGCAAGCTGGACCGATCTTGGCAGCCTGCGCATCTTCATGAACGGCCGCGACCCCGAGATCGACGGCGTGCCGCTTCCGCTGCCGCGCCGTGAGCGTCGGATCCTGGAGTTCCTGGCGCAGAACCGCGGACGCCGCGTCACCAAGACCCAGGTCTTCAACGCGATCTACGGCATCTTCGACGAGGAGGTCGAGGAGAACGTGGTCGAGAGCCATGTCAGCAAGCTGCGCAAGAAGCTGCGCGAGCGCCTGGGCGTCGACCCGATCGATTCGAAGCGCTTCCTCGGCTACTGCCTGAACGTCTGAGCCCGCCATGGGCGCCGCGCCGGTCGTGAGGAGGCGCTGGAGCCCGGCAGTACGGCTTCGCCGACCTTCGAGTACAGTTTCGCACAAGTCCGGAAAGCTAGCCTGCAGGATGGGCGACCCTGGCAGCGAAGGAAAGTCTCCATGAGCCTCTACGGAATGATGCGCACGGGCGTATCCGGCATGCAGGGACAGTCGAACCGGCTGGGGACCGTCGCCGACAACATCGCCAATGCCGGCACCAACGGCTACAAGAAGTCGACCATCGAGTTCTCCACCCTCGTCATCGGTTCGTCGGACGGCTACTACGCATCCGGCGGCATCGTCAGCGACGTGCGCGCTTCGGTGTCCCGGCAGGGCGTCATCCAGTACACGCCCTCGGCCACGGACCTGGCGATCGAGGGCAACGGCTTCTTCGTCGTGCAGGACGAGTCCGGTCAGCCGTTCCTCACCCGCGCCGGCTCCTTCGTTCCCGACGACCAGGGGCGGCTGGTGAATGCCGCGGGCTTCTACCTGCTCGGATACAGCTTCGCGAACGGAGATCCGAGCCCCGTCGCCAATTCCTTCGCGGGTCTGCAACCGGTGACGGTCGTCCAGCAGTCGATGTCGGCCATCCCCACCACGGCGGGAAGCCTGACGGCGAACCTGCCCGCGAATGCGGATGAGGTTGCCGCCGCTCAGCTGCCCTCTACCAACGTCGGCGGCGCGGAATACACCAACAAGACGTCGATGGTGGTCTACGACAGCCTCGGCGGCGAGGTGCTGCTCGACGTCTACTATTCCAAGACGGCCGACAACGAGTGGGAGATCGCGGTCTTCAACCAGGCCGACGGCACGGCGAACACCGGCTTCCCCTATGCGTCCGGTCCGCTCGCCTCCGACACGCTGCTCTTCGACGGCACGAACGGCCAGCTCGACGCCGCCAGCATTACCGATCTGTCGATCCCGATTCCGGGCGGCGAGACGCTGATCCTCGACCTTTCGCAGATGAGCCAGCTCGCCACCAGCTACACGCCCGGCGAGGCCAATGTGAACGGCAGTGCCGCCAGCGCGGTGAAGGAGATCAAGATCGGCGAGGATGGCACCGTCTACGCCCGCTTCGAGAACGGCACGATGCAGGCGCTCTACAAGATCCCGCTCGCCAACGTGCGCAGTCCCGACCAGCTGCTCATCGGCTCGGGCAACGTCTTCAGCCAGAGCCCGAGCTCGGGCGACGTCTTCCTGGGCTTCGCCGATTCCGGCGGCTTCGGCTCCATCAGCTCCGGCGCGCTGGAGGCCTCCAACGTCGACATCGGCGAGGAGCTGACCGCCATGATCGAGGCGCAGCGCAGCTACACCGCCAATTCGAAGGTGTTCCAGACCGGCTCCGAGCTGATGGACATCCTCGTGAATCTCAAGAGGTAAACCAGCATGCCCGGCCCGGAGAGTGGTGACGGATGTCGCTGACAACGGCGCTCAACATCGCCCAGAGCGCGTTGCTCGCGACGTCCAAGCGCACGAGCGTCGTCTCGCAGAACATCACCAACGCCGGCAATGCGGACTACGCCCGGCGGACGGCCGTTCTCGCGAGCACCGACGGCGGCGTGCGGGTCGCCGAGGTGCGTCGCGCGACCAACGAGGCCCTGTTCAGGCAGAACCTGCGCGCCTCGTCGGACTGGCAGGGCCAGCAGCGCCTGCTGTCGGGGCTCGACAGCCTCTCGACCGCCGTGAACGGCACGGACAACGCCTCCTCGCCCACCACCGCGCTCGCCGGCCTGCGCGACGCGCTGCAGCTCTACTCGGCCACGCCGTCGAGCTCGAATCTCGCCGAAGGGGCCATCGACGCGGCGCGCCAGCTCGTTCGTTCGCTGAACGACGGCTCGGACGCGGTCCAGGCCGTCCGCACCGGCGCCGACATCGAGATCAAGGCGGCCGTCGACGACATCAACAAGCTGCTCGCCGATTTCGAGACCGCCAACCGGCAGGTCATTTCCGCGACCTCCACCGGGCGCGACGCGAACAGCTACATCGACCAGCGCAACGCCATCCTCTCCGAGATCGCGCAGTACATGCCGATCTCGACCTACACGCGCGGCAGCGAGGACATGGTCATCATGACCGGCGACGGCGCGACCCTGTTCGAGACCGTTCCGCGTGCGGTCACCTTCGAGCCCACCGCCTCCTTCGGCCCCGGCATGACGGGCAACCCGGTCTATGTCGACGGTATCCCGATCACCGCTGCGGATCAGGCGGCCGGCGAGATCTCGGGCACGCTCGGCGCTCTGGTGAAGCTGCGCGACGATGTCGCCGTGACCATGCAGACACAGCTCGACGAGATCGCGCGCGGCGCCATCCTCGCCTTCGCCGAACTCGACCAGACGGGCGGCGGCGCGCCGCCGCTCGCGGGTCTGTTCACCTGGAGCGGCGGGCCGGACCTGCCGCCCGACGGGGTGGTCACGCAGGGCCTCGCCTCGATGATCAAGGTCAACCCGGCCTTCGACAGCGAGCAGGGCGGCAATCCCGTGCTGCTGCGCGACGGCGGTGCGAACGGCGGCGACTATCTCGCCAACACCGCCGGCGGTGCCTCCTTCGCCACGCTGCTGATCGGCTATGCCGACCGCATCGACGCGCCCATCGTCTTCGATTCGGCGGCCGACATCGCCGCCAACGTCAGCCTCGCCGATTTCGGCGCGAACGCCATCGGCTGGATCGAGGGGCTGCGCAAGCAGTCCTCCAGTGCGGAGGTGAACGCGAGCGCCATGATGGTTCGCTCGGCCGAGGCGCTCTCGAACGAAACCGGCGTGAACGTCGACACGGAGATATCCCTGCTGCTCGACCTCGAGCATTCCTACGAGGCCTCCGCCCGCATCATCAGCACCGTCGACCGGATGATGGCGGCGCTCCTGGAACTGGTGTGATGGCATCATGAAGGTCAATTTCGTCTCCACCGATGCCATCCGCAGCGCCCTGCGTTACTCGCTGACGCAGATGCAGTCGGACCTGATCGCCGGTCAGAAGGAGGTCCAGACCGGCAAGGTCGCCGATCTCGGACTTTCGATCGGCGTGCGGTCCGGCAAGGCCGTCACGCTTTCGCGCGACATCGTCCGGATGGAGACGATCGTCGGCACGAACGCCCTGGTTTCCTCGCGCCTCACGGCCACGCAGAACGCGCTCGGCCAGGTTTCGGAGGGCGCGTCGACCTTCCTGTCGGCGCTCGCGGCCGCCGTATCGGGTGATGCCGACCAGGCCACCACCCGCCAGGCGGCCGTCTCCATGCTTCAGTCGCTGACCGGGATCGTCAACTCCAGCTTCAACGGCGAGCACATCTTCGCCGGCGTCAACACCGACGTCGTCCCGATGGCCGACTATTTCGACGCGTCCGTTCCTGGCCCCAAGGCGGCCATCGACGCCGCCTTCCTGTCCGAATTCGGCTTCGCGGCGGACGATCCGGCAGCCGATACCGTCACCGGCGCGCAGATCACCGCCTTCATCGACGGTGCGCTCAGCGACGAGTTCTTCGGCTCCGGCTGGGAGACCAACTGGTCCGCCGCCTCGGACCAGGGCATCACCACCCGCATCGCGCTCAACGAAACCGCCGAGACCTCGGTCAGCGCCAACATCGAGGGCATCCGCAAGCTCACCATGGCCGCCGCCATGGTGGCCAACCTGTTCGACGGCGACCTCAACGATCAGGCGCTGGTGGCCGTCGCCGACCGGGCCGTCCGGATGGTCGGCGAGGCGATGGGCGACCTGGCCCAGACCCAGGCCCGCGTCGGCTTCACCGAGCAGCGCATCTCCAGCGCCACCGAGCGCGTCGAGATGCAGATCGATATCTTCAAGACCTTCCTGAACGAACTGGAAGGCGTCGACCCGTACGAAGCGTCCACCCGCGTAAACGCGTTGATCTCGCAGATCGAAACCTCATACGCCCTGACGGCTCGGATCCAGCAACTGAGCCTCACGAGGCTGCTGTAGCAACCGCGGCCGGTCCGGCGCGCATCGAAAACGGAAGAACGATGTATCAGTTCTCATACGCCGAAGTCCAAACCGATTCGGTCGCCGACGCGAAGGACCGCGAACGGCAATTGCTGTCGCGGTCGATCGACCTGCTGGTCGCCGCGCGCGACAAGGGCGTGAACTCCATGCAGGCCGTCGAGGCGCTGCATTTCCTCAACCGCGTCTGGACGACCTTCATCGAGGATCTCGCCAGCAGCGACAACGAGCTGCCCTCCGAGCTGCGCGCCAATCTGATCTCGATCGGCCTGTGGCTGCTGCGCGAGGGCGAGGCGGTGCGGCAGGGCCAGTCCGACAATTTCGACGGGCTGATCGAAGTTTCGCAGATCATCAGGGACGGCATACAATGAAGAACACCCTGCGCATCTCGCTCAAGGCGAACGAGAAGATCTACATCAACGGCGCGGTGGTGCGGGTCGACCGCAAGACCTCGATCGAGTTCCTCAACGACGTGCAGTTCCTGCTGGAGAACCACGTCATGCAGCCGGAGAAGGCCTCGACGCCGCTGCGTCAGCTCTACTTCATCGTCCAGGTCATGCTGATGAACCCGGGCGATTCGGGTCCAGCGCGCGACATGTTCAAGCGCTCGCTGCCGATGCTGCTCGCCACCTTCACCAACGAACAGGTGCTCGCTTCGCTGAAGCATGCCGACCGGCTGGTGGCCGAGGAGCACATCTACGACGCGCTCAAGCTGATCCGCAGCCTGTTCCCGATCGAGGCGGCCATCCTCGCCGAGCAGAGCAACCTCTCCCCTCCCCTTGCACCCGACGCGCTGGAGGCGCTCGCATCATGACCGTTCCCGCCGTCACCAGTTCGACCGCGACGACGACCGCCGCCAGCCAGGCGAGCGCGACCACGGTGGACTACGAATCCTTCCTGCGGCTCCTCGTCACCCAGATGAAGAACCAGGATCCGACCGCGCCGATGGATTCGACCGATTACGTCGCGCAGCTCGCGACCTTCTCCCAGGTCGAGCAGACCGTGCAGACCAACAGCAAGCTCGATTCGCTGCTGCAGATGTCGCTGCTCGGCCAGGCGTCGAGCATCATCGGCCGCACCGTCACGGACACCGACGGGACCACCGGCGTCGTGGCCGAAACGCGCATCACCGCCTCCGGCGTCACGGCGGTCCTGCAGAACGGCGCCGAGGTGGTCATCGGGACCGGAGTCAGGATAAGCTGAGCCGCAGGCCGGCCCGAAGGCCGCCGGAGAAGCCGCATGAACGAGGTCGACGCTCTCGAAATCGTCCAGTACGCGATCTGGACCGTGCTCCTGGCCTCCGGCCCGGCGGTGGTCGTCGCCATGCTCGTGGGCGTGTCCATCGCGCTGATCCAGGCGTTGACCCAGGTCCAGGAGATCACCCTGACCTTCGTGCCGAAGATCATCTCGATCCTGCTCGCCGTCGCACTGTCGGGGCCGTTCGTCGGCGCCCAGCTCTCCTCCTTCACCAACGTCATCTTCCAGCGCATCCAGAACGGGTTCTGACGGCCTGCAGCCCGCTCGCGGCACGCTCACCCTCGCGCAAGCTTGGGCCTCTAGTCTGCGTCGCCTGAGAGGATGTGAAAGAATGCCCGTCGCCGGGCCGCCCGGGCCAAACAGCTCAAGGATTTCAGCGGGCATTCTTTCGCATTCTCGATGGATTCACCCCCTCTGAGGGCAGAGCCAGGAGAGACGCCGACCGATGGCCAACGTGACCATCACGCCGATACCGGCCGCAGCCGAGCGCAACAGCCGCGACGTCTACTTCGCGATGGGCATCGTCACGATCCTGTCGGTGCTGTTCCTGCCCATCCCGTCCTTCATGATCGACATGGGTCTGGCGATCTCGATTGCCCTGTCCGTCCTGATCCTGATGGTGGCGCTCTGGATTCCGCGGCCGCTCGACTTCTCTTCCTTCCCCACGATCCTCCTGCTCGCGACCATGCTGCGGCTGGCACTCAACATCGCCACGACGCGCGTGATCCTCGCGCATGGCAACGAGGGCACGCACGCGGCCGGCTACGTGATCGGCGGGTTCTCCAACCTCGTGATGAGCGGCGATTTCGTCATCGGCCTGATCGTCTTCCTCATCCTCATCATCGTGAACTTCATCGTCATCACCAAGGGCTCCACCCGTATCGCCGAGGTCGGCGCGCGCTTCACCCTCGATGCGATCCCCGGCAAGCAGATGTCGATCGACGCGGATCTCTCCGCCGGCATCATCAACGAGAAGGAGGCGCAGGCGCGCAGGCGCGAGCTGGAGGAGGAAAGTTCCTTCTTCGGCTCGATGGACGGCGCTTCCAAGTTCGTGCGCGGCGACGCCATCGCCGGCCTGATCATCACCGCCGTCAACATCATCGGCGGCATCGCCATCGGTTACGGCCGGCATGGCATGAGCATCGGCGAGGCAGCCGACGTCTTCGTGAAGTTGTCCGTCGGCGATGGCCTCGTGACCCAGATTCCGGCGCTGATCGTCTCGCTCGCGGCCGGCCTCCTCGTCTCCAAGGGCGGCACGCGCGGCGCGGCCAACCAGGCGGTCATGGGCCAGCTCGCCGCCTATCCCCGCGCGCTCTACGTGGCGGCCGCACTGCTCATGGGGCTGGCTCTCATGCCCGGGCTGCCGTTCCTACCCTTCATGGCTCTCGCCGGTGGCCTGAGCGTTGTCGCCTACGTCATCCCGCGGCGCGCCAGGCTTCGCCAGGAGGCGGAGGCGGCCGCCACGCAGCAGAAGGAGGCAGAGAAGGTCCAGGAGGACAAGAACTCGGTCAAGTCGTCGCTCAAGACCGCCGAAATCGAACTCCTGATCGGCAAGCAGCTGTCGACGCGCCTGCTCACCTCACACCAGGAACTCGCCTTCCGCATGGGCAAGATGCGCAAGAAGTTCGCGCTCGATTACGGTTTCGTCGTCCCCGAAGTGCGGCTGACCGACGATTTCGCCATTCCCCCGAAGGCCTACCAGATCAAGATCCACGGCACGGTGGTGGCCGAGTACCAGATGCGCGTCGGTGAGGTCATGGTGCTGCTCGGCGGCAACCAGCCGCCCGACATGCCGGGCGAGGAGGTGCGCGAGCCGGCCTTCGGCATGCGCGCCTATTCGGTTCCGGAGACCTTCTCCGAAGATCTCAAGCGCGACGGCTATGCCTTCGCCGACAACCTCTCTGTCCTGCTCACGCATCTGTCGGAAGTGATCCGCAACAATCTTCCGCAGCTCCTGTCCTACAAGGACATGAAGGCGCTGATCGAGCGGCTCGACCCCGAATACAAGAAGCTCGCCGACGAGATCTGCTCCTCCCACATCTCCTACCCGGGCCTGCAGGCGGTCCTGAAGCTGCTGCTGGCCGAGCGCGTCTCGATCCGCAACCTGCATCTGATCATCGAGGCGATCGCCGAGATCGCGCCGCATGTCCGCCGCACCGAGCAGATCGTCGAGCACGTGCGCATCCGCATGTCGCAGCAGATCTGCGGCGATCTCACCGCCGGCGGCGTGCTCAAGGTCCTGCGCCTCGGCAACCGCTGGGACCTCGCCTTCCACCAGTCGCTGAAGCGCGACGCCAAGGGCGAGATCCGCGAGTTCGACATCGACCCGCGGCTGCTCGAGGAGTTCGGCCAGGAGGCGGCGAAGGTCGTGCGCAAGCATTTCGACGCCGGCGAGCGCTTCGTCATCGTCACCGCGCCGGACGCCCGTCCCTATGTGCGCATGATCATCGAACGCTTCTTCCCGACGCTGCCGGTGCTCTCGCATGTCGAGATCGCCAAGGGCGTCGAGATCCGCGTGCTCGGTTCCTTCTCGTGATCCTGCCGGGCGACCAGATCATCCTGGCGGCATTCCTCGCCTTCTGCCGCGTCGGCGCCTGCTTCATGATCATGCCGGGCCTGTCCAGTGTGCGGGTACCCCTGCAGGTACGACTGTTCGTTGCCGTCGGCGCCACCTTCGCCATCACCGTCCACCTCTGGGACAGTCTCACGCCCTTCGTCACGCGCGAGCCGGCCGTGCTCGCCGGACTCGTTCTTTCGGAACTCCTGATCGGCGCGCTGATCGGCCTCGTCACCCGTGTGTACGTCCTGGCCCTGCAGTTCGTCGGTGCCTCCATCGCCATGATGACGGGCTACGGGAACATGGTCACCGGCGCGGTCGAGGAGAACGACGCACAGGCGGCGATCACCAACCTCGTCACCTTCTCGGCGCTGATGCTGCTCTTCATCATGAACTTTCACCACGACGTGGTGAGAGCCCTCGTCAATTCCTATCGCGTCGCCCCGCCGGATCTGCTGTTCAATCCCGGCTCGGCGCTGACCGACCTCGTCGACACGCTGGGCCAGAGCTTCATGGTGATGATACAGCTCGGCAGCCCCTTCATCGCCTACGGCATCGTCGTCAATCTCGCGGTCGGTCTCCTCAACAAGCTGACGCCGCAGATCCCGATCTACTTCATCTCCCTGCCCTTCGTGCTCGTCGGCGGGCTGCTGCTGATGTATCTCGGCGTCGGCCCGCTGCTGCGCCTGTTCGCGGAAGGGTTCGTGCCGATGACGGTGGGACGGTAGCCGTGGCCAGCCGCTCCGACAGGCTGAAACGCATCCTGCGCGTGCAGGAACAGCTGAAGGCCATGCATGAGATGCGCCGGGCCGGCGAGCTGCGTGCGGCACACGCCGCCGAAGCCGAAGCCAGCGCGATCGCCGCCGGCAAGGACGCAGACGCCTCGCTGTCGCGGCTCTTTCCCGATCTCTACGAACGCGCGATCGTGAAGGCGAACGACAGGCGCGACCGCCATCTCGAGGCAGCCCGCCAGGAGGCGCAGAAGATCGCCACCGAACAGGTGCGGACCGATCGGGTGGGGGAGGATTACCGGCTCGCCCTTCGTGCCGAGGATCGCATCGCGGAGGAGCGCGATGCGCTGGAGACGGTCGAGCGGCTGCTCGGCCTGCCGGCGTCCCGCAACGATCCGGGCGGGTAAGCCTGCGGCAAGCTTGGTCTGCGAGAAAAACGGCCAAGGAAACCGTGCCCCAGGGCTGCCCGTGAGCATCTCACCTCCGAGCGACATCATCATGGACGTGGCCCGCGCGGCCGAGCCGCAGGCACTGGAAGCCGCGCGCGCGCGGCTCGCGGCGATGGCCGACAAGGCCGCCGCGACCGTCGGCTTCGACGTCCCGGACGACCTGGCGGGCATGCGCGGCGTCACCGCGTCGAACCGCGGACAGGCGCCCGAGGCGCTCCAGAAATTCGAAGCCATGGTCCTGCAGACCTTCCTGCAGTCCATGCTGCCGCAGGACGCGGAGAACGTCTATGGCGGCGGTATCGCCGGCGACATGTGGAAGAGCTTCCTCGCACAGGAACTGGGCCAGCAGATGGCGAAGGCGGGCGGCATCGGCATCGCCGACCGGATCCTCGCCGACCACTACATGGCGCAGGACCGTCGGATCCCCGTCTCGGGCATCGACGGAGACCCGGAGGGAACGGAACGCGCCGACACCCAGTCCCTGCTCTCCGTGGCCATGGTGCAGCAGATCCAGCGCGACGTCATGCGCAGCGTCGCCGACCTCGCCGGCGACGCCGCCGGCGGTGCGGCGGACGATCGCTGACGATCGGAAGGAGCGGAGCGATGAGCGAACACGACCTCTACTCCCCGGTTCCGGCGAACGTTCCGCGGCCGCGCATCGATCCGCAGGCAGGGCTGCGCGGTACCAGCCTCCCCGGCATCATCGCGCGCATCGAGGAGGCCGTGGACGTCGAGACGCGGGCGATCCGCACCGACGTGACCTTCGACCTTCAGGCGTCGAACGAACGCAAGAGCCGCTATCTCTACGAGCTCAACAAGGCGGTCCGCGACATCAGGCCGGACGTGCTTCAGGCCAACCGCGACGGCATCATCCGGCTGCGCGGCAAGCTGGCCGAGAACCAGGCCGCCATCGCCGCCCATCTGAAGGCCGTGACCGAGGTCGCCGGCCTCATCCAGGATGCCATCCAGCAATCCGAGGCAGACGGGACCTACGGCTCCGACGCCTTCACCAGGATGCGCCCGGCATGATCAAGTTCGTCGTCGCCGCGGTCTGGATCATCGGCGTCACGATCGGGACGATCTTCATGTCCTACTCGATGAACGGCGAGAAACCGGCAGCCGAGGGCGAGTCGCCGTATCACGGCAAGCTGGAATTCGTGAAGACGGACATGCTGTCGGTTCCCGTGGTGCAGGAAGGCACGGTCAAGGGCTACTTCCTGTCCAAGTTCGTCTACGCGGCCGACGTCGACCAGTTGAAGAAGCTCGCGCTGCCGATCGACACGATCCTCATCGACGAGGTCTACACCTACCTGTTCTCGAATCCGTCGATCGACTTCTCGCGCGTGCAGGGGGTCGATCTGGACGCCCTGCGCAACGGGCTGAAGGACAGCATCAACAAGCGCGTCGGCAACGAACTCATCCACGAGGTCATGATCGAGCAGATCGACTACCTGACCAAGGAACAGATCCGCGACAACGCGCTCAAGCGGCGCGACCAGAAGGGTGGCAAGAACCGCCCGACCTTCACTGCCGACGGCGAGAAGCCGCACGGCACCGGGCACTGATGCGGACCGGCCGGGACCGGCCGCCGCTCAGCGGAAGCGCGGCCTTCGCTTCTCCAGGAAGGCGTTGAGGCCTTCGAGGGCATCGGCGCCCGATTGCGACAGCGCCGCACTCAGGCTCTCCGCGAACAGGCCGTCGGCGCGCGACATGTCGTCGATGCGCGAGATCGCCTGGATGATCAGATAGTTGACCAGCGTAGCGTTCGACGCGATCTCGGCGGCAAGCTGCAGCGCCTTGGCGAGCCCCTCACCCGGTTCGACCAGATAGTGCGAGAGGCCGAGCCGCAGCCCGTCCTGCGCGTCGTAGCGACGGCCCGTCAGCATCATCTCCGTCATGCGGTCCGGCCCGATGATGCGCCCCACGCGCACCGTCGCGCCGCCGCCGACGAAGATGCCGCGCTTGCCCTCGGGCAGCTGGAACATCGCGGAGGGCTCCGCGACCCGCACATGCGTCGCCGCCGCGATCTCGAGCCCGCCGCCCATCACCGCGCCGGTCAGCACCGAGACGATCGGCAGGCCGCCGAACTGCATCAGCTCCATCACCGCATGCCAGCTTCGCGAATGATACAGCACCTGCTCCGGTTCGCGGCGCGACTGCTCCGAAAGGTCCAGTCCCGCGGAGAAGTGGCCGCCGAGCCCCTGCAGCACGACCGCGCGCACCCCCGCCGGGGGCTTCGAGAAGAAGGCGCGCAGTTCTTCCAGAAGCAGGTCGTTGATGGCGTTGCGCTTGTCGGGTCGATTGAACGACAGGATCGCGATCGCATCGCGGATCTCGACCAGCATGGCGCGCTCGGGCGCGACGGCGGCTTCGACGGTGGAACTCATGTGCTTCCTCTCCCCCGCAGCCGGCGGCCGGCGGAAAAATTCCTCTTGATTATATTGTTACGTACCATAACGTTCTCGCGTCGTTCAAGCACGGGGCTGGCGCGATCGTCCGTCCCCTGTCAGTATGACGCAAAGGGAGGAAGTCCAATGAATCGCCATACCATAGCGGCTCTCGCCGCGTCCGTTTCCATGACCGCATTCGCCGCGCAGGCGGCGGAAGTCGAACTGCGCCTGTCCCACTGGGTGCCCGCCACCCATCCGGCCCAGACCATGGGCATGGAGCCGTGGGCCGAATCGATCAAGCAGGCCTCCAACGGCCGGATCGAGATCACCCTCTTTCCCGCCCAGCAGCTCGGCGCGGCGCCCGACCACTACGACATGGCACGCGACGGCATCGTCGACATCGCCTACGTCAACCCTGGCTACCAGGCCGGCCGCTTCCCGATCTACAGCCTCGCCGAGATCCCGTTCCAGGCGACCAATGCCAAGGAAGGCGCCAAGGCGCTGCACGAATGGTACGACCCGATCGCCGAAACCGAAATGAAGGACGTCTACTTCTGCCTGATCAACCCGCATGATCCGGGCACGATGCACTCCAAGACGCCGATCAGGGTTCCGGCCGACGTGAAGGGAAAGAACATCCGCCCGGCCCATGCCACCATGGCCCGCTTCGTCAGCCAGCTCGGCGGCGCGAGCGTCCAGGTGCCGGCGCCGGAGGCCCGCGAGGCCATCGCCAAGGGCACGGCGGACGCCATGACCTTCCCCTGGAACTCGATCTACATCTTCGGCATCGATTCGGAGGTGAAGTACCACCTCGACATGCCCTTCTACCTGTCCTCCCAGATGCTGCTCATCAACAAGGACACCTACAACGGCCTCGCGCCGGAGGATAAGAAGGTCATCGACGATCACTGCACGCCGGAATGGTCGCAGAAGTTCTCGACCGGCTGGGCCGACAACGAGGCCTCCGGCCGCCAGAAGATGATCGATTCGGGCGTCCACGAACTCTACAAGCCGACCGATGCCGAAGTGCAGCTGTGGCGCGACGCCGCCGCACCGCTGATCGATTCCTGGAAGGCCGACGTCACGAAGGCCGGCGGCGATCCGGAGAAGATCTACGCCGATTTCGTCGCCGCGCTCGAGCGCAACAACTCGCGCTACTGATCGGGACTGCGGGAGCCGGCCGAGGGGCCGGCTCCTGTCCATTGGGGACGGCTGACACGCATGGATGCTCTCATCAGGGCTCTCGAACGATTCTCGCTGGCGACCGAACGCATCGCCGCGCTGTTTCTCGCCGCGATCACGCTGCTGGTGGTGGCTTCCGCCATCGGTCGCTACGGCTTCGCCTCTCCCATACCGGAAGCCTTCGACATCTCCCGCCTCATGCTCGGGGTCGCCATCATGTGGGGCTTCGCGAGCCTCGGTTTTCGCGGTTCGCACATTAAGGTCGACGTCCTCGTCGAGCTGATGCCGCCGCCGGTGCGCCGGCTCGTCGACCTCTTCGCCTGGACCGTCCTGCTCGTCTTCACCGTGCTCCTGTCCTGGAAGATGTTCGACCGGGTCACGAGCGCCTACCGCAGCGGCGAGGCGACCTTCGACCTTCGCCTGCCTGCCTGGCCCTTCCTGGCGCTGATCTGCGCCGGCGCGACGGTCGCGATCTTCACCGCGCTGGCGCGAATCGTCATCATCGCGGCCGGACGCGGGTCGCTCGATCAATTCGAATCGGCCGAGCAGGCCGTCAACGACGGAAAGTCCGATGTCGCAGGCTGATTTCGTCGCCGTTGCGGGTTTCGTCGTCCTGTTCGCCCTCATGGCGCTGCGCGTGCCGATCGGCGTCGCCATGGGCCTCGTCGGCGTCGGCGGTTTCGCCGCCATCACCGGCATGAAGCCGGCGCTCAACCTGCTCGCCCAGTCGCCGATCCGGGTGATCAGCGACTTCAACCTGAGCCTGATCCCCTTCTTCATCCTGATGGGCGTCTTCGCCACCAATTCCGGCATGTCGCGCGAGCTGTTCCGCGCCGGTCACGCCTGGCTCGGCTTCCTGAAGGGCGGGATGGCGCTGTCGACCATCGCCGCCTGTGGCGGCTTCGCCGCGATCTGCGGCTCGTCGGTCGCCACGGCGGCGACCATGACCAAGGTTGCCTTGCCGGAAATGCGCCGCGTCGGCTATCCGGACGGGGTCTCGAGCGGGGTCATCGCGGCCGGCGGCACGCTCGGCATCCTCATTCCGCCGTCGGTCGTCCTCGCCGTCTATGCCTTCATCACCGAACAGGACGTGGGCAAGCTCTTCATCGCCGGCATCCTGCCCGGCATTCTCGCCATCGTCATGTACATGCTCACCGTCCGGATCGCCTACGGCCGTTCGCTCCCGCCCGGCGAGCGATTCGTATGGGGCGAAGCCATCCGATCGCTGCGCGACGTCTGGGCGGTGCTGATCCTCTTCATCGCCATCATCGGCTCGATGTATCTCGGCATCGCCACCGCCACCGAAGCAGCCGCGGTCGGCTCCGTGCTGACCTGCCTGATCGGCGTGCTGCGCGGCCGGCTGAACGTCGCCAGGATCATGGACAGCCTGATAGAGGCGCTGCGCACCTCCGTCGCGATCTACACGATCCTGATCGGCGCCGTGCTGTTCGGCTACTTCCTCGCCATCACCCAGACGCCGCAGAAGATCACCGCCTTCCTCGTCGCGCTCGATTTCGGCGCCTACGGCACGCTGGCGCTGATCCTCGGCTTCTTCCTCATCATGGGCTGCATCCTGGATGCGATGGCCATGATCATCCTGCTTGTGCCGATCGTCTTCCCTGTGATCCTGCATCTCGGCTTCGATCCGATCTGGTTCGGCGTCATCATCGTCATGACGGTCGAGCTCGGGCTGATCACACCGCCCGTCGGCATGAACGTCTTCGTCATCAACACCATCGCGCGCGAGGTCAATCTGGTGACCATCTTCAAGGGCGTCTTCCCCTTCGTGATGACCGACATCGTCCGGCTGATCCTGCTGATCGTCTTCCCGGCGATCGTGCTCTTCCTGCCCATGACCATGAAGTGACTTCGCATGACCGCCCTCGCCAGACCCGAACTCGTCCACCTCTGCGACCTGACCGTCGATCTGGGAAAGCCATTGGAACTCGGCGACGCGCCGCGCGGCAAGCGGCGCATCATCCCGATCGTCGGGGGAAAGGTCGAGGGCGAGCGGCTCTCCGGCCGCATCCTGAACCTCGGTGCCGACTGGCAGACCATCATGGCGGACGCCAATGCCGAACTCGACACGCGCTACGCGATCGAGACGCATGACGGTGCGCTGATCGACATCCGCAATTTCGGCTATCGCCATGGACCGGCCGACGTGCTGGCGGCGGTGGGGCGCGGCGAACCGGTCGACCCGGCGCTCTACTACATGCGCACGCTGCCGCGCTTCGAGACCGGCGATCCGCGCTACGGCTGGCTCAACCGTCTGATCTGCGTCGGCACTGGAGCGCGCCTGGCGGCGGCAGTCGTCATCTCGGTCTACGAGGTGAAATGACCACGCGGGAGACCAGGACCGGACGCGCCGGCAAGGGCATCGACGCCCTCGCGAAGACGTCCGGCCGCCTCGAGGTCCCGCCGATGGCCACCATCATCGGCTACAAGCTCAGACGTGCGCAGCTCTACGTCTTCCAGGATTTCATCGAGACCTTCGCGCGCATGAAACTGCGCCCGGCGGAGTTCTCGGTCCTCGCCATCATCGCCGAGACGCCGGGGCTCAAGCAGTCCGAGATCGCCGAGATGCTGGGCGTCAAGCGGGCCAACTTCGTCGCGCTGATGGACAACCTGGAGAAGCGCGGACTGGCGGAGCGCCGCAAGGCGCAGACCGACCGCCGTTCCCATTCCGTCCACCTCACCGACGAAGGCGCCCGCTTCGTGCGCAGGATGACGGCCATGTGGGCAGAACACGAAAACCGCCTGATCGAGCGCCTCGGCGGCGCCGCCGAACGCGACCGCCTGATCGAACTGCTCGACCGGCTTCTCAGCCCGCCGACGGGCGAGGCGCCGCTTCCGGAGACCTGACGCACGGCAGCCGTCGCCCGCCACGTCGCGGCAACCGCCCCCGACCCGCACCTCGTGATCTACCGTGACGGCGGCCACATGCTCGTCGGCCATGATGCGGATGTCTGGTCGGCGATCAGGGCATTCCTGACGGTCCCCCACGGGATCGACGAGGCTATGCGCCCCGCAGTGCCGCAGCCACCGCGTCCGGAATCGCGAACCCCTTGATGCGGTCCGGGTTGTCCGGATCCCGGCCAGCCCAGACGCGCGTCTCGTGCGCCTCGATCGCCAGCGCTTCGCCCTTCAGCACCCGATGCCTGACGTCGAAGCTGGAGCGCCGGACATCTCCAGCGGTCGTCTCGATCGTGATCACGTCGCCGTAGCGGGACGGCAGGATGAACTTGGCACCCGTATCGACCATCGGCGTGCCGACGATGCCGTAGGCCTTCGTCCAGGCGATCTTCTTCATGCCCGTCGCCTTCTCCAGGAGATAGGCGGTCGAGGCGTCGAACAGGGCGAAATAGCGCGGGTAGAAGACGATGCCCGCGGCGTCGCAGTCGCCCCACTCGATCTCGACGTCGCGACGGTTGACCAGCATGGCGGCTTCCTTCCCCTTCGCGATGCGGACCCGCTCTCAGCCCTTGCGGTTCGCCACCAGCACGTGAAGCGGCGCCGGGTCCGTGTACAGATCCTCGACCAGCTTCGCCCGCGTCTGCATGACGGCACGCTGGTTGATCGAGCCCTTGTCGGTGATCTCGTGTGCATCGATGGAGGGGGGCCTGTCGAGGATGATCACCCTGGCCACGAGATTGGAGCTGCCGGTCGACTTGCGGGCGAGCGCGTCCAGCCTGTCCTGGAAATGCAGACGCACCGCCGGATGATGCGCCAGGTGCTTCTCGTCGGCGACGGGCACCTCGGGCGCGAGCCGCAGCGTCGCGTCGACGTCCAGGAACAGCAGCGCGCCGATATGGTTTCGGTCGAGCCCGGTCAGCACCACGTCGCGCACATAGGGCGCGAAGGCCGACACGATGGACCCGCGCACGCCGGCCATGTTCACCCACGTGCCCGTCGACAGCTTGAAGTCCTCGGTCACGCGGCCGTCGAACATGAAGCCTTTCGACACGTCGGCCGGATCGACGAAGCGCAGCGCATCGCCGATCATGTAATAGCCTTCCTCGTCGAAGCACTCGGCCGTCTTGTCCGGCTGGCGCCAGTAGCCGGGGGTGATGCTCGGCCCCTTGAGCCGCACTTCGAGCTTCTCGGCATTCGGCACAAGCTTGATCTTCAGCGCCGGCGCGGGCAGGCCCACCTCGCCCGGCTGGTTCACCGGCCATGTCGTGGTGAAGGCGAAGGGTGCCGTTTCGGTGGAGCCGTAGCCGGTGACGATGAGCACCTTCTCGCCGGTCGTGGCGATGGCGTGCGTCTCGAGCGCATCCCAGACGTGCTTGGCCAGACTCGCGCCGGCATACTGCATCAGCTTGAGCTTGCTGAAGAAGCGCTCCCGCAATGCGGCATTGCGGCCGAGGTGCTCGGTCAGCATCTCGTAGCCCTTCGGCACGTTGAAATACATCGTCGGCGCGATCTCCGTGAGATTGCGGACCGTCTTGTCGATGCCGCCCGGCGTCGGCGCGCCGTCGTCGATGTAGAGCGTTCCACCGTTCGACAGCGCGATGCCGAAATTGTGGTTGCCGCCGGCGGTGTGGTTCCACGGCAGCCAGTCGACCAGCACCGGCGGTTCGTCGGCCAGGAAGGCCATCGCCGACAGGATCATCAACTGGTTGCAGGTCATCATGCGCTGCGTGTTGATGACGGCCTTCGGCATGCCGGTGGAGCCCGACGTGAACAGGAACTTTGCCGGCTGGTCGGGATCGACCGCGGCATCCGCGGCGTCGACCGCGTCGGTCGCGACCGTGGCGGTCATCGCCTCGAAACTGTCCGACGCAAGACCGCCGACGGGTTGGCGTGCCACCACCAGGCCGATATCGTCGTTCATCACCGACCGGAGCGCAGCCTCGAAGGGCCTGCCGTCGGCGGCGAAGACGAGGCCGGGGGTCAGCAGCGAAAAGATGTGGCGCAGCTTCGCATGGTCCTTCGAGACCAGCGAATAGGCCGGCGAAACCGGTGCGAACGGCACGCCGGCCATCATGGCGCCGAGTGCGATCAGGCCGTGCTCGACCGAGTTGCCCGACAGGATCACGACCGGGCGTTCGGCCGAGAGCTTCCTGTCGAGCAGATATTGTGCGATCGAGCGGGCTCGGGCCAGCGCCTGCGCAAAGGTGACCTTGCGCCACGCTCCATCCTCTCCGCGATCGGCGAGGAACACACGCTCGGGAACCTCGGCCGCCCAGCGCCGCAGCCAGTCGATCATCGTGCGCGGATAGTCGCCCAGCGGCAGGACGGACTCGACATAGGTGGCGCCGGAAGGGCCATGTGTCGAAGCCACGGACTGTTCGCCCATGCGAACCGCCCGCACTCCGGATGCGGCGATGACCGGCATGCTGATCTCCTCCCGAGAAATAATGTTATTGAGTATAACGATCTGGCGGAAATTTCAAGCTTCGGCGAAGACCGTTCGCGCGTGTGCTTCCGCATGGGCGCCGGCGCGCGCCCCGGCAGCCTCCTGCCCTGCCACACCGCGGCGGGATGGAAGGCCGCGCGACGTCGGAAAACGAAAGGGGGCCTTGCGGCCCCCTCTTTGTGCCGGCGCCTTGCCCGGCCATGTCCACGCGCTTCCGAAACGAGCGAAGCGCGCGTCGCGCGGTCTATTGCGCGGCGACCGTCTCGTCGGCCGTTCCCTCGGCTTCCTGCTCGCCTTCGTCGCGGCCCCGCGGCCGGCGCGGCCGGCGCGGCCGGCGCGGCGCGGCGTCGTCAGCCGCTGCGGCAGGCGTTTCCGCCGCTGCGGGCGCCGCTACGGCCTCGGCGGCCGCCGGTTCCGGAGCGGCCGTCGGAGCGGCTGCAGCCACCTCGTCTCCGCCCTTGGCACGGGGCGGACGACCGCGGCGGCGGCCGGCAGTCTTCTGGCCGGCCATGGCTTCCTGTTCGAGCGCGACCTCGGCCGGCATGCCCTCGATCACCGGCTGCGGGCCACTGCCGTCATTCGCGCGCACGTCGCCGGCCGTCTCCCGTGCCACCACGGGCTGGGGCTGCTGGTCGCGGCGATGGTCGCGCGGCTGATTCTCGCCGTCGCGCCGGCCGTCCTCGCGGCGCCCGTCGTCCCGGCGGTTCGCCTCGTCGCGGTCGCGGCGGCCGTCTTCCCGCCGGTTGTCCCGCTGCCGCCCGTCCTGCTGGCGGCCCTCGCGGTTGTCGCCCTGCCGGCCGTCATTCTGGCGAGAATCGCTGTGTCGGCCATCCTGCTGGCGGCCTTCGCGATTCTCGGTCTGGCGGCCGTCGTTCTGCCGGGCTTCCGGCTGGCGCGCGTCCTGCGGCTGCCCGAAGGGCTGCTCGCCCGCCTCGTCGCCGTCCTCATCGTCGAAGTCGTCGCGCTGGTCGCGCAGCACGGGAGCGGGCATCTGGCCCTGCGCCGCCATGATGATGCGGTTGTAATGCTCGGCGTGCTGCAGGTAGTTCTCCGCCATGACCCTGTCGCCCGAGCTCTGGGCGTCGCGGGCGAGAGCGGCATATTTTTCCGCGATTTGCTGGGCGGAGCCCCTGATCTTGACGTCCGGCCCGTTGCTTTCGTAGCTGCGGGTAAGTGGATTGGGGCCCTTGCGGTTGGGGTTGTTGTTATTGTTGTTGTTATTGTTGTTCCTGCCGCGCATGCGCCGGTTCTGCTGTTGTGGCCTCATCCGATACTCTTCGATTCAATCATGTTGAAATAAGCGGGCGCCACAGCCGACAACGGCTTCCGAAGCGCCTTCCGATTACGAGCACCGCGGCATGCCTCGGCCGCCGGCCCAGCCATCACGTTCCTGGTTTCTCACCATGGGCCGGAGGAACCCCATACGAAGCATGTGCGCGGGTCACGCGGCCGGCAGCTTGTTTCCTGGAGGAACCGAACCGATCAGCACTGCCTGCTTCGTCTCATCCGGTGGCCGGAAACTATCCGGTATCGCAACGTATGCCAAGCACTTTTTCGCAAGGCACAATCCTGAGGATCAAAGGCGGAAGACCAACGCCCGATCGCGACCGCCCATATCCTTGGCCGCATCGATCCGGACCAGTCCGGCCGCTTGGAACACCTGTGTGACCCCGTCCTTCTGGCTGGCTCCGATCTCCAGCCCGACGATGCCGCCGGGCTCGAGGTGAGGTGTCACTCCCGCCGCGATCACCCGGTAGGCTTCCAGCCCGTCGGCTCCGCCGAGCAGCGCCCGCGGCGGATCGTGATCCTTCACCTCGGGCGCGAGAGCGGCGTACTCGCTCGCCGTTATGTAGGGAGGGTTCGAGACGATTGCATCATAGCGGCCGGAAATATCGCCGAACCAGTCCGACAGCACGGTCTCGAATCGCTCCGACAACCCGTTTTCGTCGGCATTGCGCCGGGCGGCGGCGAGCGCGCCGGGAGCGATGTCGCTGGCGACCGCACGAGCCTGCGGGATCTGCGACAGCAGCGCCAGCGCGATGGCCCCGGTCCCCGTGCCGAGGTCGAGGATCCGGCAATGTCCGCGCTCGGCCGCGACCGCGCGCAGACGCGGCAGCACGAGGTCGACCAGCGTTTCGGTGTCGGGTCTCGGCTCCAGCGTGTCCGGCGACAGGTGGAGCGTCAGCCCGTAGAAGCCGCGCTGACCGATGATCCGGTGGACCGGTTCGCCGGCCAGCCGCCGCGCGACGGCCGCTTCCGCGGCCTGCACCGCGTCCGACCGGACCGGGCGCCCGGGATCGCGGATCGCATCCATGCGGTCGGTCGACGTGGAATGCTCGACGAGCAGCCGCGCGTCGAGCGCCGGGTTCTCGACGCCGGCTGCGGCAAGCCTTCCGCGCAGTCGCCGCAGAAGGGCGTCGAGCGGCTCGCCCGGCCCGGCCGGCGTCTCAGCCATTCTCGCCCATCTCGGCGAGGAGCTTCGTCTGGTGATCGGAGATCAGCGCGCCGATCACGTCGTCGAGGTCGCCTTCCATCACCCGGTCGAGCTTGTAGAGGGTGAGGTTGATGCGATGATCGGTGAGCCGCCCCTGCGGAAAATTGTAGGTCCGGATGCGCTCCGAGCGGTCGCCGGACCCGACCTGAAGCCGCCGCGCCTCCGAGCGCTCGTCTGCCGCCTTGGTACGCTGCATGTCGAACAGGCGCGCGCGCAGGATCTGCATGGCGCGCGCCCGGTTCTGGTGCTGCGACTTCTCCGCCTGCACCACCACCACGCCGGTCGGCAGGTGGGTGATGCGCACCGCCGAATCGGTGGTGTTGACGTGCTGCCCGCCGGCGCCCGAGGCGCGCATCGTGTCGATACGGATGTCCTCGTTGCGGATCTCGACGTCGATCTCCTCTGCCTCCGGCAGCACCGCGACCGTCGCCGCCGACGTATGGATGCGCCCGCTCGCTTCCGTCGCCGGCACGCGCTGCACCCGGTGCACGCCCGATTCGAACTTCAGCTTCGAGAACACGCCCTTGCCGGAGACGGTGGCGATGATCTCCTTGTAGCCGCCGGCATCGCCCTCGCTCGCCGAGACCACCTCGACCTTCCAGCCATGGTCGGCGGCGTAGCGCTCGTACATGCGGAACAGGTCGCCCGCGAAGATCGCGGCCTCGTCGCCGCCGGTGCCGGCACGGATTTCCAGGATGGCGCTGCGGGCATCGGCCGCGTCCTTGGGCAGGAGCAGCAGCTGGATCGCCTGCTCGACCGCCTCGATCCGCTCCACCACCTCGTCGAGCTCGGCCTCGGCCAGTTCGCGCATCTCCGCGTCGGTCGCCTTGTCGGACAGCATCGCCCGGATGTCGTCCCGCTCCCGCTCGGCCGCGCGCAGCGCCTTCACCTGCACGACGAGGTCCTGTATCTCGGAATATTCCGAGGCGAGCCGGACATAGGTCTCCGAATCCGGCCCGGCCGCCAGCTGCGCCTCGATGTACTCGTGGCGTTTCAGGACCTGGTCCATGCGGTCGGCGGGGAGAGTGGTCATGATTGGGCTATTTACCGGTTTATCCGGCCTACGCAATGCTGGGGGGCGGAAGCCTTAAGGGCAAGGCCAGAGGGGGTTCTGGATTTGCGGCACCGAAATCGCTCAAAGCTCGCGGGCGGTCAGCGACCATGATGCTATGTCCCTGCCAATTTGAACCCACTCGTCTCTTAACTTCTCAATGTCCGACGCAGATACAAGGGCTCGATCTAGGCCTTCAAACTGATCGCCTTGAAATACCGGTAAATCACCACTGTGCTCGCATGCAAAGTATATTCCTATAAAATCAGCAACTTGCTTCAGCTCCTTGATGGCATCACGCGCGTGATCTAAGTTAAAATTCTGAAGCGTCTTTCCCTCACGGCTCTTAGCGCTTCCTGCATGAGCGATGTGAGAGTTAACGTGTTCAGCTATTTCGTCCATGCGAGAGAGCCTCCGCTCCAGTCGCAAAAAAACATTTTCATCAATATAATCATTAGAGGCGCGTCTATCCTCGGAAACGCTGCTCAACTCGTCAAAGAATCTTTGGCTACACTCATGCTTTCTAATTTCCGGATTGCCCCAAATCGGCGCACCGCTCACAGAACGTAATTTTCGTTCATGATCTTCTCGAAGATCATCGATGGTACCGCGCGCGCCCCATACCCGCTCCACATAGACTTGGCGAGTGAGGCGATCTCGGCAAGATTGTATATCGCCCACGACCGATCGCAGCGAATAAACACCTTTTGGACCGTGCAGGGGCGCGCGATCCAGAAGACGCCTAATCCCCATGAGAAGCTTATACCAATAGCCATTCGAAATCATCTCAAAGAGCATTCCATTGATCGGCGGGCTCTTCTCGCGATATTGATTGGAAAATCTGATCGCTGACACTATCGATCTAAATGCAGCAAAGTCCCATAACATCTCAGAAACACTATTGTTAATACCCATCTCACAATCTTGGAATGCCTGCCGCCAAAGCAAAATCCTGTCTTGAAGGTTATTCACACACTGCTTCTGACTGGAAGCCATAATTTTTTCCCAACGATTATATTATTGAAAATTCGACAGCGCAAATCACTTTAATAAAATTTTAGCGAATATCTCTACGAAGCGATCCGTCCGTCGTCGCTTCAACTGAATTACGATATTCCAGATACTCCCGATACAGCCGATCCGCTTCGGCCTCGATCGCCTTGCGATGGACAGAATCAAGAGCAGCCACCTTCTCTTGAAGGGTAATTGACATAGCCTAGTACCTTCCTGTGCCGCAAAGTAAGGCATAGCATTCGGGCGGGACTTCTGCAAAGATCACACGAAAAGATAAATCCATTCGTGAGCAGAGAAGTCTGCCCATCTAGACCGGGATCTCGTGCTCCGCCGCAAAGGCCCGCAGCATCGCACGGGCGTCGTGGGTCGCGCCGCCGTCGCCGAGGATCAGCCCCATCTGGGCGGTCAGCGTCTCGACCGGCAGGTCGACCAGCATGGCCTTGACCGGGCCGATGGCGGCGGCCGACATCGAGATCGAGCGGAAGCCGAGGCCGATCAGCGCCATGGCCGAGATCGGCCGGCTGGCGAGCTCGCCGCACAGCGTCACCGGCGTGCCCGCGCGTGTCCCCGCGTCGAGCACCGACTTCAGTGCCCGCAGGAACGGCGCCGACAGCGGGTCGAAGCGCGAGGCCACCGTGCCGTTGCCGCGGTCGGTCGCGGTCATGAACTGGAACAGGTCGTTCGAGCCGATCGAGACGAAGTCGACCTCCCGCATCAGCTCGTCGAGCTGGAACAGCAAAGACGGCACCTCCACCATCGCGCCGATGGCGAGGCTGGTCGGCAGCAGGTGGCCGAAGCGCGCGAGGTGCCTGACCTCGCGGTCGATGATCGCCCGCGCCCGTCGGATCTCGGAGACCTCGGTGACCATCGGCAGCATGACGCGCAGCTCGCGCCCGCCCGCCGCCTTCAGCAGCGCGCGGAACTGCGTGCGCAGGAGCGCCGGGCGGTCGAGCGTCAGGCGGATCGCGCGCCAGCCGAGCGCCGGGTTCTCCTCCTTCTCCGAGCCGCGGAAATAGGGCAGCACCTTGTCGCCGCCGATGTCGATGGTGCGGAAGGTCACCGGCTTGTCGCCCGCCGCCTCCAGCACCTGGCGGTACAGCGTCTCCTGCGCCTGGGCGCGCGGGAAGGTGGCCGCCACCATGAACTGCAGCTCGGTACGGAACAGCCCAATGCCGGCCGCGCCCGCGTCGCCCAGCTGCGGCAGGTCGACCGCCAGCCCGGCATTCATCATCAGTTCGACCTTGACGCCGTCCTTCGAGACCGAGGGGCGGCTGCGCAGCTCGCGGTAGAGTTCCTGGCGGCGGGCCCGGAAGCGTGCCTTTTCGGCGAAGGCGGCCTCGACGTCGGGCTGCGGCCGAAGGTGCACCCGGCCCTCGTCGCCGTCCACGATGATCGGGTCGCCGTTCTCGGCCATCGACACCGCGCCCTTGGCCTGGCCGGTCACCGGAATGCCGATCGCGCGGGCCACGATCACCACATGGCTGGTCGCCGCCGCGTCCTCCAGCACCAGCCCGCGCAGCTTGTCGCGTGGATAGTCGAGCAGGTCGGCCGCGCCCATCGAGCGCGACACGACGATCGCGTCCCGCGGCAGCGCGGCAGCGAGATTCTCCGGTCCGTGGCCCATCAGCTGCCTGAGCAGCCGGTTGCCGAGGTCGTCGAAGTCGTTCATCCGGTCGCGCATGTAGGGATCGGTCATGTGCATCATGCGCGCGCGCATGTCGCTCTGCACCTTCTCCACCGCCGCTTCCGCCGTCAGGCCGTTGCGCACCGCCTCTTCCAGCCGCCGCACCCAGCCGCGGTCGTGCGCGAACATGCGGTAGGCTTCGAGCACGGCGCGGTGTTCGCCCTCGCTGGCGACATCGCGCCGCGACAGCATGTCGTCGATCGAGACCCTGAGAGAGCCGAGCGCCGTGTCCAGCCGGCGCAGTTCGGTGTCGACGTCCTCGTTGAACAGGTTGGTGACGACGATGCGCGGCTCGTGCAGCACCACGTGGCCGAGGCCGACGCCTTCGTTGAAGGACAGCCCGTCGATCGTCACCGGGCGCGACAGGTCGAGTTCCATGCCCGGCCGGGTCAGGCGGCGCAGGTCGCCGGTGGCGATCATCTCGGCGATGACCATCGCCGTGGTCTCCAGCGCCTCCACCTCGTCGTCGCCGTAGTGGCGCTTGGTCTTGTTCTGGACGACGAGGACGCCGAGCGTCCGGCCGGCCCGCAGCACCGGCACGCCGAGGAAGGAGTGGTAGATCTCCTCGCCGGTCTCCGGCAGGTAGGTGAAGGCCGGATGGTTCTGCGCATCCTGCAGGTTCAGCGCCCGGGCGCTCGCCGCGATCGTGCCGACGAGGCCCTGCCCCAGCCGCAGTTGCGCCAGATGCACGGAGCTCGGGTTCAGACCCTCGGTGGCGTAGAGCTCCAGCACCGAATCCGCCCGCAGCACGTAGAGCGAGCACACCTCGGCCACCATGTTGGAGGCGATCTCGCGCACGATGCGGTCGAGCCGGGCCTGCGGCTCCGCCGCCTCGGCCATCAGCTCGCGCAGCCGTCTCAGCAATACCCGCGGGCTGCCGGCGAATTCGCGCATCGGGCGTTTCTCCCACGGCCTTCGGCCGCCTCCGCGCGAATCGCGGACGCGGCAGGCCGAGCAACGATTGGTAGGACTATTGCTTATCCAGACCGTAGACGGAATGCAAAGTCCGCACTGCAAGCTCGGTATAGGCGCCATCGATCAGGATCGAGATCTTGATCTCCGACGTCGTGATCGCGCGGATGTTGATGCCCTTCTCCGACAGCGCCTTGAAGGCGGTGGCCGCCACGCCCGCATGGCTGCGCATGCCGATGCCGATCACCGACACCTTGGCCATGCCGGTGTCGTGCTGCACCAGTTCGAAGCCGATGGTTTCGCGCGACCGGTCGAGCACGGCGAGCGCCTTGCCGAGGTCGCTCGACGGAACCGTGAAGGTCATGTCGGTGCGCGATCCGTCCTCGGAGATGTTCTGGACGATCATGTCGACGTTGATGTTGGCTTCCGCGAGCGGCCCGAAGATGCCGGCGGCGACGCCCGGCCGGTCGGCGACGCGGCGGAGCGATATCTGGGCCTCGTCCTTGGCGTAGGCGATGCCGGTAACGACCTGCTGTTCCACGATTTCGTCCTCGTCGCAAATGAGGGTGCCGGGGGGATTGAGAAGATCGCCCATGCCGGGCGCGTCGGGGTCCTCGAAGGAGGAGCGCACGAAGGTGCGCACCTTGTGCACCATGGCGAGTTCCACCGAGCGCACCTGCAGCACCTTGGCGCCGAGCGATGCCATTTCGAGCATCTCCTCGAAGCTGATCTTGGCCAGCCGCCGCGCCTTGGGCTCGATGCGCGGGTCCGTCGTGTAGACGCCGTCGACGTCGGTGTAGATGTCGCAGCGGTCGGCCTTCACCGCGGCCGCGATGGCCACCGCGCTGGTGTCGGAGCCACCCCGCCCCAGCGTTGCGATCCGGTTGTCCGGGCCGATGCCCTGGAAGCCGGCGATCACCGCCACCTGGCCCTCGCCGAACCGCTTGATCAGGAACGATCCGTCGATATCCTGGATTCGTGCGGCGCCATGCGCGTTGTCCGTGCGGATCGGGATCTGCCAGCCCTGCCAGGAGCGGGCATGGATGCCCATGGCCTGCAGCGTCAGCGCCAGCAGGCCGGACGTCACCTGTTCGCCCGAAGCCACCACGGCGTCGTATTCGCGCGCGTCGTAGATGTTGAAATTCGCGCCTTCGGCCTTCGAGGCGTCCTGCACCCAGGCCACCAGCTCGTTGGTCTTGCCGGCCATGGCCGATACGACCACGGCCACCTCGTGGCCAGCGTCCACCTCGCGTTTGACGTGCCTGGCCACGTTGCGGATCCGGGCGATGTCGGCAACCGAAGTTCCGCCGAATTTCATCACGATGCGCGCCATGGAAGCGATGTGCCTTTGCGGGGGTCGCGGCCTCTCCGGTCGCGGAAACTGAAGGGCGCGCGGCGGGCTTTGCCGCCGCGCGGATGCGCGGCTTCCTTAGCCAAAGCGTCCCCGCTTCGCAAGCACCGGCCGGGCGGTCGTTCGGCGCTGAACGAAGCGTCACTCATGCGGGTGCTTGAACCGCGCGTCCGGCCGGGCTTATCTGGCGCAACCACGCAGACGAGGCATGCAATGAATGCGAAGACGCCGCCCCGGCGCATGCGGCTCACCAGGGACCATGTCGCACTGCTCGCCCGCGACATTCCCGATCCCGGCTTTCAGGTCTTCCCCGGCATGGTTCCCGCGACCGATGCCGACTACGAACGTGCCGTCGCCGAGATCATGGCCGGTGCGCCCGAGGACGGGTTCTGGGTGTTCGGCTACGGCTCGCTGATCTGGAACCCGGAATTCGACTTCGTGGAGCGCCGCACGGCGCTGGCGCGCGGCTGGCACCGGCGCTTCTGCCTCGGCTGGGACTACCGCTACCGCGGCAACCGCGAGCAGCCGGGCCTGATGCTGGCGATCGATCGCGGCGGCCAGTGCCACGGCGTGGTGTTTCGCCTGCCCGGCGACGCGATCAAGGCCAACATGGACCGGCTGATCCGGCGCGAGATGAGCATGGTGCCGTCCGCCTTCCCGCCGCGCTGGATCAAGGTGACGACACCGCAAGGGCCGCTGAAGGCGCTGACCTTCGCGATGAACCGCAAGAGCGGCCGCTATGTCAGCGAACTCGACGACGAGGCCACCGCCGACATGCTCGCTACCGCCTGCGGCTTCCGCGGCTCGATGGCGGAGTATCTGCACGCGACCGTCGAGCACCTGGAACAGATGGGCATCCACGACCGCCATCTCTGGCGCCTGCAGCACCTCACCGCCGAGCGCATCGAGCGCCTGCATGGGGCCTGCACTGCCTGAACGGAGCGGTCGCGACCGGGCTCCGATCGACGCCTGTGGCGACTTCCGATGCACGACGCCGGCGGGAAAAATTTCGAGGAGACCAGCTGCAGATTTTGATGTATTGGCCGCCCGTTGCAACCATGGAAGGTAGAACGATGAATCGTACATACGAGAAACCGGTGCTTTCGAAGCGCGGCAGGCTCGGTACCGTGGCAGCGGCGCCGACGTCGCTGGTGCCCCCGCCGCTGCCGCCCTTACCGCCGCGCGACTGATCCGCCGTGGAGCCGGGCGGCATCGAGTGCCCGCCTGCTGAAGCGTGTCTCCCGAAGGTGGGCGCCGGTCCCGGGTGAAGGGCACGCGCGAAGACGAAGACCTGAAGCGTGCGGCGCGATTCTGAAAGATTGCGACACGCTTTAGGGCGGGCGGAGCGGATCGGGCGGGTCGCGTTAAGCTCCAGGCCAGGGTTTTCGGCCGCGCTGCCTCGCGCGGCCCTACCGAATGCATCCGGCTGGACGACGCCGTTCCGCCGCTGACGGACGAACCCTCGCCATCGTGCGGCCTTTGAACTAGCCGATCGTCCGCTCGAGCAGTCCCACCCAGTTGCGCCAGGCGATCTTCTCGATCAGCTCCCGGCCGAATCCATGCGCCTCCATCGCCTCGATCAGCCGCGGCAGGCCGGCAACGTCGCGGATGGCGGCGGGCACCGGGGCGCCATCGAAATCCGACCCGAAGCCGACGCCGTCCTCGCCCAGCGCTTCCACCAGCGCGTCGAGATGGGCAATCATGACGTCGAGCGCGGTATCGCCGCCCATGCGTCCGTCGGAGCGCAGGAAGCCGGTGGCGAAGTTCAGCCCCACCATGCCGCGGCTCTCGCGGATCGCCGACAATTGCCACTCCGTCAGGTTGCGCGCCGAGGGGCAGAGCGCGTGCACGTTGGAATGCGTGGCGACCAGCGGCGCGTCGGTGATCGCCGCGACGTCGCGGAATCCCTTCTCGTTGAGATGCGACAGGTCGACGAGGATCTTCAGCCGGTTGCAGGCCCGCACGAGCGCCTTGCCGGCATCGGTCAGTCCCGGCCCGGTGTCGGGCGTCGAGGGAAAGCGGAACGGCACGCCCTCGCCGAAGACGTTGCGGCGGCTCCAGACCGGGCCGAGCGAACGCAGGCCGGCGGCGTGCAGCACGTCGAGCAGCGCGAGATCCGGCCCGATCGCCTCCGCGCCCTCGATGTGGAACAGCGCCGCGATCGAGCCCCGGTCCATCGCCGAACGGATGTCGGCGGCACTGCGGCAGACCGTCAGCGCTCCGTCCGATGCGCGTTCGAGCCGGAACAGGATCGAGGCCATGGCGAAGGTGGCTGCGGCCGCGTCGGCCTGGGCGAGGTCCGGCGGCAGCCGCTCGTCGCTTCCGGGCGGCGGCGCGGGCGACGAGAAGTCGATCGGCCCGAGCGGCGGCGGGAAGACCGCGAAGAATCCGCCTGCGAAGCCGCCCTGCCTTGCCCGCGGCAGATCGATGTGGCCCTTGCGGGTGCCGTCGAGGAAAAGCCTTTCGGGCTCCGCGACCTTGGCGGCATGCAGCCTGAGCAGGGTGTCGTTGTGGCCGTCGAAGACCGGGACGGGCGTGGATGGGGGCATGGGCAGACGTTCGGTCTCCGTTGCGGGTCGTGAGCGACCGCTCTCCGGCGCGCGCCGGGCCTTCAGTCCTAGCGGAGCCCGGCAGGCGGGGCAAACGCGAACGTGGCGTCCCGGAGACGGCGACCGGACTGCCCCTTCCGCCGTCAGCCGGCGGGGTCGAGTTCCACGATCACGTCGCCGGCCCGCACCTGATCGCCGGCGCGGGCGCGAACCGCCGTCACCGTGCCCGTCGCCGCGGCGGCGAGCATCGTCTCCATCTTCATCGCCTCGACCATGCCGACCGTCTGCCCGGCCTCCACCCGGTCGCCGGCGGCGGCCGACAGCGCGCGCAGCACGCCCGTCACCGGCGTGCGGACCAGCGACGGATCGGCCGCCGCCTCGCGCGCCGCAAGCCGGTCCGGCTCGCTGAAGCGCCAGGTCCGGCCGTCGCGGTCGAGCCAGACGTCGCGGCCCTCGGCATGGACGGTGGCGACGGCAAGCGCCCCGCCGTCCGCTGCTCCCGCCCCCAGCACCGCCTGCAGCCGCGCCCCCTCGATCCGTGCTTCGACGATCGCCACGTCGACCCCTTCGATTCCACCGACCCCGTCGGCCGTGACGATGCGGACGCTGGCCAGGCGGCCGCGCTCGATCCGCGCGGTGGTCTCGAAGCGGCAACCGTCGCAGTCCAGCGTGACCGAGCAGTCGGCGACGCCCGTCGAGCGAAACCAGCCGCCCGGCGCCGACAGCGCCAGCCACGCGGCGGCCAGCGCAACCGTCTCCCGCGAAGGCAGAGCTGCCCGCAGCAGCGGCGCGTCGTCGGCGATCCAGCGGTCGATCAGGTCCGTCGTCACGGCGCCGGCGCGGAACTCCGGCGACGCGAGCAGACCGAGGAGGAAGCCGCGGTTGGTCTTCGGCCCGAACAGCGGCCGCGTCTCCAGCGCCCGCACGAGCCTGCGGATCGCCTCGTCGCGGGCGCGGCCATGCGCGATCAGCTTGGCGATCATCGGGTCGTAGAAGGGCGTCACCGCCTGCCCGTCCTCCACGCCGGTGTCGATGCGCAGCCCCGGCTCGTCGGCGCCGACCTGCGGCCGCCAGCCGCGCACCGTCCCCGTCTGCGGCCGGAAGCCCGCCTGCGGGTCCTCGGCGTAGAGCCGCGCCTCGATCGCGTGGCCGGCGAAGACCACCTCCTCCTGCCGAAGCGGCAGCGCCTCGCCCTGCGCGACCCGCAGCTGCCATTCGACGAGGTCGAGCCCGGTCACCATCTCGGTCACCGGATGCTCCACCTGCAGGCGCGTGTTCATCTCCAGGAAATGGTAGCCGCCTTCCGCCCCGACGATGAACTCCACCGTTCCCGCCCCCACGTAGTCCACCGCCTTCGCGCAGGCGACGGCGTCGCGCGCCATGGCGTCGGTCACGCCCGCGCCGATCGGCGAACTCTCCTCGACGATCTTCTGGTGCCGCCGCTGCGCCGAACAGTCGCGCGCGCCGAGATGGATGCAGTTGCCCCGGCCGTCGGCGAAGACCTGCACCTCGACGTGCCGCGCCGCCTCCACCAGCCGTTCCAGGATCAGCCCGCCGCTGCCGAAGGCGTTCTCCGCCTCGCGCCGCGCGCTTTCCACCGCCGACGCGAGATCGTCCGCGCGTCGCACCCGCCGCATGCCCCGCCCGCCACCGCCGGCGGACGCCTTCACCAGCAGCGGAAAGCCGATGCGATCCGCTTCCGCGGCGAACCGGTCGGCCGACTGGTCCTCGCCGTCATAGCCCGGCACCACCGGCACCCCGGCCCGCGCCATCAGCACCCGCGCCCGCGCCTTGTCGGCCATGGCGCGGATCGCTTCGGGCGGCGGCCCGACGAACACCAGCCCCGCGTCGCGACAGCCTTGCGCGAAGTCCGCATTTTCCGACAGGAAGCCATAGCCCGGATGCACGGCATCGGCCCCCGCCAGGCGCGCCGCGGCAAGAATCGTGCCCGCGTCGAGATAGGACCGCGCCGCCTCCGCCGGCCCGATCCGCACCGCCCGGTCGGCCATCCGCACATGCGGCGCCCCGGCATCGGCATCGCTGTGCACCGCCACCGTGGCGATCCCCATCCGCCGCGCCGTGCGGATGATCCGGCAGGCGATCTCGCCGCGGTTGGCGATGAGCAGGGTCTGGATCATGGGTGCCACGGGATATGTCCGCGCTCGACGACACCCCCCTCTGGCCTGCCGGCCATCTCCCCCTCAAGGGGGGAGATCGGCTGTCTCCACCGGCTTCGCCAATCGACAACGACGCAGGACGAGCGACGACGCCGAAATCGCCGATCTCCCCCCTTGAGGGGGGGCCGAAGGACGGGCGAGACCGGTGGCTCGCCACGCCCGGCAGGCCAGAGGGGGGTATCGCAAAGCGCAGACATACGTATACGCACCACCCTCACCCCCGCCCCCGGTTGCCCGTGCCCGGCAGCGTGCCCTCCAGCTTGGCGATGATGCCGAGCATGATCTCGTCGGCGCCCGCCCCGATCGACACCAGCCGCGTGTCGCGCCAGGCGCGGCTCACCGGATTGTCGGCGGTGTAGCCCATGCCGCCCCAGTATTGCAGGCAGGCATCGGTGAGTTCGCGCGCCAGCCGCCCGGTCTTCAGCTTGGCCATCGAGGCGAGCCGCGTCACGTCGGCGCCGGCGACGTACTGCTCGATCGCGCTCCAGGTCAGCGCGCGCAGCGCCTCCACCTCGGTGCGCAGTTCGGCCAGCCGGAAATGCACCACCTGATTGTCGAGGATCGGCTTGCCGAAGGCCTGCCGCTGGCCGGTATAGTCGATCGTCAGGTCGATCAGCCGGTCGAAGCCCTTCAGCGAACTCGCCGCCGAATAGAGCCGCTCCTCCTGGAACTGCAGCATCTGGTAGGTGAAGCCCATGCCCTCCTGGCCGATCAGGTTGGCGACCGGCACCCGCACCGCGTCGAAGAACAGCTGCGCGGTGTCGGACGAATGCATGCCGATCTTGCGGATCTTCTGCCGCGTGATGCCCGCGGCATCCATCGGCACGCAGATCAGCGACTTGTTCCTGTGCGGGGGCCCGTCCGACGTGTTGGCGAGCAGACAGCACCAGTCCGCCTCCATGCCGTTGGTGATCCACATCTTGGTGCCCGAGATCACCCAGTCGCCGCCGTCCCGGCGCGCGACCGTCTTCACCGCCGCCACGTCCGAGCCGCCGCCCGGCTCCGAGACGCCAAGGCAGCCCACCACGTCGCCCGCAATCGACGGCGCGAGGAAATTCCGCTTCACGTGGTCGGAGCCGAAGCGGTTCAGCGCCGGCGTGCACATGTCGGTGTGGACGCCGATCGCCATCGGCACGCCGCCGCAATGGCACGCGCCCAGCTCCTCGGCCATCACCATGGAATAGGAGAAGTCGAGCCCCAGCCCGCCGTAGTCGGGATCGTATTTGACCCCGAGCAGGCCGAGATCGCCCATCTTCTTGAGGACCTCGTGCGAGGGAAACGCCTCCGCCGCCTCCCAGGCGTCGACATGCGGATTGAGTTCCGTCTCGACGAACCTTGCCACTGTGCGGCGCAGGCTCTCGTGTTCGGCGGTGAAGTGCATCTGGTTTCCTCCCAATCGTTCCGATGGAGTGCCGGTACACCCCCCTCTGCCTGCCGGCATCTCCCCCTCAAGGGGGGAGATCGAAGCCTCGTCGACGGTTGCTCAAATCGCCACGGTCGAAAAGCGGATGCGAGTGCACGAACTGCCGATCTCCCCCCTTGGGGGGGGAGATGGCCGGCAGGCCAGAGGGGGTCCCGCTCGCGCTGACATCGGGCGGTAATCTACCCCCTCGCCACCCCGAACGCGTTCGGCCGCAGCACCCTTGCATCTCCCTCTGCCGCGACCGCCAGGCACAGCGAAAGCACGGCGCGCGTGTCGCGCGGATCGATGATGCCGTCGTCCCACAGCCGGGCCGTGCCGTAGAGCGCGGTGGACTGCGCCTCGACGCCGGCGCGGATGCCGGCCGTCATCCTCGACAGCGCCGCCTCGTCGACCGGGCCACCCTTTCCGCGCGTGACGATCTCCATCACCGTCGCCGCCTGCTCGCCGCCCATCACGGCGGTTCGGGCCGACGGCCAGGAGAAGATGAAGCGCGGCGAGAAGCCCCGGCCGCACATGCCGTAATTGCCGGCGCCGTAGGAGCCGCCGACGACCACCGTGAATTTTGGTACGCGGGCATTGGCCACCGCCTGGATCATCTTCGACCCGTGCTTGATCGCCCCCTCGCGCTCGGCCGCGGTGCCGACCATGTAGCCGGTCGTGTTCTGCAGGAAGACCAGCGGCGTACGGGCCTGGTCGCAGAGCTGGATGAACTGCGCCGCCTTCAGCGAACCGGCAGGCATGATCGGTCCGTTGTTGGCCAGGATGCCGACCCGGTGCCCGTCGATCGCCGCGTGGCCGCAGACCGTGTCGGGCGCATAGTCCGCCTTGAATTCGAAGAAATCCGAGCCGTCGGCGATGCGGGCGATCACCTCCTTCATGTCGAAGGGCTGGCGCCCGTCGGCCGGCACGATCCCCATCAGGTCCTCGGCGTCATGCAGCGGCGGTGCGGCGGCGGCGCGCGGGCAGACCGTGTCCCAGGCGAGGTTGCGCATGATCTCGCGGCCGATCGCCAGCGCCTGGACGTCGTCCTCGGCCACGTGTTCGCCGAGCCCGGTGACGCGGCCGTGCAGGTCCGCCCCGCCGAGATCCTCGTCGTCGGCGTCCTCGCCGATCGCCGCCTTCACCAGCGGCGGACCGGCGAGGAAGATCTTCGAGCGGCCGCGCACCAGCACCACGTAGTCCGACAATCCGGGCAGGTAGGCCCCGCCTGCCGTTGACGAACCGTGCACGATGGCAATCTGCGGGATGCCGGCCGCCGACAGCCGCGCCTGGTTGGCGAAGGAACGCCCGCCTTCGACGAACATCTCCGCCTGGTGCAGCAGGTTGGCGCCGCCGCTCTCCACCAGATAGATCAGCGGCAGCCGGTTCTCGAAGGCGAGTTCGTGCAGGCGCAGCGCCTTCTTCAGCCCGATCGGCGGCACCGTGCCGCCCTTGATGCCGCTGTCGGACGCCGACACGATGCAGCGCCGGCCGGCCACCACGCCGATGCCGGCGATCGTGCCGCCGCCCATGGCGTTCTTGTCGCCGTCGTCGTCGTGCATGCGCAGGCCGGCGAGCGTCATTAGTTCGAGGAAGGGCTGGCCGCGGTCGAGCAGGCGCTCGACGCGTTCGCGCGGCAGGATCTGGCCGCGCTGCGCGAACCGGTCGGCGCGCGCAGCCGAGTTGGCGCGGATCTTCGCCTCGAGACCGCGCACCTCCGACAGTTTCGCCGCCATCGCCGCGGCATTGGCGCGGAAGCCTTCGGAGCGCGTGTCGATCCGGGAGACGAGCGCCGGCATCAGCGACCCGCCGAAGGAACGGGGCAAGGCGTCGCAGCGGCGAAACAATCCCCGCGCAGAATGCTTTGACAGGTCAATGCCGGCTCCTCCTCCCGCATCGTTCAAGGCTAGACAACGTTGACGTAAACGTCAATCGGCTGGTAAGGGAGGCGACAGTCACCGGCACCGCACCGACGCGTGACGTCAACGGGCGAGCACGACGTTCGCCGCATCATGGAGAATGACATGAGCCTCGACCAGATCGCCGCCAAGATCGACCAGCGCCTCTCGGGCTCCGGCTTCGACCGGTCCGTGAAGATCGACCTCGGCGCCGACGGCGCCATTCTGATCGACGGCGAGTCTGCCGCGGTCGGCAACGGCGACGCCGACTGCACGATCACCATGAGCAAGGACAATTTCGAGTCGCTCATCGCCGGCGACCTCAACCCCACCGCCGCCTTCATGACCGGCAAGATGAAAGTCGCCGGCGACATGTCCGCCGCCATGGCGCTCAGCCAGGCGCTCTGACGCGAGCCTCCCCGACGGGAGGCCCCCCTCCCGTCGCCGCCCCGCCCCTTCACCGCCGCGCCCCCACCTTCGTCATCCCGGAACGCGCCGTCGAGCGGAGCGAGACGGCACGTATCCGGGATCCATGCCTCGCCGCTCTTCCCCGCGATCCGGTGCACGACGAGGCGCGCGCCGACGCGCGTCTTCGCCGTCCCTCCGCCGGCGCCGCTCCACGGTCTTGGCCGTCGTCACGGTCGTCGCCGCATCCTCCAGCGTCGCCCCCCCTCCGTCGTCGCTTCGCGACGCCACCTCCGCCCCCACTGCGTGGGGTGGAGGACAGGCTGCCACCGGCGCCGCAGCCCGTCCTCCAACCCCACGAAGTGGGGGGAAGGTGCCGAGCGCAGCGAGGCGGAGGGGGGGACCCCGCCGCCCCGAGACGGTAACCCCACAGGCCTGCCTCGCCCGACTTGGCACCCTCCTCCTTCGTCATCCCGGAACGACGTCCGAGCGCAGCGAAGGACGACGTATCCGGGATCCATGCCTCTCCGTCCATGCCCGCGATCGGGTGCACGACGAGGCCTGTCGCCGTCATCCCGGTCGCCTCCACCATCTCCGCCCTCGTCGCCACATCCTGCGTCGCCCCCCTCCGTCGTCGCTACGCGACGCCACCTCCGCCCCCACCTCGTGGGGTGGAGGACGGACGCCGCCAGCATTATCAACGCCTTGCAGAAAATCTGTCCACACCCTTGCCACCTCATCGCAGTCTGGCCGCAGTCGAAGGAGGCAAGACATGCGCGGGGCGGGGCTAAACGGGCGGAAGCTGCGGGAGACGATCGCGCTCCTGCTGTCGCTCGCCGCCAAGGCCGATGCCGCCGCCGGCCGGTCCTTCGTGGTACGCTTTCTGGTGCTGTTCTTCCTGCGCCGCGGCGAACGGGCGGCGCGGGCGAGCGTCGCAAACGCGCTGCAGATCGACCTCGCCGTGGTCGAGGACGAACTCGCGGCCGCCGCCGGGCCGGGCGACGCCAGTCCCTTCGACGCCGCCCTCGTCGCCTGGCGCTACCGCTGGTGCGCGGCGATGCTCTCGGCCGTGCTCGCCACGATGGGCGGCGTCGCCTGGGCGCCCGGCCGCGACCGCATGCCGGACGGGTCCGCCTGCCGGGACGTTGCCTGCCGCGTCCTGCCCGTCCTGCCGCTGCCGCAGGTCCACGACACGTCCTGACGCCGCGCCTGCGGCGCGCCGATCCCCATCCCGAGACCCGACAGGCCGGGCGGCAGGGCCGCTTCCCGGCCCGCAGGCGCTGGCGGAAATGCGGGGGGGAAATCCGGGGACAGTTTAAGCAATTCGACCCGAAGACCGACCCGGAAGGAGGGGAAGGGTGTCGAATTGAGCAAACCGTCCCCGCATTCCTGCCCGTTGAATCCGCCCCACCCGTCGGGCGGAATTCGGTAGGCCGTCCCCGCATTTCCGGCCGGCCTTCGATGACGGAACCGGTGTCCCGGCGCCGTCCCGCGCCTACGCCGCCAGCCGCCGCCGCTCCGCCTTCGCCTTGCGGCCGGCCGCCGTCAGCGTCCCCGCCGCCCCGTCGAGCCAGCCCTCGATCAGTTCGAGCGCCAGGAAGCGTCCCTTTTCATAGGGGCCGGGCATCGACAGCGCGTCGGTCTTCTCCGCCGAGAAGCCGAAGCGGGCATAGTAGGGCGCGTCGCCGACGAGCAGGATCGCGCCGTGGCCGAGCCGCCGCGCCTCGCCGATCGCATGCCGCATCAGCGCGGAGCCGATGCCGCTCGATTTGACCGACGGATCGACGGCGAGCGGGCCGAGCAGCAGCGCCGGCGCGCCGCCTTCGCCCGCCGTCACGTCCCACAGCCGCACCGTGCCGACGAGCCGGCCGTCGCCGTCCTTCGCGCAGAAGGCGAGGCCTTCCGAAGGACGCCGCCCGCGCCGCAGCTTCTCCGACGCCTTGCGCCTGCGCCCCGGCCCCATGGCCCGGTCGAGCAGCGCCTCGCGTGCGGCGACGTCGCCGGGGGCTTCGCAAAGAATGGAGGGAGCGATGTCGATGGCGAGGTTTGGGTTCATCTGCGCGATCCTTCACAAGCGGATGAAAAGTCCACGAGCGGACCCGTCGCCGGGGGCGTTCCCCCCGGCGGCAGGCATGATCCGGCGGCGTCCGGCTGGGTCAGCCGGCGAGCCGTCAGATCACGTAGGATCGGAGCGGCTCGAAGCCGTTGAAGGCGACCGAGGCGTAGGTCGTCGTGTAGGCGCCCGTGCCCTCGATCAGCACCTCGTCGCCGATGGTCAGCGACAGCGGCAGCGGATAGGGCGTCTTCTCGTAGAGCACGTCGGCCGAGTCGCATGTCGGGCCGGCGAGCACGCAGGGCGACTTCTCGTCTCCGTCCCGCGGGGTCACGATCGGGTAGCGGATCGCCTCGTCCATCGTCTCGGCGAGACCGCCGAACTTGCCGATGTCGAGATAGACCCAGCGCACGTTGTCGTTGTCGGCCTTCTTGGAGATCAGCACGACTTCCGACTTGATGACGCCCGCATTGCCGACCATGCCGCGGCCCGGCTCGATGATGGTCTCCGGGATCTGGTTGCCGAAATGCTTCGACAGCGCCTCGAAGATCGCCTGGCCGTAGGCCTGCGCTACCGGCACGTCGCGCAGGTAGCGCGTCGGGAAGCCGCCGCCCATGTTGACCATCTTGAGCACGATGCCCTCTTCGGCCAGCGTCGCGAAGACCCGCTTGGCGTCGCCCAGCGCGCGGTCCCAGGCGGTCAGGTCGCACTGCTGCGAACCGACGTGGAACGACACGCCATAGGCGTCGAGGCCGAGCTCGCGCGAGCGGCGCAGCACGTCGACGGCCATCGCCGGCACGCAGCCGAACTTGCGCGACAGCGGCCACTCGGCGCCCTCGCCGTCGGTGAGCACGCGGCAGAAAACGCGGCTGCCGGGGGCGGCGCGCGCCACCTTCTCGACCTCCTCCACGCAGTCCACCGCGAACAGGCGGATGCCGAGCTCGAAGGCGCGCGCGATGTCGCGCTCCTTCTTGATCGTGTTGCCGAAGGAGATGCGCTCGGCCGGCGCGCCGGCATCCATCGCCATCTCCACCTCGGCGACCGAGGCGGTGTCGAAGGACGAGCCCATCGAGGCGAGCAGGCGCAGGATCTCGGGTGCCGGGTTCGCCTTCACCGCGTAGTAGATCCTGCTCTGCGGCAGCGCCTTCTCGAAGGCGCGGAAATTCTCGGCGACCACGTCGAGGTCGACCACCAGGCAGGGGCCGGCCGGACGTCGGGTGGCGAGGAAGTCGAGGATACGCTGGGTGGCCATCGGGTCTCTCCATTCGCGCCATCGAGACGCGCGCAAGCAGGCTCTGCGACGCCGGCCGTCAGCCGCGCGAACACAGGGTGGACAAAGTCGAGACGTCGATGGCGTGGAGCCAGCCGGTGGAGACCCCGGAACCACGCAATGCCGTCTCGCGGCGATGGATCACGACCGCCCGGCCGTTCTCCGCTTTGTCTGCCTTGGCTTGGATGGGAGATCCCAACCGCACTGCCGGCAATGATGGTGTGCCTCTTCAGTAACCCCGGTCTTTGGACGACCGGAAGAGAACCAGAAAGGCCCGCACCGTCGTTGCTTCAAGGTGTCCTCGGATCGGCGGTTGGCCGTCGAACCGACCGGAGGGGTTAGCTCCGGTTACCTTACCGATATCCTCGCCATTCGAGGGACCAGCGGACACCCACAGGCACGTGCGACTTTGGGCAAGCGCGGATATAGGGACGTGGCCTGTCACAATCAATCGTTTTTTTCGGCCGCGCGTTGGCGTAGCGTAAGGCGATCCCGGGAGGCCGTTCGGCCGTCCCCGACGCGTCCCCGTCAGCAGGCGGCCCTCCCCGTGCAGATCCCGTTGCCATTGCTGATCGCCGCGACGCTGACGCTGGTCGGCCTGCCCGTCTACGCGATCTGGGACGCCTTCCGTCCCATGCGCCGGCGCCGGCTGCAGGCGAAGGCCGAGGGTCCGGCGACCCGGTCCACCGGCGCAACGGCCCACCCGCCGGACGCCTCCGGCATCGCCGCGGCGGTGGCGCTGGACGGCGGCGGAGCGGCGGACGGCCGGTCGCCCCCGCCGCAGGTCCCTTCCGTCGAAACTCCCGCGGAGCGGCGAATCACCGCGGCGGAGGCCGAGCGGATCCTGGCGGCGCTCGAGACCTGCGTGACGGTCGCCGATCCCAATCGCGTGGGCCGCGATCTCGTGCGGATCGGCCGGCTGGCGGGGCCGGGCTTCGCCGAACGCGTGGCCGGCTTCGTGCAGCACCGGTCGCTCCAGCCCGACTGGCGCATCGTCGCGCTCGACATGGACCTCGTGCTGTTCGACGGCTCCTGGCGCGACCCGGCCGACGCGGACCTGCCGCTGCGCTTCGAGGAGGCCTGCCACCCGCAGGTCGAAGCCGCGATCGCCCGTCTGGACGCGGCCTTCGACGATGCCGACGACGGCGTCGTCGACAACGCGGCCGACATTGCCGCCATCCTCGTCGAGCAAGGCCATCTCGACGCCGGCTTCCGGGCGCGGCTGCGGACCGGGCTGCGCCGCGCCCGGAGGCGGCAGGGGCCGAAGCTCAGCGGGCTCGACCGGCTCGAGTGGGCGCTCGGCCGCGACGCGGTGGACAGGGCCGAAGCGACGGTCGCCGCCGCCGCCCCGCTTGCGCAATCGTATCCGCTGAACGATGCTCGCGCCGACGTTTCACCGGCAGAGACGATGACCCGCATGCCCGACCCCTTCCACGCCTTCCTCGACCGCGACGAGCCCCTGCCGCCGCACGCGCCGTCCGGGCCGCTCGTCGGCCTGACGCTGGCGGTGAAGGACATCTACGACGTCGCCGGCCAGCGCACCGGCGGCGGCAATCCGCAGAAGCTCGCCGAAGCACAGCCGGCGGAGCGCACCGCTCCCGCCGTGCAGGCGCTGCTCGAAGCCGGCGCGCGCTTCGTCGGCCGCACGCAGACCGACGAACTGACCTTCTCGCTGATGGGCCAGAACGCCCACTACCCCTTCCCCGTCAATCCGGCCGCCCCCGGGCGCGTCACCGGCGGCTCGTCGTCCGGATCGGCGGCGGCAGTGGCCGGCGGGCTCGCCGACATCGCGCTCGGCTCCGACACCGGCGGCTCGATCCGCGGCCCGGCGAGCTTCTGCGGCCTGATCGGCCTGCGATTGACCCACGGCGCGGTGTCGCTCAAGGGCGCCATGCCGCTCGCCCCCTCCCTCGACACCTTCGGCTGGTTCGCGAAGGACGTCGCGACCTACGAGCGGGTGGCCGACGTTCTTTTGCCCACTGACTCGAGGGCTGGGGAATGCTCGTGGCGGCCACTGCGAATCACCACCCTCGACGACCTCGTCCTTGGCCCCGCCGAGCGCGACGAATACGAGCGGATGGTCTCCGCCGCCGCACGCGTCATCGGCACGCCGGAGGCGGCGGCGCCCCTGCCGCAGTCGATCGACGATCTCTACTGGGCCTTCCGCCGCATCCAGGCCGCCGAGGCCTGGGCCGTCCACGGCCCGTTCATCTCGTCGGGCGACCGCAGGCTCGGGCCGGGCGTGAAGGAGCGCTTCGAATTCGGCGCCACCATCGACGCCGCCACCGTGCAGCGCGAGACCGCCTTGCGCGACGCCTTCCGCGCCGCGCTCGCCGACCGGCTGGGCGACGACGGCCTCCTCGTGCTCCCCACCATGCCCGGCGCCGCACCGCTGGCCGACACCGGCTTCGACGCCATCCAGGCCTACCGCGAGCGCGCCCTGCGGCTGCTCTGCCTCTCCGGCCTCGCCGGCGTCCCGCAGATCACCCTGCCGCTCGGCGCGATCGACGGCGGACCCTTCGGCCTCTCGCTTCTCGGGCCCGCTGGCAGCGACCGCGCCCTCCTCCGCCTCGCCCGCACCATCCTCGCCAGCACCGGGAGCGCCTGAATGGACACCCTCACCCGCATGCGCGCCTTCATCGACGGGGAGTGAGGGATACCCGACCGCGCTACGGGTCAGCGTCCCTTGCGCGACGACCGGCGCCGCGCCTTCGGCGCGGGCGGCGGCGGCGTCGCCCGGCCGGGCCGCGACAGCCGCTCGAACAGCTGCCGCGCCGCCGGCCGCATCTCGGGGTTGACATCGTTCAGGAAAGCCTCGCCGCGCACGACGGCCACCAGCGCCGCATGAACCGGCGCGGAGCGGTCGGCATGGCCGCTCGCCTCGAACCAGGCGATCGCCGCCTCCCCATGCCCCCGCGCCGCGGCGATGCGCAGGAAGCGCATCAGGTCGTCGAAGAAGCTCCATCCGCCGTCGTCGAGCCCTTCGTCGAGAACCTTGCCGAGGCCGGCGAAGGCATTGCCGAGATTGCCGGACACCAGCTCGATCCCCGCCGACAGCAGCTGTTGGCCAGTTTCGGGCATCCCATCCAGCCCGGCAACGACCGCCCGGGCAGCCTCCGCCTCGCCTTTCGCGAGCAGCAGCCAGGCGAGATTCGCGCTGGCGGGCACCGATCCGCCATCGAGCGCCAACGCCAGCCGAAAGGCCGCCTCGGCCTCCGGGATGTCTCCGGTTTCGTCGAAATGAAGGTTACCCTTGTTCACCAGTGCTCGCGCTACTGCTTCGCGTAGCGCCGGCTCCGGCGATTCCGCGAAGCGTGCCACGACGTCGTCGTAGACCGCGACTTCCTCCGCGCTGCGCCCGAGTTCGCCAAGCGCGCACCCCTTGTTCACCATCGCCCGCGCGACTAGCCCGCGCAACGCCAGCTCTGGAGACGCTTCGAAGCGCGCCACGACCTCGTCATAAGCCGCGACTTCATCTGCGCTGCGCCCAAGCGCGCCGAGCGTGATCCCCTTGTTCACCAGCGCCCGCGCGACTGCTTCGCGCAGTGCCGGCTCTGGCGATGCTTCGAAGCGCGCGACCACATCGTCAAAAGCCGTGATCGCCTCCTCACTCCGTCCAAGTGCGCCGAGCCTAACTCCCATGTTCACTAGTGCCCGCGCAACCGGTTCGCGTAGGGTCTGCTCCGGCAAAGCTGCGAAGCGGGCAACGACGTCGCCATAGACCGCAATCGCCTCCTCGCTCCGCCCAAGCGCGCCGAACCTAACTCCCTTGTTCACCAGCGCCATCGCGACCTGATTGAGAAGCGCTGGTTCCTGCGACTCGGCGAAGCGCGCGACGACCTCGTCATAGACTGCAATTGTCTCTTGGGTTTGATCGAGCGCGCCGAGCATAACTCCCTTGTTCACCAGCGCCATCGCGACCTGTTCGAGAAGCGCCGATTCCCGCGACTCCGCGAAGCGCGCGACGACCTCGCTATAGGCTGCAATCGCCTCTTCGCTCCGACCGAGTTCGCCGAGCGTGATGCCCTTGTTCACCAACGCTATCGCGACCTGCTCACGCAATGCGGACCCAGGCGATGCCGCGAAGCGGGCGACGACGTCGCCATAGACTTCAATCGCCTCCTCGCTTCGCCCAAGCGTCCAAAGCCTGACGCCCTTGTACACCAGCGCCCGCGCGACCTCCTCGCGCAAATCCGGATATGCCGCGAACCGCGAGACGACGTCGCCATAGGTCGTGATCGCCTCTTCGGCTCGGTCGAGCGCGTTCCCTTTGTTCACCAGCGCCATCGCGACCTGTTTGCGCAAGCCGGGCTCCGGCGACGCCGCGAAGCGCGAGACGACCTCGTCACAGACCGCGACCGCCTCCTCGCTTCGCCCAATCGCGATGAGGCAGTATGCCTTGTTCACCAGCGCCTTCCCGACCAGTTCTCGCAGTTGCGGCTCCGGCGAGGCACCGAGGCGCACTGCAATGTCTCCATAGACCGTGACAGCCTGCTCGAACCGTCCGGCCTCGATGTGTTCGGCAGCCATATCGAACTGCGCGACGATCTCCGCATCGATCCCTCCCTGCCCCGACGGCGCTGCGATGTCGAAATCTCCGGGCGCGCGCCCAATCCCCGAGAGCGCAACCTCCCGCCGCGCCTCGTCGAACGCGGCGCGGAAATGCGGGTGCCAGCGGCGCGTCGGGCCGTCGCCGTCCGCTTCGAGCGCCATGCGGCCGAGTTCCTCGGAACTGTAGAGCCTTGCCAGAAACAGCGTCAGCCAGCGCAGCCGGTGGCGCGTGCGGCGGGTGCCGTGGCGCATCAGATACCAGATGTTGAGGAAGCGTTCGGCGAGCTGGTAGCCCGACCGCGCGCCGGAGGATGCGACCTCCTCGACGAAGCCGCTCCGCTTCAGGCGGCTGAGATGCGAGGAGATGGTGGTGACCTCGATGCCCGTCGCTTCGGCCAGCGCGCCCGAGCCGATCGGATCCCAGTTGAGCGCGATCGCGTCGATGACGGCCCGCTGCTGGGCCGAGGCATATTCCTCCACGCGCGCCTTGTAGAACGGCGTGACCTGATCGAGCAGCGCTTCCAGATCGGCGAAGATCGTGTCGGTCTCGCTGCGCTCCAGCACCTGGTAGATCAGCGCCAGGACGCGCGGGTTGCCGCCGGTCAGGGCATAGAGGGTGCGGATCCGCTCGGGCTGGCGGGCGAGGATCGCCCGCACCGGCTGGCCCGCCGCGCCGCGCCGGTCGGCAAGCGCGTGCATGCAGGCGAGCAGCTCCGTCTCCGACAGGGGTTCGAGCACGTGCGGATGGAAGAACTCGTAGAAGGGCGCGCCCCGGTCGCTCGCCTGCTGGAGATGCTGCGTCGCGGCGCCGACGACCACCGGGCCGCCCGGCCGCTGCAGGACCTCGCGCAGCCGCCAGGCCTCGGGTCCCTTCAGCGCGTCGAGGATGAGGTCGAGATTGTCGAGCAGGAGAAGCGGCCGCAGGCCGATTTCCGCGCAGGCCGCGAGGAACGCCCCGGCCGATTCCTCGGGATCGCGCCAGGCCGGTCGCTCCATCTCGCGGTCGAGCCGGTCGGCCTGCGCGTCGCTGCCGGTGGCCTCCAGCCATTCCGCCAGCGCATCGCCGCAATTGCGCCACAGGGCGTCCGGGGAGATGACGTTGTATTGCTCCTCGCGAAAGCGCAGCGGCACGAAGGTTCCGGACAGTGCGGCATCCGTGCCGACGCCGATGGCGATGCGGCGCAGGAGCGAGGTCTTACCCATGCCGCGCGCGCCGATCAGCACGAGATGTTCGCTCGGCCCGCCGCCGAGCTGCGCGCGCAGCTGGTTGAGGATCGTCTCCAGCAAGGGCCGCCGCGCGACGAAATTGTCCACGAACGTCTCGTCGTCGAGACGATCCTGATTGTAGAGAGCGATTCCGGGCAGTGAATTCAAGGCTTCTTGTACTCCAGCCAGAAGCGACGCAGCAGGCCCGACCGGAAGGCCCAGCGCTCACCCGTCCGGACGAGATAGCCGTCGCTCTCCAGATCGCGCAGATGCTCGCGCAGCTTCCCGTCGGTCCTGTTGCGCCCGTCCCTGGCGAGCGCGGCGGCGATCGTGGCCTGCTTCTCGCCGTCCGGATGGTCGCAGAGCGTGTCGAGGATGGCGTGCAGATCGGCCGAATCGACGGCGTCGAAATTCTTGTCGATATGCTCCTCCCAGCCCGCGAAATACCCTCTGTGCCGGGGCAGGAGCAACGCTTCGAACGCCCTCTCCACGTCGTCCGCCGAGGCGGACGGCCTGCCGGCGACGTCCGGGCCGGTTGGCGTGATCATCATCGCCAGGTGCCGGAGATAGAACGGCGACAGCCAGCCGAGACCGGTGAACAGCGCATCCGCAGCCTCCCGCGTCATCTCGAAGTCGCGCACGATCCGCTTTTCCCGCAACTCTTCGAGGTAGGAAATCGCCTCGTCGCGGGAAAAGACGTCGAGCGGGACGACGTCGATCCCGAGAAGGGCGCCGCTCATGTCGAAGCGGCGGGTGACGACGTCGAGGCCGATCGATCCAGTCAGGTACCACGCGACGTTCGGATAGGACTGCTGCAGCTTGCGCAGATGATAGAGCAGGTTGCGTGCGGCACCCTGGTCCTTGCGCGCCAGTTCGAGGACGAGGAGCGCGAACTCGTCGATCAGGATCAGCGTCTTCGTGTCCTCGCGGTCGAGCGCCTGGACGAGGGACTCGAGGAAGGCATGGTGATCGATGCGGCCGATCGCGCCGAGCAGGCTTTCGCCCACGCCATCCGCTGAGACCTGCCTGAATCGCTGGGAGAGGTGCGTCCACAGCCGCTTCTTCAGATCCTGCTGTTCCTCGATCCGCGAACACAGGTCGCGCAGGAACGCCTCCTCGGAATCGCGTCCCCCGACGTCGATGCGGATGCATCGCCAGCCCGCGGCGGTCATGTCCTCCGCGATCTTCCCGAGCAGCCAGGTCTTCCCGATGCGACGCGGGGCGATCATGAGAAGGCTCGTACCCGCGCCGAGCCGTGCCTTTATGCCCTGGCGTTCCGTCGGGCGGTGGTGAAGCGGCAGGCTCATGGCGCGGCCTCCATCTGACAAGCACGAATTTAGACATACCTGCATAACTGTCAATCCGCATAAATGCGAACGCGTATAGTGTCGCTCAACATGGCCCCTTGACCTGCGTCGCAGACTGAACAATCCTCCCGTCATCGTCTTTCAACGTCGAACGATGGTATGACCGGCATGGACACCCTTACCCGCATGCGCGCCTTCATCGACGTGGTCGAGGCGGAGGGGTTTTCGGCGGCGGCGCGGAAGATCGGGCGGTCGAAGGCGCTCTTGTCGAAATATGTTCGCGAGCTGGAGGACGAGCTCGGCGCGCTGCTGCTCAACCGTACCACGCGCCAGTTCTCGATGACGGAGGCGGGCCACACCTATTACAAGCGCGCCGTGGAGATCATCCGCGAGATCGACAGCCTGGCCGATACCGTGCGCGAATCCTCCGGGGACGTGCGCGGCCGCATCAAGCTGTCGGCGCCGCGCACCTTCGCCGATGCGCCGATCGGCCAGAGCCTGATCGACTTCGCGCTCGAGCACCCCGACATCGTGCTCGACATCAATCTCGACGACCGTTTCGTCGACCTGGTCGAGGAAGGCTTCGACCTCGCCATCCGCATCTCGCGGCTGGAGAACTCCTCGCTGATCGCCCGACGGCTGTCGCCCTTCAGCGTCCGGCTCTGCGCTTCGCCCGCGCTGATCGCGCGCGTCGGCATGCCGCAGACCCCGCAGCAGCTGGCCTCGCGTCCCTGCATCATCGACACCAACGGCCGCTGGCTGTCCAACTGGCCCTTCAAGGGCGACGGCGGCGAAATGCTGAGCGTGGCGGTGTCGGGGCCGATCGAGGTCAACAGTCCGCTCGCCGCCCGCGCCGCCGCGGTCTCGGGCCTCGGCTTCTCCATCCTGCCCGACTTCATCGCCGCGCCCGAGATCGAGGCCGGCAACCTCGTCGCGCTGATGGACGACCGGATGTATTCGGGCGGCGGCATCTTCGCCGTCTACCCGCACCGCCGCTATCTGCCCGCCAAGGTGCGCGTCTTCGTCGATTTCCTGGTGCAGTGGTTCAAGGAGAAGGGGGCCTTGTGAGGAGACGCCGCAGTCCCAATTCCGCCCGCTTTGTGATAGAGACCTTCGGGCAAATCACCATGTCAGGCAGGGGCCGGTCAGCCGTCCGATGCATCACCTCCCGAGATCGATCCTCCGTTCGATGGCCTGCGCGGCGGCGATCGCCGTCCCGGTGCCGGCCCTTTCCCATCCCCACGTCTTCGCAGAGGCCCGCCTCGACGTGACGGTGACGCCCCAGGGCGACGTCAAGTCGCTGCGCCACCTCTGGCGTTTCGACGACCTCTTCTCCTCCACCGTGCTGCTCGAATTCGATGCCAACAGCGATCTGAAGCTGGATGCCGACGAACTGAAGGAGGTGTCCCGGGTCGTCTACGAATCGATCGGCGAGTACGGCTATTTCCAGATGGTCCGCGTCGACGACAAGCCGGTGGCGATGAAGCCGCCGCCGGGGCTGATGGTCGACTACCAGGATGACCAGCTGATCATCCTGTTCGAATCGGAGCCCGAGAGCGAACTGAAGCTGGCCGGCAAGCTCGATTTCGGCGTCTACGATCCGACGTTCTACACGGCCATCGACTTCATCGAGGACGAGCAGATGTCGATCGACCGTCTGCCGCAGGGATGCGCGAGCGCGGTCGTGCGGCCGGATCCGGACGAGGCACTGGTCCAGAACCAGGCCAAGCTGACCGAGGACTATTTCAACGACCCGACGGTCGAGGACATCGGCGCCCTGTTCGCGACGCGTCTCCAGATCACCTGCGGAGCGGCGGGCTGACATGAACAAGACCGTCGTGCGGGCCGTCTTCGCAGTCCTCGCCGTCACCTACGTGCTGACCCATTTCCTGGGCCACGCCCATGCCCAGAGTTCGCTCGGCATCGGCACCAACGAGGCGGTGCTGCCGCAGACCGGCATCCTGGCGGGCCTGCTCAACTGGGTGAACGTCCAGCAGCAGGGCTTCTACCGGGCGCTCACCGGCGCGTTGAAGGCGATGCGCGAGGATGGCTCGAAGCTCTGGCTGCTGGTCGGCCTGTCCTTCGCCTATGGCGTGTTCCATGCCGCCGGTCCCGGCCACGGCAAGGCGGTCATATCCTCCTACATGCTGGCCAACGAGGTGGCGCTGCGGCGCGGCGTGATGCTGTCCTTCGTGTCTTCGATGCTGCAGGGCGCGACCGCGATCGTCGTCGTGGGGGCAGCCTTCCTCGTCCTGCGCGGCACGGCGCTGTCGATGACCGACGCGACCTGGTTCCTCGAGACCGCGAGCTATGCGCTGGTCACCGCCTTCGGCGCGTGGCTCCTGTGGCAGAAGCTCGCGCCGCGGGTCGCCCGGTGGACGGGCCGCGCACCGGCGCACAGCCTGTCGGCGGCGGCCGTCGCACCCGCCCACGCGCATGCTCATCACCATCATGGCCACGACCATCACGATCACGCCGCCCACGACCATCATCACCATGACCATGCCGCGGGCGAGGTTTGCGCCACCTGCGGCCACGCCCATGCGCCGGACCCGGCGATGATCGCGGGCGACCGCTTCGACTGGCGCACCGCCTGGTCGGCGGTGGCCGCCGTCGGCCTGCGGCCGTGCAGCGGCGCGCTGATCGTGCTCACCTTCTCGTTCCTGAACGGCCTGTGGCTCGGAGGCATCGTCTCGGTCTTCGCCATGGCGATCGGCACGGCGATCACCGTCTCGGCGCTGGCGACCCTGGCCGTCATGGCCAAGACTGTCGCCGTCCGCATGGCCGGCGACGGCCGCACCGGCAACGTCATCCACGCCGGCATAGAGATCGGCGGCGCGGCGCTGGTGTTCCTGCTCGGGCTGGTGCTGCTGACGGCCAGCCTGCAGGCGTGAGTGAAGAATTGCGGGGACGGTGTACTTGATTCGGACCGAGTGCCGTTCATGTACAGTCGCGACATTCGACCGAATTAAGTAAACTGTCCCCGCATTTCCCGCGTGTCCCGCGAAATTCTACGCCATCTCGTCTTCGATATGCGCCCGGATGATCTGGTCGAAACTATCCTCGGCCACGAAGCCCAGCGCCCGCGCGCGCTCGGCCGAGAAACGCGTCGGCCAGTTCTTCACGATCGACCAGACCGTCTCGTCCGGCTCCTCGCGGATCAGCCTGACGACGTTGTTGCCGGCGACCCGCTCCAGCGCCTCGATCTGCTCGCCGACGGTGACCGCGACGCCCGGCATGGTGAGGTTGCGGCGCGGGCCGATGGCGGCGCCGTCGAGACCGGCGGCATGCACGAGGAAGCCCACCGCCGAACGCGGGCTCGCATGGGTGTGCAGCACGCTGCGCGGCACCGGCAGCACGGCCTCGAGACCTGCCAGCGGCTCGCGGATGATGCCGGAGAAGAAGCTCGACGCCGCCTTGTTGGGCTTGCCTGGCCGCACGCAGATCGTCGGCAGGCGGATGCCGACGCCGTCGAGGAAGCCGCGGCGCGAATAGTCGGCGAGCAGCGCTTCGCCGACCAGCTTCTGCGTGCCGTAGGAGGTGAGCGGCGTCGGGTGGAAATCGTCGGGGATGACGTCGGGGAACGGCGCGCCGAAGACGGCGATCGACGAGGTGAAGACGACACGCGGACGATAGCCCTCGCCCGCCTGCCGGATCGCCTCGAACAGCGCCCGCGTACCGTCGAGATTGACGCGATAGCCCTTCTCGAAATCCGCCTCCGCCTCGCCCGAGACGACACCGGCAAGGTGGAAGATCACGTCGGGACGCGGGGCGATCAGCCAGTCGGCCGCGTTCTCGTCGGCGAGATCGCCGGTCATCGCCGAGACCGTGGCGCCCGGAATGTCGGGCGCATGCGGCGGCACGATGTCGTGCAGATGCAGTTCGCCGACGCGCCGGCCGCCGAGGCCGCCGTCGCGGACGATCCGGTCGACAAGTTTGCGGCCGATCATCCCGGCGGCGCCCGTGATCAGGATGCGCATGGTCAGTCTCCTCGTTTCGCGCGTCCGCGCAGCCAGAACACGCCGAAGAAGGCGAGCACGAAGAGGGCGGCGACCACGGCCGCCAGGATCGGCGAAATCTCGCCGAGTGCCAGCATGATCGTCGGCATGAAGAAGGCGACGAGCCCGAACCCGCCCAGGATGAGGAAGGCCGCGATCGCCGCGTTGCGCGTCTTCTCGTCCATCACAGCGTCCATCCGCCGTCGACGGGGATCGCCACGCCCGTCGTGAAGGCGGCTTCGTTCGAGGCGAGGTAGACGGCGAGCGCGGCGATCTCGGACGCCTCGCCGACGCGGCCCATGGGCTGGCGCGAGACGAACATCTCCATCGCCTTGTCGGTGCCGCCCACCGACTTGCCGAGTTCCTCGACGCGCGCCTCCCAGGAGGGCGAGCGCACGGTACCCGGGCAGATGGCATTGCAGCGCACGCCCTGCCGCACGTAATCGATGGCGACGGCCTTCGTCAGGCCGATCACGGCGGCCTTGGTGGCGCCGTAGACATAGCGGTTCGGGGCGCCCTTGATGGAGGAGGCGCCCGAGGACATGTTGACGATCGAGGCCGACGCGCCGGTCTCCCTGGCCCGCGCCAGCATTCCGGGCAGGAAGGCGCGGATCATCCGGTGCATCGATTTCACGTTGAGATCGAAGGAGAAATCGAAGGCCTCGTCGTCGCAGTCGAGCACGGTGCCGTGGTGCACGAAGCCCGCGACGTTGACGAGGATATCGACCGGCCCGACCTTCTGCGCATAGGCGGCGACCGCCTTCGACGACAGCACGTCGAGCTTCGCCTTCTTCGCCTTCGAAAGCCCGTCCAGCTTGTCGCGCGCGATGTCGGAGGCGTGCACGGTCGCCCCCTCGGCCACGAAGGCTTCCGCGATCGCCCGCCCGATGCCCTGCCCGGCGGCCGTCACCACCGCGATCCTGCCCTTCAGTCGTCCCGCCATGTGTCCTCCCGTCCGACGCTCGCGCCGTACTCGGGCGCATCCTTGCCTCTCGACTAGCTAAGGCTTTTGGGCCTCGAACGCAAAGCCACTCTCAGTGCAGATGGCGAGGCGCTGATGGGTCGCCGTGGGGGTGTTCATGTCCGTGGCCATCGTGATGGCTGTCGGCGCAGCAGTCGTATTCCGGCTCGACGGTGGCGTGGCGGATGCCGTGCGTACCGGCGAGACGGCGCTTGATCGCGCCGATGGCGGCGTGTGCGTCGGCACCCGGATCGAGTCTGGCGTGAAGCGTCGCCACGGTTCGCGCGCCGTCGAGCGACCAGACGTGCATGTGATGGACGTCGCGCACCTCCGCCACCGAGGCGACGAGGTCGCGGGCGACGCCATCGCGGTCGATGCCGCCGGGCGTTCCTTCCAGCAGCACGTGGCCTGCGTCGCGCACCAGAGCCCAGGCGCTGCGGAACAGCAGCAACGCCACCAGCACCGACAGGATCGGGTCGATCGGGTACCAGCCCGTGGCGAGGATCACGCCCGCGGCGACCAGCGCCGCCACCGATCCGAGCAGGTCGCCGATGACGTGCAGCAGCGCGCCGCGCATGTTGAGATCGTCGCGGTCGCCGCCGTGCAACACCAGGAAGGCCCCCACGTTGACCGCCAGACCGATCAGCGCGATGACCAGCATCGGCGCGCCGAGAACCGGGCTCGGCTGCTCGAAGCGCTGCCAGGCCTCCCAGACGATCCACGCGCCGATGACGAAGATGGCGAGCCCGTTGGTGTAGGCCACGAGCGTCTTCAGTCTGTCATAGCCGAAGCTCAGCCGCGCCGTCGCCTGCCGTCCGGCGAGATGGAAGGCATACCAGGCAAAGAACAGCGCGACCGAATCGGTCAGCATGTGGCCGGCATCGGCGATCAGCGCCAGCGACCCCGTCAGCACGCCGCCGACGGCTTCCGCCAGCATGAAGCCTCCGGTCAGCAGCGCGGCGATCAGGATGCGCCGCTTGCTGCCGGCGTCAGCGCCATGGGCGTGACCATGATGGTCGTGGCTGCCATGAGGATGTGCGTGAGCGTGTCCCAATCCCGTGTCCTTCCGGCTGTCGGTTCGACGATCGATGGGTTGGCGGTATTCGCCTGCCGTCGCCCATTGGTCTGCCCGGGCAGCCGAAAAGGCAAGCCCCGCAGTGTCGCATGCAACGACGGAGGCGCATCACGGGTTGCGGAAATCCTCCAGCCGGCGGATCTGCCGGCCGGCCGCGTCGAAGTTCGACGGGTCGAGCCAGGCCCGGTAGGCGTCGCGGATCGGCGGCCATTCCTGCGCCAGCAGGGTGAAGACCGCGACGTCCGCACTGCGTCCGTCATGGACGTAGCGCTGGCGGATGACGCCGTCGCGGTGCCAGCCGATTCGCGCGATGTGTTGCAGCGCCGCTTCGTTGTCGAGCGCGATATGGCATTCGTAGCGCCGGAAACCGCAGGTGTCGAAGACCATGGATCCCATGAGATAGGCCACCTCGGTGGACCCCGTTGCACGCCGCATCGACCCGCCGACCGCCGAGAGTGCGAGTTCGACCGATCCGTGCACGTAGTCGATCGCGCTGAGGCAGCGGACGCCCGTCGCACGTCCGCTCGCCTTGTCGATGAGCGCGAAATAGAGCCGTCGCGGCCGCCGACGGCGGAACGGCCGGGCGAGCCGGTGGAGCAGCGTCGCGCGGCTCGCCGTGGCAAATGCCCGGAAGAAGGCGTCCCGGCCGTCGAAGTGCGGCAGTCCCGTGTGTCTCAGGTGCTTCGAAACCGTTTCGGCCGTCCCGCCGAAAGCCTCCCAGAGGTCGCCGCCGTGGCGGCGCAGGTCGAGCGGGACGATGCGGGCGTACCGCCCTTCGATGGGCGTGAGCGGGATGTCGCGGGCGCCCCGCCAGTTCCTGACCTCGACGCTCACGAGAACACCTCCCGGATGAGGCAGGGCGTTACCGGCGACAATGTTCCAAGCGCCGAACCTGCCGTCCTTCACTATCGAAGTTCACCGGATCGAGCCAGCGTTCGAAGGCCTCGCGCAGAGCCGGCCACTCGCCGTCGACGATCGAGAACCAGGCCGTGTCCCGGTTCTCGCCCTTGACGATCAGGTGCTGGCGGAAGACGCCCTCGAAGGTGAAGCCGAAGCGCACGGCCGCCCGCTTGGACGGTTCGTTGCGGTCGTTGCACTTCCACTCGTAGCGACGGTAACCGAGATCGTCGAAGACATGGCGGGCGAAGAGGAAGAAGGCCTCGGTGGCGGCCGGCCGCCGCGCCATGTCCGGACCCCAGCAGATGTTGCCGATCTCGATCACGCCGAAGGCCGGATCGATGCGCATCAGCGTCTGCCGACCGAGCACGCTGCCCGTCGTCCTGTCCACGACGGCGTAGAACAGGGGGTCCTCGCTCGCCGCCGACTTCTCCAGCCAGGGCTGGAAGGCGGCGCGGTCGGCGGGCGGATATTCGAACAGCCAGCGGAACCGCTCCTCCGCGCCCGGAGCCGTCGACGCCGCGTACAGGCCGTCGCCATGCCGGGCGGCATCGAGCGGCTCCAGCCGCACCAGCCGGCCTTCGAGCGTCGTGCGCTGGGGACGTGGGCGGGGCGTCCAGGTGGAGAGGTCGGACACATGCGGCTCCTTGAAAGCAGGCGGGTGGCAGCATATGCTTCCGGCATGCTTTCATCCACTCCGTTTGCGAAAGCTCAACCGGCGATCGGGTCATGGCCATCACCATCCGCAACAAGGCGACGGAAGACCTGATCCGCAGAATCGGCAGCCGCACGGGCGAAGGCCCGAGCGCCGTCATTCGCCGGTTGGCCGAGAAGGAAGAGGGAAAAAACCTGCCCGGCGTACCCGAAGCCGAAGTGCAACGGCGCATCGCGGAGTTCGAGGCGATCGCGAGGAAGTTTCCGCCGCCCGATCCGAAGCCATCCTGGGCGGAAATCGAGCGGGAGATGGATGAGATTTTCGACGACGCTCCAGATGATGGATGGATGTCACGGTCAGTTCGACGACCATGATCGTTGTAGACACATCGGTGCTCGCCAGGATGTTCCTTCGCGAAAATGGCTACCAAACGCTCCAGCGAGCTGTCTTTGCTTCCGTTTCGGCCCAGGTCCCGGTGTGCTGCGTGGTCGAATTCGTAGCCCTTCGCCGTCTCGGCGAATCCCGCATGGCATGGTTGGAACGGTTCCTCGATCGCAAAAGCGTTCATGTGGTGGGCGTGGGCCCCGAACACGGGGAACTGGCGACGCATGCCGCACTGAAGTACGGAAAGGGTTCCGGTCATCCGGCGCAGCTAAACTTTGGCGACTGCCTCGTCTATGCCGTGGCCCGGTATCGCGACCTGCCTCTCCTTTTCGTCGGTGACGATTTCGGCCGGACCGACGTGATCCCGGCACTACCCCAAAGCATCACAGGATAGACCATGCTACATACCATATCCGCGTTCGACCGCATCGGCGAGGAGAACGCCTTCGCCGTGCTCGCGCGCGCCACCGCCCTCGCAGCCAAGGGCAGGGACGTCATCAATCTCGGCATCGGCCAGCCGGATTTCCGCACGCCGGACCACATCGTGGAAGCGGCCATCAAGGCGCTGCGCGACGGCCATCACGGCTATACGCCCGCCACCGGGCTCCTGGCCACGCGCGAGGCGGTGGTGCGCCGCACGCTGGCGACGACGGGCGTGGAGGTCTCGCCCGAGAACGTCATGATCCTACCCGGCGGCAAGCCGACCATGTATGGCGCGATCACCATGTTCGGCGAACCGGGCGCGGAGATCCTCTATCCCGACCCGGGCTTCCCGATCTATCGCTCGATGATCGAGTTCACCGGCGCGACGCCGGTTCCGGTGCCGATCCGCGAGGAGAACGGCTTCGCCTTCTCGGCCGACGAGGTGCTGGCGCTGATCACGCCGAAGACGCGGCTGCTGATCCTGAACTCGCCGGCCAACCCGACCGGCGGCGTCACGCCGAAGGCCGAGATCGACCGGCTGGTGGCGGGGCTGGCCGCCCATCCGGACGTGGCGATCCTGTCGGACGAGATCTACGACGTGATGACCTATGACGGCGAAACGCACCACTCGCTGCTCTCCTATCCAAAGATCCGTGACAGGCTGATCGTGCTCAACGGCTGGTCCAAGACCTGGGCCATGACCGGCTGGCGCATGGGCTGGTCGATCTGGCCCGACGGTCTCTACGACAAGATCCGCAAGCTCGCGGTCAACTGCTGGTCTTGTGTGAACGCGCCGGCGCAGTTCGGCGGCATCGCCGCCATCGATGGACCTCAGGACGAGGTGGAGAAGATGATGCGGGCGTTCGACCGACGTCGAGGCATCGTCGTCGAAGGACTGAACAGCCTGCCGGGCGTTTCCTGCATCACGCCCAAGGGCGCCTTCTACGCCTTTCCGAACGTCAGGGAGACGGGATGGAAGGCCAAGGCGCTGGCCAACGCCCTCCTCGACGAGAAGGGCGTGGCGCTGATCGGCGGCCCGGACTTCGGGACTCTCGGCGAAGGGTATCTTCGTCTGTCCTATGCCAATTCGGAGGAGAACATCCTGCGCGCCATCGAGCGCATGGACGCCTTCCTCCGCCAGGCCCCGGCTCAGAAGTCGTAGAAGAGATAGAGGGCGCTGCAGACGGCGACGCCGACGATGAGGTTCATCGGGACGCCGATCTTCAGGAAGTCCGAGAACCGGTAGTTGCCGGCGCCGTAGACCAGCGTGTTGGTCTGGTATCCGATCGGCGTCGCGAAACTCGCGCTCGCGCCCATCATGACGGCGATCAGGAACGGCCTCGGGTCGGCACCGAGATGTGTGGCGAGGCCGATGGCGATCGGCGCGACCAGCACCGCGACTGCGTTGTTGGTCACGAGTTCGGTGAGGACAGAGCACAGGACGTAGATGGCGACGAGGGTCGCGAATGGCGGCAGATCTCCCAGCGCAGGTGCCAGCGCGTTGACGATGAGGGTGACGCCGCCCGAGCGTTCGAGCCCGGCGCCGATGATCAGCATCGAGAAGATCAGGACGAGGATGGATCCGTCGATCGAGCCCCAGGCTTCGTCGCTGTCGATGCAGCGCAGCACGAGAATGCCTGCGACCGCGAGCATGGCCAGAATGCCGATGTCCATGACGCCGAGCGCCGAGAGGACGACCACGGCCATCAGCGCCACGAGTGCCAGCGGAGCCTTGCCGCGGCGATAGGGCCGGCCGCTGGGACGCGAGACCGAGATCAGGTCGGCGTCCTCCGTCAGCGCGTCGAAATTGTCCGGCGGCCCTTCGAGCAGCAGCTTGTCGGCAGGTCGAAGCTTGACGCTCTCGAGATCCGAGCCGGGAATATGGCGGTGGCGGTGGGCGCCGAGCACGCGCACGCCGTAGCGGCGGCCGAGCGTCAGATCCATGATGCGCTCGCCCGCGGTGGAGCGATGCGGCGCCACGACCGCCTCCACCACCACCGTCTCGCCGCTGCGTTCCTGACCGCGCCGCATGCCGACGCGCAACCCGGTCTTCTCGTTGAGCGTCAGCAGTTCCGAGGTGCTGGCGACGATGATGAGCGAATCGCCCTTCTTCATCACCCGCTCCTGGAGATTGTCGCGGACGATCTCGTTGCCGCTCCGCAACCCGAGGATGCGCAGGCCGGAGCGCTTGAAGTCCGACAGCTGGCCGATCTTGCTCTGGGTATAGCGGCCCTCGGCACGCACCGTCACTTCGGAAAGGAACTCGGTCTCCGAATTCGAGACGGCGCTGCTCTCGTCGCGGCGGTCGGGCAGCAGATAGCGGCCGAGGACGACCATGACCAGCGTGCCCGTCAGCGCCGCCACGACCCCGACGGGCGTGATTTCGAAGATCGAGAAGGGCGCCAGACCGCTTGCGCGTGCCACGCCGTCGACGAGGATGTTGGTCGAGGTTCCGATCAGCGTGCAGGTGCCGCCGAGGATGGCGGCGTAGGAGATCGGGATCAGCAGCCGGGTCGAGGCGATGCCGACCGCGCGTGCCAGGCGAAAGCCGATCGGGATCAGGATGAGCACGACCGGCGTGTTGTTCATGAAGGCGGAGGCCACCACGGTGCCGAGGAGCAGCACGGCCACGGCGATGGCGGGACGGCGCGACGCCTTGTCGATCAGCGTCCCGGCGAGGCTTTCGAGCACCCCGGTCCGCACCAGCGCGCCCGACAGGACGAACATCGCCGCGATCGTGATCGGAGCCGGGTTGGAGAAGGCCGCCATCGCCTGGTCGGGCGTGGTCAGGCCGAGCAGCAGGAACACGGCGGCACCTGCCGCGGCGGTGACTTCCGGCGGATACTTCTCGACGATGAACGCGCCGAGCAGCAGTCCGAGGAGGACCAGCGCCGCATAGCCTTCATATCCCGCGATCAGGAAACTCATGGGGTCCAACTCCGGCGTCGCCCGGGCCTCGGTCGAAGCCCGTCCTCTCGCGTTCGAGGCCGCCCTCTCCCGCCTCTGGAGGCTCGCCCGATAAGAGCCCAGCCGGCGCGTCCTGTCGAAGCATAGACTACCACGACCCGTCGCGCGCCGGGCCGCTTATTCTCAACCGCGCCCGACGAACGGCATGTTCGTCGCCATCACCGTCATGAACAGGATGTTGGCGTCCAGCGGCAGGCCCGCCATGTGGACGACCGCCTCGGCCACGTGGCGTACGTCCATGACCGCCTCGACCGCCATCTCGCCATTGGCCTGCGGGACACCCTTCGTCATCGGTGCGGCCATCTCCGTCAGCGCGTTGCCGATGTCGATCTGACCGCAGGCGATGCCGAAGGGCCGTCCGTCGAGGGCGAGCGTCTTCGTCAGCCCGGTGATGGCGTGCTTGGTCGTCGTGTAGGGAACCGAGCCGGGCCGGGGCGCGTGCGCCGAGATCGAGCCGTTGTTGATGATGCGGCCGCCCTGCGGGGACTGCGAACGCATGTGCCGGAAGGCCGCACGGGCGCACAGGAACGAGCCGGTGAGGTTGGCGGCGACCATGTCCGTCCAGACCTCGACAGGGATCTCGTCGATCAGCGTCGACTTGAAGCCCATGCCGGCATTGTTGAAGAGCAGGTCGATGCGCCCGAACTCCGCGGCGGCCCCGTCGAACAGGGCGTCCACCTGAACCGGGTCGGAGACGTCGCAGGCGATGGCCCTGGCCTTGCCTCCGGCCGTGCCGATACCGGCGATGGCAGCCTCCAGACGGTCCATGCGGCGGCCGGTGAAGACCGTGTTCCAGCCGTTCCTGACCAGTGCGGTGGCGGCGGCCTTGCCGATTCCGCTTCCCGCGCCCGTGACGATGGCGACCTTGCCGTTGTCCATGATGTGCCTCCTCTGCAACGGGCAGCACTTTGCAGAGCGTCGTCCGAAGCGCAAGCCGGGAGGCCACAAAGAAGGGGCGGCCATTCGCGACCGCCCAGTTCTGGATCAGCTTGGGAGGAGAACAGTTGATCCGACGAAGGAAAGCATGCGCTCCATTGGTTAACGAAAGCTTAAGGCGCGCGGGCAGGCCCGTCAGCCGATCAGCGGCAGGCCCCTCGCCGCCTGGACGAGGACGAAGCCGGTGAAGGCGACGAAGGCGACCGCGAAGAGCCGGACCGCGAGCACGCCTTGCCGTCCCGGAAGGAGCAGCGCCGCCGCCAGGCCGAAGACCGGGATGACGTGCATGGCGTGGGTGGCGAAGAAGTGCGCCACGCGCAGGTCGCCGCCGTCGCGTGCCCAGCCGAGCACCGGCACCGTGCGCGCCGCGGTCCTCGCCTCGCCCACGAAATGTCCCTGCCCGCCTGCGAGGAAGCCGGCCACCAGCACCGTCAGCACGAAGGTGAGCACCAGCCCGAGCATCAGCGAGGCGCGGAAGGCGGGCGAAAGCGGAGAGCGAACGTCGCGGCCGATCAGCACCCCGTAGACGAGGGTCGCCGAGGAGAGCCCGATCGCGAACAGCCCCATCACGGGATAGATCGCCTCCAGGAAGCCTCCGTCGCGGTTGAAATGCGAGGCGACGCCGAAGACCGACGCGCCCATCAGCCACAGCATTTCCGCCCCCACGAGCGCGACGACGGCAGACGCATACCAGCGATACCACCGGGTGTCGCGGACGCCCGCGGGCAGGTAGGCCGCGAACCAGGCGAGCGTCAGGAGATAGACCGCGAGCGAGGCCTGGAACTTCAGCGGCTTGATCCAGACGCCGACGCCGGCGACCATGCGCGTGTCGACCAGCGCCGCGAAGGCGGTGGGCAGCGCCAGCATCAGCATGACCATGCCCATCGCCGCGAAGCGGGGTTCGCGGCGATGCAGTTCGCCGACAAGGTCGAGGCCCAGGGGAGCGGCACGGCTGGCAATCGGCAAGGCCATGGATGTATCTCCGGGAAAGCTCGGTGTCAGGCCGCGGCGGGCGTCGCGCCGGCGCGTGCGTAGCGGATCATGGCGAAGGCGAGGTAGCCGGCGGGTCCGAACAGGAACGTGGCCGGCAGGCAGGGCAGGACCATCCAGAACGGCACGGCCTCCGACCGCGCGGTCCGCACGATCCAGGCGCCGACGAAGAGGTCGAAGGCGAGATAGTGCAGCCAGCCGGCCAAGAGCAGCTCACGCGTCTCGAACAGTCTTGCCACGTTGTCGAGGCTGTCGAACCCGCCCTCTCCCGACGTCCAGAAGGCGAGGATCAGCCCGGCATAGGCGACCGAGAGCGTCAGCGGGATGGCTTGGACGGCAATGGCGTCGGCGAGGCGCGGTACCAGCGGGCTCGCCAGGAGCGCGAGCCATCCGGCCATGGCCAGCATGCCGGCAGCACCGAAGATCAGGTCTGCGTCCATCGGCGGCTCCATCGGGTCTTGACGTTGGCAAGATGGAGGATGACCAGATATCTTTATATTGTCAAGATTAATTTTGACGCCGTAAAGATTGAACCTGTCGCGCGTGGCTGATACGACACCTGATCTACACAGCCACGCGCGGCAGGGCATCGCCGTGGGGGACAAGCCATTGGAAGAGAAGCGAAAGACCGGACGGCCGCCCTATCATCATGGCGACCTGCGCCATGCCCTTCTCGAAGCAGCCGAGAAGGAACTGGCCGACAAGGGCATCGAGGGTTTCACGCTCCGCGGCTGCGCCAAGCGGGCCGGCGTGTCGCACGCGGCGCCGGCACACCACTTCCGGGATGCCAACGGTCTTCTCACCGCGCTTGCGGCGCTCGGCTTCGAACGCTTCCTGTCCTGCCAGAAGGCGCGGCAGGCCGGCGCTCCGCAGGACCCCCGCTCCCAGCTCGTCGCCTCGGGCCTCGGCTACATCGACTTCGCGCTCGCCAATCCCGCGCTCTTCCGACTGATGTTCGCTTCCGGGCGTGCCGATTTCGCCAGCGTCGATCTTGCCCGCAACGCCGATGCTGCCTTCGACTATCTGGTGAAGGGCGTCGAGACGATCCGGGGCCGCGACCCCTATCGCGACGCTGCCGGAATGCTGGAGGTGATGGCGACCTGGGGGCTGACGCACGGCCTCGCGGACCTGATGCTGTCGGGCCGCATGAAGCCGCTGCTGGCGATGCCGGTGGCGGCGCGCGACGCTGCCTTGTCCGAGATCATCGGCCGCGCCTTCCCGGAGCGGCCAGACGACCGCTGAGCCTGCGAAGGCGCGGAGCCGCTCGCGTCAGGCCGTCACCAGGGCGATTTCGGAGCCGGTGCGGCCTGAGCGCCGGTGGCGATCGGCACCTTCACCTCCGACACGGTCGCTTCGATGTGATCGACCAGCGCATCCGGCAACTTCAGCCGTCCGGCCAGCATGTCGAGATAGCCGCGCTCGGCCCGCGTCTCGGGTTCGATCGCCAGTCGCGAGGCAGTGTAGACTTCGACCCGCTGGGCCTCGGTGACGGCCGCACCGACGATCGCATCGAGGTCGACGGGCTTCCGCAGCTCGTCGATGAGATAGGCCTCGGCTTCTTCATCCATGCCGGAAAGCCTGAGCCGGTCGGCGATGCGCGCCCGCTCGGCGTCGTCGACGTGGCCGTCCGCCCGGGCGGCGGCAATCATCGCCCGCACCAGGACGAGGGTGAACTCCGCCTCGCCCTGCGGCGCCTCCGCCGGATCGAAGCCGGTCGAGGCCGGCGGCGGCAGCAGTTCCGGCTGGGTGGGTACGGAACCGGTGGGCGGCTGGCCGGCCTGATAGTTCTGATAGGCCTTGTAGGCCAGTCCGGCGACGGCGGCGAGGCCTCCGAGCTTCAGGGCCGACCCGCCGATGGCCCGCCCCGTTCCGGTTCCGAGCAGGATCGCGGCCAGCGCACCGGCAGCGAGCGGATTGTCCTTGGCGAGCTGCGTCGCCTGACCCGCCTTGTCGCGAACGGTGCCGCCCATCCCCGGCACCTGGGAGCCGAGCAGGTCGTCGAGCAGCTTCTTGGGATCGAACATGGAGCCTCCGCGCGTGTTGCTCGGCCTCAGATAGGCGGCGGCCCGGGCGGGTTCAACGGTCGACGGAGCCGGATGGTTCGCCGAACCGCGGCGGAACAGGGACCCCGTGCTTCTCGAACAGCCTTGCAACGCCGTCGGCGATGCCGCGGCAGCCGCAGTGGCGCGCGTGTTCCGAATGCCAGGCGAGCCGCTGCAGTTCGGTCGGGTTCTTCGGCATGGGGTGGCCTTCGTGCCACACGCGGTTGATTCTGGACATGGGCGCCTTTCGCAGGTTCCCGGAGCGGGAGCGCGACGCGATCCTAGCGACGTTGCGACCGTGCCGCTTGATCCGCGTCAAGCGGCCTTTGCCCGAGATGCGGCCCCTCGCCGCGCCGCTCGGCCAGCGCCACCTGCCGCTGCCGCTCGGCATAGCGGGCGCGGTCTTCTTCGCTGCGCCTGTCGTGGCAGTGCGGGCAGGAGACGCCGACGGAAAACAAAGGCGAGGCGCGATCCGCGGCGGTTAGCGGTCGGCGGCAGGCCCGGCAGAGTTCGGCCTCGCCCTCGACCAGTCCATGTCCCACCGAGACGCGCTCGTCGAAGACGAAGCACTCGCCCGTCCACCGGCTGTCTTCCGGCGGAACCTCCTCGAGATAGCGCAGGATGCCCCCCTTGAGATGGTGCACGTCGTCGAAGCCCCGCGATTTGAGATAGGCCGTTGCCTTCTCGCAGCGGATGCCACCCGTGCAGAACATCGCCACCCGGCGGCCCTCAAGCAGGTGGGCGTTGCGCTCCACCCAGTCGGGGAACGCCCGGAAGCTCTTCGTTTCCGGATCCACCGCCCCTTCGAAGCTGCCGATCGCTGTCTCGTAATCGTTGCGGGTGTCGATGACGATCGTGTCAGGGTCGTCGATCAGCCGGTTCCAGTCGCGCGGCTCGACATAGGAACCGACGCCGGTGAGCGGGTCGACGTCCTCGACGCCCATGGTCACGATCTCGCGCTTGAGCCGGACCTTGAGACGATGGAAGGGCATCGTTTCGGACAGGCTGTACTTGATCTCCAGTCCGCGGATTCCGAGTTGCTCTCCGACGTAGGACACCAGTTCGTCGATGGCCCTCCATTCCCCGGCCACGGTGCCGTTGATGCCTTCGCGTGCCAGAAGCAGCGTCCCGCGGATGCCACGCGACGCGCAGAAGGCGAGGAGCCGGTCGCGAAACGCACCGGGCTCGTCGAGACGCTGGAAGCGGTAGAGCGCGGCGATCCGGTATCCGGTCGGTGTCGAAGCAGCGGACATGGCGATCGCCTATCTCCTCGGTGCGGTCGAGGCAAGTCTCGCGATCGAAGGTTCGACCGGACGGCGATCGAGCGCCTCCAACCACTTACGCGAAATCTGTCCACGCCTTCGTCCGCCGCCCGACAATGCCTGCGTCAAAACAGGGAGTGGACTGAACATGTTCGACCGGGTCGTCATCGCCGCCATCGAGAAAGTCGCCGCCGAGGCCGGGCTCGAGGCGGCCGCCCTCCTGGCAGTCGCCGAGGTCGAAAGCGGAGGCCACGCCTATGCCGTGATCGCGGGCCGGCCCGAGCCGGTGATCCGCTTCGAGGGCCACTACTTCGACCGCAGGCTCTCCGGTGCGGCGCGGGAACGGGCCCGCGCCCTGGGCCTTTCCTCGCCCCGCGCCGGGGTCGTCGCCAATCCTCGCAGCCAGGCGGCGCGCTGGGCGCTCGTCGAGCGTGCGGCCGCAATCGACCGCCAGGCGGCATGGGAATCGGTGTCGTGGGGGCTGGGCCAGGTGATGGGCGCTCACTGGGCATGGCTCGGTTATGCCAGCGTCGACGCGATGGTTGCCGAAGCACGCGACGGCATCGAGGGGCAGGCCCGGCAGATGCGTCGCTTCATCGACAAGGCGGGGCTGGACGATGCCCTGCGCCGTCGAGACTGGGTCGCCTTCGCCCGCGGCTACAACGGCCCCGCCTACCGCCGCAACGCCTACCACACCCGCCTTGCAGCCGCCCACGAGCGCCACGCGGGCAACGCGGCGGGGAGCGTCCCGGCAGGAGACGGCAGATCGCCCGACACCCACAGGCGCGGCGACGAAGGCCAGGCCGTGCGGGACCTGCAGCGGCGTCTGGACGCACTCGGCCATCCTGTCGGATGCGACGGCCGCTTCGGCGCGGCGACGGAGGCGGCGGTGAAATCCTTCCAGCGACGGTCCGGCCTCGCGCCGGACGGGATCGCGGGTCCGGCGACGCTGGCGGCCATCGCCGCCGCGGAGGCTGACTTACGGGAGGCATCTCTCTGGCGCCGGATCGTCACGGCGATCGACGACTGGCTCCGGCGGGACTGAGTGCGGCCTTTTCCGCAGCGGTTCCTTTCGCCGCCGCCGCGCGATGCGCTATAGGGAACGGGAGACCCGCGCGGGATAGAGAAGGATCATTGCCGCCATGCCGCAGAAAGCCGACAAGCTGCTTCCGATCATGACCGGCCAGCCGGTGATCCCCGTCCTGAAGATCGCGCGCGTGGCGGATGCAGTGCCGCTGGCGCGGGCGCTGGCGAGAGGCGGCCTGCCGGCCATCGAGATCACGCTGCGCACGCGCGACGCGCTCGACGCCATCCGGCTCGCCGCGGCAGAGGTACCCGAGGCGGTGGTCGGCGCCGGCACCATCCTCTCGGCGCGGCAGTTCGACCAGGCCGTCGACGCCGGGGCGCGTTTCATCGTCAGCCCCGGCACGACTCAGGAGCTGCTCGACTCCGCCCGCGGCTCCGACGTCCCGCTGCTGCCGGGCGCCATCACGCCGAGCGAGATCATGGCTGCCGCAGAGGAAGGATATTCGCTGCTGAAGTTCTTCCCGGCCGAACAGGCCGGAGGCGCCGCCTTCCTGAAGGCGCTGTCATCGCCGCTGGCAGGTATCCGCTTCTGCCCGACCGGCGGCATCACGGCTGCCAATGCGGCGTCCTACCTCGCGCTGTCGAACGTTCTCTGCGTCGGCGGGTCGTGGGTTGCGCCCGATGAACTCGTCGATGCGGGCGACTGGGACGGTGTCGAGGAACTCGCACGCAAGGCCGTCACCGCCGCCCGCGCCGGTCAGTCCTGAACGAGGAAAGGCCCGGCGCAAAGACCGGGCCTTCGAAACGGCGTGCTTGTTTCTCAGTTCGTCGCGTCGAATCGGGCGACGGAGAGGAACGTCACGGCATTGCCGGAGAAGCGGCTCGGATCGGGCTCCTTCGCCACCGGCGCGAATCCCGAGGTGTAGACCTGCGTCGGCGCGGTGCGGATCGCCTTGTGCGCGAGCGACGGTTCCTTCGCGCTGGCGATGGCCCGCTGCAGGCGACCAGCCTTCTCCAGCGCCCACTGTGCGGCGATGTCGTCGACGGGGATCACGACCGGACGCGGATCGGCCTTGCCGTCCTGCGGACCGGGACGCGCCGCCTTGGCCGTCGTGCGCACGTTCGTGGCGATGGCCTTTTCGGGTACCACCTTGCCGGCAGCCGCCAGGATCGCCGACCGCTGCGACGCACCGGTTTCCACCGCCGCGAGGTCCCTTTCGGCGTCCAGCGGCTGCTGCACCGGCGGCATGGCGGCGATGAGCTCGGCGATGGGTCCGGTGGCCGGGCGGAGTTCGGGGACCGGCGCGAAGGCCGCGAGTTGAATGTCGGATTGCCCCACCATGACGGCCGGCTGGGCCGGTGTCGGCACAGCGGCGACGCCGGCCTCCGGAGTTGCTGCGGCAGTCTGGACGGCCGGTTCGGCCGCGGCGGGCGGCACGTCCGCGGCAGCCTGCGGACGAAGCGTGGGCACGGGCACGAGCGAGGCCACGGTGACGCCCTCGGCCGGCTTCGCGACGGCGGCGACCGCAGCGGCCGCGGCGGGAGGCGCCGCGCGGGGTGCGAAAGCCGGAACCGGGACACTCCGCGCCGAGAGAGCGGCAATGACGGCTGCCGGCGAATCGTCCTGCACGGGCTCAGGCTCGGCGGCGGGGATCGGCGCAGTCTGCGGGATTTCGACGGCCGATCCGGCTGCGGCGACGCCCGGAAGCGGTGCGGACGGTTCCGGAGCGCCGGGCTCCGTGCGGCGGACGGCGGCAGCAGGCTCGCTGCGGCGCGCGGTCGGAGCAGCCCCGGCATCGCGCGGGCTGACCGAAGCCAGGCGCTGGAACTCGGACCCGCTCTCTTCTTCCTCGTCCGCGCCGCCGCCGAACAGCGTGGCAAGGAGGCCGCGGCCACGGCCCTCGCCGGAGCCGCCGCTGGCCACGTTGATGGTGGGGCCGGTGCGGCCCTTGGACTTGTAGGCCGCCAGCGCCTGCTCGTAATTCGGCAGCGGCTTGCCGTCGGACGGCACGTGCAGCGTGCCGCCATTGGGGAAGACGGAGACGAGTTCCTTGCGGCTCATACGCGGCCAGTGGCGGACGCTGCCGACGTCCAGATGGACGAAGGGTGCGCCGGAGGTCGGGTAGTACCCGACGCCGCCACCGCCCATCTTAAGGCCCGCCTCGCGAAGCTTCGCCAGCTTGACGCCCGGGATGTAGAAATCCATCGCACGGCCGAGCGTGTGCTGGCTGTTCTTGGCGACGCCGTTGCTGCGGCTGCGCAGCATGGAGTTGGTGGCCGGAGACCGATAGGCCGACACGACATGGATGTAGTCCCGTCCGCCGACGCGCTGGTAGGCCTCCCAGACGAGGTCGAACAGCCGCGGGTCCATCTTGGTCGGCTCGTTGCGTCGCCAGTCACGCAGGAAGCGGTTGAGCTGGTTGAGGCCGGACTGCACGTAGCGTCCGTCCTTCTTGTAGGTGATCTCGGCACGCTCCTTGGTGTGGATGTAGTAGAGCTTGAGCGTGCGGGTCTCGGCATGGGCGCTGCCGGCTGCGAACAGGGTCGCGAGCGCCAGGGCGACGGCGGCGAGGGCGATTGCGGGGCGCGCGGACATGGCCAGCGGCCACCGTGCGATGGAGGAAATCCGAATGTTCAAACCGATCAGCCTTGTTGGCTTGTATTTGTCCCCGACGACCAGTCGAGGCCACCCACCCCGACCGACTATCGACCCTAATGGTTAATCGCAGCTTATTGAAGAGGAAATGCGTTCACAGGATGGCATCCGGGCGGCCGAAAACGGCCCGGGAATGCCATGGTAAACGAAATCCTGCCATGTTCGGCGAGGAATGGCGGGTGCGATTCGTGCGAATCGGAGGCGCGGAGACGGTCGTTCAGGAGGCGATTCGGTCGGCGCGGCCGGCATCGGGATCGATGCCGTACTCCTTGAGCTTGCGGTAGAGGGTCGAGCGGCCGATCCCGAGCCGCCGGGCGACCTCGCTCATCTGGCCTTCATAGTGGTCGATCGCGAACTGGATCATGGCGAGTTCGACGTCGGCGAGTGACCGGACGTTGCCGCGCTCGTCGAGCGCATCGAGGACCCCGGCCGGACTGCGCAACGCCTCGATGCCGTCGCTGCGCGGCAACGACGCATCGTCGCGCGCGCCGACCGGCGCGCCGGCATCCTCGACGTGGAACCCGGTCTCGTTGCCCGGCTCGACATGGCCGACCTGGGCCCGGATCTGCGGAAAGTCCTCCGAGGTCAGCGTTGCGCCCTCGCACAGCACCACGGCGCGGAAGATGGCGTTTTCGAGCTGGCGGATGTTGCCCGGCCAGTCGTAGCTCTTGAGGATGGCCATCGCCTCGCCGGAGATGCCCGAGATGCGTCCGCCGGTCTCCGCGGCTCCGATGGTGCCGATGAAATGGCGCACGAGATCGGCGATGTCCTCGCGCCGGTCGCGCAGCGGCGGCACGAAGATCGGGAAGACGTTGAGCCGGTAGAACAGGTCCTCCCGGAACAATCCGTCGCGGACGCGCTGGAGCAGGTCCCGGTGCGTGGCCGAGATCAGGCGGATGTCGACCTTGACCGGCGCGCGGCCGCCGACCGGATCGACCTCTCCCTGCTGCACGGCCCGCAGCAGTTTCACCTGCACGTCGAGCGGGAGATCGCCGATCTCGTCGAGGAACAGCGTCCCGTTGTTGGCCTCGAGGAACTTGCCCTGGTGCTTGTCCGTCGCGCCGGTGAAGGAGCCCTTCTCGTGCCCGAACAGGATGCTTTCGACGAGATTGTCCGGAATGGCGCCGCAGTTGACCGTGACGAACGGCTTGCCGCGGCGCGGTCCCGACCCCTGGATGGCCCGGGCGATGACTTCCTTGCCGACGCCCGATTCGCCCTCGATGAGGATCGGGATGTTGGACGCCGCCGCTTTCTGGGCCAGCCGGATCACGCGGTCCATGGACGGACTGCGCGTCACCAGATCCCGGATCGCCAGCGTGGCCGGCGCAGCCGGGCGCGAACGGCGGCTCGCCGTCTCGTGCGTCTCGACCTTGATGGCGTTGGCGATCGCCGCCTGCAGCCGCTCGGGCGAAACCGGCTTGACCACGAAGTCGAAGGCGCCGGCTCGCATCGCCGCCACGACGGTATCGATGCCGGCCTGCGCCGTCTGGACGATGACCGGGATCGTCACGCCCTGTTCACGCATCGTCCGGAGCACGGCAAGCCCGTCGGTCTCCGGCATGACGAGGTCGAGGACCACGAGGGCGAAACCGTCCGGCGCTGCGGCGAGCTTCTCGATCGCGGTGCGTCCGCCGTCGGCCGTCACCACGGCACGCCCCGTCCGCGTCACGGCCGCCTCGAGGAGACGGCGCTGCACGGGATCGTCGTCGACGATGAGGATCGGCTGCGACATGAAGCCTTCGCACGGGTCGTTGTATGGTCGAGTTTTGTTGTCTGGATCATCATGGCACAGGGTTCTAAATAGGGGTTCAAGAAAGCCGGTGAACAAACCCTTTCGGATCGGCGCATTGGGCGGCGGCACTTCGGCGGACGAGGAAAAACGATGATATTTCCAGGTATTGGACACGATGCGCGCGCGTCGCGGACACCATCGGCGACGGGAATCGCCGGGCGGCCGGCGACGATGGGCGACCTGCCCGAATGGAACCTGGCGGACCTGTATCCCGGGTTGGATGCCCCCGACCTGCGGCGCGACCTCGCCCGCGCGCATTCCGACGCCGTGGCCTTCGAGGACGCGTGGAAGGGACGGATCGGCGATGCCGCGAAGGCGCCCGGCGACGGGCGCCTGGGCGCCATGATGCACGGCTACGAGGCGCTGGAGGAACTCATCGGCCGCATCGTCTCCTATGCCAGCCTCGTCTATGCCGGCGATACCAGCGACCCGAAGCGCGCCAAGCTCTATGGCGACATCCAGGAGAAGATGACCGATGCCAGCGCGCATCTGCTGTTCTTCGCGCTGGAGTTGAACAAGGTCGAGGAAGCCGACATCGAGGCGGCGCTTGCCGCCGACGAGGCTTTCGCGCGCTATCGCCCCTGGATAGAGGACCTGCGAAAGGACCGGCCGTTTCAGCTCGAGGATCGTGTCGAGCAGCTGTTCCACGAGAAATCGGTGACCGGACGCGGCGCCTGGAACCGGCTCTTCGACGAAACCATGTCGTCGCTGCGTTTCTCCGTCGATGGCGAGGACCTGTCGCTGGAACCGACGCTGAACCTGCTGCAGGATCCGCTGTCGCGAAAGCGCCAGGCGGCGGCGGAGGCGCTTGCAGCGACTTTCAAGGACAATCTGCGCCTCTTCACGCTGATCACCAACACGCTGGCCAAGGACAAGGAGATATCGGACCGCTGGCGCGGCTTCGAGGACATCGCCGATTCGCGCCATCTGGCGAACCGCGTGGAGCGCGAGGTGGTCGATGCGCTCGCGGCGGCGGTGCGCGATGCCTACCCGCGGCTTTCGCACCGCTACTACGCCATGAAGGCGAAGTGGCTCGGCATGGAGCAGATGAACCATTGGGATCGGAACGCGCCGCTGCCCGAGACGCCGCAGTCGGTGATCGGTTGGGAAGAGGCGAAGAACACGGTGTTGTCCGCCTACCACGGCTTTTCGCCGGAGATGGCCGAGATCGCCCGCGCCTTCTTCGACCGCAACTGGATCGATGCGCCGGTGCGCCCCGGCAAGGCGCCCGGCGCCTTCGCGCACCCGACGGTTCCGTCGGTGCACCCCTACGTTCTGCTGAACTACATGGGCAAGCCGCGCGACGTGATGACCCTCGCCCACGAACTCGGCCATGGCGTCCATCAGGTGCTCGCCGGCCGGCAGGGCGCGCTGATGGCGTCGACGCCGCTGACGCTCGCCGAGACGGCGTCGGTCTTCGGCGAGATGCTGACCTTCCGCTCCCTGCTCGACAAGACCCGGGACCGGCACGAGCGAAAGGCCATGCTGGCGCAGAAGGTGGAGGACATGATCAACACGGTCGTGCGCCAGATCGCCTTCTACGAGTTCGAGCGCAAGGTCCACGCCCAGCGCCGGCAGGGCGAACTGACGGCCGACCAGCTGGGCGAGTTCTGGCTGGAGGTGCAGGCCGAGAGCCTGGGGCCCGCGATCCGGCTGCGCGAGGGCTACGAGGTGTTCTGGGCCTATATCCCCCACTTCATCCATTCGCCCTTCTACGTCTACGCCTATGCCTTCGGCGACTGCCTGGTGAACTCCCTCTACGCGGTCTACCAGAACGCGGAGCAGGGCTTCCAGGACAAGTATTTCGACATGCTGAAGGCGGGCGGGACGAAGCACCATTCCGAATTGCTGGCGCCTTTCGGACTCGACGCATCCGACCCCGGCTTCTGGGCCCGCGGCCTGTCGGTGATCGAGGGGCTGATCGACGAGCTGGAAGCGATGGAGGGGTGATGCTGGCGCGGGGGAGGCACGCGGTGTAATCTGCCGCGAAAGGAGACGGGAATGACCATTCCGCTCAAGAAACACCAGGCAGACTGGATCGCCGAGCAGGTGCGCGTCGGCCGCTACGCGTCCGAGATCGAGGCGATCGAGGATGCGTTGGCGGACAAGATCGCTAAGGACAAGGCTGCCTGGGAAGCCGATGGCGAAGTTCTCCGTGAGCGGATGCGGGTGTCCATGGGCCAGATCGAGCGCGGTGAAGTCGAGGAAGCCGACGACGCGTTCTTCGAGCGGTTGCGTGAGCGAGTCCGAATGGTTGCAAGCGGTAACCGATGAGCGCAAAGGTCGTCTTCTCGACGAATGCCATTGCCGATCTCCATGCCATCATCGACTTCATTTCGATCGACAACGAACGGCGTGGCAGTTCCTTCGTCGAGGACCTCAGCGCCCGGATTGTCCGCAAGCTGTCCGTGTTCCCTGAATCAGGTGTCAGGATCGGAAACCTGCGCTACGTCGTCTTCGGAAGCTATGTTGCGCTCTACTCCTACGACGCTGACAGTAAAGTCGTCACCGTGGCCATGGTGACCGAAGGACACAGGAACTGGCGAGCACAGTTCGAAGATCGGCAGTGACAAACCTCCCCACCCACACGCCCTACGACGGCTCCTCGACGCCCTTCACCATCGGCCTCAGGCAGCTCGACCTCGCCACATGGATCGATGTCGACCGGCACTACGAGTCCTATCTCGAGCAGAAGCGCGCGCTGGTCGCGCGCGACCGCGGCGCCGTGTTCCGTGCAGAGCCGGAGACGGAGGCAGCGCAGGCGGAGGTGTTCGGCCTCGTGCGCGACCACCTGATCGGCGGCTTTCCCTCGGTCTTCCCCGGGACGCGGCAGTGGGAGGCGGCGCTGGCCGCGCTCGACAGCGTCGGTGCTGAAGACCACCCGCCGCTGCTCGCCGCCTCGCTGCTGGTGCAGGAGGATCTGGTGCTGATGCGCCGCGGCGCCGACGGCTGGCGGCTCGCCGCCGCGTCGCTGTGCTTTCCCTCGTCCTGGCTGCTGTCGGAGAAGTTCGGGCGCTCGATGGACGACATCCACGCACCGGTACCGGGCTTCGGCCCGGGCACCCGACCGGCAGGGCTGATCGCCCGCATGTTCGACAATCTGCGCGTCGACCGGCCGGTGGAACGGCTGAACTGGTCGCTGCAGTCCGATGACGAGTTGCACAAGCCGATGACGTCGCGGCAGCGCGACGAGCGTGCGGCGGCGCGTCCGGCGCGCTTCGGAGATGCGCCGGCTGAAAGAGCCTTCGTCCGGGTCGAGCGCCAGACGCTGCGCAAGCTTCCTCACTCGGGCGACGTCCTGTTCACGATCCGCATCTTCGTCGACCCCCTGGCGGCACTTGCCGGCCATCCGCAGCGGGCGGAACTCGCCCGCTCCTTCGCTGCCCAGTTGCGGGCGATGGATGACGACCAGCTGGACTACAAGGGGTTCGCCGCCGACCGCGACGGTCTGATCCATGCGCTGGAGGCCCTGGCGCGGGACGAAGTGCAGCCGATCGATCCGTGAAGGCCGGCACGACGACCCGGGCGGGCGCTGGGACGGAGCCCGTCGCCCGCAGCCGTCGCCGTGCAGAGCGGTGACGTCAGATCCCGGAACCGAACAGTTCCTCGCCCTCTTCCCAGGGCGTCGGCCGCGCTGCGGAGCCGGCCTTCGGCAGCGGCATCCAGCATTTCAGCTCCGGCTCCGCATAGCCGATGATCTGGCCGGGGTGCGAATCCGCCGACCGCCAGCCTTCCGCCCCGAACTGATCGCCCCGCGCCCAGTGCGCGACGTCGACGTCGGCAGCCCCCTGTTCGGAGGCCCGCACCGTCACGAGGATCCGCGTGCCGTCGCGCGGCGCGAACTTCATGTGCCGCCAGCCTTCCGTCTCGTCCATGACCGTTCTCCCTTTGCGGCTGAACCTAGGATGGAAGACGACGCCGGGCAATGCGCCGAGCGTCTGCCGCGTCGCGGCCACGAGGTCGGCCGTCGGCCTGTCGCCGTCGAGCCGCAGAACCGGCGCCCTCTGGACCGCCAGCCAGGCCTCGTGCCGGGCGCGATTGCGGCCATTGAAGGCAGGGTTCTCGTAGCCCGCGGCCCAGTCCATGAACGACCGGTGGATGCCATGCATGTCGCCGTCCGGGAGGATGCGGTCGCCGAAGCGCTGCCGCTCGCGGGTCGCGAGCCGGGCCATCCGGACGGCATGCGGCGTGGACAGGAAGACGATCAGGTCGATGCGGTCGATCAGCGGGTCTCCCCAGCCGTCGAACGATCCGGTCAGGACCCATCCCGCCTCACCGAGCGCCTCGCGGATCAGCGGCACCCGCGCGACCGCGGGGCGCCGGGTCGTGTAGGGCGGATCTGTCGGCATCCAGTAATGGTCGTCGCAGTCGACATGGGTGATGCCGAGCGTCCGGGCCAGCGCCCGGCCAAGCGTGGTGACGCCGGACCCGGCGGCTCCCGTGACGTAGACACGAACACCCGGAATGCCCATCGCACGACCTCCGTGCCGGCGGCCGCGTGGCGCGGCCGCCAGGTCTCCGGGATGAACCTACTCCGGCAGGACGCGCACCGCACCCTTGTCGGCACTCGCCGCAAACGCGGCATAGGCCTTCAGGGCCGTCGTGACGTTACGCTTGCGCGGCTCGACGGGCTTCCAGCCCGCCAGATCCTGCTCGGCGCGACGCGCGGCGAGTTCGTCGTCCGGAACGAGGAGGTTGATGGTCCGGTTCGGAATGTCGATGTCGATCAGGTCGCCGCTCCGCACCAGCCCGATCGTGCCGCCGCTCGCCGCCTCCGGCGAGACATGTCCGATGGAAAGACCGGACGTGCCACCCGAGAAGCGCCCGTCGGTGAGCAGCGCGCAGGCCTTGCCCAGCCCCTTCGACTTCAGATAGCTCGTGGGATAGAGCATTTCCTGCATGCCGGGTCCGCCCTTCGGCCCCTCGTAGCGGATCACCACCACGTCCCCCGCCTTGACCTCGTTGCCGAGGATGCCCTTCACCGCCGCGTCCTGGCTCTCGTAGACCACGGCCGGGCCGGTGAACCTCAGGATGGATTCGTCGACTCCGGCGGTCTTCACGACGCAGCCGTCGGACGCCACGTTCCCCTTGAGCACGGCGAGCCCGCCATCCTTGGAGAAAGGATGTTCGGCCGAGCGGATGACGCCCTTCTCGCCGTCCATGTCGAGCTCGTCCCAGCGGCTCGACTGGCTGAACGCCACCTGGGTCGGAACGCCACCGGGTGCGGCCTTGAAGAAGTCATGCACCATCTTCGAATCGGTCCGGGTGATGTCCCAGCGATCGATGGCATCGCCGATGGTCTCGGCATGGACGGTGGGCGTATCGCGGTGGATGAGGCCGGCGCGGTCGAGTTCGCCGAGGATGCGCATGATGCCGCCGGCGCGATGGACGTCCTCCATGTGCACGTCGCTCTTGGCCGGGGCGACCTTCGAAAGGCAGGGCACCCGGCGCGACAGCCGGTCGATGTCGTCCATGTCGAAGTCGATCCCGCCCTCGTACGCTGCTGCCAGGATGTGCAGGATCGTGTTGGTCGATCCGCCCATGGCGATGTCGAGCGACATCGCGTTCTCGAACGCCTTGCGGTTGGCGACGTTGCGCGGCAGCACGCTCGCGTCCTCCTGCTCGTAGTAGCGACGCGCGAGATCGACGACGAGATGGCCCGCCTCGACGAAGAGGCGGCGCCGGTCGGCGTGCGTGGCGAGCGTCGAGCCGTTGCCGGGCAGCGACAGGCCGAGCGCTTCCGTCAGGCAGTTCATCGAATTGGCGGTGAACATGCCAGAGCAGGACCCGCAGGTCGGACAGGCAGAGCGTTCGATCACCTGCACGTCGGCATCCGACACCTTGTCGTCGGCAGCGGCAACCATCGCGTCGATCAGGTCGATCGAGACGGTTCTGCCCTCGAGCACGACTTTGCCGGCCTCCATCGGCCCGCCGGAGACGAAGACCGAGGGAATGTTGAGGCGCATGGCCGCGTTGAGCATGCCCGGCGTGATCTTGTCGCAGTTGGAGATGCAGACCATGGCGTCGGCGCAGTGCGCGTTGACCATGTACTCGACGGCATCCGTGATCACCTCGCGCGACGGCAGCGAATAGAGCATGCCGTCATGCCCCATCGCGATGCCGTCATCGACCGCGATCGTGTTGAATTCCTTGGCGATGCCGCCGGCAGCCTCGATCTCGCGCGCGACCAGCTGGCCGAGATCCTTCAGATGCACGTGGCCCGGCACGAACTGCGTGAAGGAGTTGACGACGGCGATGATCGGCTTGCCGAAATCGCTGTCCTTCACGCCGGTCGCGCGCCACAGGCCGCGCGCGCCGGCCATGTTGCGGCCGTGGGTGGTGGTTCTGGAGCGATAGGGTGGCATGATGGGCGCTTCCGTCCGGTGCTCTTGCTGATGCCCGCAATGTAGCGTCGGGACTCGCATATGTGAAGGGCGTACCGTACCGTTCGGTACGGTTTTCCCAGGCGGTGGCGCCGGCACGTGCGCGGCGCAGGCCCGGGTCTCGTTTGCTTCCCGGCAGGCCCGGCTCTTTATTATGACGTCAAACTGTGGTTTAGCCGCCGTTTGCGATCTGGAAGGACCGCGCGGACGCACGAAGGAGCACTTGCGAATGGCGAAACAGACCTGGCCGCACCATGGCGAGATCAGCGGCCCGATCGTGATGATCGGCTTCGGATCGATCAGCCGCGGAACGCTTCCACTGATCGAGCGCCATTTCACCTTCGACAAGTCGCGCATGGTCGTGATCGATCCCTCCGATGCCGACAAGGCGCTGCTCGACGAGCGGGGCATCGCCTTCGTCAAGGAGCACGTGACGAAGAAGAACTACAAGGACCTGCTGACGCCGCTGCTGACCGCAGGCGAGGGTCAGGGCTTCTGCGTCAATCTGTCGGTCGACACCTCGTCCCTCGACCTGATGAAGCTCTGCCGCAAGCTCGGCGTGCTGTACATCGACACAGTGGTCGAACCCTGGCTCGGCTTCTATTTCGACAAGGACGCCGACAACGCCTCGCGCACCAACTACGCGCTGCGCGAGACCGTGCGCGCCGAAAAGGCGAAGCACCCCGGCGGCACCACGGCGGTGTCCTGCTGCGGTGCCAACCCCGGCATGGTGTCGTGGTTCGTGAAGCAGGCGCTGGTCAACCTCGCCGCCGACATGGACGTGAAGATCACCGAGCCGTCGGCGGACGACCGCGAAGGCTGGGCGAAACTGATGAGGAAGCTCGGCGTCAAGGGCATCCACATCGCCGAGCGCGACACCCAGCGCACGAAGAGCCCCAAGCCGATGGACGTGTTCTGGAACACCTGGTCCGTCGAAGGCTTCATTTCCGAGGGCCTGCAGCCGGCAGAACTGGGCTGGGGTACCCACGAGCAATGGACGCCGAAAAACGCCAGGAAGCACAAGAAGGGCTCGAAGGCCGGGATCTTCCTCGAACAGCCCGGTGCCAACACCCGCGTGCGCACCTGGTGCCCGACGCCGGGGCCGCAGTACGGCTTTCTCGTGACCCACAACGAGGCCATTTCGATCGCCGACTATTTCACGGTCCGCGACAAGGAGGGCGAGGCAGTCTACCGGCCCACGTGCCACTATGCCTACCATCCCTGCAACGACGCGGTTCTGTCGCTGCACGAGATGTTCGGCGCCGCCGGCAAGGCCCAGCCGGTCCAGCACGTGCTCGACGAGACCGAACTGGTCGACGGCAAGGACGAACTCGGCGTGCTGCTCTACGGCCACGGGAAGAACGCCTATTGGTACGGCTCGCAGCTCACGCTCGAAGAGGCGCGCCGGCTCGCCCCGTACCAGAACGCGACAGGCCTCCAGGTGTCGTCCTCGGTTCTGGCCGGCATGGTCTGGGCGCTGGAGAACCCGCAGGCCGGCATCGTCGAGACCGACGAGATGGACTACCGGCGTTGTCTCGAGGTGCAGCGGCCCTATCTGGGTCCCGTCAACGGCTACTACACGGACTGGACCCCGCTCGACGGACGCCCGGGTCTCTTCGAGGAGGATCTGGACACGACGGATCCCTGGCAGTTCCGGAACATCCTCGTCCGCTGAACATTGGGCGACGCGTCGCCGCCTTGCTTTTGTTGCGGGGGCGCGGCATGAAATGCCGATCCTTGAGAGGAGGTCTCCATGAAGGCTCTACGTATGGTCGCGGCGGCGACCGCAGTGGCCGCGCTGGCCGGCTGCACGTTCGACGGACCGCGCGGCGGCGGAACGGGTCCGATCGTGCGGGCACAGAGCGGCGTCGAGGGCGACTGGATGGGCACGGACGGCGTGGCCGTCTCGCGCTTCACCGGCGGTCGGTTCGAGACCTTCGCAACCGACACGGGAAACAAGCTGGCTGAAGGCAACTACGTCCAGCGCGACGCGCGCACGATCGACATCAACCTGACCTCCCTGATCCGTCAGACCACGTCGAGCGTCGCCTGCAGCCTGGTCAACCCGCGTCAGCTCAACTGCACGAGCTCCACCGGCAACCAGTTCGTCCTCGTGCGGCGCGGGACGGCCTGAGGAACGACCACGCCGGGCCTCGGAGCAGAACGGCATGATCGCGGCCATCGTCGCGATCGTCGTGCTGCTGGCGATCACGCTGCCGCAGCTTCTGGTCCGGATGACGATCAGCCGGCACGCCACCGACCGCCCCGACCTTCCCGGCACCGGCGGCGAACTGGCGCGGCACCTGCTCGACCGCTTCGGGCTCGGCCACGTCAGGGTCGAGGCGACCGACAAGGGGGATCACTACGATCCGGAAGCGTCCGCCGTTCGGCTCCTGCCGCAGCATCATGGCGGCCGCTCGCTCTCGGCCGTGGCCATCGCCGCGCACGAGGTCGCACATGCAATCCAGCACGGCAACGGCGAACGGAAGCTGGCGCTGCGGCAGCGGCTGGCCAAGGTCGCCCTGTTCACCGACCGGATCGCCGGCGTCTTCTTCGTCGCCGCTCCCGTCCTCACCGTCGTCATCCGAAGCCCCGCCGCGCTGGCGGGCGCGATCGCGATCGGCGTCGCCCTCCTGTCGGTCCGCGTCGTGGTCAATCTCGTGACCCTGCCGGTGGAGACGGATGCGAGCTTCGTCAAGGCCCTGCCCATCCTGAAGGAGGGCGGCTATCTCTCCGAGGACGACCTTCCAGCCGCCCGGAGCGTCTTGCGCGCAGCCGCCTTCACCTACGTCGCCGGAGCACTGATCTCCCTGATCAATCTTGCGCGCTGGATCAGGCTCCTGCGATAAGGGGCGGCCGAGGGAGGGAGCCGCGATGAAAGCCTATTTCGACGAACTGGAGACGCGCGCCCCCGAACGGCGCGAGGCCGATCTTTTCGCCCGGCTGCCGGGCTTCCTCGCGGGCGCGGTCAGGAAGGCGCCCGGTCTCGCTCGCCACCTCGATGGCATCGATCCGGCCGGCATCGTTTCCCGCGCCGCGCTTTCGACCCTGCCCGTGCTGCGCAAGGCGGAACTGATGGAGTTCCAGGCCGCCAATCCTCCGTTCGGCGGGTTTGCCGACGAGGCCGCCATGCGTGGCCGCCGCGTCTTTCTCTCGCCCGGCCCGATCTGGGAACCGGAGGCACCCGAAGAGGAGGCCGCCCATTCCGCACGCGCCTTCTTCGCCGCCGGGATCCGGCCGCGCGACACCGTCCACAACGCGTTCTCCTATCACCTGACGCCGGGCGGCTTCATGCTCGACGCCGGCGCGCGTGCGCTGGGCTGCACCGTCTTTCCCGCCGGGATCGGCAACACCGACATGCAGGTCGACGCGGCCGCGGCCCTGAAGCCCACCGTCTATTGCGGAACGCCTGACTTCCTGAAGGTGATGCTCGACCGCGCCGACCAGGCAGGGAAGGACCTCTCCGCCTTTTCCCGCGCGGTGGTGTCGGGCGGCGCACTGTTTCCCTCCCTGCGGGCCGAGTATGCGTCACGCGGTGTGAAGGTGATGCAGTGCTACGCCACGGCAGAGTTCGGCGTCATCGCCTACGAGTCGTGCGATCCGGACGGAAATCCGCATCCAGGCATGCTGCTCAACGAGAACCTGATCGTCGAGATCGTGCGGCCCGGCACGGGCGATCCCGTCGCCGACGGCGAGGTGGGCGAGGTGGTCGTGACCGGGTTCAATCCGGTCTATCCGCTGGTCCGGCTCGGCACCGGCGATCTCTCCGCCATCATGCCCGGCACCTCGCCCTGCGGCCGCACGGGCATGCGCATCCGAGGCTGGATGGGACGCGCCGACCAGCGCACGAAGGTGAAGGGCATGTTCGTCGATCCGAAACAGGTCGCCGAGGTGGTTCGCCGCCACCCGGGCGTTGCGCGCGCGCGGCTCGTCGTGACCCGGGCGGGCGAAAGCGACGCCATGGCGCTGCGGGTCGAGCCGGCAAACGGCGCCGCCCTCGACGCCACCGCACTGGGCGCGTCGCTTCGCGACGTCACCAAGCTCGGCGGCGGCGTCGAGATCGTGCCGCCGGGCAGCCTTCCCAACGACGGCAAGGTGATCGCCGACGATCGCGACTACGGCGCCTGACCGGTGCCGACGAAGTGCCTTGCATCCGCGCGGAGGCGATGGGAACATGCTCGCCGACGATGCAACACCCCTGACATCCGGATCGGCTAGACACCGCCTACGAACTCGCTTCGCCCGTCCGGTTACGCGACAGTGCCGGACACCTACAGGAGACCGACCATGAAGAAGCTCATCACCCTCGCCGCGCTATCGGCCTCGACGCTCGCTCTGTCGACGGCAGCGTCCTTCGCCGACTACACGCTGAACATCCTGCACATCAACGACCTGCATTCACGCATCGAGGCGATCAACAAGTACGACTCAACCTGTTCGGAGAAGGAAGCGGCGGAAGCCCAGTGCCTGGGCGGCATCGCGCGCGTGAAGACCAAGCTCGACGAGCGCCGCAACGCGCTCAAGGCGGCCAACGAGAACGTCATCGTGCTCGACGCCGGCGACCAGTTTCAGGGCTCGCTCTTCTACACGACCTACAAGGGCAAGGACACGGTCGAGTTCATGAACGCCATCGGCTTCGATGCCATGGCGGTGGGCAATCACGAGTTCGACGACGGACCGGCGCTGCTCGCCGCCTTCATCGACGAGGCGAAGTTCCCCGTCGTCTCCGGCAACACGAAGGTCGCCGAGGCGGAGGCCGCACTGGCAGGGAAGATCAAGGAGAATGTGATCCTCGACGTCGGCGGGCAGAAGATCGGCATCGTGTCCGTTCTGGCCACCGACACCGACGTGACCTCCTCGCCCGGCGCCAACGTCACCTTCGAGGACGAGATCGAGTACCTGAAGGGCGCGGTCACCCGCTTGGAGGCCGAGGGCGTCAACAAGATCGTTCTCCTGTCGCATGTCGGCTTCCCCAAGGACCAGGACATCGCCGCTGCCGTCGACGGGATCGACGTCATCGTCGGCGGCCACAGCCACACGCTCCTGTCGAACACCGTCGAAGGCGCGCCGAAATACCCGACGATGGTCAAGAACCCGGGCGGCCAGGACGTGCCGATCGTGCAGGCCTACGCCTATTCGAAATATGTCGGCGAGCTCAAGGTCGTGTTCGACGATGCCGGCGTCGTCAAGTCCGCTACCGGCGATACGGTTCTGCTCGACGCTTCGGTGACACCCGACGCGACGCTGGAGGCCCGCGTCAAGGAACTCGGCGCACCGATCGCCGAGCTCAAGCAGCGGCCGGTGTCCGAGGCGACCGCGACCATCGACGGCAACCGCGACGTCTGTCGCACCCAGGAATGCTCGATGGGCAACCTCGTGGCCGATGCGATGCTGGAGCGCACCAGGGGCCAGGGCGTGACCATCGCCATCCAGAACGGCGGCGGACTGCGCGCCTCGATCGACGCCGGCCAGATCACCATGGGCGAGGTCCTGACGGTCCTGCCCTTCCAGAATTCCATCGCCACCTTCCAGCTTTCCGGCAAGGATCTGAAGGCTTCGATCGAGCAGGGCCTGTCCGAGATCGAGGAGATCAAGGGCAAGTTCCCGCAGGTCGCCGGCCTCAAATACTCCTTCGACATGTCGGTCGCTCCCAATGAGGGTCGTCTGAAGTCGATCGAGACCATGGAGAACGGCGCCTGGGTGCCGCTCGAAGACGACAAGATCTACTCCATCGTCACCAACAACTTCGTGCGCGGCGGCGGCGACGGCTACAAGCTCTTCGCCACCAATGCCCAGAACGCCTATGACTTCGGTCCGAGCCTCGAAGACGCGGTCGCCGAGTATCTGGCGGCCAACAATCCTTACACCCCGAAGGTCGAGGGCCGTATCACCGTGATCGCGGCCGCCGCGCCGGCGGAGGAACAGAAGGCCGAAGCGGCCCCGGCTGCAGAAGCCGCGCCCGCGGCAGCGCCCGCCGAGCCGGCGGCCGAGACGAAGCTGCCGGAACTGCCGGCCATGTCGTCGACCCTGACGGCGACGGCTCCGACCGTGCCGGTCGACGAGACGGCACAGAAGGCCGAAGCCGAAGCGAAGGCCGCCGCCGAGGCCGCGGAGAAGGCAGCAGCCGAAGCCGCCGCCAAGGCGGAGGAGGAAGCCAAGGCCGCCGCCATGAAGGCAGAGGAAGAGGCCAAGGCCGCCGCTGCCAAGGCGGAAGAGGAGGCCAAGGCCGCGGCCATGAAGGCAGAGGAAGAGGCCAAGGCCGCCGCCGCAAAGGCGGAAGAGGAGGCCAAGGCCGCAGCCATGAAGGCCGAGGAAGAAGCCAAGGCCGCCGCTGCCAAGGTGGAAGCCGAGAAGGCAGCCGCCGAAGCCGCCGCGAAGGCGGAAGAGGAGGCCAAGGCCGCGGCCATGAAGGCCGAGGAAGAGGCCAAGGCCGCCGCGGCCGCTGCCGCCGCTCCCAAGCCCTACGTGATCGCGCGCGGCGACAACTACTGGAGCCTGTCGCGCAAGTTCTATGGCCGCGGCGCGATGTGGAAGAAGCTGCAGGAGGCCAACCCGACCTACGATCCGATGGATCTCCCGATCGGCGCCTCGCTGGTGGTACCGCCGGCGAACTGACGTCGCTTCCGCGACGAATCGACCCGCCTCCGGTTCCGGGGGCGGGTTTTCCCGTTCCGAGCGGCGGGTTTGCCTCGGGTCCGGATTGAATCTCCGGCGTTTCACGCTATGTCCCTCGCTCCGAAGGGGAACTTCATGAACGTCACCACCCTACCCGTCATGCAGAACGTCCGGGCGATCGGACCGCTCCCGGTGGATCATCCGCCGGTGGCCCTGCCCAAGGTTGGTGTGCTTCTCGTCAATCTCGGTACCCCCGACGCGACGGACAAGACATCGATGCGCCGCTATCTGGCGGAGTTCCTGTCCGACCGCCGGGTGATCGAATGGCCGCGGGCCTTCTGGTACCCGATCCTCTACGGCATCGTGCTCAACACCCGCCCGAAGAAGTCTGGCGCGCTCTACGACAAGATCTGGAACCAGGAGAAGAACGAGTCGCCGCTGCGAACCTACACGAGGTCGCAGTCCGAAAAGCTCGCCGAGGCCCTCGCGGGGCATGATCACGTGATGGTCGACTGGGCGATGCGCTACGGCAATCCGTCGATCGCCAGCGTTCTGGACCGCATGACCAAGGCCGGGTGCGACCGGATCGTGATGTTCCCGCTCTATCCGCAGTATTCCGCGACCACCACGGCGACCGTGAACGACAAGTTCTTCGAGGCACTGGTGCAGATGCGCTGGATGCCGGCCGTGCGCACCATACCCGCCTATCACGACGAGCCGGTCTACATCGACGCGCTCGCCCGATCGATCGAGAAGCACCTCGCGACCCTCGATTTCGAGCCTGAAGTGGTGATCGCCTCCTATCACGGCATCCCGCAGAGCTATTTCAAGCGCGGCGATCCCTACCATTGCCATTGCATGAAGACGACGCGTCTGCTGCGCGAGCGCCTCGGCTGGGAGAAGGACAGGCTGATCACCTGCTTCCAGTCGCGCTTCGGTCCCGAGGAATGGCTGCAGCCCTACACCGACAAGACCGTGGAGAAGCTAGCGACGGATGGCGTCAAGTCGATCGCCGTCTTCAATCCCGGCTTCGTTTCCGACTGCCTCGAGACGCTGGAGGAGATCGCCGGCGAAGTCGGCGAAATCTTCCATGAACATGGCGGAACGAATTTCACCCACATTCCCTGCCTGAACGACTCCGAAGAGGGCATGGCGGTCATCGAAGCTCTGGTCCGGCGCGAACTGGGCGGCTGGGCCTGATCGACGGAACCGTCGGGGCGCCCGCCCGTTTGAGCGGCGCCTCGCACGGAGTTCTCCCCTCATGACACGCAAGCTCGACCTGCATACCGGACGCCCGGTGTGGAGAGCCTACCGCGCGCCCGCGCCAGATGCCACGCGGCTCACGCGCGACGCCAAAGCCGACGTCGCGATCGTGGGGATGGGCATCAGTGCCGCCATGATCGCCGACGCGCTGTCGAACGCCGGGCTGTCGGTCATCCTGATCGACAGGCGCGGCCCGATGCTTGGGTCGACGGCCGCAACCACCGCCCTCGTCCAGCACGAGATCGACCAGCCGCTGACCGCGCTCTCCCGCCGGATCGGCAAGGACCGCGCCGAGCGGGCATGGCGCCGCTCGCGGCTCGCCGTCGGCAACCTCGCCGCGCGTATCGCCGAACTCGGCATCGACTGCCGGCTCGCCGAACGGCCCTCGCTCTATCTTGCCGGCAACCTTCTGGCACCGGAGGCGCTGCGGGCGGAAGGTGAGGCACGCCATGCGGCGGGCCTCTATGGCGCCTACCTGACCGCAGGCCAGCTGAAGGAGCGCTTCGGCATCGACCGCAAGGCGGCCCTCCTGTCCTACGGCAATCTCGCACTCGATCCGCGCCGCCTGGCCGCGGGGTTCCTGGCGTCTGCCGCGAGCCGGGGCGCGCGGCTCCATGCGCCCGTCGAGGCGACGAGCTACGAGAGCCACCGTGGCGGCGTTTCCATCGGCACGAAGGAAGGCCCCACCCTCTCGGCCACCGCCGCCGTCCTCGCCACCGGATACGAACTCGCCGGCATCGTGCCGCGTGACGGACACGAGATCATTTCCACCTATGCCCTCGCGACGAGGCCGCAGCCGCGCGCGATCTGGCCCGAGGCGGCGTTCATGTGGGAAGCGTCCGATCCCTATCTCTATCTCCGCGCCACCCATGACGGCCGCATCGTCTGCGGCGGCGAGGACGAGCCCTTCTCCGACCAGATGGCGAGGGACGTGCTGATCGCCGAGAAGACCCAGCGGATCAGCGAAAAGCTGAAGCAGCTGCTGCCCGGCGTCGACCCCACCCCGGACTACGCCTGGGCGGGTGCCTTCGGCACGACGCCGACCGGATTGCCGCTCATCGGGCCGGTGCCGGGCCGTCCGGGCTTCCATGCGGTGCTGGGCTACGGCGGCAACGGCATCACCTTCTCCCGCATCGCCTCCGAACTGATTACGGCAACCCTGACCGGGCGGAAGGACCGCGACGCCGACCTCTTCGCCTTCGACCGCGGCTGACGGCCGACCGCACACGGCCGCGCCGCTGCGCAATGGTTTCTTTGCCTCGCGGCGCCGGCTGCGATACTCCGTAGCCAACGGGTGGGACGGGAGAGGGCGTGTGTTCGAAAAGGTGGTCGGCATCGCGGCAGTCATCGTCGCGATCTATTTCGGGATAGCCCTGGCGCTGGTGGCCTCGTCGGAGCCGCCTGCGGCACCGGAGCGGCAGACGACGGAGAGCGGCGGCCTCGATTTCGCGGCGGCATTGGCGCAGGACCTGTCCGATCTGCCGCAAGCCTCCAGCTTCGAAGCCCGCGAGGGGGCGGCCCTTCCCTACCGGCGCTATCCCGGCGCACCGGGTCGCTACATCGTGCTGGTCCACGGTTCGAGCTGGCATGGCATGCAGTTCCACGCCATGGCGAAGCACCTTGCGGCGGCCGGGCTCGGGACGGTGATCGTGCCGGACATGCGCGGCCATGGCGAAGCGCCGGACCGACGCGGCGACATCGATCATGTCGGCCAGCTGGAAGAAGACATTGCCGACCTGATCGTGGCGCTGCGCGACGAGGCCGGCAGCCGGACGCAGATCGTGCTCGGCGGCCACTCGTCGGGCGGCGGCTTCGTCATACGCTTCGCGGGCGGGACCTATGGCGACATGGTCGACGCGTTTATCCTCATGGCGCCGTTCCTGAAACATGATGCGCCGACGACGCGGCCGGACTCAGGCGGCTGGGCACAGCCTGCCACCCGCCGCATCATCGGTCTCACCCTGTTGAATGCCGTCGGCGTCACGGCGCTGAACCACCTGCCGGTGATCTCCTTCGCCGTGCCGAAGACCGTGCTCGACGGGCCGCTCGGACATACGGCGACGACCACCTACAGCTATGCGCTGAACACCTCCTACGCGCCGCGTTCCGACTACGCAGCCGACCTGAAGGCCATGACGCTTCCCTTCCTGGTGGTCGCGGGAGCGGAGGACGAGGCCTTCTTCGCCGATCGCTACGAGCCGACGATCGCCCCGCATGCGCCGGGCGGAACCTACGTGATCCTCCCCGGCATCGGCCACCTTGGCCTCGTGACCGACGACGCGGCGTTCGCGGCGGTGGAGGACTTCCTGAAGCGGCTCGCCGGCGACTGAGGTCGCGCGGCGATCTTCACGAATTGTTTCCGCCATGATTCCCTCCTACATGATCCTCGGGATCCAAGGCGGTCCGAATCGCTGAGTGGCCTGCGTGCAGGCGAAAAAGGGGGAAAGTCGATGCCGTTCTCGGGTTTTGACATCGTCGTCGTCATCCTGGTCATTCTCGTGCTGCTTGTGCTCTACGCGGGCATCAAGACCGTGCCGCAAGGCTCCAACTGGACCGTCGAGCGCTTCGGCCGCTACACGCGCACGCTCGTGCCGGGCCTCAACATCATCGTCCCCTTCATCGACCGCATCGGCGCCAAGCTGAACATGATGGAGCAGGTGCTGGACGTCCCGACCCAGGAGGTCATCACCCGCGACAACGCCATCGTGGCGGTCGACGGCGTGGCCTTCTACCAGGTGCTCGTGGCCGCTCAGGCCGCCTACCAGGTCGCGGACCTGCAGAACGCGCTGCTCAACCTGACCATGACCAACATCCGTTCGGTGATGGGCTCCATGGATCTCGACGAGCTTCTGTCGAACCGCGAAGCGATCAACGAACGCCTGCTCAGGATCGTCGACGAGGCGGGCAAGCCGTGGGGCATCAAGGTCACGCGCGTCGAGATCAAGGACATCAACCCGCCGGCCAACCTGGTGGAATCCATGGCCCGCCAGATGATGGCCGAGCGCAACAAGCGCGCCCAGATCCTGGATGCCGAAGGCCTCAAGCAGGCGCAGGTGCTGGAGGCCGAGGGCCGCAAGGAAGCAGCCTTCCGCGACGCGGAGGCCCGCGAACGCTCCGCCGAGGCCGAGGCGCGCGCGACCCAGGTCGTTTCCGAGGCGATCGCCAAGGGCGACGTCCAGGCGATCAACTATTTCGTGGCCCTGAAGTATACCGAGGCACTGGCCAAGATCGGATCGTCGGGCAACAGCAAGGTCGTGATGCTGCCCGTCGAGGCATCGGCGCTGGTCGGATCGCTCGGAGGCATCGGCGCCATCGCCAAGGAAGTCTTCGGCGGCCAGTCGCCGACCCAGAACACGCGCGGCGCCAACCGCCCGCCGGTCGTGCGGCCGACGGACGAGTCCTGATCCTGGCGCGGCGGGAGACGACGACATGATCGAGCGCATCGTGGGCGAACTCGGCCCGTGGAACTGGATGGTCCTGGGCTTCGTGCTTCTCGCGCTCGAAATCGTCGTGCCGGGCGTGTTCCTGGTCTGGATCGGCATCGCTGCGATCGCGATCGGCGCGCTGTCCTTCTTCGTCTGGGACGCCGCCTTCTGGATCTGGCAGGTGCAGGTTCTCGCTTTCCTCGCCGCGTCGCTCGCTGCCGCCTGGTTCGGCTACCGCTTCTACCGCCGCAGCGATACGTCGATCGACGAGCCGCTCCTCAACCAGCGAGCCCGCCAGCTCGTCGGCCGCACCGGCACGCTGGAGCATCCGATCCGCAACGGTCGCGGCCGTCTCAAGCTCGGGGACACCTGGTGGAGCATCGTCGGCCCGGACGTCGCGCCGGGTACGCAGGTGAGGGTCTGCGACGTCAGGGACGGAGATCTCGTCGTCGAGAGGGTGTGATCCGCCGTCGGCTCAGGCCGCGCCGAGCTTCAGCAGGTCGTGGAAATGCACGACGCCGAGCGGATAGCCGTTTTCCTCGACCACCAGCGCGCTGATATTGTGCTCGTTGAGCAGCGCCATCGCCTCGGCCGCCAGCAGGCGCGGTCCGATCGTCTTGGGCGTGCGCGTCATCAGATCGTCGATGCGCGTGTCGGCGAGGTTGAGATGCAGGCTCCGGGCCAGATCGCCGTCGGTGAAGATGCCGGCCAGCCGGCCGTCCTCCCGCGTCACGCACACGCAGCCGAACCGCTTGCGCGCGAGTTCGCGGATCGCGTCCGGCATCAGCGTCCCGAGCGGCACGGCAGGCAGCTCGTCGCCCGCATGCATGATCTCGCGCACCTGAGTCAGGTTGGCACCGAGCTGGCCGCCCGGGTGAAAGGTGCGGAAGTGGTCGGGCGTGAAGCCGCGCGCCTCGAGCAGCGCGATCGCCAACGCGTCGCCGACGGCGAGCTGCAGCAGCGTCGACGTCGTAGGAGCCAGGCCGTGCGGACAGGCTTCGGGCGCCCTGGGCAGGCACAGCACGACGTCGGCGGCCGCCGCGAGCGTCGAAGCTTCGCCCGAGGTCATCGCAATCAGCGGGATCTTGAACCGGCGAGAATAGGCGACGATGCCCTTCAGCTCGGCGCTCTCCCCGGACCACGACATCGCGACGATCGCGTCGTCGGCCGCAATCATGCCGAGGTCGCCGTGATTGGCTTCCGCCGGATGGACGAAGAAGGCGGGCGTACCGGTCGAGGCAAGCGTCGCGGCGAGCTTCGAGCCGATGTGGCCACTCTTGCCGACGCCGGTGACGATCACCCGGCCCGATATCTGCGACAGGATTTCGATTGCCGCGGCGAAAGGCTGCGAGAGACCGTCGTCCAGCGCCGCCGCCAGCAGCGCGAGACCGGCCTGTTCCGTCGCGACGGTCCGCATCGCGGACGCGATAGCCTCGCGGGCATCGGCTCTGGTCTTCGGTCTCTGTCCATGCATGCCTGCCGTCTAGAACAATGTTCCGGCACTGTCCAACGCTGTTTGCCGCCCGTCCAAGGGCATGCTCAACGCTCCGTTAACCAAGCCCGTTTACGCTTCGCTAAAGTCTGCGCGGCGCGCGCGGTCGTGGGAAAACATGATGTCGATCAGTGGGGCGGTCAGGACAGCACGCATCGGCGGCGGCCGCATCCTGCTGGCGACGGTCGGTCTCGCCGCGCTCTGCGCCCATGCCGTCGCTCAGGACGCAGCAAGGCGGGGCGAGGTTCCCCAGGCCGATCTCCGCCGACAGACCGACGGGAGCGCGGCACTCCTCTCCCCCGCCCTGTCGCTCCCGCCCTACCGCCCGGCGAGCGCGGGCGCCGTTCCCGACGAACCGGCCGACGGTGACAGCCTCTTCCCCTTCGAGGTGGATGCCGATCAGACGACGGCTCCGGCGATGCCGCAGCGGGCCGCCACGACACGCCGGGGGCGCTCGGACGCCCGGGCCGCACGAACAGAGGCGCCTGACGCAGCCGTGCCTGCCGAACCGGCTATCGTGCCCGCCCAGGGCAGGACACAGAGGATCGACGCGCTGGACGAGGAACTGAACCGGCGGGTCGAACCCGGCAATGCCCGGCTGGACGCGATCGAGACCGGCACGGTCGCACGGGAACAGAACCCCTATGCTCCCCTCGGCCTCAGACTCGGAACCTTCGACGCGACGGTGACGCTCGATCAGGGCATCCTCTGGTCGTCCAACATCGACAAGAAGAACGCGGGAGGCGAAGCCTTCGTCTCGCAGTCGGAACTGCGCCTGCGCGCCGTCTCGGACTGGTCGAGCCATTCGGCGCAGGTCGAGGCCGTCGGCATCTTCCAGAAGTCGGTTTCCGGCGGGGACTACGAGAGGACCGAACTGGGCATCGACGGCTCGCTCGCCTACGACCTCGGCCGCGAGACGACGGTGACGGCAACCGCCTCCTACCGTATGGCGCCGGAAGCCGCATCGTCGCCGATCGTTCTTCCCGCGACCGACAGCAAGCCGCTGAACCACGAGATGTCTGCGAGCCTCGGCGTGGAGCGCAGTTTCGGCCGGGCCAGGCTCGGTCTGACCGGCGCGGTCGAGCGCGAGATCTATTCCGATTTCGAAGGCCTGTGCTGCGGCACCGTCTCGCAGGAGGATCGCAACTTCACGCTTTCGACGATCGCCCTGCGGGGCGGCTACGAGGTGTCGCCAGCCTTCACGCCCTTCATCGAGGCCGAGATCGGTCGCCGCAGCTACGATCTCCAGCAGGATACGTCCGGCTATCGCCGTTCCGCCGATCGCTTCGCGCTGACGGGCGGGACCGAGATCGACCTCGGCGAGAAGGTCCAGGGCGAAGTGTCGGTCGGCTGGCTGCGCGAAAGCTTCGACGACGACCGGCTGGTGCCGGTTTCGGCGCTCCTGCTCGACGGGACATTGTCGTGGTCACCGATGCGCGGCACCACCGTCCGGGTGACCGGCGGAACCTCCGTCGAAGGCTCCACGACAGCCGCCGACAGCGGGTCGGTGCTCTACACCTCCCGCGTCGAACTCCTCCGCGAATCGCGGCCGAACCTCACTCTCGGCCTTCTGGGCGGCATTTCCTTCCGCGACTACGTCAACTCGTCCGACACCGAGACCACGCTCTCGGCCGAGGTGAACGCGACCTGGTGGATGAACCGTTTCGCCGGGGTCAACGGACGGATCCGCCACGAGCGGCTCGACAGCACCCGACCGAACCGCGACTATGACGAGAGCAGCATCTATCTCGGGCTCAAACTCCAGCGCTGAGCCAGCGCCGGAGGCGAGATCCTCGGCACGGTCCGTTCTCAGCTGCCGGTCTTGCGCAGCCCCGGCGCATAGTCGTCGAGCAGGCCCGCAATCATCCCGCTCATGCGCGGGGAAAGGTCCCTGCGCCAGAGCGCGAAGGCCACGTTGGCCTCCACGAAGCCTTCGGGCGAGCCGCAGTCGAAGGTGCGGCCCTGATAGTGGAAGCCGTGGAAGGGCTGACGGGACTGCAGCTTGAGCATCGCGTCGGTCAGCTGGATCTCGTTGCCTGCGCCGCGCTCCTGTTCCGACAGGATGTCGAAAATCTCCGGCTGGAGGATATAGCGGCCGTTGAGGTAGAGGTTGGACTGCGCGGTACCGCGCGCCGGCTTCTCCACCATCGAAGTCACCTCGAAGCCGCTGGCCACGTCGCGGCCACGTCCGACGATACCGTATTTGTGCGCCTCGTCGGGGTCGCATTCCTGCACCGCCACGACGTTGCCTCCGGCCTGATCGTGCAGTTCGACCATGGACCGCATGCAACCCTTCTCCGACTGCATGATCATGTCCGGCAGCAGCACGGCGAAGGGCTCGTCGCCGACGAGCTGGCGCGCGCACCACACCGCGTGGCCGAGCCCGAGCGGCACCTGCTGGCGGGTGAAGGACGTCTGGCCCGGCTCCGGCTGCATGCGCTGCAGCATGGCCAGCTGTTCGTCCTTACCACGCTGCGCCAGCGTATCGTAGAGTTCGAACTGCAGGTCGAAATGGTCTTCGATGACGGCCTTGTTGCGCCCGGTGACGAAGATGAAGTGCTCGATGCCGGCATCCCGCGCCTCGTCGACGACGTACTGGATCACCGGCTTGTCGACGACCGTCAGCATCTCCTTGGGGATCGCTTTCGTCGCCGGAAGGAAGCGGGTGCCCAGACCCGCCACAGGAAACACCGCCTTGCGCACTTTTTTCATTCGACCGACCATTGGATCTGGTGTTGTTCGCTGGAAGACATCTTGGTGCCGAAATCGCGGCCCATCGTCGCGAGCGGGAGGCTCACGCCTCGGATAACTGCCGGCAACCCGATCGTTTATTGAGAATCCGATCTATGGTAAACCCTTCGCTAACCGGAACCGGCCAAGAATCCGTTCTTTGCGGAACGTCCTTGGAGAATGCAATGTTCCAGATCAAGATCCGGATTCGCACGGGCGCCCTCGCCGCCGCGATGGTGCTGGCGTCATCCATGTTCAGCCTGCCTGCCTTCGCCGATGCCGGGTTCCAGAAATGGGTTGCCGGGTTCAGGTCGGTCGCGGCCCAGAGCGGGATCTCGCGCACGACCTATGACCGGGCCTTCCGCGGCGTGGACGCGCCCGATCCCGAAGTGCTCGAAAAGGCGCGCTTCCAGCCGGAGTTCACCGCACCGGTGTGGGACTATTTCGACAACCGGGTGCACGAGGAGTCGATCGCAGTCGGCCGACAGATGGCACGCCAGTGGAAGCCCTGGCTCGACAGGATCGAGAGCCGCTTCGGCGTCGACCGCCACATCCTGCTGGCGATCTGGTCGATGGAATCGAACTACGGCGAGATCCTGAAGAACGACAAGGTGATGCGCAACGTCGTGCGCTCCCTGGCAACGCTCGCCTATGCCGACCAGAGGCGCGCGAAGTTCGCCCGCCAGCAGCTCATCGCCGCACTCGAGATCCTGCAGCGCGGCGACATCGACGACAGCCACCTCACCGGGTCCTGGGCCGGCGCGATGGGCCACACGCAGTTCATCCCCACCAGCTACAAGGCCTATGCCGTCGACATGGACGGCAACGGACGGCGCGACATCTGGAGCTCCGTACCGGACGCGCTGGCGACCGCGGCGAACCTGCTTCGCCAGAACGGCTGGCAGACCGGCAAGACCTGGGGCTACGAGGTGACGCTTCCGGCGGGCCGCAAGTTCCCCGGCGGCTCCATGTCTCTTGCCAAGTGGGAGGGCATCGGCGTCGTGCGCGCGCGCAACAAGCCCTTCCCCTCCCCGTCCGACAATGCGGAACTGAAGGTGCTCGACGGACGCGAGGGACCAGCCTTCCTGATGACGAAGAACTTCTTCGTGCTGAAGCGCTACAACAACGCCGACAAGTACGCGCTGGCCGTCGGCCTGCTCGCCGACGAGATTGCCGGCCATGGCGGCCTCGTGCGGGACTGGAACCGCCCGTTCACGAAGCTGTCCTTCGACGAGAAGCAGGAGTTGCAGAAGCACCTTTCCGCGCTCGGCTATTATGACGGCAAGGTCGACGGGAAGATCGGCCAGGGATCGCGTTCGGCCATCGCGGCCGTGCAGCAGGCGCTCGGCATGCAGCCGGACGGACATCCGAGCAAGGAAGTCCTCTCGCGACTGCGGAAGAGATGAGGCCCGTGGGTCGTATTGCTCATGCCCGCATCGCCCGCTGGATCGCGCTGACGCTCGTGCTCGCCACGATCGTCGCGGCGGGCGGCGGGGCGTTGCTGGCCCTCTCCGGCACCCCGGCCTATGCGCAGGAACGACCCCGCACCCTCTTCGAACTCCTGTTCCGGCGCGACGAGCCGCTCTTCCGGCGCGGCGAGCGACGCCGCGAGGCGGAGCCGCAGAGATCGCAGCCGCGCAACGTCAAGCGCGTCCCCCGGCCAGACCGCGCGACCGCGCCGGTCCAGAGCGCCGCGGTGGCGACCGGCAAGCAGGAGGACGCACGCGTCCTTCTCGTGGTCGGAGACTTCCTGGCCGCTGGCCTGGCGGAAGGACTGGTGACCGTCTACGCCGAGGATCCGACGGTACGGGTCGTCGATCGCTCCAACGGGTCGTCGGGCTTCGTGCGCGACGACTTCTACGACTGGCCGGCACGGATCGGGCCGATCATCGAGGAAGAGAAGCCAGCGGCCGTCGTCGTGATGGTCGGGTCCAACGACCGCCAGGCGATACGGGTCGCAGGCTCGTCCGAGGACGTCCGGACCGCCAGGTGGGAGGCGGAGTACACGACCCGCGCGTCGAACTTCCTTGCCCAGATCACCGGCCGGAACGTGCCCGTGGTCTGGGTCGGCCTGCCCCCGTTCCGCTTTCCGAAGATGTCGTCCGACATGATCGCCTTCAACGACATCCAGCGCGGAGTCACCGAGGCGGCGGGCGGCGTCTTCGTCGACATCTGGGACGGCTTCGTCGACGAGGCCGGCTCCTTCGTCACCAACGGACCCGACATCAACGGCCAGCCGGTGCGGCTGCGCGCCGGCGACGGGATCAACTTCACGGAAGCCGGCAAGCGCAAGATCGCCTTCTATGCCGAGAAGCCTCTGGCGCGGCTTCTGCAGACCGGTCCGGCTGCCCTGGCGCCGGACGCCGGCATCGGCGAGATGTTCGGTCCGCCGATCCCCGGCGAGGCGCCAATCATCCAGCAGACGCCGCCGGTCTCACTCCTGGATCCGGCTCTCGACGGCGGCGACGAACTGATGGGCCGCACCGTCGAGACGAGGCGCACGACCGTGCTCACCGCCGCGCAGAAGCTGGTGATCCAGGGTCTCGCTCCCGACCCGCGCCCAGGGCGCGTGGACGATTTCGGCGCGACACCGCCGCCGCTGGCGGCGGCCGCTTCCGCAGAAGACCGCTCCATGGACGCTCGGCCGCTGGCCGGCGCCGTTGTCGAGTAGACGCCGGCGAGACGACGCCCAGGATGGGGAGCGGTCAGCGAAGGCCCTGAAGCCTGCGCGCCAGCAGCCAGGCGATCGGGACAGCCACGACCGCGCCAGCAACCGCCGCACCGGCCATGGCGGTGGCGTCGTGGCCCCGCATGTCGAGCGTCAGCAGCACGGTGAGGAAGACGCCCATCAGCACGGGCGCGACGAGAATATAGGCGACGAGCGGAAGCCTGGCCATGATGTCCTCCAGACCGACCCCTTCGGCCGGCCTGCGGAGAATGGCCGATGCCGCAGGCGCGCGACTTGATCTGGCTCAACCGGCGAGGCCCCACGCACCGAGCCAGGCGCCGCAGCCGCGGCGCTGCGCTGCGGCAGCCGCTGCCGCTCCCGCCTCAGCGAGGCAGGAGTGTCGAGCCCATCAGTGCTACGTCGATGGCGCGTGCGGCCTGACGTCCCTCGCGGATGGCCCAGACGACGAGTGACTGGCCCCGGCGCACGTCGCCCGCCGCATAGAGCTTGTCGACGTTGGTCCGATAGTCGCGGTCGTTCGCCACGACGTTGGTCGAGCCGCGGCGATCGGTGTTGATCGCGAGCTTGCCCGCCAGTTCGACCGTCACGCCGGTCTCCGCCGGTCCGGAGAAGCCGATGGCGATGAAGGCGAGATCGGCGCGGATGACGAATTCGGTCCCGGCGATCGGCTTGCGCGCCTCGTCGACCTCGCAGCACCTGACGCCGGTCAGCACCCCGTCCTCGCCGATGAATTCGAGCGTGGCGACCTGGAACTCGCGTTCGGCGCCCTCCGCTTGAGAGGACGAGGTTCGCATCTTGGTCGCCCAGTAGGGCCAGACAGTGAGCTTGTCCTCCTTCTCGGGCGGCTGCGGCCGGATGTCGAGCTGCGTCACACGAACGGCGCCCTGCCGGAATGCGGTGCCGACGCAGTCGGAAGCGGTGTCGCCGCCGCCGACGACCACCACGTGCTTGCCGCCGGCCAGGATCGGGTCCGAAGGCCAGGCGACCGACTGAATGTCCTCGCCGCCGATGCGCCGGTTCTGCTGCACGAGATAGGGCATGGCATCATGGACACCGGCAAGGTCGCGGCCGGGCAGGTCGGACGGACGCGGCTTCTCGGAGCCGCCGCAGTAGAGCACGGCATCGTAGCCGGCGAGGAGTTCCTCGACCGTCCTGTCGACGCCGACGTTGACACCGCAGAAGAAGGTGACGCCCTCGCCCTGCATCTGCGCCACGCGCCTGTCGATCGTGTGCTTCTCCATCTTGAAGTCGGGAATGCCGTAGCGCAGGAGGCCGCCCGGCTTCGATTCCCGCTCGTAGACATGGACCTCGTGTCCGGCACGGCCGAGCTGCTGCGCTGCCGCCAGCCCCGCGGGACCCGAGCCGATGATCGCCACGGTCCTGCCGGTCTTCCTCTCCGGCGGGAAGGGCCGCACGAAGCCGAGTTCGTACGCCTTGTCGGCGATCGCCTGCTCGACCGTCTTGATGGCGACCGGAATGTCCTCGAGGTTGAGCGTGCATGCCTCCTCGCAGGGCGCCGGGCAGATGCGGCCGGTCCATTCGGGGAAGTTGTTGGTGGAGTGGAGATTGCGGATCGCGTTCTCCCAGTCGCCATTGTAGACGAGGTCGTTCCAGTCCGGGATCTGGTTGTGCACCGGGCAGCCCGTGGGGCCATGGCAATAGGGAATGCCGCAGTCCATGCAGCGCGCCGCCTGCTTCTCGACCTCCTTGTCGGACATCGGCAGCGTGAATTCGCGGAAATGCCGGATGCGGTCTGACGCGGGCTGGTACTTCTGCACCTGCCGGTCGATCTCGAGAAAACCTGTTACCTTGCCCATACTGGTTCCTACTCGCGATCTGCGGTCACGTCCCGCAGCCAGTTTTCTACCTTCAGTCCGGGAACGAACCCGAACGCCCCATCGTCTGTAACCACGGTTGCACCCAGCGCCAGCGCGTGCGCCGCAATCAGCAGATCGACGCCCCCGATCGCCCGGCCATGTTCGGCGAGCCATGCCCTGGCTTTCGCGTACTCGACCGCCACGCTCGCCTCGATCGGCAGGATCGTCATCGTTTCGAGAAACTCGACCGACCGCGCCGCATTCCTGCTCGCCGGAGTCTTTGCCAGCCCGTACCGGACCTCGCACGCCACCGCTGAACTCGTCACCACCAGATCCGGATCGATTTCCCCCAGCTTGCGCCCCACCGGCCCGGACGGATCGCGCGCCACCGACGAAATGATGTTCGTGTCCAGGAGGAACATTCCTACGACTCTATGTCATCGAGCGGCAGCAACCCCTCTTCTCCCGGGTCCGTCGGAAAATCCTCGATCGGTCCGTTTTCGGCGAGCCAGGCGAGCATCGGCGAAACCTTCTTCCCGGACTTCGCCTCGATGACGAGGTTTCCGTTGGCCAGTCTCGTGATCCGCACTTCCTCACCCGGCAGTTCGAAATCCTTCGGGATTCGAATCGCCTGGCTTCGCCCATTGCGAAACAGGCGGGCGGATTTCTCGACCGCAGTTTTGTCATACGCGTTCACCGGCGCCTCCACCGCTTGGCATATGCCAGAAACATATGCCAAGCGATCTTGTCGAACAAGGCCTACTCCGCGGCGATGCCCATCCGCATGCGCTCCATCTCCTGCAACGCCCGGCGGTACTCGACCGGCATCACCTTGCGGAATTTGCCCCGGTAGGTCGCCCAGTCGTCGAGGATCGCGCGCGCACGGGTCGAGCCCGTGTAGTGCGCGTGGTTGGTGATCAGCTGCACCAGCCGCTCCTCGTCGTGACGCGTCATGTCGTCCGAGACGTTGACGCGGCCCTTGTGCATCAGGTCGCCGCCGTGATGGTGCAGCTTCTCGAGGATATCGTCCTCCTCCGGCACCGGCTCGAGCTCGACCATCGCCATGTTGCAGCGGTCGGCGAAGTCGCCATCCTCGTCGAGGACATAGGCGACGCCGCCCGACATGCCCGCGGCGAAGTTGCGGCCCGTCTGCCCGATGACGACGACGACACCGCCGGTCATGTACTCGCAGCCATGGTCGCCGCAGCCTTCCACGACGGCCACTGCACCGGAGTTGCGCACGGCGAAGCGCTCGCCGGCCACACCGCGGAAGTAGCACTCGCCCTCGATCGCCCCATAGAGCACCGTGTTGCCGACGATGATCGACTCCTCGGCGACGATGCGCGAGTCCTCGGCCGGGCGGATGACGATGCGTCCGCCCGAGAGGCCCTTGCCGACATAGTCGTTGCCGTCGCCGATGAGTTCGAACGACACGCCGCGCGCCAGGAAGGCGCCGAAGGACTGGCCGGCCGTCCCGGTCAGCCGGACGGAGATCGTGTCCTCCTTCAGACCCTTGTGCTTCCAGCGCTTGGCCACCGCGCCCGACAGCATGGCACCGGCCGACCGGTCCGTGTTGCGGATCGGCAGCTCGATGGCGACCTTCTCCTTGCGCTCCAGCGCCGGCGCGGCGAGCTCGATCAGCTTGCGGTCGAGCACGTCGTCGATCGGGTGCTTCTGGCGCGTGGTCCAGTAGGTTTCCGCCTTCGGCGCGTCCGGCTTGAAGAACACGCGGCTGAAATCCAGCCCGCGCGCCTTCCAGTGGTCGATCATGTCCTCCTTCGCGAGCAGATCGCTCTGACCGATGATCTCGTCGATCGTCCTGTAGCCCATCTCGGCCAGCAGCGCGCGAACCTCCTCCGCGACGAAGAAGAAGTAGTTGATCACGTGCTCCGGCGTGCCCTTGAAGCGCTTGCGCAGCACCGGATCCTGGGTGGCGACGCCGACCGGACAGGTGTTGAGGTGGCACTTGCGCATCATGATGCAGCCCGCCGCGATCAGCGGCGCCGTCGAGAACCCGAACTCGTCGGCGCCCAGAAGAGCGCCGATCACGACGTCGCGGCCAGTCTTGAGCCCGCCGTCGACCTGCAGCGCAACGCGCGATCGCAGCCCGTTCAGCACCAGCGTCTGGTGCGTCTCGGCAAGGCCCATCTCCCAGGGGCTGCCCGCGTGCTTGAGCGAGGTGAGCGGCGAAGCGCCCGTGCCGCCGTCATAGCCCGAGATGGTGATGTGATCGGCGCGAGCCTTGGCGACGCCGGCGGCGACCGTGCCGACGCCGACCTCCGAGACCAGCTTCACCGACACGTCGGCTTCCGGATTGACGTTCTTCAGGTCGAAGATCAGCTGCGCCAGATCCTCGATCGAATAGATGTCGTGGTGGGGCGGCGGCGAGATCAGGCCGACGCCCGGCGTCGAATGCCGCGTCTTGGCGATCGTGGCATCGACCTTGTGGCCGGGCAGCTGGCCGCCCTCGCCGGGCTTGGCGCCCTGCGCGACCTTGATCTGCATCATGTCGGCGTTGACGAGATACTCCGCCGTCACGCCGAAGCGGCCCGACGCCACCTGCTTGATGGCGGACCGTTCCGGATTCACCGTTCCGTCCGGCATCGGCAGATACCTGTCCGGTTCCTCGCCGCCCTCGCCCGTGTTCGACTTGCCGCCGATCGCGTTCATGGCGCGCGCCAGCGTCGAATGCGCTTCGCGGCTGATCGAGCCGAAGGACATGGCACCCGTCGAGAACCGCTTGACCAGTTCGGCGGCCGGCTCGACCTCCTCGATCGGCACCGGCGCGCGGCCGGCCTCGGCCGCCATGCGGATCCTGAACAGGCCTCGGACGGTCCTGGCCTGCGCGGACGCGCCGTCGATCTGGCCGGAAAACTCCTTGTAGCTGTCCCAGGAGCCCTTGCGCACGGCATGCTGCAGCGTCGCGACCGAATCCGGCGACCAGACATGCGCTTCGCCGCGGACGCGATAGACATACTCGCCGCCGATATCGAGCGCGTTGCGCAGGATCGGATCGTCGCTGAAGGCGGCGTGGTGCCGCTCGACGGTCTCGGCCGAAACCTCCTCCAGGCCGACGCCTTCGATGGTCGTCGCCGTGCCCGTGAAGAACCGTTCCACGAAGTCGGACTTCAGACCGACCGCGTCGAAGATCTGCGCGCCGCAATAGGACTGGTAGGTCGAGATGCCCATCTTGGACATGACCTTGAGAATGCCCTTCCCGATCGACTTGATGTAGCGGTAGACCAGCTCCTGCGCATCAACCTCCGGGGGGAACTCGCCACGCTTGTGCATATCGGTCAGCGTGTCGAAGGCGAGATAGGGGTTGATCGCCTCGGCACCGTAGCCGGCCAGGCAGCAGAAATGATGCACCTCGCGCGGCTCGCCCGATTCGACCACGAGGCCGACCGACGTCCGCAGGCCCTTGCGGATCAGGTGATGATGCACCGCCGCAGTTGCCAGCAGCATCGGTATGGCGATGCGGTCCGGTCCGATCTGCCGGTCCGACAGGATGATGATGTTGTAGCCGCCGGCGACCGCCGCCTCGGCACGCTCGCACAACCGGTCCAGAGCACGCGGCATGCCCTCGGCCCCCTCGGCGGAGGCATAGGTCACGTCGATCGTCTTGGTGTCGAAGCGATCCTCGGTGTGGCCGATCGACCGGATCTTCTCCAGGTCGCCATTGGTCAGGATCGGCTGGCGCACCTCCAGCCGCTTGCGGCGCGAGGAACCCACCAGATCGAAGATGTTCGGCCGCGGACCGATGAACGACACCAGGCTCATGACCAGTTCCTCGCGGATCGGGTCGATCGGCGGGTTGGTCACCTGGGCGAAGTTCTGCTTGAAATAGGTGTAGAGCAGCTTCGACTTGTCCGACATCGCCGAGATCGGCGTGTCGGTTCCCATCGAGCCGATGGCCTCCTGGCCGGTGGTGGCCATCGGCGCCATGAGGATGCGCGTGTCTTCCTGCGTGTAGCCGAAGGCCTGCTGCCGGTCGAGCAGCGTCACGTCCTTGCGCAGCGCGCGCGGCTCGACGGGCTTCAGCTCCTCCAGGATCAGCTGGGTGTTCTCCAGCCACTGCTTGAACGGATGCTTGCCGGACACCTGCGCCTTCACCTCCTCGTCGGAGACGATGCGCCCCTGCTCCAGGTCGATCAGGAGCATGCGGCCGGGCTGCAGCCGCCACTTCCTGACGATCCGCTCCTCCGGCACCGAGAGCACGCCGGCTTCGGACGCCATGATCACCCGGTCGTCGTCGGTCACGACGTAGCGCGCCGGCCGCAACCCGTTGCGGTCGAGCGTGGCGCCGATCTGGCGCCCATCCGTGAAGGCGACGGCAGCGGGGCCGTCCCACGGCTCCATCAGGGCTGCATGATACTCGTAGAAGGCCTTGCGGTCGGCATCCATCGACTTGTTGCCGGCCCAGGCTTCCGGGATCAGCATCATCATGGCATGCGCCAGCGAGTAGCCGCCCTGGTAGAGGAACTCCAGCGCGTTGTCGAAACAGGCGGTGTCCGACTGCCCCTCGTAAGAGATCGGCCACAGCTTGGAGATGTCGTTGCCGAACAGTTCGGAATCGACCGAGGCCTGCCGCGCCGCCATCCAGTTGACGTTGCCGCGCAGGGTGTTGATCTCGCCGTTGTGCGCGACCATCCGGTACGGGTGGGCGAGCTTCCACGAGGGGAAGGTGTTGGTCGAGAAGCGCTGGTGCACGAGGATCAGGGCGCTCTCGAAGCGCGGATCGGTGAGGTCCTTGTAGTAGGCGCCGACCTGATAGGCGAGGAACATGCCCTTGTAGACGATCGTACGCGACGAGAGCGACACCGTGTAGAAGCCGTTGTCGGTCCCGGCGTTCTCCGCGTAGATGCGGCCCGAGATCACCTTGCGCAGGATGTAGAGCCGCCGCTCGTACTCGTCATCGCTCTCGATCGATGGATCCCGGCCGATGAACACCTGCCGGTGCACGGGCTCGGACGCAGCGATGTGCGGCGCCTTGGACAGTGATGCGTTGTCGACCGGAACGTCGCGGAAACCGATCAGCGGCAGTCCCTCGGACCTTGCCAGTTCGGCGATCACGTCCTCGACATGCGCGCGCACGGCGGAGTCGCCCGGCATGAAGAGATGGCCGACGGCGTAGTGGCCCGGCTGCGGCAGCTCGATGCCCTGCGCGGCCATCTCCTCGCGAAAGAAGCGGTCGGGAATCTGCACGAGCACGCCCGCGCCGTCGCCCATCAGCGGGTCGGCGCCCACCGCGCCGCGGTGGGTCAGGTTCTCGAGCATGGCGAGGCCGTCGACCACGATCTGGTGCGAGCGCACGTTCTTCATGTTGGCGATGAAGCCGACGCCGCAGGCGTCATGTTCGTTGCGCGGGTCGTAGAGCCCCTGGGCGGCCGGCCCGGTTGCGGCGCGTTTGACGGAACGCGCAGCAAGCTGGGCGGCCGAGCGAAGCTCCGTCGTCGCAGATGGCGTGATGTCCGTCATCGTCAATCCTCCTTGGTGCTCCCCGCAAGGGGAGGAAACGTCCTCGACGGGGCCTTATACCAGCCCGCCCGGATCCTTGCACACGTCGCCTCCCGCGACCCTCGGACGCGCGCGAGGCCGAGCCTCGCTGCCGGACCGCCCACGTCTCCCCGTCGGCGGCCTCGACTTCACCGGTGCGCAAGGACCCGGACCGGCGTCGGTGCGCCAGTCCCGGTCCGAACCTACACGATAAAATAAGACAGCATTACTGTCCTAATTTCACATTGGCAGAAATGCGGCATCTGCACAAGACCGAACGACAAAAAATTCAGCGTTCCGGCGCAAGATTCGGACCTCTCACACCGAGCGAACGTAATTTTATTGCAGATATCAGTCCTGGGGACCGTTCGTGCTTATGCGGGCGAGGTGCGATGGGCCATGAAGCGAGCCAGACACACCCGACCCACCCCTTGATGGGACGGCATGAGCGGGGCAATGTCCGCGACCTTCTCGAAACGGACCACGCACATGATCTTCGCTTCAGACAATTGGGCCGGCGCCCATCCCGCCATCGCCGCGGGCCTGACCGCCCATTCCGCAGGCTACGCGAGGGCCTATGGCAACGGCGACCTCGACCGCGCGGTGAAGGAGACGTTCTGCACGATCTTCGAACGCGACGTGGCGGTCTTCTTCGTTTCGACCGGCACGGCCGCCAACGCACTGTCGCTGGTGGCCGTCAACCGGCCGGGCGGCGTCGCCTTCTGCCACCGCGAGGCGCACATGACCGAGGACGAGGGCGGCGCGCCGGAGTATTTCACGGGAGGCGGCCGGCTCTGCCGCGTCGATGGCCCGCTCGGGCGCATGTCGCCGGCCGAGCTGGACCGCGCCGTGCAGCGCTATCCGGCAGAGTTCGTGCACTCCGGGAGGCCGATGGCCGTCTCCGTGACGCAGGCTACCGAAGTGGGAACGGTCTACGCGCTCGACGACATCGACGCGGTCGCCTCCGTCGCGCGCCGCCACGGCCTGCCGCTGCACATGGATGGCGCGCGCTTCGCCAATGCCCTCGTCTCGCTCGGCGTCTCTCCGGCCGAGATGACCTGGAAGCGCGGCGTCGACCTCCTCTCCTTCGGCGGTACCAAGAACGGCTGCTGGTGCGCGGAGGCGGTCGTGCTGTTCGATCCGGCGATGGCCGCGGAGTTCGCCTTCATCCACAAGCGGGCGGCACAGCTTTTCTCCAAGGCGCGCTTCGTTTCGGCGCAGTTCGAGGCCTATTTCCGCGACGGGCTCTGGCTGGAGACGGCTCGCCATTCCAACGCCATGGCGGCCAGTCTCGCAGACGGATTCAGGACCTCGGGCGCCGCACGGCTGGCCTGGGAGCCGCAAGCCAACGAAGTCTTCGCCATCCTGAGCCAGGACGTGGCCGCGCGGCTGCAGGGAGCGGGCGCGGTCTTTCATCCCTGGCACGCACCCGCGGGATACACGGGTGCGATGGCAGCGGACGAAGCGGTCTACCGATTCGTCACCAGCTTCGCCACGACCGCGCGGGACGTCGAGGCCTTCCGGGCTCTCCTGTAGCCGGTGTCGCGCACGAAGACGGCATCCGCACGCCGTGGCCGGTAACGGCGGCGTGCAGCCGGGGTGAACTTCCCCTCGCGCCGTCTTTACTTCCAAGTGAGCCCTCTCTTCGCAATGCTGTTCTTGCCGGACCGGACGTCTGGCCGCACAGATCATCCAGAGGAGAGATTTCGATGTCCACCAAAGTCGCGCTCAGCGCCGCCTATCTTGCCGGCGTCGTCGCCACCGCCCTGACGACCGGCGCCCTGACCACCGGTGCCGCCCAGGCGCAGGAGAAGGAGAAGTGCTACGGCATCTCCATGGCCGGGAAGAACGACTGCGCCGCCGGCCCCGGCACCACCTGCGCGGGCACCTCGAAGGTCGACTACCAGGGCAATGCCTGGACCTACGTCGCCAAGGGCACCTGCACCACCGTCAGCCTCCCCGACAACCGCATGGGCTCGCTCGAGCCGCTGCAGCGCGACCTGCCGTCGTAAGCGGCCCGCACCCCGGGAAGCGGAGTACGGCCATGACCATCGAGCCCACCATTCGCCGGCAGGACCGGCTTCGCTTCCCGGACCGCCGCGTCGCCGGCCGCGCCGGTGCCTCCTTGAGACCAGAACACCTCGCCCGGATCGCCGAGGAGACGGCCTTCCACGGCTTCTTCGAGGTTCATGCCGAGAACTACATGGGAGCCGGCGGGCCGCCCCATGCCGCCCTCGCCGCGATCAGGCAGCGCTTCCCCGTTTCCCTGCACGGCGTCACCATGTCGATCGGCGGCCCCGAACCGCTTGACCACGCCCATCTCGCCCGCTTCGCCGCGCTGGTCGACCGTTACGAGCCCGCGCTCGTGTCGGAGCACCTCGCATGGTCGACGCATGACGACGTGTTCTTCAGCGACCTGCTCCCCCTCCCCTACACCCGCCAGACGCTGGACCACGTCTGCGCTCATGTCAGCCAGGTGCAGGACGCGATCGGACGGCCGATCCTGATGGAGAATCCGGCAACCTACGTGGTCTTCCCGGAATCGACCCTTGCCGAGACCGACTTCATCCGCGAGATGGCGCAGCGCACCGGCTGCGGCCTGCTGCTCGACGTCAACAACGTCTTCGTCTCGGCGACCAACCATGGTTTCGGTGCCATGGATTACCTGATCGACTTCCCGCTCGACCTCGTCGGCGAGATCCACCTCGCCGGGCATGACGAACAGGCCGACGACGAGGGACGGCCGCTCCTGATCGATACCCACGACCGCCCCGTGGCCGACCCGGTGTGGGCGCTCTACGATACCGTCATCCGCCAGTGCGGCCCGATCCCCACGCTTGTCGAATGGGACAGCGACGTTCCCGACTGGCAGGTGCTGCGCGACGAGGCCGCCGCAGCACAGCGAATCCTGGACCGGCACGCCGACCGCTACCTGATGGGCAAGCGCCATGCCGCGATCTCCTGAAACCGCGCAGGATGCCCATGCCCGGTTCTCGGCGGGCTTCGCGGCATCGCTCCTCGACCCGGAGCGCCAGACGCCGACGGCCGTGTCGACGACCGGGGGCGGACCCGCGGAACGCCGCTACGCCGTCTACCGCAACAACGTCACGACCAGTCTGGCCGAAGCGCTCGCCGGCATCTTCCCGGCCGTGCGGCGCCTGGTGGGAGTCGACTTCTTCTCCGGCATGGCGATCACCTTCGCGCGCACCCGCCCGCCACGCTCCCGCCTCCTGTTCGAATACGGGACCGACTTCCCGGACTTCGTCGAGACTTTCGAGCCGGCACGCAGGCTGCCCTACCTCGCCGACGTGGCGCGGATCGAGCGGGCCTGGCTGGACTCCTACCACGCAGCCGACGCGACGCCGCTTCGGCCGCAGGACCTGGCGGATATCCCGCCGGATGACCTTCCGGGGACAGTCTTTCGACCGCACCCGGCCCTGCGGATCCTCCGGTCGCGCTACGCGGCCTATTCGATCTGCACCGCCAATCGCGACGATCCGGCGCCTGCCCTGCCGATCCGGGGCGACGTCGCCGAGGACACCCTCGTCACCCGGCCGGACCTGGCGGTGTCGATGCGCCGCCTGCCGCCGGGCGCCGCCGCCTTTCTGCTCGCGCTGAATGCAGGCCGCAGTTTCGAGGCGGCCATCGGCGCGGGCTTTGCCGAGACCGATGCCTTCGCGCCGGCCGAAGCGATTTCGTCGATGCTTGAATCCGGCGCGTTCATCGGGACGGGCGCCTCGCCGGACGCCGCGAGCGCGTGACCGGCAAAATCCCTGGGGGAGACCGAATGACTGCCATCGCCACGCGACTGAAGCGACTGCATGACGCCGTGTTTGCGGCGATCGAACGCGCGCTCGACGGCTGGTTCCTCGGACTGGCCGCGCGCTTCGTGTTTGCGGCCGTCCTGTGGATGTACTTCCTGAACTCCGCCCGCACGAAGGTCGGAGAGGGCTTCCTCGGTTTCTTTACGATCAGGGATGGCGCCTACTATCAGATCGTGCTGCCCGCCGTGGACGCGGCCGGCGGCGACGTCTCGCGGGTCGCCTTCCTGCCCTGGGGGCTCATGGTCGTGATGGGGACCTATGGCGAGTTCGTCCTGCCGCTCCTCGTCGTTCTCGGCCTCTTCACCCGCATCGCCGCGATCGGCATGATCGCCTTCATCACGGTTCAGACCCTGGTCGACGTGACGGTCCATCAGGTGGGGGCGGAGACGATCGGGGCATTGTTCGACCGGTTTCCGGATTCCGTCATCGCCGACCAGCGGCTGCTCTGGATGTTTCCGCTCGTCTACCTGGCCGTGAAGGGCCCCGGCGCCGTGTCGCTCGACCGGCTCGCTGCCGGCCCGTTGCTCCGGAACCGCGGCCCGATCTCCGGCGGCATGGCCTCCGCCTGATCCCGGCTTGCCCGGAACGAAAGAGGGCGGCTCCTTGCGGAGCCGCCCTCGGCGAGCAATCGGTCTCTCGGCGCTGCCCGGAGGCGCAGCCGGTCAGTTGACCGCCTGAGCCTCGATCTGCTTCGCCGACTTCGCGCCGCCGCTGGCGATCGCCACCTTGCGGGGCTTCATCTCCTCGGGGATGTTGCGCTTCAGCGAGATGTGCAGGAGACCGTTCTTCAACTCGGCACCGACGACGTCGACGTGATCGGCGAGCTGGAAGCGGCGCTCGAAGGCGCGCGAGGCGATGCCGCGGTACAGGAACTCGGACGTTTCGCCCTTGTCGGCCTCGGCCTTCTCGCCCTTCACCGTCAGCACGTTGCGGTGGGCCTCGATCGAAATCTCGTCCTCGCCGAAGCCGGCCACGGCCATGGTGATGCGGTAGGCATCCTCACCGGTGCGTTCGATGTTGTAGGGCGGATAGGTCTGCGCGCCCTCGGGCTGCGCGAGCGAGTCGAGCATCGTGAACAGCCGGTCGAAGCCGACGGTCGAGCGGTAGAGGGGGGAAAAATCGACGTGACGCATGGGTGTTCTCCATTGAGCAACATGGTTTTGCGCTTTGGCCGCCTGTCGAAGGTCCGATTTCGGCACCTCCCGGAGCGTCCAGCGATCCCGGTTCCGGCGATCGCAGGGTTGATTTGGGAATCCTCGTCCCGGCTTTCAAGCCCTCCCCAGCGTGCCGTCCGGCCCTGCAGCCGATCACGCCCGGCATGCCCGTGCCGGTCGGTCCTCCGATGAACCCCGGATGAACGCGTCCTTCCGTTTGCGTTCATGCATCGCAGGCTAGGGTGCTTCCAACAAGCAGACGAGGCGGCCGGATACGGCGCCGCAGGGTTCGGTCCGGGTGCAACGTCCCTTCCTCCCGGACCGGCAAAGAGGCCGGAGGCGATCGTTCGCCTCCGGCCTTCCACTTCCGCGCGAAGTTCACCTTTCGGGAAGAACTGCGTGCAATGCTTTCCCTTCTTTTCCTTTGCTTTTGCACAGGCTGCTTTCTATCAGACCGACCATGAGCGCCACCGAAGACATTGCGCCGACGAAGCGGCCCGGCAACGACATCCTCTTCGCCACGGCCAACAACGACGTGCCTGCCCGGGCGCGCGCGAGCCACCTGGTGTCGCGGGTCGGCCGCAAGCGGCTGCGCTATGCCCTGTTTCCGGCCGGCGGCAGGCCGCGCCGCGGAACCGTCGTGATCCTTCAGGGCCGCAACGAGTGCATCGAGAAATACTACGAGACGATCGGGGATCTCTCCCGCCGCGGCCTCGGCACCGCCATCATGGACTGGCGCGGCCAGGGAGGATCCGAGCGCCTGATCCGCGACCGGGAAAAGGGCCATGTCGCCAGCTACGGCGAGTATCTTGCCGATCTCGACCAGTTTTTCGAGGAGATCGTGCTGCCCGACTGCGTCGGCCCCTTCTATGTCCTCGCCCATTCGATGGGCGGTCTCATCGCGCTCCTCGCCGCGCCGCGTCTGGTGAACCGCGTGCGGCGCATGGTGCTCTCCACCCCGCTGCTCGCCTTCGAGGGGCTGCCGCTGTCCATGCCCGCCCTCCACGCCGTGTCCAGGCTGCTCTGCGGCATGGGGTTCGGCTCGACCTATCTCGGCGGCGGGCCGCGCGCCGCAAACGCCACCCTTTTCGCCGGCAACAAGCTGACGTCGGATTATGTCCGCTTCACCCGCAACGGCGGCATCTATCTGCGCCATCCCGAACTCGCGCTCGGCGGCCCGACCGCCGCCTGGATCAGGGCCTCCTGCGCAGCCGCGGCAACCGTCGCGGAACCCGAGCACAGGGCGCGGATCCAGGTCCCGACGCTGATCATCGCGGCGGGAGCCGACGAAGTGGTTTCGACGCCGGTCATCGAGGCCTTCGGGACCCGCCTCAAATCGGCCTCCGTGCTCACGATCCACGGCGCGCGGCACGAGCTTCTGCAGGAGGCCGACGTCTATCGCGAGCAGTTCATGGCCGCCTTCGACGCCTTCGTCCCGGGCACCGGCGACGACTGACGCCGGGACGGAGCCGGGTCCGCCTTCAGCCGCGGATCATCGCCAGCGCTTGCGCGTGGATCTGGGGCGACGCAGCGGCGATGATGTCGCCACCGTTCTCCGCCGGCCCGCCCTCCCAGGTGGAAACCACCCCGCCCGCGCCTTCGATGACCGGGATCAGGCCGACGATGTCGTAGGACTGCAGCCCCGCATCGACCGCGAGATCGGCATGGCCGGCTGCCACCATGGCGAAGCCGTAGCAATCGGTGCCGTAGCGGGCGAGCCGCACCGCCGCCTCCAGACGGTCGTATCGGGCGCGCAGCGCACCCGAAAAAAGGGCCGGCGTCGTGGTGAAGAGCGTCGCATCGGAAAGTCTCGTCAGCCGCCGGGTGGCCAGCCGCCGCGGGCCGCCTGGCCCTTCGTAGAAGGCGCCCTCTTCCGTGCCGTAGTAGAGTTCCCCGGTGAAGGGCTGCGACATCATTCCGCAAACGGCTTTTCCCCGCACGGTGAGGCCCACGAGCGTGCCCCAGACGGGAACGCCCGAGATGAAGGCGCGCGTGCCGTCGATCGGATCGATCACCCAGATGCGGTCGGAGTCCTGCTTCTCGCCGCCATGTTCCTCGCCGAGGATGCCGTCATCGGGAAACTCGGCGCGGATCAGGTCGCGGATGACTCGCTCGGCCTCGCGGTCGGCCTCCGTCACGGGATCGAAACCGGCGGCATGCTTGTTGCTGACCGCGCCCGCCGCACGGAAGCGCGGCAGTGTCTCGTTCGCCGCAGCCGCCGCCAGGCGCCGCATGAATTCCGCCATTGCCATCCGCTGCCACCCGTTCCCTTGCCGAACCGTTTCGCGGATGGGATAGCCGGACCGCCGCCCCTGGTCCAGTGCGGGAACGCTGCGGAAACCGCTTGACATTTGTGCAGCGCACAATATTCTGGCACTCGAACGGTTCGTTCCGTTCATGCCCTCCTTGGGCGTTTCCTCCCTAGACTCCGACCGCGTCGTGCGAACGAGGCGGTCTTTTTTTCGCCTGCCGGGGCGTTCGGTCCCGGGCGGCGCAAAGGTCGGGAGCGGGTCGTCACTCCGCAGCGAGCGGCATGCGTTCCTCGCCGAAGGGCGCCGCCATGACGAGCCGGGCGATGAAGCGGCCGATGTCCTCGGCCAGCGGCAGGAAGCCGTTGGACTTCTGGTAGGTCCGCTCGTTCATGTAGAGGCCGCGGTTGACCTCGATCTGCAGCGCATGCAGGCCGCGGGCCGGGCGGCCGTAGTGCTCGGTGATGAAGCCGCCGGCATAGGGCTTGTTGTGGGCGACGGTGTAGCCGAGCGAGATCAGGATGCCGATGGCCGTCTCGGTCATGGCGGCCGAGGCCGAGGCGCCGAACCGGTCGCCGACGATGAAGTCCGGCCGTACGCCCGAATCGCCGACGCGGATGCTGGCCGGCATCGAATGGCAGTCGATCAGCGCCGCCACGCCGAAGCGAGCCTGCGTGGCGAGCACGAGGCCGCGCAGCCGGTCGTGATAGGGCTTGTAGATGCCTTCGATGCGGCTCGTCGCCTCGTCGAGCGGAATGCGCCCGGCATAGATCTCCTGCCCCTCGCCGACGATGCGCGGAACGGTGCCGAGCCCGCCTGCGACGCGCGCCGAACGGATGTTGGCATGCGGCGGCGGCGGCTGCAGGAACATCCGCGGGTCGAGTTCGAAGGGCTCGCGGTTCACGTCGAGATAGGCGCGCGGGAAGTTGGCCGCCATCATCGGCGCGCCGAACGTCAGCGCATGGGAGAAGAGTTCGTCGACGAAGCAGTCTTCCGAGCGGCGGATGGCCTCCGCGTCGAGCCGTGCCATGGCGAGGAACCGCGGCGGATAGTGTCGCCCGCTGTGCGGCGAGTTGAACACGAAGGGGGCGGTCTGCCGGGCCGGCTGCCGCACCTCGTAGGGGGCGACCTCTGCAAAGTCGAGTTCGGCGCTCATGGGCGGGGCGCCGGCCGCATCGGGACCATCGTCATCGAACGAAACTGCCACCGCGCCCGCCCCCTGTCCAGTGCGCGCCATCGCCGCAAAGCCCGCCCGCACTGGCGCCGGAGACCCGAATTCACTTGATGTTTACCCCCTCTCCCTCATATATCCGGCGTGATCCGGGCTGCGCCGCGCCCGGCAGGCAGCGATGATTCGGAACGGGAGACATGGCGAGAATCCTTCTTGCTGAAGACGACGACGACATGCGCCGCTTTCTCGTCAAGGCGCTGGAACGGGCGGGATACGACGTCAGCGATTTCGACAACGGCGCCAGCGCCTACGAGCGCCTTCGCGAGGAGCCCTTCTCGCTGCTGCTCACCGATATCGTGATGCCGGAGATGGACGGGATCGAACTCGCCCGCCGCGCCACGGAGATCGACCCGGACCTCAAGGTGATGTTCATCACCGGTTTCGCGGCCGTGGCCCTCAACCCCGATTCGAAGGCTCCGAAGGACGCCAAGGTCCTCTCCAAGCCCTTCCACCTGCGCGATCTCGTGCACGAGGTGGAGAAGATGCTGCAGGCGGCCTGAGGCCTCCGGCGACGCTTGGCCGGCCGCCCCGCGGCCTGCCGCAGCGGAAACGAAAAAGACGCCGCTTTTGCCATTGACGCCCCCGAGGTTTGTGTGGTGTATGCGCGTCGCTGATGGGCGTGTAGCTCAGCGGGAGAGCACTACGTTGACATCGTAGGGGTCACAGGTTCAATCCCTGTCACGCCCACCATCAGTTTCTCGGCTTACTGCTGAAAATCTCTCCATTTATCGGTCTTGCCCGCGTCATTGCACGCGGCGCTCGAACCCATGGGGCGGGCATCGTTTTGTCCGCGGACAGCGTTCATTGCTCTTTGCCGCACCACCCGGCTTTCCGCTGGGAATGCGACGGCGCTCTCTCCGTCTCGGTACACTGGTTCAGGTATCCGCGGACCGCGATCGCTCGGTCAAGCACGACACATGCGGTCCCCACATCGCCGGAAATGCGCCTGTCTTCACGTCGCTTGCGGCCGCTCCCGCTCATGAGGATCCGGCCCGGCCCCCCACACGAATCCCCTTGCGGGCGCTTGTCCATACAATTAGGTTGCCCTTGAGGAATTTGTCATGATGATTGTCGCCACGACCGGCCGAGCGGCCGGCTGGCGCGCGCGCAGAGGAGGACGACAGTGGCCGCAGCGGAATCGACGACCAGCAAGCCGAAGCCGGGAGGCGGGAGGCTGCGCCTGGGGGTGGACGTGGGCGGAACCTTCACGGATCTGCTCCTTCTCGACGAGAAGAACGGCAGGACCTTCATGGCCAAGGTGCCGTCGACGCCGCAGGACAGTTCGGTGGGCGTGCTCAACGGTATCGAGAAGATCTGCCGCATCGCCGGCATCGACCCGCACGACATCACCGAGGTGATGCATGGAACGACCGTCGCCACCAACACGGTGCTGACCTCGTCGGGCGCGCTGGTCGGCCTCGTGACCACCAAGGGCTACCGCGACATCCTTCAGATCGCCCGCTCCTACGTGCCGGGCGGCCTGGGCGGCTGGGTGATCTGGAACAAGCGTCCGCCGCTCGCCCCCCTCGAACACACGATCGAGGCGAACGAGCGTCTCGACGCGCGCGGCAACGTGCTGGTGCCGCTCGACGAGGCCGCCATCCGCCGCGACCTCGAGGTGCTGCTGTCCTCCGGCATCCAGGCGCTGACGATCGCGCTGTTCAACAGCTACGTCAACGACGTGCACGAGCGCCGAATCGCCGAGATCGCGCGCGAGATCGCGCCGCACATTCCGGTCTCCACCTCGGCGGCCGTGATGCCCGAGATGTACGAATACGAGCGCGCCGAGACGACGGTGGTGAACTCCTACGTCCGCCCGGTGGTCTCCAAATACGTCTCCAACCTGCAGAACGAGATCCAGCGCCGCATGGGGGCCGACGTCAACCTGCGCATCCTGCGCTCCGACGGTGGCCTGTCGTCGGCGCAGGGCGCCATGGACCAGCCGGTCAACCTGCTGATGTCGGGTCCGGCCGGCGGCGTGGCCGGCGCGCTCTGGATCGCCAAGCAGGGCAAGCTCGAGAACCTGCTGACCTTCGACATGGGCGGCACGTCGACCGACGTCGCGCTGATCCAGAACTCGGTCGCCCGCACCCGTCGCGAGACCCGCGTCGGCGACGTGACCGTGCGCGCGCCGTCGATCGACGTCCGGACGGTGGGCGCCGGCGGCGGCTCGATCGCCTATATCCCCGCGCTCACCAAGGCGCTGCGCGTCGGCCCGCAGTCGGCCGGCGCCGTTCCCGGCCCCGCCGCCTACCAGAAGGGTGGTGAATTGCCGACCGTCACCGACGCCAACGTCGTGCTGGGCTATCTCCCCTCCGACGCCAAGCTCGGCGGCGACATGGAGATCAGCCGCGACCTCGCCGTCAAGGCCGTCGCCACCATCGCCGACGTGCTCGGCAAGTCGATCGAGGACGCGGCCGAAGGCATCGTGCGTATCGTCAACGAGAACATGGTCGGTGCGCTGCGTCTCGTCTCGGTCGAGCAGGGCTACGACCCGCGCGACTTCGCCCTGATCGGTTTCGGCGGCGCCGGGCCGCTCCACGCCAACGCGCTCGCCCGGATCATCAAGTCCTGGCCGGCGGTCATCCCGCCCGGGCCGGGCGTGCTGTGCGCCTATGGCGACGCCACCACGCGCCTGCGCAACGAGGCCAGCCAGACCTATGTGACGCTGGTGCGCGACGTGACCGACGCCGAGATCGGCACCCGCCTGACGGATCTGGCGGCGTCCGCCGGACAGGAACTGACCGCGGAGGGCGTGTCCGCGGAGGAACAGCACGTCGTCTACCAGATCGACATCCGCTACAAGGGTCAGGGGATGAAGCTGACGGTCGACGTCCGGCCGGACGAGTTCGCCGCCGAGGGCCTTGCCGGGGTGACCCGGCGCTTCGACGCCGAGCACGAGCAGCTCTTCACCTTCGCGCTCGACGCCGAGCACGAACTGGTCGGCCTGCGCGCCGTGGTCCAGGGCGCGGAGAAGAGCTTCGTCAACCCCGAGACCAGCAAGGACGGGCCGGACTCGTCGTCCGCCCGCATCCAGGAGACCCGCATCTACGCCGACGGCGCCTGGCGCGACGGCCACATCTACCAGCGCGGCAAGCTCAGGCCCGGCAACCGGGTCGCCGGGCCGGCCATCATCGTCGAGATGGATTCGACCACCGTCATCCTGCCCGACCATGTCGGGGTGATCGACGACGTCGGCAACATCCTGATCTGGCCGGCCGACCACAAGAACGCGCAGTAACGAGGGAGGAACAAACCATGCCAGCACGTATCGTTCAGGCCAACACGGCTCCCTTCAACCGCGTCGCGGTCGACCCGATCACGCTCGACATCGTCGAGAACGCCCTGCGCAATGCCCGCAACGAGATGGACGCGGTGCTCTTCCGCACCGCCATGTCGCCGGGCATCCGCGAGCAGCACGATGCCTTCCCGATGATCGCCAACCACGAAGGCAAGATGGTCGTCGGCCAGTTCGGCTCGTTCCTCTACGGCTTCATCGCCGGCTATCAGGGCACGATCGAGGACGGCGACATCTTCATCACCAACGACCCCTACAGCTGCGGCGGGGCCGTCAGCCACCTCAACGACTGGCTGATGATGATGCCGATCTTCCACGACGGCCGGCTGGTCAGCTGGGCGGCGATGTTCGGCCACATGACCGACGTGGGCGGCAAGGTGCCGGGTTCGCTGCCGACCGACGCCAAGATGATCTACGAGGAAGGGATGATCATCCCGCCGACCAAGATCTACCGCAAGGCGCAGCTGCAGTCCGAGATCCTCAACATCATGCTGCACAACACGCGCATGCCGGAGTGGAACAAGTCGGACTTCTTCGCCATCATCGCCGCGCTCCGGCTCGCCGAGCGTCGCGTGCGCGAGAACATCGACCGCTTCGGCGTCGACGAATACATCTCGGCCATGTGGGACATGCTCGACCGCAACCGCGCGGCCATGAGCGCCATCATCCAGATGATCATCCCCGAGGCCAAGGACGGCAAGAAGGCCTATTTCGAGGACTGGATCGACGACGACGGCATGGGCAACGGCCCCTACAAGATCGCCTGTTCGCTGCACCGCGAGGGCGAGATCGCCTATTTCGACTTCTCGGCCAGCGATCCGCAGAGCTTCTCGTCGATCAACTTCCTCCTCAACGAGGAGATGTTCAAGATGTTCTTCGGCGCCTTCACGATCAACCTGTTCGATCCGCAGATCCTGTTCAACGACGGGTTCTACGATCTGGTGAACGTGCACATCCCCGAAGGCTGCATCCTGAAGCCGAAGAAGCCGGCGGCGCTGTCCTGCCGCACCCACATGCTCGGCCGCATCTTCGACCTGATGGGCGGCCTGCTCGGCCAGGGCGCGCCCGACGCGCTCAACGCGGCCGGCTTCTCCGACAGCCCGCACTTCATGTATTCGGGCTTCGACGAGAACGGCGAGTGGTACCAGCTCTTCCAGATCGGCTTCGGCGGCGTGCCCGGCCGTCCCGCCGGCGACGGTCCGGACGGACACTCGATGTGGCCGGCCTTCACCAACGTGCCCAACGAGTTCCTCGAGGCCTATTTCCCGCTGCGCATCCGTGAGTACTCGACGATCCCCGACAGCGGCGGTGCCGGTCTGCACCGCGGCGGCAACGGCATCGTCATCGCCTACGAGATGACCGAGCGCGGCGAGATCTCGATCCACGACGACCGCTGGCTGACCTATCCCTGGGGCGTCAACGGCGGCCAGCCGGGCCTGCGCTCGACCAAGCGCCTCGTGCGGACCGACGGCACCGAGGAGAACATCCCGTCCAAGTGCGACCGCATCGAGGTCAATCCGGGCGACATCCTCTACTTCAACACCTGGGGCGGCGGCGGCTGGGGCGACCCCACCGATCGCGAGGCCGAACTGGTGCTGCTCGACGTGAAGCGCGGCCAGGTGACGGTGGAAGGCGCGCGCCGCTACGGCGTCGTGATCGCCGACGGCAAGGTGGACGCGGCGGCGACGCAGGCGCTGCGGGCCGAGATGAAGGCGCGGCCGAAGCCGGCAGGCCTGTTCGACCGCGGCTTCACCTCGATCGAGGAGCTGAAGGCGCGCTGCAAGGCCGAGACGGGCTTCGACGCGCCCCGCGCGCCGGTGTTCCGCAATCGCCCCCGCCTGATGGCGGCGGAGTAGGACGCAGGAATAAGCCTGGCGCGGGGTTCAGCCCCGCGCCGGCATCCGCTTCTTTCCGGAAACGTCGGAGACGGCGCCGCGCCCGCCCACCGGGCGACGAGCCGGTCGCGGGCATCCGCCGTTATACCTCCCGGGCGCCGGGCGGCATAGAACTTCGTCCGATCCCGCACGCGGTTCAGCCCCGCGCCAGCATCCCGCTCAGTTCTGAAATGTCGGAGACGGTCTCGAGCCCGTCCACGAGGGCGACGAGCCGATCGCCGGTATCCGCCGCCAGGCCGCCCGACCGCCAGGCGGCGCGGAACTTGGCCAGATGCTGCGCGCGGCTCAGCGCCGCCTTCGGATGGCCGAGCACGTGCTCCAGCACCAGGTCGTGCACCGACCCGTCGGCGAGCGTCAGCCGGAAGCGCTGCGGCGTCATCGCATTCGGATCGGGATTGTCGTCCTCCACGACGGTGACGCGCGCGGCGATGGCATGCGTCGCCGGATCGTCGAGCGTCGCGCGCCCGAGGAAGCCGTCGACGTCGACCGCACCGCGCCTGAGGAAGGTCGCCGCGACGAAGGGGATGCAGAGCTTGGCGTAGTTCGGCTCGGAGTTCGGCACGTCCGGCCGCCCGACCAGCCGCGCCACCAGCGACGGCACGAAGCACTCGAAGGCGCGGACGTCCTCCGCGGCGAAGCCGAGCCGTTCCTGCAGCAGCATCAGCGCATGCACGGCGCCATGGGTCAGCCGCCCGCTCGGGAAAGGCTTGTGCGCCATCTCCTCGATCTGGAACTCGCGGCCGATGCGGTCGATCTCGCCGTCGATTTCGAAGCGGTCGGCCTCGAAGAGGCGGAAGTAGCCGTGCCGGCCGGTGAGGATGTCGCGAGGACCGGTGAAGCCCGCGGCCGCAAGATCGGCGCTGACGATGCCCGCACGCGACGCGAAGCCGACCTGCAGGCCGAGGCACGGCGATCCCTCGACATGCGCCTGCATGGTGCCCGAGGTCTGCGAATACTGGATGCCCAGCGTGTTCGCCGTCGTCTCGGCGTCGTAGCCGGCGAGGCTGGCGATCGCCGCCGCGGCGCCGAAACCGCCGGCGGTTGACGGGCGGAAGAAACGCACCGGGCCGCGTGCGGCGAAGCCGAGGAAGGTCGCGACGTCGACGCCCGCCACGCAGGCGGCGATCATGGCGCGGCCGCTCACCGGACGGCCCTGCGATGCCCGGCGGTCGCCATAGGCGAGGACGGCCGCGAGGATCGCCGCCATCGGGTGCAGCACGGCACGCTCGTGCAGGCAGTCGAACTCCAGCGAGTGGATGCGATAGGCGTTGACGAAGGCCGCCGAGGGCGCCGGCAGGCGCGCCTGCGAGCCCCAGACTCGCGCGTCGTCTCCCCTCCCCCAGCTTTCGACCAGCGCGTTCATGGCCGCGAGGTTGGTGCCGTTGGCGCCGGCCGCGCCGACGCCCAGCGTGTCGAGGATGAAGACCTTCATGCGCTCCACCGTGGAGGCCGGAAGCATGTCGTGGCGCAGGCGGCAGACGTGGTCGACGAGACGCGGAAACGGATCGGTCATGGCGGGTTCAGTAGCCGGCGAGGCGCGGCAGGAAGAGGAACAGGTCGGGGAAGAAGATCACCGCCAGCGTCACGCCGAACTGGATGGCGATGTAGGGCCAGACCTCCCGCACGATCTCGCCGACCTTGAGCCCGGTCATCCCCGCCATCAGGAACAGCAGCGCGCCGACGGGGGGCGTCAGCATGCCCACGATCAGCGTGAGGATGAACACCAGCGCGAACTGCAGCGGCTCGATGCCGTAGACCAGGGCCATCGGCGCGAAGATCGGAACCAGCATGACATAGGCCGCGGTCGATTCCATGAACATGCCGACGACCACCAGCATCAGGAAGACGAGCAGCAGGAACATCGTCGGGTCCTCCGTCATCCCCTGCAGGATGAGCCGCAGCGTCTGCGGCACGTGGTCGATCGACAGGATGAAGGTGACGGTCGAGGCGAAGGCGATGATGACGGTGACGACGCCCGTCGTCAGGCCCGCATGCAGCAGCGCCTGGGGGAAGTCCGAGAGCTTCAGCTCGCGTGTGTAGAACAGGCCGAGCAGCGCCGACAGCACCACCGCGATGGCGCCGCCCTCCGTCGCGGTGAAGGCGCCACCCATGATGCCGCCGATCACGAGGACCGGCAGCATGATCACCGGCAGCGATCGCAGGCCGGTTCGTGCCACGATCGACAGGCGGATCGGCTCTCCGGTCATCGGAAAGCCCCGCCGCCGCGCGGCGAGGTAGATGTAGGCGCTCATCAGCAGCGCGATCAGGACGGCCGGCAGCACGCCGCCGATGAAGAGCGCCGGCAGCGACAGGCTGGGCCCGGCGATGGTGGCGTAGACGATCATCGCCGTCGACGGCGGCAGGATCGGTCCGAGATTGCCCGTCGCCGCGATCAGCGCCGCGCCGAATGGCCGGCCATAGGCCTGGCCGAGCGGCTTCATCAGCGCCGATCCGAGGGCCGCGGCGTCGGCCACGGCCGCGCCGGACACGGACGCCAGGCCCATGCCGGACGCGACGGTGACGTGACCGAGGCCGCCGGGCAACCGCCCGACGAGCGTGTTGGCGAAGGCGACCGCGACGCGCACGATGCCGCCCCGCACCATCAGCTCGCCGGCCAGCATGAAGAAGGGAATGGCCAGAAGCGGGAAGGAATCGATGGAGAACATCATCTTCGAGGCGACGAGTTCGATCGGCAGGCGGCTGAGCCACAGGCCGGCCATCCCTGCCACGCCGAAGGCGAAGGCGAGCGGAATGCCGAGCAGGCAGGCCACGAAGAAGATGACGGCGACGATCAGGCTCATGGCATCGCCGTCGGGGTTTCGTCCTGGAAGGCACGCTCGACCGTGAGCCCACGCGCGAACTGGATCAGGAGATGAACGATCGACCAGGCCGATCCGATGGCCAGCGGATAGTAGAACCAGGCCGCCGACAGCGGCAGGGTGTTCAGCATCTCGGACGACCGGCCGCGGATGCTGACCCACGCCCCTGCGAACACGACGACCATGAGCGCGATCACGGCCGCCGCCGCCAAGCGGACCAGCGCCGGCCGCAGCGTGCTCGGTACGCCATCGCGGAGGCTGGTGATCGCCACATGCATGCCGCGCGAGACGCCGAGCGGCATGACGAGGAAGGTCATCCAGACGAAGCTCAGCCGGCTGAGCTCGTTGGAAAACAGGAGGGACCGACCGAAACCGTAGCGGCCGACCACGTCGCAGGCGACCACCAGGACGATGACCGCCATCAGGACGGAGACCGCCGCCATGAGGAGGCGGTCGATCGATTGAACCACCTTGTCCAATGGACTACTTCGCGGCGTCGACGGCGGCGAGGAACTCCTCGACCAGAGGGGCACCGAGCTGGGTCTTCACCTGGTCGAGCACGGGCGCGGTCGTCGTCCGGAACGCCTCGCGCTGCTCGGGCGTGAGCCTGGTCAGCTCGACACCGTGCGACAGCACGGTCTCCAGATTCGATGCCTCGTCGGAGGCCGCGAACTTGCGCTGTTCGAGCGTCGCCAGCCGGCCCGCCTCGATGATGGCCTTGCGGTCCTCCTCGCTCATGGCGTCGAGGGCCGACTTGCTGACGGCGAAGACGATCACGTCGAAGAAGTGCCCGGTGTCGGTGACGTATTTCTGCTTGGCGTCGTAGAGGCGGAAGCTGTTGATGACCGCGTAGGGGTTCTCCTGCGCATCGACGACGCCCTGGCTCAGCGCCGCAAACATCTCGCTCGCGTCGATGGAGGTGGGGCTCGCACCGAGCAGGTTGAAGGTCGCGATGTGGACCGGATTGTTCTGCAGACGGATCTTCAGCCCCTTCAGGTCCTCGGGCTTGCTGATCGGGCGCACCGAGTTGGTGATGTTGCGGAAACCGAGCTCCATGAAGCCCAGGACGGTGAGGCCCTTGGCCTCGAAGAGCGGCTTCAGCTTATCGCCGAAGGAACCGTCGAACACCTTGAACGCCGTCTCGCGGTCCGCGAAGATGAACGGCATGTTGGTCACGCCGATCTCCGGAACCTGGGAATTGTAGAAGGCCGACGACACGTAGACGCCGAAATTGATGCCGCTCTGCGCCTGGTTCACCATTTCCGGCGCCCGGCCGAGTTCGCTGTTGGCGAACACCGACACGGTGTGGCGCCCCCCGGTCAGTTCTTCGACCTTGGGCGCGAACACGTCGCGCATCGCCCGCGTCGCGGAATGACCATCACCGAAGCCAGACCCCAACCGCAGCTCGTCGGCATGCGCGAGACCGGCCACGGAAGACACGATGAAAGCGCATGCAAATGCACACGCGATGCTCTTCAGACGACGCATCACATATAGCTCCTCGGCTCGCGCCGGCGGTTCCCTAGCCTGACGCGACTTGTTGAATACGTATGCAGTATTTGATCGGGACCTGGCGTTGTCAAGACTGATTCGTAGGGCGCCGCTCTCGGTGAATGCAGCGTCGCCCCGCTGCGTCCGCTAAGGTCGCGGAGATTTGCGGGACGACGACGGCCGGAGAAGGGCCGGGAGGCAAAGCCTCCAGCCACGGCGGCAGCGTCACGCCCGCGAGCGCAACACCGCTCGACGCAGGCGGATCGGGATGATCAGAGTCCGGCCAGCCGCGCCGCCGAGGCGCCGGCCAGACGGCCCAGCGTTATCGCCGTCCCGAGCCCCGCTGCGGGCAGGTAGCCATCGACGCCGTTGCCGGAAATGCTGCAGGCGGCGCCGCCGCCGGCGAAGAGGTTGGGCAGCAGTGTCCCGTCCGGGCGAAGCACCTGGGCGCCCTCGTCGACCATCAGCCCGCCCTGGGTGTGGAACAGGGCGCCGGTCGTGCGTATGGCGTGCAATCGGCCGGAAAGCGGCGCCTTGGCCGTGAAGTCGCGTCCGAAGGGACAAGGCGCACGGCCGGCGGCCATGGACTCGACGTCCGCCAGCGTCCGCAGGAAGGCGTCCGCGGGAATGCCCATCAAGGCAGCCAGTTCGGCAGGCGTCTGCGCCGTTCGCAGGGCGCCGAGCGACACCAGATCCCGAAACTCTGGAAGCTCCTCGACGAGCGCGCGCCGCGCATCGTCGAAGACGATCCAGCCCAGGCCCTGCGGTTGACGCAGCACGTTCAGCGCCTGCCCGGAAATGTCTGCGACCTCGTTGGAGAAGCGCTTTCCCTCGATGTTGACGGTGATGCCGCCATGCATCACCGTCTCGTAATTGACGATGATGCCGTAGGGCTCGGCCAGCGCGCCGTAGCCCTGGAACGAATCCATGCAGCCGACGGCGGCACCGAGTTCCAGGCCCCACTGAATGCCCTCGCCCTCGTTCCCTTCGTGGCCGAAATAGCGGTAGTAGGGGGCGGATCCGAAGGAGGAGATGAACGTCTCCACCATCTTGCGGTTGGCCCCGAAGCCGCAGGTGGTGAGCACCAGCGCCCGGCAGCCGATCGTTTCCACGCCGCCGTCCGTGCGGCGCGTACGGACCCCGGTGACGCGGCCGTCGGCATCGGCATAGACCTGGTCGACATGGGCCCCGGTCACGAGGTCCACCCCGGCACTCGCGGCCGCCCGCGTCAGCGCGCCGTGCAGTTCCTCGCCGGTGCGCGAAGGCATGCCGTGCATGCGATTGACCGAGTGTCCGAAGAAGCCGGCCCAGGCGATGTTCATCCGGAACGGGATGTCGTGCGCCTCCACGAGCCAGTCGATCGCGGCACCGGAATGGTCCGCCACCGTGCGGGCGATGCGCGGATCCGCCTTTCCCTTCGTGCGCGCCATGATGTCGGCATAGAAGCGGTCGCCGTCGTCCTCGATGCCACATTCCTTCTGCATCCGCGTACCGGCGGCGCAGGCATAACCCTGCGACATGCTGGTGCTCCCGCGCGGGTTCTCGTCGCGCTCGAGCAGCAGCACGTCCGCACCCCCGTCGCGCGCGGCAAGCGCCGCCGTGAGCCCCGCCGCTCCGGCTCCGACGACGACCACCGGCACCTCGAGGTCGAAGCCATCGGTCGGGGTGTGCGCGAGCGTCATTCGGTGGTCCTCGGGATACAACATCAGGGTGTGGGCAGCCCTCCCGCCGGCTCCGGCGGCCAGGCAGGGAAAGGCATTTTTTGAATGCGAATGCATACTTTTCCGAAGGCGCTCGTCTGTCAAGCCCGCGCCAGCGCACTCCCGCCGAGAGGATAAACGGTCGTAAGCGGACTATTTGCGTGAAGACAGGAGTGCGGCACCCCGGACGGGCGCAGTCCGCTTCTTCTGCTTGAATGCGAATTCAGGATTGCGCCCCGGAAGAATGTCGTGAGACGGGACACCGACGGGACGCCACGGAGATTCCCGCATCACGCGAGGGCGGAGGGTCGCGCCAGTCGGTGTCGCATGGTCGAACCCGGTCGCGGATCGGGTTCGGATCGCCCGTGCCTTCTCGATCCGAACGATCGACGGCCAGCGCTTGGCCGGCGCAGCCTTCGGCGTCAACGCCTTGCCCGGTCAGACTCCCGGGAAGCTTCCGTCGAAGCTGCACCGGCCTCGGCCGGAACCGCGGATCCCGCGGCCTCGAAGAGCCATTTCACCAGGGCGCGGACGGCGGGCGTATCGACGAGCACGCCGCTGCCGACGAGGAAGTACGGCGACGGCGACGGCGTCGCCATGCCGGTCGGGCTGACCAGCTTTCCCTCCGCGAGCAGCGGCTCCACCAGCCGGCTTCTGCCAAGCGCCACGCCGCCGCCGGCGGCGGCGAAGGCGAGGCACAGCGCGGACGAGGCGAAGCTGACGCCGGATTCCGTGGGAAGGTCGAGATAGCCGACCGTCTCGAGCCAGCCCTGCCAGTCCGGCATCAGCCCATGGCTGCCGAACGTATGGTCGTGGATCAGCACCACGCGCCGGAACCAGCCGGGCCCGTCGAACGGGCCCACCCGGGCCAGCAGTTCCGGCGAGCAGACCGGCAGGATCTGCTCGGTCATCAGCTCGACCACCTTCAGACCCACATAGCTTCTCCAGCCATAGGCGATGGCGATGTCGCTGAAGCGGGTCGCCTCGTTGCGCGGGAGCGGCCGCGCGGCCACGTGCAGGACGATCTGCGGATGGCGCCGGAAGAAATCCGGAAGCCGCGGAATGAGCCAGTTCTGGGCGAGCGAACTCTCGATGCTGATCGTGATCTCCGAGGGGCTCTCGGCGCGCATGATGCGGCGCGTGGCATCGCCGAGCAGGTCGAACGAGCGTCGGACGTCGATGAAGTAGCGCTCGCCCTCGGCGGTCAGTTCCACGCCGCGCGCCTTGCGTCGGAACAGTTCGATCCCGAGTTCCTCCTCGAGCGACTTGATCTGCTGGCTGACGGCGCCGGGCGTGATGGCGAGTTCGAGCGCCGCCTTGGCGAAGCTGCGATGGCGGCCGCACGCTTCGAACACGTGCAATGGGCGTATGCCGGGTATCCGCGTAGCGCTCTCCCTGAGGCTTAGTCCAGCTAAACCGTAGGCTAACTATTTCTGGCTTGCAAGCCGCCCGCAGCGCGCGGAAGCTGTCATGTGAACGCCTATGCAGAGATCGGAACGACCGCTGGGCATCTCTCACCGCATCGAAGGGGAACAGGATGCAGCAGGGAACCACCCTTACCGTACGCAACGGAACTCTCGCCGCGCTGCGCGGCTCCATCGCCGCTGTCGCCATCGCCGCGGCCGCCCTGTGGACGACCACCGCCGCAATCGCACAGAACCTTGTGATTGCTGGCGTTTCTGCACCGACGAGTCTTGATCCGGACGTCTGGACGCCGGGCACGATCGAGACGATGGTCAACGTCTACGAAGGTCTCGTCCAGTACGGCTACACCGAAGGGCCGGACGGCGAGAGGATCATCAACCCCACCGACATCAAGCCTCTCCTCGCCGAGAGCTGGACCTCCAACGAGGCTCAGACCGAATACGTATTCAAGTTGCGCTCCGATGTCGTCAGCCCCTATGGGAACAAGCTGCGGGCGCAGGACGTCGTCTGGTCGTGGAACCTCGCCGCCGAGCGCAAGCAGACCGGCGGATTCCTGCGCAGGACGGCCGCAGTGACCAATGTCGAGGCCATCGACGACAGCCACGTCAAGTTCACGCTGTCGGCGCCGCGCCGCATGTTCCTGCAGATCCTGGCGCTCTACACGCCGCACATCATCGACACGACCGAGGCGCTGAAGCACGCCACGGCGGAAGACCCCAACGCCCTGGCGTGGCTGAAGCAGAACACGGCGGGCTTCGGCGCCTATCATCTGACGCAGCTGCGCCCCGGCGAAGCCGCGATGTTCGAGGTGAACCCCAACTATCCCTTCGAGAAGCCCTACTACAAGCGCGTCATGTACCGCGAGGTCCCGGCGCCGGCCAACCGCGTCGCGCTGCTGCAGGGCGGCGACGTGGCGATCGCCGAGGAAGTGCCGCTCGACCAGATCGTCAACCTGATCGACGACAAGCGCACAAAGGTGACCTCCGTGCCTGGAACGGCGTCGGCGTCGCTGCGCATCAACGTGACGAAGCCGCCCTTCGACAACAAGCTGGTGCGCCAGGCCGTCGCCTGGGCGCTCGACTACGAGGCGCTCAACCAGAACGTCTTCCGCGGCAAGGGCGTGCGCGCGCGCTCGATCCTGTCGCCGGCCAACACCGGCTACGTCGAGGCCTACCAGTACGACCACGATCCGGAGAAGGCCAAGGCCCTGCTCGCCGAGGCCGGCTTCAAGGACGGCGTCGACATCACGCTCGAATATGCGGCAGCCTGGTGGTGGGAAGAGGCGCTTGCGATCCAGGTCGCCGACCAGCTGCAGAAGAGCAATTTCCGCGTCGACCTGAAGAAGCTGCCGAATGCCGAGATGGCCGCGCGGCGCAACGCCACCGAGCGGAGTTCGCCCTTCTTCCTCCATTCGGCAAACGCCTTCGCGCTCGACCCGACCTACTCCTTCTCGCTGCAGGTCTATTCGAGCGGCGTCGGCAACAACACCGCCTACGAGAAGCCGGAATTCGACAAGCTCGTCGACGACGCTCTCGTCGAGAAGGACGATGCCAGGTGGCTCGATCTGGTCGCTCAGGCGCAGCAGATGGTGGCCGAGGACGCCCCCGTCATCCCGACCTACTATCCCGGCACCTGGTTCGTCTCCGCACCCTGCATCAAGGGCAACCTGTGGCAGCCGCACAACCGCGTCATGTGGCGCTATCTGAGCTGCGCCGAATAAGCAGGCCGGTTCCGACGTGAGATCCAACTCGGTCATCCTCGCAGTCGCGCGGGCCATCCTCGCGCGACTGCTGGTCGCCATACCGATGCTGCTGGGGGTGGTGCTCGTCACCTTCCTGCTCATCCGGATCGGCACCCGGGACGCCTCGCTGATGCTGGCAGGACCCTTCGCGGACGCGGCGATGCTGGAACGCATCCGCAGCAACCTCGGACTGGACCGGCCGCTCTACGAGCAGTTCTTCATCTATGTCGGCAATCTGATGCAGGGCGATTTCGGCCTGTCCTGGATTTCCGGGCGCCCGGTGATCGACGAGATCCGGCCGAGGCTGGTGGCGACGATGGAACTGCTGCTGCCGGCCTTCGTCATCGGCGGCTTCGCCGGTGCCTCGCTCGGCATCGCCTCGGCCTTCCGTTACGGCTCGCGGTTCGACCACTCCGCTCGCTTCCTCTCGCTTCTCGGCTTCTCGGTACCGACCTACTGGATCGGATTGATGGCGATCTTCCTGTTCTATTCCGTGTTCGGCATCGCCGCCGCTCCGATGGGACGCATCGGCATGGCCTCTTTCCCGCCGATGCCGGTGACCGGCAGCGTCCTGATCGACGGCGCTCTGGCGGGCGACTGGGAGGTCGTTCTCGACGCGCTGCACCATCTCGCGCTGCCCGTGACCATCCTCGCGATCATCATCGCTGCCCCCATTCTCAAGCATTCGCGCGTCATCGCGCTGGACGTCATCAACAGCGACTACGTGTCCTATGCCCGTTCCTGCGGACTGCCGCCGCGCATCGTCCGCCAGATCGTCGTCCGCAACAGCCTGGCGCCGATCCTGACGCTCGCCGGCTCCGAACTGACCGGCACGCTGGCGGCGGTCTCGCTGCTCGAGCTCATCTTCGCCTGGGGCGGCTTCGGACAATGGGGCCTCAACGCGATCCTCTCGGGCGATTTCGCGGCCGTCCAGGGCTATGTCGCGGTCATTGCGCTGTTCTCGATCGGCGTCTTCCTGGTGATCGACCTTCTCGTGCTCTGGCTCGAGCCGCGGACGAGGAGCTGACCGATGGCCATCGCGATCTCCGAGATCAGGGCGGGCGACCGGCTGGCGCGGCTTTGGCGGCGCTCGTCGAGCTTCGTCGTCGGCAGCGCGCTGGTGGCGCTGCTCGTCCTCACCGCGCTCCTCTGCGGCTTCGTCAGTCCCTACGGACCGACGCAGGTCCTGCCCAATGCCATTCTCCAGGCGCCGTCCGCCGCCCACTGGTTCGGCACCGACGGCAACGGCATGGACGTCTTCACCCGCGTCCTCTACGGCGCGCGTTACGCCATCGCCATCGCCCTGCCGTCCGCCTTCGTCATGGTGGCGGTCGGGGTGCCGCTCGGGCTGATCGCCGGCTATTACGGCGGCGTGGTCGACGAGGTGCTGACGCGCATGCTCGACGTGCTGCGCGCCTTCCCCTCGATCATCCTGGCGCTCGCCGTCGTCTCGGCCACCGGGCAGTCGCTGATCAACGTGGTCGTCGTCATCGGGCTGATCGACGCGCCGATCTTCGCCCGCGTGGTCCGCTCGGAGGTCATTTCGATCCGGCGCAGCGACTTCGTCGCCTCCGCCGTCGTCACCGGCAACCCGACCTGGCGCATCCTGTTCGTCCATCTCCTGCCGAACACCATCAAGGGCGCGGCGGCCCTGCTGCCGCTGCGCATGGCCTGGGCGCTCCGCGTCTCGGCGACGCTCGCCTTCGTGGGCGTCGGCATCCAGGCGCCGGAGCCGGAATGGGGCGCGCTGATCCGCCAGGGCGCGGAATACATCATCAGCGGCCAGCACTGGGTGGCGATGTTCCCGGGCATCGCGCTGGTCATCGCCGTCTTCGGCTTCAACCTGATGGGCGACGGCCTTCAGGAGCTCACCGACCCGCGCCTGGACGTCAAGAAATGACCGACATCCTGAAAGTCCGGGGCCTGCGCACCCACTTCGTCTCGCGCAACGCGGTCAACGAGATCCGCATCGCGCGGGCCCTCAACGGCGTCGACCTCACCCTTCCAGCCGGGCGCATCCTCGGCGTCGTCGGCGAGACCGGAGCGGGAAAATCGCTGACCGTACAGACGATCCTCGGCACGCTGAAGCGCCCGGCCGAGCGCGTCGCGGGCGAGGTCGAGCTGATGGGCCAGCGTCTCGACACGATGTCGGAAGACGAGCTCAATCGCCATCGCGGCGCCACCATCGGCCTCGTCGTGCAGTCGCCGGTGACCAGCCTCGATCCCCGCGTGCGGGTCGGCGACCAGCTCGTCCGGCTGCAGCGCGCGCACCGCGACCTCTCGCGGGCCGACGCCCGGGACCGCGCGATCGACATGCTGAAGCGGGTCGGGGTGCCGAGCCCGCAGGACCGCATGAAGGCCTGGCCCCACGAACTCTCCGGCGGCATGGCGCAGCGCGTGGTCATCGCCATGGCGCTGATCAACGATCCGGTCCTGCTCATCGCCGACGAGCCGACGACCGGCCTCGACGTGACCGTGCAGGCGCAGATCCTCGACCTGATCCGCGACCTCGTCAAAGGCACCGACCGCGGCGCCATCATCGTCACCCACGATCTCGGCGTCGTCGCGCAGTATTGCGAGCATGTCGCGGTGATGTATTCGGGCGTCGTCGTCGAGCATGGGCCGGTGGAGGAAGTCTTCGTCGCACCGCGCCACCCGTACACGGCCGCCCTGCTCGCGGCGGCCGATCTCGACGCCGCGGCGAACGGGCGGCGCGCGCTGCCGCCGTCGACCCCGCCCAATCTCTACGACCTTCCGACGGGATGCCTGTTCGCGCCACGCTGCCCCAGGGTGCAGCCCGTCTGCGCGACGGAGCCCCCGGCGAAGCCGAGCCCGAGCGGGCAGGTCGAGACACGGTGCCACTTCGCATGACCACGACCGCGTCCCTTCTCAGCGTCCGCGACGCCGTCAAGCACTTCCGCGGCGGCGGCCGCACGGTCCACGCGCTCAACGGCGTCAGCCTCTCGATCGCGCCGGGCGAATCCGTCGGCCTGGTCGGCGAGAGCGGGTCCGGCAAGACGACGCTCGGTCGGCTGATCCTGCGCCTCGAGCAGGCGACGTCGGGCTCCGTCGTGTTCGACGGCCACGACGTCACCACCTGGCGCGAGGGGCGCATGCGCCGGCTGCGGCCGGCGGTGCAGATGGTGTTCCAGAGCCCCTATGCCTCGCTCAACCCGCGCATGAAGATCGGCGCACTGATCGAGGAGCCGCTGAAGCTGCACACCACCCTGTCGAAGGACGACAGAAAGAAGGAAGTGCGCGCGCTCGCCCGCCGCGTCGCGCTGTCGGAGGTGCTGCTCGAACGCCACGTGAACCAGGCCTCGGGCGGCCAGTTGCAGCGCGCCTCGATTGCCCGCGCCATCGCGACGAAACCGAAGCTGCTGGTCCTCGACGAGCCGACCAGCTCGCTCGACCTGTCGGTGCGGGCCGAGATCCTGTCGCTGCTGTCCTCGCTGAAGGAGGAGCACGGCATGGCCATGCTGTTCATCAGCCACGACCTCGATACGGTGCATGCGATCTGCGACCGCGTCTGCGTCATGTATCTCGGCCGGATCGTCGAGACGGGCAGCCGCGAGGCGATCTTCCGTGCGCCGCTGCATCCCTACACGCGCACCCTTCTCTCGGCACAGCTGTCGGCCGACCCGCGTGTCGCCCGGGAGCGCCTGCCGATCCTCGGCGAACCGCCGAGCCCGCTCAGGCTGCCGCCGGGCTGCGGTTTCGCCGCGCGCTGCCCGATCGCCGAAACCGCCTGCACGACAAAGGCCATCCCCCTCACCGCCCGGGCAGAGGACGATCACGCGGTCGCCTGCATCAAGACCTGACCCGGGCGATCTCCAGAAAGGAATATCCATGACCGGCCATATCGATATCGTCGTGAACGTGCTGACGCCACGCGAGATCGCCGAGAACCGCAACCCCACCGACGACCGGTTCCACGACCAGGTCCGCCACTCGTCCGAACTGCGCCGCGGCGTGGAGATCGAGGACTATCTGCGCAAGATGGACAATGCCGGCATCGAGCGATCGCTGCTCGTGGCGGTGCGCTGCGGCGACCTGCGCATCCGCGGCTCGATGGAGATCACCTACGAGCGCGTGCACGAGATCTGCCAGGCCCACCCCGACCGCTTCTCGGGCCTCGCCGGCATCGACCCGATGCGTGGCATCGCCGGGCTGCGCGAGCTCGACAGGGCCGTCAAGGACTACGGCTTCGTCGGTGCGCATCTCTATCCGCACTGGTTCGGCCTCGCGCCCGACGCCGCGCAGTATTACCCCTATTACGCGCGCTGCGCCGAACTCGACATCCCCATCATGATGCAGGTCGGTCACAATCTGATCTACCAGAAGGACCGCCGCCTGCCGTCGGTCGGCCGCCCGATCTGCCTCGACCAGGTGGCGATCGATTTTCCCGAACTGGTCCTCATCGGCATCCATCTCGGCGTGCCATGGACGGACGAGATGATCTCGATGGCCTGGAAGCATCCGAACGTCTACATCGGTGGCGACGCCTACGCGCCGCGCTACTGGCCGCCGCAGATGGTCCACTACGCCAACACCTATGGCAGCCACAAATTCCTCTTCGGCACCGACTGGCCCGTGATCGACCCGGAGGAGGCCGTCAGGCAGGTGGCCGATCTCGGCTTCCGTCCCGAATCCCACCGCAGGATCATGCGCGACAATGCGCTGCGGCTGTTCAAGCTGCCGGGCTGGCGCGAAGACGCAGCCATCGCGGCGGAGTAGTCCATGTCGACCAGCACCTACCGTCCGAAGACGATCAGCTCCGGCGTCCGCATCTCGGCGGTCCGGACGCCGCGCAAGGTCGCGCTGCGCGGCGACTTCGACCCGATGACCTATGCCACGGTGGTCGACCGCATCAACCGCGTCGCCAACCTCGCCCGCGACGGGCTCGGCCTGCGGCCGGGCGACCATGTCGCGATGATGTGCGGAAACCGGCCGCAATTCATCGAGATCACGCTCGGCATCGCCGATGCCGGCTGCGCCACGGCGATGATCAGCCCGTTCTCGACCCGCTTCGAGGCCGCCTACATCGCCAATGACAGCCGGGCGCGAGTGATCTTCGTCGATCCCGACTACGAGGACGTGATCCGCGAAGCCGAGTTCGAGCACGCGCCGGTGATCATCGTGCTGGACGCGCGCTACGAGGCGCTGCTGGCGAAGGCGTCGAGTGCGGAGCCAACGGTTCCGGTGGATTCGGGCGACATCTTCTGCATCCCCTACACCTCGGGCACCACCGGCAAGCCGAAGGGCGTCCTCCTCTCCCACCGCTCCCGCGTCGACCACATGACCATGGTGCTTGGCGCCTTCCAGGGCGGCTACAACACGACCTGCCGGACGCTCGCCTTCACGCCCTTCTTCAACGGCGCCGGCTTCATCGCCGCGCTCGTGCCGATCTGGTTCGGCGGCGACTGCCGCATCATGCGCAAATACGATCCGGAGGAGCTGCTGCACTGGCTGGAGGCCGACCGGATCAACAACATGTTCACGGTGCCGACCCACTTCCACGGCCTGTTCAAGCTCGACGAGAGCGTGCTGCGCCGTGCCGACACCTCGTCGCTGAAGGTCATCAACTCCAACGCCGCCGCCCTGCCGCACGCGACGAAGGAGCGGATCATCGACTATTTCGGCGAGGGCATCCTCTTCGACAGCTACGGCGCGACGGAGACGGGCGGCGCCACGACGATCCGCCCCGAGGAGCACATGCGCAAGATCTCCTCGGTCGGCCAGGCCAATCCCGGCGCCGAAATCCGCATCGTCGATGCCGACTGGCAGCCGGTCGAGAACGGCAAGCCGGGCCGCGTGGCGATCCGCAACAGCTGGCTCTTCTCCGGCTACTGGAACCGGCCGGAGGCGACGGAGGCGGCCGTGCGCGACGGATGGGTCAGCGTCGGCGACCTCGGCTTCCTCGACGAGGACAACTTCCTCTACATCGTCGACCGCGAGACCAACACGATCATCTCCGGCGGGCAAAACATCTTCCCGCGCGAGATCGAGGACGTGCTCTACGGCCATCCCGCCGTCGCCGAGGTGGCGATCGTCGGCAAGCCGGACGACTACTGGGGCGAGGCCGTGATCGGCTTCGTCGTGCCCCGCCCCGGCGTGTCCCGGCCGAGCCTGGAGGAGCTGCGCGCCTTCTGCGAAAAGCGACTCGCCCGCTACAAGCTGCCGAAGGAAATCCGCTTCGTCTCCGAACTGCCGAAGAACGGCACCGGCAAGATCATGCATCGCACGCTCCGCGACCAGCTGATCGCCGAAGCGAAGGGACGGACGCCGGGATGAGACGCGGCTACCTGCGGGTCGGAGACCGCCACGTCCACTACCGCCGGACCGGACATGGCCCGGCGGTCATCCTGCTGCACGCCTCGCCGGTCTCCGGCGCGATGTTCCTCGAACAGCTCGAAGTGTTCGGCCGGCACTTCGACGCCATCGCCATCGACACGCCGGGCTACGGCCTGTCGACGCCGCTCGACCACCCGAAACCCGAGGTCGCCGACTATGCCGACGCGGTCGTCGAGACCATGGACGCGCTCGGCCTCGACCGCGCCATCCTCTATGGTCGGCACACCGGCGCCTCGATCGCGGTCGAGACCGCGCGCCGGCATCCGAGCCGCGTGGCGCTCGCGCTCTGCGACGGCTATCCGGTGTTCACGCCGGGCGAGAGCGAGCGCTACCTCACCCAGTATCTGGTACCCGTCGAACCGAAATGGGACGGAAGCCACCTCGCCTTCTGGTGGCTGCGCTATCGCGACCAGCACGTGTTCTGGCCCTGGGACCTCCAGGAGACGGCCTATCGCGCCGACACCGACCTCCCCGACGTCGACTTCCTGCATCGCGGCTTCACCCAGATCATGATGGCCGGCGACGGCTATCGCACCGCCTATGCGGCGGCCTTCCGGCACGATTCCATCCCGGCGCTGCAGGAGACGCGCGCGCCGGTGATTCTGACTGCACGGCCGGGCGACAGCCTCTACGCCGCCTTCGCGACTGTCCCGGAGCTGCATCCCAAGCGCGAACTGCCGCGCGACACGGTCGAGGCCGCCCATGCCGAGGTGGCGATCATGCAGACGGTCCCGGCCTCCGCCGGTCCCGAACCCGGCTCCCCTTCATGGCGAGACGCGCAGCCGGGCGGCCGCTTCATGCTGCCCTGCGGCGAGGGCACGCTCCACGCCCGCGTCTTCGGCACGCCCGACGGACGGCTGCCGCTGGTCGTCGTCGCGCCGCTGCCCGGCGGCATCGGCGGCATCGGGAACGACCTCTCCGACATCGCACGCTCGTGGCCCGTCCTCGCGATCGAGGCACCCGGTCAGGCCGACAGCGAGACCGGCGACCCCGGCTCGATCGTGACGTCCGCCGCCTGGATCCGGCAGGCCCTCGATGCCTTCGGCTGCCCCCTCCGCGCGGTGCTGGGCTGGGAAGGCTCGGCGGCTCTCGCCCTGGAGATCGCGGCGGCCACCGGCGCGACCGCCTTCCTCGTCGATCCGCCGGCGGTGCCGCCTGCCCTCCGAAGCGAATTCCTCGATCGCTACACCGCCGACCTGACGCCGCATGTCGATGGACGCCATGTCCCCGTCGCTTGGAACCTCGTCCGCGACGAACGTCTCTGGGCGCCCTTCTACGATCGGGTTCGCTCCGCCGCGCTGCCGTCGGTGAGCGGTCTCGACGCCGCCCTGCTGCACAGGAAGGCCGTCGACCTCTTCAAGCAGCCGACCATGCTCGCTCCTGCGCTCGCCCAGCTGTGGCGCTACCCTCTCGCCGAAAGGCTGGCGGAGCGGCGGGCCGACACGATCGTCTTCGCCATGCCGCAGGACCGCTTCGCCAGGCTCTGCGTCGACGGCATTGCCCGGCATGAGGCAGACGGCTTCGCCAGCCTCGGCGCCGTGATCGCCGCGACGCTGTCGGATAGGCCGGCATGAGCCTTTCCGAGGACGACGTCGCCGGGATCGCGGCCCGGCTTTCGCCAGGTTCGGTCAGCATCGAGCCGGAGCAGCGCGCGGCCCTGTCGATGGACGTCTTCGAATGGCCGGACGAACGACCGGCCGACGTCGTCCTGTCGCCCGTCGACGTCGACGGCGTGCAAGCGGCAGTTGCCTGGGCGGCGGACCGGAGCATGGTGATCGCGCCGCGTGGCAGCGGCATGTCCTACACGCGGGGCTTCCAGCCGCAGGCCGAGCGGGTCGCGCTGATCGACCTTCGCGCCTTGCGCAGGATCCGCCACCTGTCCCCCGAGAACCGGCTCGTCGTCGTGGAGGCCGGCGCCACGTGGCTCGATCTCGACGGCGCCCTGCAGCCATACGGGCTGAAGCCGGCGCTCGCCGGGCCGATCTCGGGCGCGGTCTCCACGATCGGCGGCGCGGTGTCGCAGAACATGCCGGCCGGCATGCATCACGTGCTCGGCCTCGAACTCGTGATGGCCGACGGCAGCCTCGTCACCACCGGCGCGCTGGCGCGCCCTGGCTCTCCCGGCGCGCTGCGCGCCAGCGGCCCCGATCTCACCGGCCTCTTCATCGGCGATTGCGGCGCGCTGGCCGTCAAGACGGCGATCGCCCTGCGCCTGGTGCCCCGCGCCGCGGCGTACGAATGCGCCTCCTTCGGCTTCGGTGACGCGACGTCGCTGGCCGAAGCCATGGCCGCCGTCCAGGCGCGCGACACCAGCGTGGCCCTGATGGGGCTCGCCAACCGCAGCGTGCGCGACCAGGCCGCCGCAGCCAGTCTCGGCGAAGCGATCTCGATGCTGCGCGGCACGGTGACGGGCGCTTCGTCCTTGCTGCAGGGCGTCGGCCGCGCCGTACGCCTGGCGCTGCGGGGCGTCGGCCGCAGCGACCTGCCCTGGGGGCTCCACCTCACCGCGGAAGCGGGCAGTCCGGCCACCGCCCGCGCGATGCTCGCCGAGGCGGTGGCGGCGGTGCCGTCGCATGCCGCGCCGATGCCGCCCACCATCCCGCTGGCCATGCTGTCGCGTCCCTACTCCGTGCGCGGCATGCTCGGCCCGAAGGGCGAACGCTGGGCGCCCGTGCATGGCATCCTGCCGCTCGGCCGCATCGCCGGCGCGACGCGCGCGATCGATCGCTTTTTCGCCGATGCTCGGCCGCGCATGGAGGCGGAAGGCCTCTCGCATTCGATGATGTTCTCGGCACAGGACACGAGCGTCCTTGTCGAGCCGATGATCTACTGGCCGGACAGCCTGCGACTGGTCCACACGAGCGCGCTGAAGCCCGAAATCGTCGGGCGTTTCGCCGGCAATCCGCAGAACCCGCCGGCCCGGGCCCTCGCCCGCGAGATTCGCCGCGGCCTGCTCGAAATCCTCCTGCAGGAAGGCGCGATGATGGCGCAGCTCGGCCGCTACTATCCCTACGAGGCCCTGGCCGAGGAGCCGGCGCGGCGGCTTGCCCGCGCGATCAAGGACGTGGTTGATCCGAACTGCGTCCTGAACCCCGGCGCGCTGGGCTGGGAGCGCCGATGATGGAGCTGTCGACGGTCGGCGACGTGCTGCGGCGCAACGCCGCCGCGCATCCGGACAAGACGGCCTTCGTCTTCGGCGACACCCGCGTCAGCTTCGCCGGGCATCTCGCCCGCGCCGAACAGGTCGCCCGCGCCATCGCCGCGGCCGGCGTTTCGCCACAGGACCGCGTGGCGGTGATGTCGCGCAACACGCGCGCCTTCATGGAGGTCTATGCCGGGGCGGAATTGTCCGGCTACATCGTCGCCACGGTGAACTTCCGCCTCGCCGCGCCGGAGGTGCAGCGCATCGTCTCCATCGCCCGGCCCCGCATCCTGTTCTACGAGACGGCCTTCGAGCCGGTGGTCGAGACGCTGGTCGGCAGCGGCGTGCAGCTGTTCGTCGCCATCGGCGGCGAGCCGGCGGCCTGGGCCGTGTCCTACGAGGATTTCGTCGCGACCGCCGATCCGGCGCAGCCGCTCGCCTCTCCCGACATTGACGACATCCTGCACCTGATCTTCACCAGCGGCAGCACCGGCACGCCGAAGGGCGTGATGCGCTCGCATCGCACCGAACTCGCCGTCTGCGACTACTTCGCCACCGAGATCGAGATGCAGCCGGACGACCGCCTGCTGCTAATGATGCCGGTCTTCCACGTCGGCCACCGCTTCATGCAGCTCGGCGGGCATTTCCGGGCGGCGGAGGTCCACGTCCAGGCGGATTTCAGTCCGCGCGCCATCCTCGATACCATCGAGCGCGAGCGGATCACCATCACCCATCTCGCCCCGACCATGGTCAAGGCGCTGCTCGACGTGCCGGGCGTCGACGCGCGGGACTTCGGTTCGCTGAAGACCATCGTCTATTCCGGCGCCCCGATGCCTGTGCCGCATCTGGAGCAGGGCCTGCGGGTCTTCGGCGACGTCTTCCTGCAGCTCTACGGCATGTCGGAGGGCAGCGCCACGACGCTGCACCGTCACGAGCATCGCATCGCGACCGCGCAGGACCGCAGCCGCCTCGCCTCCGTCGGCCGCGCCTCGCGCGGCGTCGTCCTCAGGATCGCCGACAGGGCCGACCGGCCCGTCCCCGCCGGCGAAGTCGGCGAGGTGCAGCTGCGGGCGCCGACCATCATGAAGGGCTACTGGAACGACAGCGAGGCGACCGTGGCGGCGCTGCGTGGCGGCTGGTACCACACCGGCGACATGGGGCGGCTGGACGAGGACGGCTATCTCCACCTCGTCGACCGCGCCAAGGACATGATCATCTCCGGCGGCGAGAACATCTATTCGCGCGAGGTGGAGACCGCCATCGCCTCCCATCCCATGGTCGAGGACGTGGCGGTGATCGGCTGTCCGGACGCCTATTGGGGGGAGATCGTGCTCGCCATCGTCGTTGCCCGCGATCCCGCTCTGTCGGCCGAGACCATCATCGCGCACTGCCGCAGCCGGATCGCCAGCTACAAGAAGCCGCGATCCGTCGTGTTCGCCACCGACCTGCCGCGCCTCGCCTCGGGAAAGGTCGACAAGGTCGCGCTACGCCGGCTGTATGGCCGCGGGGCAGATGCGGCGGCGGGCTCCGAAGGACCGTCCGCGACGGCTTGATGATGCGGTCGGACTGCCGCGCGGCACTCGGACCCGCTCGACCGGAGCGTTTCGCATCGAGTTCGATGGCACGCCGTCGCGGCGACCGCCGATGCCCGGCTGCTGCTGGTTACGGCGATCAGGTCGTCCCGGAGCCGATCTCCTCGTCGGCGCCCCCTGCAAGGGCCACGAAGGCGGCACCGGTGGCGGTGAAGATGCGTTCCTGTTGCGACCATTCCATGCCGATCCGATCGTAGAAGGCCTGCGCATTTGCGTTTCCGGCATCCACCGAGAGCCGCACATAGGCCCAGCCGCGGCGCTGCGCTTCGGCGGCCAGGTGCCGCAGGAGGGCTTCGCCGACGCCGCGGCCGCGGAGTGCCGGCGCCACGTAGAGATCCTGGACATAGGCGCCCGGCCTGCCTGTCCAGGTGGAGAAGCTGCGGAAGAACAGGCAGAGGCCGACGACGGCGCCTTCCGTTTCCGCCACCAGCGCCTCGAAGGCGGGATCGGCGCCGAAGCCGTGGCGACGGATGTCCTCGACCGTGCTGCGGACGCGGCCCGTCCCATCCACCGCTTCAGCGATGCCGTGCAGGGCCGCGTGGATCGCCTCGGCGTCCGACGCGACGGCAGCGCGGATGGCAATGGCCGACGGGGATGCAGCGGTCATGACACGAACTCGCGAGCGGATGGTGGATGGTGCCCGCTTCTAGCGGAGGCCGGCGCAGTGCCGCAACCGGCGCGTCGCCTCCTCCGGTCGAAGGTCGCTAGAGCCGGCGCAGCGCTTCGGCGAGATCGGACAGTCCGTCGATGACGAGGTCGGGCGCGAAGCTCTCGGCCGGCTCGGCGCCATAGCCGCCGCGCACGATGACGACCGGAAGTCCGGCCGCGCGCGCGGCCTCGACGTCGGCCGCGCCGTCACCCACCATGACCGCGCGGGATCGATCGGCGCCCAGCGCGTCGAGCGCGGCGTGGAGCATGTCGGGCGCAGGCTTCCTGGCGATGTGCGGCTCGGCGCCCTGCACCGCCGCAACGTGGCGGGAGAAGCCGTAATGATCGCAGATCGTCCGCGTGAAGGGCATCGGCTTGTTGGACACGACGGCGAGCCGGACACCCGCCAGGGCCAGCGTCTCCAGGCACGCGGACGCGCCGGGCAGCACCGTGGTGAGATTGACGAGATGGCGGCCGTAGATCGGCATCATCTCGGCCACCCGCGCCTCCAGCGCCTCCCCTGTAAGCGGGATGGAACGCGCCGCGAAGGCACGCAGCACCAGCGTCGAGACGCCGTGGCCGATCATGGCGCGCACCTCGTCGACGTGAAAGGGCGCCAGGCCGTGGCGGGCGAGCAGTTCGTTGGTCGCCGCGGCGATGTCGGGGACGGAATCGATCAGCGTCCCGTCGAGGTCGAACAGCACGGCCTCCGGCAGGCTGCCCGCGGAACGGCCCTCGAGGGGCCGAGCCAGGTCCGCCGGGCTCATGCGGCCCGCTTCGTCGCGCCGTCCGAGGCGGCGCGGATGGCGGCGATGTTGGCGCCATAGGCGGCTTCGCTCCCGCCCTTGAACACCGCCGAACCGGCGACCAGCACGTTGGCGCCGGCCGCGGCGACCAGCGGCGCGGTGTCGACCGTGACGCCGCCGTCGATCTCGATGTCGATCGGACGCGAACCGATCATCGCCTTGACGCGCGCCACCTTGTCGACCACGGCCGGGATGAAGGCCTGGCCGCCGAAACCGGGGTTCACCGTCATCAGAAGCACGAGGTCGAGCCGGTCGAGCACGTATTCGATCACGCTCTCGGGCGTCGACGGGTTGAGCGAGACGCCGGCCTTCTTGCCGAGGTCGCGGATCGCCTGCAGCGAACGGTCGAGATGCTTCGTCGCCTCGGCATGCACCGTGATGACGTCGCAGCCCGCATCCGCAAAGGCCGCGAGATAGCCATCGACGGGCTCGATCATCAGGTGGCAGTCGAAGACCTTCTGCGTGCGGTTGCGAACCGCCTTGATCAGCGGCGGGCCGAAGGTGATGTTGGGCACGAAATGCCCGTCCATGACGTCGAGATGGATCCAGTCCGCGCCCGCCCGGTCGATCGCCTCGATCTCCTCGCCGATGCGCGAGAAGTCCGCCGAGAGGATGGAGGGAGCGATGATGGTCCTGGTCATGACGCGAAACCCCGCCTGCGCGGGCTCCGTTGATCGTTTCGCGGGCTCAATGGCCGCAACGGCGCGACAAATCAAGCGCCATCCGCGCCTGCGCAACCGGACGATCGGAAAGACTCAGCGGTCGAGGATCAGCATGTCCGACGTCGAGAAGCTGATCTCGGCCGTCTCGCCGGCCACCGGCGGCGGGCTGGCGGGACTGTTGAAGGTGTCGAGCGACAGCAGCGCGTCGCCGACGGCCACGCGCACGCGGATGACGGAGCCCAGGAAGCTCACCTCGCGGATGGTCCCCGTCACCAGACCGTCGCGGCCCTCGCGGCGGCCGAGCGCGATCGCTTCCGGCCGCAGCGCCAGAGACACCGTCTCGCCGGCCTTGCGGGCGGCCACGCGGTTACCCACCGAAATCGTGCCTCCCGCAATGGTGACGGCCCCGGTTGCCGGATCGGTGACCCTACCCTCGACGACGTTCAATGTCCCGACGAAGCCGGCCACGAAGCGCGTGGCGGGCCGGTTGTAGATCTCGAAGGGCGTGCCGACCTGCTCGGCGCGGCCATTGTACATGACCACGATGCGGTCCGACATCGACAGCGCTTCCTCCTGGTCGTGCGTGACGAAGATGGTGGTGATGCCGAGTTCCTTCTGGATGGCACGGATCTCCTCGCGCAGCGAGACGCGCACCTTGGCGTCGAGCGCCGACAGCGGTTCGTCGAGGAGCAGGACCTGCGGCCGCGCCGCCATGGCGCGGGCCAGCGCCACGCGCTGCTGCTGGCCGCCGGAGAGCTGGTAGGGATAGCGGCTGCCGAAATCCTGCAGCTTGATGAGCTCGAGCATCTCGCCCACGCGCGAGCGAATCTCGGCCGCCGGCTTGCCCGCGACCTTCAGGCCGAAGCCGATGTTTCCAGCAACCGTCATGTTGGGAAACAGCGCATAGGCCTGGAACACCATGCCGATGTTGCGCTGATTGGGCTTCAGCGCCGTCACGTCCCGGCCGCCGATGTTCACCGTTCCGGCGCTCGGCTCCTCGAAACCGGCGACGATGCGGAGCATCGTCGTCTTGCCGCAGCCCGAGGGGCCGAGGAAGGAGACGAACTCGCCCTGCCGGACGTCGAGATTGAACTCCTGCACGACGACGGTCGTGCCGAAAGCCTTGCGCACCTGCCGGATGGAGAGGAACGGATCGGACATGGGACCTCGGTTTCCTTAGTGCGGCTGTGCGGGGGGGCGCGGCGCGAAGCGCGAGACGACCTGGATCAGCGCCATACAGCCCCAGGTGATGGCGAAGGCGATGACGGCGAGCGCGGCCGGCTCGTAGGCGCGGTTGGCGCCGATGAGCTGGAGATAGGGCCCGAAGGCCGGCCGGTTGAGCAGCGCCGCCATCACGAACTCGCCGATGACGATGGCAAACGTCAGGAACGCGCCCGACAGCACCGCGACGAAGACGTTGGGCAGGATGACGCGCCACATGATGGTGATCCAGCCTGCGCCGAGGCTCTGTGCGGCCTCCGTCAGCGTGCCGACGTCGATGGCCCTGAGCCCGGTGTCGACGGCGCGGTACATGTAGGGCAGCGACAGCACCACGTAGCCGAACATCAAAAGGACGTTGGTGCCCATGGCGGTTCCGGTGAGCGGCAGCCAGGAGGACGTGTTGTAGAGGCGGATGTAGCCGAAGACGATGACGATGGGCGGGATCACCAGCGGCAGCAGCGTCACGAATTCCAGCACCGGCCGCCAGGACGGCAGCTTCAGCCGCACCCAGTAGGCGGTGGGCACGACGAGCAGGACGCCGACGACGATGGTAGCGAGCGCCATCATCACGGAATAGCCGAAAGTGGCCTGGAAGCGCGGGTCGAAGATCACCGCCTGGTAGGCGTCGAGGCTGTAGACCCCGCGCCGCATCTTCAGCGAGAACTCGAAGGTGCCGATCAGCGGCAGCAGGAAGTAGAGGACACCGATCGCCAGGAAGATCCAGGACCAGAAGCGGTTCGGCTTCATTTGATCCACCTTTCGCTGCGGGTCCGCAGCCAGATGTAGATGAAGTTCGCGATGCCGGTCACCACGATCATGCCGAAGGCCAGCGCGTAGCCGAGATGCGGATCCTGCAGCACGTCGCCGCGGATCTGGGCGAAGAGCAGGATCGGCACGATCGACAGCGACGAGCCCGTCAGCGCATAGGCCGTCGCGACCGCGCCGAAGGCATTGGCGAAGAGCAGCGCGAAGGTGCCGAGCAGCGTCGGCCAAAGGATCGGCAGCGCCACCATGCGCCAGTACTGGAAGCCCGATGCGCCGAGAATCGACGCTGCCTCGCGCCATTCGCGGCGCATGCCGTCGAGCGCGGGCGTCACGATCAGCACCATCAGCGGGATCTGGAAGAACAGGTAGGTAAGGGTCAGCCCCCCGAAGGACAGGATGTTGAAGCCGTAGGCGTAGATGTTGATCCCGAACCAGTCGCGCAGGACGAGCGTCACCAGCCCGAGCCGGCCGAAGGTGGACAGGAAGGCGAAGGCGAGCGGCACGCCGGCGAAGTTCGACGCCACGCCCGAGAAGGTGAGGACCGGCGAGCGCACCCAGGACGGAAGGCCGCCGAGCACGATCGCCCAGGCGAGCAGGAAACCGACCACGCAGCCGAGAAAGGCCGAAGCGACGCTGATGCGGATCGAGATCCAGTAGGCCGACAGGATCGACGGCTGGAACAGGTTGGCGACGTTGGCGAGCGTGAACTCGCCGGCCGGATTGCGAAAGGCGCCGGTGACGATCTGCAGTGTCGGAAGGATGAGGAAGAGGACGGCGAAAGCGACGAAGGGAACGACGCCGACCCAAGCGAAGGAGAGCTTCGGCCGATGGGCTGGCGGCGCGGCGGTGGCCGCGGCAGTCAAGTCGTTCATGCTTGGCCCGCCCCCGGGTTTCGCGTCTTCAGGGTGCGGTCTCCGCCGGGGCGGAGACCGCGCTCGATGTGGCTCGTGTGCCTTACTGAACGTTCGCGCCGACGACGCTGTCCCACTTGGACGTGATCACGCCCTTGGCCGCATTCTGCTCGTCCAGCGTCGGGAACACCGCCTTCTCGTAGGCTGCTGCCGGCGGCAGCGCGTCGAGGAGCTCCTGCGGAACGACGCCGCGGGCGACCATGTCGTTGAAGCGGATCGGGTGGCAGTAGCCCTTCAGCCAGCCGAGCTGGCCTTCGTCGGAATAGAGGTACTCCATCCACAGCTTGGCGGCATTCGGATGCGGCGCGTAGGCGCTGATCGCCTGCACGTAGACGCCGGCGACGACGCCCGACGCCGGCACGACGACCTCGACCGGCGGGTTGCCGTTGAGCGCGTCACGGCCCGACAGGGCGTTGTAGTCCCACCAGATCACGATCGGCGTGGCGCCCTGCGCCAGCGTGCCCGACTTGCCGATGGTCGGGACGAAATTGCCCGCCTTGTTGAGTTCGGCGAAGAAGTTGAGGCCGGCCTCGCCGGCAGCCTCGCCCGCCGCCGCACCGGTGGCGAGGCCAGCGGCATGCACGCCGAAGATCGCCTGGTTCGAGGCGCGCGGATCACCGGCAAGCGCGACGCTCGCGGCATATTCCGGCTTGAGCAGATCGGACCAGTCGGTCGGCAGCGTCTTGACGATGTCGGTGTTCACCGCGAACGACAGCACGCCGTAATAGTCGCCGTACCAGTGGCCGTCGGCGTCCTTGACGTTGTCGGGGATGGAGTCCCACGTCGAGACCTTGTAGGGCATCAGCAGACCCTCGGCCTGCGCCTGGGGACCGAAGGCCAGACCGATGTCGAGCACGTCCGGCGCCTGCGGACCCTTGTTGTCCTTGTTGGCGCGAACCGCCTCCAGTTCGTCGGCGGAGCCGGCATCCGGGTTCAGCTCGTTGACGGTGATCTCCGGATACTTCGCCTTGAAGCCGGCGATCACGTCGCCGTAGCCGCACCAGTCATGCGGCAGCGCGATGGTGGTGAGCATGCCCTCGGCCTTGGCGGCAGCTTCCAGCGCCGCGAGGTCCTGCGCCGACGAGATGGCCGTCGAGACCATCAGGAAGGCCGCAGTCATGGAAAGTGCTGTTCCCGTGCGTTTCATCATCTGTTCTTCTCCGTAGGGTGTGGCGTCGAACGACGCCTGCGACGCGGTTACCGGTGTCCCGTGACAATTGGATGAACGCCGCCGTCATCGTCGCACGAGCCCGGGAAAAGCTAGCCTTTGCCGGGTGCCACGGCAATCGGATTCGGTGCTTTCCCGGCTAATTGATAGGCATCCACCGATCCGGCGCCGATCCGTCGATCCGGCGCCGTCCACGGTTGTACCGATCAGCCCGCGATCGCCTCGTCGAGAAGCGCGAGCGCAGCTTCCTTGGTGAGCCGGACCGGATTGCCGCCCGCGGTCGGGTCGACGATCGCCATCTCGGCGATCAGATCCTTGCGCGCGTCGTCCATGGCGAGATCCTTGATCAGTCCGCCCAGCGCGTGCGGCACGCCGAGATCCTCCCGCAGCTTGAGGATCGCCGCCGCGAAGCCGTCGAAGCCGCCCGAAATGCCGCAATAGGCGGCGAGCCGGCCGATGCGCTCCTCGATCGCCGGGCGGTTGAAGGCGAGCACGTAGGGCATGAACACGGCGTTGGTCATGCCGTGATGCGTATCGTAGAGCGCACCGATGGGATGCGACAGCGAATGGATGGCGCCGAGGCCCTTCTGGAAGGCGGTGGCACCCATGGCTGCGGCCGACATCATGTGCGCCCGCGCCGTCAGGTCCGTGCCGGCGGCGACCGCCTTCGGCAAGTTCTCCAGCACCAGCCGCACGCCTTCGACGCCGATACCGTCGGCCATCGGGTGGTAGCCCGGCGCGCAATAGGCTTCCAGGCAGTGCGCCAGCGCATCCATGCCGGTGCCGACCGTGATGAAGCGCGGCATGCCGGCGGTCAGTGCCGGATCGGCGATGACGATCGCCGGCAGCATCTTCGGGTGGAAGATCACCTTCTTGGTGTGGCTCGCCTCGTGCGTGATGACGCCGGCGCGCCCCACTTCCGAACCGGTACCGGCGGTCGTCGGCACGGCGACGATCGGCGCGATCTTCGAGGCGTCGGCGCGGGTCCACCAGTCGCCGATGTCCTCGAAGTCCCAGACCGGCCGCGTCTGGTGCGCCTGGAAGGCGATCAGCTTGCCGAGGTCGAGCGCGGAACCGCCGCCGAAGGCGACGACGCCGTCATGGCCGCCCTCCTTGAACATGGCGATGCCGGCCGTGAGGTTGGACTCGACCGGGTTCGGCTTGACGTCCGAGAACACCCGGTAGGGGATCTTGGCCGCATCGAGGATCTTCAGCGTGTCGGCCACGACCGGGAGCTTCGCCAGCCCCGGATCGGTGACGAAGAGCGGATGCCTTATGCCCGTCTGGGCCAGCGCATCAGGCAGTTCCGAGATGCGGCCGGCGCCGAAGCGGACGGTTGTGGGGTAGTTCCATTTGGAGACGAGCGTGGTCATGGTGAGGGGTTCTCGGATGAAATTGAAATCGGAAAGGTCGCGTTCCTTCGTGCCCCCACTGGCCTGCCGGCCATCTCCCCCACGAGGGGGGGGAGATCGGATGTCACGACCGCTATCGCCACCCTGCGACGTCACAGGGCGGGCGGAGCGCGCCATGAAGGCTGATCTTCCCCCTCGTGGGGGAGATGGCCGGCAGGCCAGAGGGGGGCGCGACGGAGCGAGTACATGGGTCCATTCGCGGCGAAGCTAGATCTTCTCGCGCAAGTGGAAACCCTTCGGCCGGGTCAGGTTGTCGTAGCCCACGAGGCCCATGGCCCCGCCCTTGCCGGTGTCCTTGACGCCGGTCCAGACCAGCCCCGGATCGACGTAGTCGCAGCGATTCATGAACACCAGGCCGGTTTCGACGCGGTCGCCGATGGCGGCGGCCCGCTCGGTGTCGCGGGTCCAGATCGAGGCGGTGAGGCCATACGGGCTGTCGTTCATCAGCGCGACCGCCTCCTCGTCGTCGCGCACCTTCATGATGCCGACGATCGGGCCGAAGCTCTCCTCGCGCATGACGCTCATCTGGTGGTTCACGCCAGTGAGCACCTCCACCGGCAGATAGGGCGATCCGGCGGTGTCGCGCTCGTCGGCGAGGTTGAGATGCGCCGTCGCCCCCTTGCGCAGGGCTTCGGCCTTCTGCTCGCGGATGAAGTCGGCGAAACGCGCCTGCGCCATCGGCCCCATCACCGTCTCCTTCTCGGCCGGGTTGCCGAGCGTCCAGTTGCGGCTCTCGGCGATGAATCCCTCAACGAAGTCGTCATAGATGGTTTCGTGCACGTAGATGCGCTCGATGCCGCAGCAGCACTGGCCGGTGTTGAAGAAGGCGCCTTCGGCGAGGTTGGCGATGGCGTGGTCGAGCTTCACGTCCGGCAGTACGTAGGCCGGGTCCTTGCCGCCGAGTTCGAGGCCGAGAGTCATGAAGGTGCCCGCCGCCGCCTTCTCGATCGCGCGGCCGCCCGCTACCGAACCGGTGAAGTTGCAGTGGTCGACGAGACCGGAACCGAGCAGTTTCTCTGTCTGGCCATGGCTCATGACGAGGTTCTGGAACAGGCCCTTGGGCAGGCCGGCCTTGTCGAAGGCCGCCTGGAAGCGCTCGCCCACCAGGAGAGTCTGCGCCGCGTGCTTGAGGATCACGGCGTTGCCGGCCATCAGCGCCGGCACGATGGTGTTCACCGCCGTCAGGTAGGGATAGTTCCAGGGCGCGACGACGAAGACGATGCCGAGCGGCACCTTCTTCAGGTAGCGCCGGAACCCCGGCCGGTCCTCGGGGACATAAGGCGCCAGCGCCTTCTCGGCCAGCGCCACCATGTAGCGCGTCCGCTCCTCGACGCCGCCCTTCTCGCCGCCGTAGCGCACGGGACGACCCATCTGCCAGGCGAGTTCCGGAACGATCTCGTCGTTCATGGCCAGCAGCGCCTCGAGGAAGGCGAGCAGGTACTCGCCGCGCCGGGCGATCGGCACGTCGGCCCAGTCGGCCTGCGCGGCGCGCGCGCGCGACACCGCCGCATCGATGGCCTGGTCGGTCGCAATCGGCCGCTCGACGTAGATCGAGCCGTCGATGGGGGATTTCAGTTTCACGGTTTCCAAGGATATCTCCCGTTGTTCAGCAGCGCACGGTCCTGACGTGGCCGGCGGTTCCATAGGCAAGAATGAGTCTGTCGCGCGTGACGATCGCCAGATTGTTCGAACGCGCCGTCGCCACGACGATGCGATCCATCGGGTCGCCATGATCGAAATGCGGAAGAAAGGACGAGTCGACGAGAACACGTGTCGTGAGCGGCCAGACGACGACCGCCGCCCGCTCGACGAATTCCTCGAACCAGCGTTCAGCATCCTTGACTGCCGGCAGTCGATCCTTCGAGACCAGCATCCCGATCTCCCAGGCGGTCATTTGCGAAACCCCGACCGTCGCCTTGGCTTTCCGCGCCCGCTCGATGGCCGCCTTCGCGGCGGGCGCGACCCTTGCATCCTGCGAGAGCCAGATGACGGCACAGGTGTCGAGCAGAAGCCCGTCAACGGTCATCATAGACCTTCGCCCAGTCCGGAGCGGCCGGCTTCGTGTAGTCGACGTCCGGCAGGATCTTCAGAGTCCCCCTCATGCACCCGAACAGCGGATCGCGCCCCGTCGCTTCCATGTCCAGATTCGCCGCGGTCTCGCCCTCGAACAAGACAGGATGTTCTTCTCTCTTGCGGAACTTCAGCGTCCCGGCATTGAGGTCAACCGCCTCTGCGACGAAGCCGGCGGCAAGCCATTCGCGGGTCATGACGTTGTTGTCGGGATTGTTGCTCCAGAAGGCGCGACTTGATTTCGAGGCGGGAAGAGCCTGGCCGATCAAGGCTTCGATCTGCTCGAAGCTCATTGCCACCACAGCCTTGTCCTGATCGATCAGGAATTCACGCAAGGGCGCGTATTTTCCCATCACATGCCTCCGGTGTGTCAGAGTGTGTCGAGAAAATACACTCAGGCTCGTCCCGCTTCAATACCGCTCGAACCCCCGGTGCAGCTCCCAGTCCGTGATCCGCCGGTCATATTCGAACTGCTCCCACTTGGCGGTGTGGACGTAATGCTCGACCACGTCCTCGCCGAGCGCACTCTTCAGCATCTTCGACTTCGCCAGTGTCTCGGTGGCGTCCCGCAAGGTCTTCGGGATCTCGGGCAGGCGCGAAGCCTGGTAGGCATCGCCGACGAAGGGCTTCTGCAGCGTCAGCTTCTCGTCGATACCGGCGAGCCCCGCCGCGATCAGCGCCGCGAAGGCCAGGTAGGGGTTCAGGTCTGCGCCGCCGATGCGGCATTCCATGCGGATGCCCTTGGTGCCCTCGCCGCAGAGCCGGAAGCCGGCAGTGCGGTTGTCCTCGCTCCACATGATCTTTGTCGGCGCGAAGGTGCCGGCCTGGAAGCGCTTGTAGGAGTTGATGTAGGGCGCCAGGAACCAGGTGAACTCCCTGGCGTATTTGATCTGCCCTGCCGCCCACTGCTGGCCGAGCTCCGACAGCGTCCACTCGGCTTGCCTGTCGAAGAAAAGCGGCGTCTTCCCGTCGGCGCTCCACAGCGAATTGTGGATGTGGGAGGAGTTGCCCGCCAGGTCGTAATTGTACTTCGACATGAACGAGATGGCCTTGCCCATCTGGCTGGCGATCTCCTTGGCGCCGTTCTTCAGGATCACGTGCCGGTCGGCCATGTCGAGCGCTTCGGCATAGCGCACGTTGATCTCTTCCTGGCCCGGGCCCCATTCGCCCTTGGAGTTCTCGATCGGAATGCCGGCCGCATTCATCTCGTTGCGGAGCCGGCGCATGACGCCCTCCTCCTTCGAGGTGATGCCGATCAGGTAGTCGCCGATGTAGGGCGAGGCGGTGGAGAGGTTCTTCCAGTGCTTGGCGCGGATGGAATCATAGCTCTCGTCGAACAGGTAGAACTCGAGTTCCGAGGCGAAATAGGCGAGCCAGCCGCGCTCCTTCAGCCGGGCGACCTGCTTGCGCAGGATCGCGCGCGGCGAGTGCGGCAGGTCGGAATGGGTGTGATGGTCCTGCAGGTCGCACAGCACCAGCGCCGTCTTCTCGAGCCACGGAATCCGCCGCAGCGTCGACATGTCGGGCTTCATGACGAAGTCGCCGTAGCCCTTGTCCCAGCTGGCCGCCTTGTAGCCGGGCACCGGCTCCATGTCGATGTCGTTGGCGAGCAGGTAGTTGCAGCCATGCGTCTCGTCATGGGCGCTGTCGGCGAAGAAGCTCGCGAGGAAGCGCTTGCCGACGAGGCGGCCCTGCATGTCGACCGCGCAGGCGAGCACGGTGTCGATGGCACCAGCCGCGATTTCGGTCTTCAGTTCGTCGAAACTCAGGTTGCCTGCCATTCTCGTGGTCCTCGGAGCGGGTTGCCGGCCTCCCGTGGCCGATCTGACGTCGTACGGCCCGGCGTAGACCGCCGGGCCGCCTGTCGATAGAGCCAGTCTCAGCCTTGCGTGTAGACGCCGCCGGCCTTGTGCAGGATCTCGTTGTACTGCTTGAAGATCGCGACGACCTTGGCCTTCATCTCGCTCTCGGCCGCGATCTCGTCCCAGAACTTCATCGCGGCGGCCTCGACCTGGTTCCATTCCTCGGCCGGAACGGTGGTCAGCTTCAGCTTGTCGCCGGTGGCGCGCAGCTTGGCTTCACCGCCCCAGTACCACTGGTTGCGGTAGGTGTGGCCGGCGTCGACGCAGGCCATCCAGAGCTGCTTCAGGTGCTCCGGCGTGTCGGCCCACTTCTTCTCGTTGACGAACCAGGAGCCGATCCAGGCGCCCGAGATGTTGTTCGTGGTGAAGTGGTCGGTCACGTCCGCCCAGCCCACGGTGTAGTCCTCGGTGATGCCCGACCAGGACATGCCGTCGAGTTCACCGGTCTGCACCGCCACCTGCACGTCCTCGTAGGGGATCGAGACGGGCACGACGCCGAACTGCGCCAGGAAGCGACCCGCCGTCGGGAAGGTGTAGAGGCGCAGGCCCTGGAGATCGGCCAGGCTGTTGATCGGCTTCTTGGTGTTGAAGTGGCAGGGATCCTGGCCCGCGGCCGACAGCCAGACGACACCGCCGGCCGCCTTGTACTGCTCGCGCCAGATGTCGGCGAGGCCATACTGGTTGAACAGCACCGGCACGTCGAGGATGTGCTTGGTGGCGAAGGGGAAATAGCCGCCGAAGACGGAAATCTCGACCGGCGCCGCCATCGAATCGTCGTCGGAATGGACGGCGTCGATCGTCCCGGCCTGCATGGCGCGGAAGAGTTCGCCCGTCGGAACCAGCTGGTCGGCGTAGTAGAGCTCGATCTCCATCTCGCCCTTGGCGGCGGCGTTGAACATGTCGACCGCGGGCTTCGTGACGTGCGGGCCAAGGGCTGCGCCTGCATAGGTCTGGAGCCGCCACTTGATCGGCGCCTGGGCGATCACCGCCGGGGCGGCGAGCGTGGAGGCGCCGGCGGCGCCCGCGGTGACGAGGCCGGCCTTCTTGATGAAATCGCGTCTGCTCTGCTTGATCATTGTTCCCATCCTTCTCGTTGCACGCGTCACTTGGAATAGTAGTAGTCGGGCAGCCACGTCGCGATCTCGGGGAAGAGCGCGAGAATCAGCAACGTGAACAGCATGATCCCGACGAACGGATACACCGACTTGTAGATGTCCGTCAGGCTCACTTCCGGCGGCGCCATGGCGCGCATCAGGAAGAGATTGTAGCCGAAAGGCGGCGTCAGGTAAGCGATCTGGCAGGTGATCGTGTACATCACGCCGAACCAGACGAGGTTGTAGCCGAGCGCGCCGGCCAGCGGAATGAACAGCGGCGCCACGATCACGAGCATGGCCGTATCGTCGAGGAAGATGCCGAGGATCAGGAAGGTCAGCATCATCAGGGACAGCACCTGCCAGGGCTCCAGCCCCATGTCGCCGAGGAACAGCCCCTCGATCGACCGCACCGCCCCGAGCCCGTCGAAGACCGCTCCGAAGCACAGCGCTGCGGTGATGATCCAGAAGAACATCGCCGATATGCCGAGGGTCTTGCGCGTCGTGTCGTGCAGGACCGCAAGCGTCAGCCGACCGCGCAGCGCCGCCGCCAGGAGCGAGGAGACCGCGCCGACCGCAGAGCTTTCCACCAGGCTGGTGACGCCGGTGAGGAACAGCCCCGTCATCGCGAGGAAGATCGCGAGCGGGATGAGCCCGGCCTGCGCCAGCGCGATCTTCTGGCCGAGCGTGTACCTCTCCCGCTCTTCCTTCGGCAGGGCTGGGCCGAGGCTCGGCTGCAGCACGCAGCGCACGACGATGTAGAGGATGAACAGGCTCGCCATCAGCAGCCCGGGGAACACGCCCGCCATCCACAGATGCCCGACCGGCTGGCGCGCGATCATGCCGTAGAGCACGAGCACGACGCTCGGCGGCACGAGGATGCCGAGGGAGGAGCCGGCCTGGATGACGCCGGTGACCATCACCTTGTCGTAGCCGCGCCGCAGGAGTTCGGGCAGCGCGATGGTGGCGCCGACCGCCATGCCGGCCACCGAGAGGCCGTTGATGGCCGAGATGATCACCATCATCAGGATCGTGCCGATCGCCAATCCGCCGCGGACCGGGCCGAACCAGACGTGGAACATCTTGTAGAGGTCGTCGGCGATGCCCGACTCCGCCAGCATGTAGCCCATGAAGACGAACAGCGGCAGGGTCAGCAGCGGATACCACTTCATGACCTTGATGGTCGCCGTGAAGGGGATTTCGATTCCGCCGGTGCCCCACAGGAAGAAGGCAGCGACGGCGCCGACGATGCCGATCACCGCGAAGACCCGCTGCCCGGTCAGGAGCAGCAGCATCATCGAGGAGAACATCAGGAGAGCGATCAGTTCGTAGCTCACCGGATCGGTTCTCCGCGGGCCGTCGCCCAGTCCTTGAAGAAGAGCGAGATCGCCTGCAGCAGCGTCAGGAAGATGCCGATGTTGAGCACCACCTTGATGGGCCACATCTTCGGCGCCCAGGCCGAGAAGCTCTTCTCGCCGAACTCGACGGCGTAGATCAGCGACGAGATCCCGCCGATCTGCAGCATCACCAGGAAAAGAATGAGTGCCACGCCCGTGAAGAGGTCGACGCCGGCCTTCTGCCGCACGCTCCAGCGTCCGTAGACGAGGTCCATCCGGACGTGATCGCCCTCCTTCAGCGTGAAGGCGCCGCCGAGCGTGAAATAGGCAACCATCACGAACTGGGCCATCTCGACGGTCCAGAGCGACGGCAGGAAGAACACCTTCATGATCGAGGCATAGCCGAGAATGCCGATCATCGCGAAGACGAGATACATCGCGAAGAGCCCCATCCAGTGGCTCATGGCATCCACGACCCTCACATAGGTCTTGATGGCTTCAGGCACGCCTGTCCGTCCTCTCTTCGCGAGTTGCCTTCGCCTCCCCATGGTCGATGCCCGGTTCTTGAATGCCGGACAGAATGTGGGCGAGGCGGTCGGCCCAGAGCGCCTGGCCCGCCTCGTCGCCGATGTCATCATTGCGGATTTCGATCATCGCGCAAGGGAGGCCGCGCGTACGCGCATGCCTTTCCAGCGTATAATAGACCCGGTCCGCCGGAGAATACGGCTCGTTGTCGCCGACCACGATCCCGTCGATCGCCGAAAGCGCCTGGATCATCGGCGCCGACAGTCGCTCGTCGCCGTCGTGGATGATGCCGACGTGCCAGGGCCTCGGGATGCCGCGGTAGACCGGCGTGAAGGAATGGACGGACACGATCGCCGTGGCCAGGCCCGCTGCCTGCCGTTCGGCAACGATGGCATCGATGGCGTCGTGGAAAGGCGCATGGGCTAGCGCGATCCGCCGCGCGCGCTCGTCGGCCGGAACCGAGCGGTTCGCGGGGATGACGGTGGTCTCGCTGAGAGCCGGCATCAGATCCGGCGCGTCGAGCGGCCGGTTGCAATCGACGATCAGCCTGGAAATGGCCGATTCGACGAGGACGGCGTCAAGCCGCTCGGCCATGCGGCGCGACACCGGGGCAGCGCCCGGATCCCATGCGATGTGCCGCATGAGGTCGCTCTCCGGAAGGCCGAGCGTACCGTACGCCTTGGGAACGTGGTTCGAGGCGTGATCGCAGACGAGCACGAAGGGACCCGCGGCAGCGCGGTTGAAGACCCGCACGGGCCCCGCCTCCGCCCCGTCCATCTCCGGCCCCGCACTCATGTCCGCCCCGCCCCGCGCACTGTATGGAATATTACGTTTTTGGTATCTTTTCGGTCTGCTGAATGATTTGATACGCCCTCAGCCGGTTTGTCAAACCGCATTTTCCGCAGCGGAGGGTCGCGGCTTGCGCGCGGAGCGTCGCGCGCGGGAGGCCTGTCGGAGGAGGTCGCATGATCACGAGCATCGCCGAGCTGATCACCGACCGGATGGACGCGATGCCGGCCGGCGAACGCCGCGCCGCCCAGACCCTGATCGCCAACTACCCGCTGGCCGGGCTGAAGACGGTTGCCGACTTCTCCCAGCTCGCCGGGGTCAGTTCTCCGACCATCCTGCGCTTCGTTGCCCGCCTCGGCTTCCACAACTATTCCGAGTTTCAGGCGGCGCTTCAGCATGAACTCGCGGCACAGCTGCAGTCCCCCCTCTCGCGCACCGAGCGCCAGCCCGGGCGGCGCGGCGAGGAACCGGCGACGCTCGCCGCCACGCTCGACAACATCCGCGAAACCTTCGGCCACGTCTCGCAGCGCCAGATCGACGAGATCGTCGCGCTTCTGGCGCATCCCCGCGCGAGCATCCACCTCGTCGGCGGCCGATTCACCGATCCGATCGCCCGCTACATGGCGGCCCACATGACCATCATCCGTCCCGCGGTCTTCCATCTGTCAGGCCAGGAGAGCAACTGGCGCGACAGGCTGATCGACATGGGACGGCGCGACGTGCTCTTCGTCTTCGATATCCGGCGGTACCAGGACAGCCTGCTGCGGCTGGCGGAGACGGCACACAGGCGCGGCATCCGGATCGTCCTGGTGACCGACCAGTGGCTGTCGCCGATCGCCCGCTTCGCCCGGCACGTGGTGGCCGGGCGCACGGCCGTCCCTTCCGCGTGGGACTCGTCGGCGGCACTCTTCGTCTTCGCGGAGGTCCTGATCGGCGAACTGACGCGAAGGCTGGAGCATGAAAGCGCCGAGCGGATCGGCCAACTGGAGACCTTGCGCAAGGGCTGACGCCGGCTGCTGCCGGTCTCGCGTTGATCCGCAGGCCAAAGGAGCGCGTATTACAGAAGGTTAATCCAGTTCCGCGTGCATGGCCGCCGCAGGATGTACATAATGGACGCCCAAGAGCCTGGCGGGGCACCGGCAGTCGTCGATTCCCGGACGAAGCGGGGGAAGACGGTCCCGCAAGCGCCGCCAGACACCTCGCAACGGAGAACCGGATGTCGATCTGGAAACAGTCAGCACTGACCCTCGTCCTGATCGTTGCGGCGTTCTTCGGATGGCTCCGCTTCTACCCCGGAGCGCCGGAGACCCTCGCCGGCATGGGGATCACGAACGTTCCCTTCGCCCCGCAGGCCGCTCCGGGCGGCGCGGCTGCGCCGGCGGACGGGAGGGGCGGCGGCGGTTTCGGCGGCCAGCAGTCGGCGGTCGTCGCCCAGCCGGTTCTCGAACTGACGATCAACGACCGCCTCTCGGCCATCGGCACCGGCCGCGCGGTCCGTTCGGTCGTCGTTACGCCCTTCGCGAGCGGCCGGCTGACGGAGTTGCTGGTCGAATCGGGCGCCACCGTGGCACGCGGCGACGTCATCGCGCGGCTCGATTCGCAGGCCGAGCGGATCGAACTCGATCGGGCGCAGGTGACCCTGCGCGATGCGCAGGCGCGGGTCGAGCGCTTCCAGGCGCTGCGCAACTCCGCCGCCGCCACGGCGGTGCAGCTCGCCGATGCCGAGGTCCAGCTCGACAATGCGCGGCTCGCGCTGCGCGACGCCGAACTCGCGCTCGAGCGCCGCTCCGTCGAGGCGCCGATCGGCGGGGTCGTCGGCATTCTGCCGATCACCGCCGGGAACTACGTCACGTCGTCGACCGAGATCGCCACGATCGACGACCGCTCGGAAATCCTCGTCGACTTCTGGGTGCCCGAGCGCTTCGCGGGGATGATCACCGTCGGCTCCTCGCTCACCGCGGCCTCCGTGGCGCGGCCGGGAGAAGTGTTCGAGGGCAACGTCAGCGCGGTCGACAACCGCATCGAGACCGACAGCCGCACGCTGCGGGTTCAGGCGCGGCTTCCCAATCCCAGCGACAGGCTGCGCGCCGGCATGGCGTTCGAAGTGAGCATGCGCTTCCCCGGCGACACTTTCCCGGCGGTCGATCCGCTGGCTGTGCAGTGGGGCACCGACGGCGCCTATGTCTGGGCGATCCGGGACGGCCGGGCTGAACGCGTCGCCGTCCGGATCATCCAGCGCAACACCGACAGCGTGCTCGTCGATGCACCGCTGACGCTGCAGGATGCCGTGGTGACGGAGGGTCTCCACGCCGTCCGTGAAGGCGCGGAGGTCCGGATCGCAGGCCGGGCCGGCGAGACCGCGGCGCCCGCCGCGGCAGGCGGATCCTGACCGGAGGCTCGATCATGGACTTCAAGACCGAACGCCAGGAAAACAGCCTGACCGCGCTGTTCGTGCGCCGTCCCGTCCTCGCCTTCGTGTTCAACACGCTGATCGTTGTGGCCGGTCTCGCCGCCTTCTTCGGCGTCGAGATCCGCGAATTGCCCGACGTCGACCAGCCGGTCATCACCATCCGGACCGATTTCGCTGGCGCTGCGGCCGAGACGATCGACCGCGAACTGACCGGCGTGATCGAAGGCGCCGTCTCCCGCGTCGCGGGCGTGAAGTCGATCTCGTCCTCGTCCTCGTTCGGCGAAAGCCGCGTGACGGTGGAGTTCCGGGACGATGTCGACATCGACACCGCCGCGTCCGATCTGCGCGATGCCGTGGGGCGCGTCGTCAACAACCTGCCCGAAGACGCCGACGCCTCGCGCATCGTCAAGGCGGACGCCAATGCGCAGGCCGTCGTCCGGCTCGGCGTCACCTCCGACCGGATGTCCGTGGAGGACATGACGGTTCTCGTCGAGGACGAGGTCGTCGACGCCTTGTCGGCCGTACCGGGCGTCGCCGACGTTCAGGTGTATGGCGACCGCAGCAAGATCTTCCGCATCGACATCGACCAGGGGAAGATGGCGAGCCTGAACCTGACCGTCGCCGACCTGACGAGCGCCCTCTCCTCCATTTCGTTCGACACGCCCGCCGGCTCGCTCACGTCCAACACACAGGACCTGATCGTCCGCGCCACCGCCTCCGTGAACTCGCCCGAAGCCTTCGAGAACCTGATCATCAACCGGCGCGCGCGGCTGGGCGATTTCGCCACGGTGACGCTCGGCCCCGACATCGGCCAGTCGCAGCTGCGGGCCAACGGCAAGCCCGGCATCGGTCTCGGCATCATCCGGGCCGCACAATCCAACACGCTCGAAATCTCTCAGGGCGTGCGCGAGGCGGCCGCCCGCATCCAGCAGAACCTGCCCGAGGGCATGACCATCGAGATCACCAGCGACGACGCCACCTTCATCAACGGCGCCATCCACGAGGTCGAGATCGCGCTGCTGATCTCGGTCAGCGTGGTGCTGCTGATCATCTTCCTGTTCCTGTGGGACTGGCGCGCCACGATCATTCCCGGCCTCGCCATGCCGGTGGCGCTGATCGGCACGCTGGCCGCGATCTATCTGGTCGGCTTCTCGGTCAACATCCTCACCCTGCTCGCCCTCGTCCTGGCGACGGGCCTCGTGGTCGACGACGCCATCGTGGTGCTGGAGAACATCGTGCGGCGCCGCAACGAGGGCATGGGCCCGCGCGCGGCTGCGGTGCTCGGTACCGAGGAGGTGTTCTTCGCCGTCATCGCCACGACGGCGACGCTGATCGCCGTCTTCGTGCCGCTGTCCTTCCTGCCTGGTCAGACCGGCGGACTGTTCCGCGAGTTCGGCTTCGTGCTGGCGATCGCGGTGTTCCTGTCGTCGCTAGTCGCCCTGTCGCTCTGTCCAATGCTGGCCTCGCGCATTCTCAGGGAAGGCGCGGAGCAGGAGGGACATGGTGGCCTGATCGGCGGCATCGGCGGCGCGATGGCAGGGCTGTACCGGCGCATGCTGCGCGCATGCCTCGACGCACCGATGGTGGTCGTCGCGGTCTCCATCCTCTTCGCCGCGCTCGCCGGCAGCCTCTATCCGACGATCAAGTCGGAACTGACGCCCTCCGAGGATCGCTCGCAGGCCTTCCTGCGCATCTCCGCTCCGCAGGGCGTCAGCCTCGACTACCTCGCCCAGCAGATGCGCGCGATCGAGACCCTCCTGCAGCCCTTGCGCGAGAGTGGCGAGATCACCAGCACTTTCGCCATCGCCGGCTCCGGCGGCTCGTCCAACAGCGGCTTCATGGTGCTTCGGCTCGCCGACTGGCAGGATCGCGAGCGCTCCCAGCAGGCGATCGTCGCCGACATCAGCAGGATCGTCCAGAACGTGCCAGGCGTGCGCGCCTTCGCTTTCCAGCCCAACAGCCTCGGTATCCGCGGCGCCGGCAGCGGCCTTCAGTTCGCGGTCGCGGGCAACAATTACGCCGATTTGCGCGAGGCGGCGCAGAAGATCGTCGCCGACCTCGAGCGCGACCCGCGGTTCCGGCAGGCACGACTGTCGACGGACGCGAGCCAGCCGCAGCTCTCGGTTTCGATCGATCGCGAGCGCGCCTCCGACCTGGGGATCGAGATCAACGGCCTCGGAGCGGCCATGCAGGCCATGCTCGACGGCCGACAGGTGGGCCAGGTGTTCATCGACGACCGCTCCTTCGACGTGAAGCTGGTCTCTACCACCAATCCGATCAACGACCCGACGGATCTGGAGAACGTCTTCATCCGCACGGGCGACGGCCGCTTCGTCCCCGTTGCCACCATTGCGACGCTGCGCGAGCAGGCGGTTGCGCCGGGTCTCGATCGCGAGCAGCAGCTTCGCTCGGTGGGCATCACCTCGGCGCTCGCGTCCGATTTCGCCCTCGGCGAGGCCTATCAGGTCGCGCAGGCGATCGCCGAACCGCATCTGCCGGCGGGCGCGCGGATCATTCCGCTGGCGGAGGCCGCCACGCTCGGCGAGCAGTCCTCGTCGATGGCGCGGACCTTCGGCTTCGCCATCGTCATCATCCTTCTGGTGCTCGCCGCGCAGTTCGAGAGCTTCGTCTCGGCCGTCATCATCATGGCGACCGTGCCGCTGGGACTCGCCTGCGCGGTGTTCGCCATGCTCCTCACGGGCACGAGCATGAACGTCTACAGCCAGATCGGCCTCGTCCTCCTCGTCGGCATCATGGCCAAGAACGGCATCCTGATCGTCGAGTTCGCCAACCAGCTGCGCGACCGCGGCCAGGGCGTCCGCGAGGCGATCGAGAACGCCGCCAACATCCGGCTGCGCCCGGTGATGATGACCATGATCTGCACCATCGTCGGCGGCGTGCCGCTGATCCTGGCTGAGGGCGCCGGCGCGGAAGCCCGAATCGCGCTCGGCTGGGTCATCGTCGGCGGCCTCGGCCTCGCCACCGCCTCGACGCTGTTCCTCACCCCGGTCGCTTACCTCATCCTCGGCCGCTTCGTGACACCGAAGGCGCACGAGGAAGAACGGCTGCATCGTGAGATCGAGGCCGCGCGCAATCCGGCACCGTCGCCGGTGCCGGGCGAATAGCGGGGGGGGAGCGCCGCCGGCCTCGTGCCGGAGGTCAGGTCCGGAGGCCCGGTGCCTCCTGGCCGGTCCGCTGAACGTATTCGACATAGCCGCCGCCATAAGCGTGCATGCCGTCCGGCGTCAGCTCCAGCACCCGGTTCGACAGGGCGGCCAGGAAATGCCGGTCGTGGCTGACGAACAGCATGGCGCCCTCGTAGCGCGCCAGCGCCTCGATCAGCATCTGCTTGGTAGCGATGTCGAGATGGTTGGTCGGCTCGTCGAGCACGAGGAAGTTCGGCGGATCGAACAGCATCCGGGCCATCACCAGCCGCACCTTCTCGCCACCCGAAAGCACCCGGCACTTCTTTTCGATCTCGTCGCCGGTGAAGCCGAAGCAGCCGGCGAGCGCGCGCAGCGGCGCCTGGCCCGCCTGCGGAAAGGAATCTTCCAGCCACTCCAGGATCGTCGCCTCCCCGTCGAGCAGTTCCATCGCATGCTGGGCGAAGTAGCCCATCTTCACGCTCGGGCCGCGCGCCACCGTGCCGTCGTCTGGCTCGGCCGCGCCGGCAACCAGCTTCAGCAACGTGGACTTGCCGGCGCCGTTGACGCCCATGACGCACCAGCGCTCGCCGCGGCGGACCTGGAAGTCGAGACCCTCGTAGATCCGGCGTGAGCCGTAGCTCTTGTGCACGTTCTTCAGGGTCGCGACGTCCTCGCCCGAGCGCGGCGCCGGCTGGAACTCGAAGCGCACCGTCTGCTGACGCTTCGGGGGTTCGACACGGTCGATCTTGTCGAGCTTCTTCACCCGGCTCTGCACCTGCGCGGCATGGCTGGCCCGTGCCTTGAAGCGCTCGATGAAGGCGATCTCCTTGGCCAGCATCGCCTGCTGGCGCTCGAACTGGGCCTGCTGCTGCACCTCGGCCAGCGCCCGCTGCTGCCGGTAGAACTCGTAGTCGCCCGAATAGGAGGTCAGCGCGCCGCCGTCGATCTCGATGATCTTGCCGACGATGCGATTCATGAAGGCGCGGTCGTGCGAGGTCATCACCAGCGCACCGTCGAAGCCCTTGAGGAAGGATTCGAGCCAGATCAGGCTCTCGATGTCGAGATGGTTCGACGGCTCGTCGAGAAGCATGACGTCCGGCCGCATCAGCAGGATCTTGGCGAGCGCCACGCGCATCTTCCAGCCGCCGGACAGCTTGCCGACATCGCCGTTCATCATCTCGTCGCTGAAGCCGAGCCCGCCCAGCACCTCGCGCGCACGGCCGTCGAGCGCGTAGCCGTCGAGCTCGTCGTACTTGGCCTGCACCTCGCCGTAGCGCTCGATGATCTCGTCCATGCGGTCGGCCTGGTCCGGATCGCCCATGGCGGCCTCGAGTTCGGCCATCTCGGCCGCGAGCACGCTGACGGGACCGACGCCGTCCATCACTTCGACGACCGCGCTGCGGCCCGTCATGTCGCCGACGTCCTGGCTGAAGTAGCCAATGCGGATGCCGCGATCGACCGAGACCTGGCCTTCGTCGGGCAGTTCCTCGCCCGTCATCATGCGAAACAGCGTGGACTTGCCGGCACCGTTCGGACCCACGAGGCCGACCTTCTCGCCGCGCTGGATCGCCGCCGACGCTTCTATGAAGACGATCTGCTTGCCGTTCTGTTTGCCGATGCTTTCGAGACGGATCATGCGGGGACACCTGGTTGGCGGGGCCATCGCCTTTCGCAGATGCGAAGGACGCGTCCCTAAACCATCGCGGCGGCACAGGCGCAAGCCCTTCCTCCGGCGCGCTGCTTCAGCCGGACGGCCTCTGAAACGAAAAAGGCCGGCGGATCGCTCCGCCGGCCTTCCGATCGTCGGATTCGAACGATCAGTTCGACTTGGTCGGATCGACGCGGCCGACTTCGACCCATTTGCCGCCATCCACCTTGGAGATGACGATCAGGTCGCCGCCCTGGTGATCGGCGCCGTAGTTGACCGGCACGTCGTTGACGACGTCGTCGTACTGCAGGCCTTCCATCGCCGTGCGGAAGCTGTCGGCCGTCAGGTCCTTGCCCGCCGCCTCCAGCGCCTTCACCAGCGCGTCGGCCGCGCTGTAGCCGAGCTGGGCGGCGGTATCAGCCGGCTGCCCGGCGAAGGCCTGGAACTTGTCGGCCCATTCCTTCACCGCCGGGTTGTCGAGACGGTTCTCGTAGTCGGACCAGCCGGCAGCGGCGTAGTAGCCCTCGGTCACGCCTTCCGGCACCTTGGCGACGGCGGTGTTGAAGCCCGCCGACGAGCCGATGAACGAAACGTCCGTCCAGCCGAGCTTCTTGGCCGTTCCGAAGGCCACGATCGTCTGGCGCACGCCGAGCGCGGTTGCCACGATGTCGCAGCCCGCCTCTTTCAGCTTCTGGATCGATCCCACGAAGTCCTGCTCGTCGGGCTTGTGGGTGGTCTCCGCCGCCCAGGTCAGCCCCATGGCCTCGGCCTGGTCCTTGGCGCCTTCCTCGATCTCCTTGCCGAAGTCGGACGGGATGTACATGGCGCAGACTTCCTTGGCGCCCTTCTCCTCCGCGAGCAGCTTCACGCCGGCGCGAAGCTGGTCGTAATAGGACGAGAAGCCGGCATACTTGAAGGCGATGTCGCCCTCGAGCATCTGGCGCGCGGCCGTCAGCGGACCGACATTGGCGACCTGCTTGGACGCCATGATCGGGAAGCCGGCGATGTTGTGCGGCGTACCGAGGTTCAGGATCATCGCGAAGACCTGATCGGAATTGACCAGCTTGTTGAAGTTCTGCACCGCCTTCGGCACCTGGTAGCCGTGGTCCTCCACCACGAAGCGGATCTTGCGGCCATGGATGCCGCCGGCCGCGTTGACCTCCTCGAAGACCTGCTGCGCCGCCTTGATGGCGCCGACGTTGAAGGCGGCGAAGATGCCCGAAAGATCGCCGTTCGAGCCGATGACGATCTCGGTGTCGGACACGCCCTGGGTGGCGTGCGCGGCCGATGCCATGCCGGCCGCAAGGCCCATGACGAGCACGCTCTTTCCGATGATGGATTTCATGATGTCAGTCTCCTCCTTGTTGTTCAGTTCCCGGCATGGCCGTTCTGGCCATACATATCGTCGATCAGCTTCTTGTGTTTCTGTTCGACGAAACTCCTCTTAAGCTTCATCGTGGCCGTAAGCTCATCGTCCTCCGCGGTGAGCAGCACATCGATCAGGCGAAAGTCCTTGATCTGTTCGACGCGAGCGAACTCGCTGTTGGTCTCGGCGACGACGCCGCCGATCAGGTCGCGCACCTCCTGCGCCGCGCAGAGCGAGCGGAAGTCGTTGAACGGCACGCGACGCTCCTGCGCAAACTTCTCGACGTTCTCCTGGTCGATCATGATCAGGCACGACAGGAACTTGCGCTTGTCGCCGATCACGACCGCGTCGGAAATGTAGGGCGAGAACTTCAGCCGGTTCTCGATCTCGGCAGGCGTGATGTTCTTGCCGCCCGCCGTGATGATGATGTCCTTGACGCGGCCGGTGACGGTGACGAAGCCCTGATTGTCGATCTTGCCGACGTCGCCCGTCTTCAGCCAGCCGTCCTCGCTGATCGTCTCGGCGGTCTTCTCCGGCTTGTTCCAGTAGCCCTTGAAGACGTTGCCACCCTTGTACTGGATCTCACCATCGGGAGCGATGCGGACCTGCCCCCCCGGCACGACGGGACCGACGCTGCCGGTCTTGTAGCTCTCGATCAGGTTGACCGAGATGACGCCGGAACTCTCGGTCATGCCGTAGCCTTCGAGCACGGTGATGCCGACCGAGCGGTACCAGCGCAGCAGGTCGGGCGAGATCGGCGCTGCACCCGTGGTTCCGCGGCGCAGCCGCTCGAACCCCAGCATGCGGCGCAGGTTCTTCAGCACCATGAAATCCCAGAAGGCATAGGCGAGCCTGGTTCCGGGCGGCACCGGATCGCCGTTCTCCAGCGCTTCCGCCCGTGCGCGCCCGGCGGCGAGCGCGCGCCTGTAGGCCCACTTTCCGATACCCGTCGCCTCGTTGGCCATGATGGTAACGCGCGAATAGATCTTCTCCCAGACGCGCGGTACGGCCGTGAAGACATGCGGCGAGACCTCGCGGACGTTGTCGAACACCGTCTCCGGGCTCTCCGCGAAATTCACCGTCGAACGCAGCCCGATCGGCGTGAAGACGCTGATCAGCCGCTCGAGGATGTGGCAGAGCGGCAGGAAGCAGAGCTGTTCGTCGGTGCTCTCGACCGGCAGGGTCAGCACCGAGCCGATGATGGACACGATGATGTTCTGGTGACTGATCATGGCGCCCTTCGGCGGCCCGGTGGTGCCGGAGGTGTAGACGAGGATCGCCGTGTCCTTCGGATCCGACTTCGCGATCTCTTCGTCGAAACGGTCCGGATTTGCCTTCAGGAAGTCGCGGCCGACCCGGTATAGATCGTCGAGAAAGATCACCTTCTCGTCGGAAAAGTCGTGCAGCCCCTCGCGGTCGTAGACGATGACCTTCGCCAGGCCCGGCATCTGGTCCTTGACCGACAGGTACTTGTCGAGCTGCTCGTCGTTCTCGACGAACAGGAACCGGCTGTCGGAATCGTTGACGAGATAGGCGAGCTGCTTGGCTGAGTCGGTGGTGTAGACGCCCGACGAGATGCCCCCGACCGACTGCACGCCGAGGTCGGTGTAGATCCACTCCTTGTTGTCCTCCGACAGGATCGACACGACCTCGCCGCGCTTCAGTCCCAGCGCGACCAGCCCGAGCCCGATCAGCCGGGCGTGATCGTAGAAGTCTGTCCATGTGTAGGACAGCCAGATGCCGTAATCCTTCTCGCGGTGCGCCACCTTGGTCTTCAGTTCCTGGCAGCGCTGCCGGAACAGCTTGGCCAGCGTGTCGCAACCGTCGAAATAGAACGGTCCCGGACCCTCCAGATCGGCGTTGAAGGAAAAGCCGCGCACCGTCTGCATCTGCGGCAGTCTCTCGGCGATGGTCATCCGGGTCTCCTCCCCTTGCCTTGCCTGTTGCCGGCTATCGCCAGGTCTTCTTCTGCTTCCATCGCTTCTGGCCGCGCTGCGATTCCTCCGACTGGACGCCCAGGTAGAACTCCTGGATATCCTTCGATTGCAGCAGCCGTTTGGCGTCGTCGGCCATGACGATGCGGCCGAGTTCCATGACGTAGCCGTAGTCGGCCACCTCGAGCGCCACCTTGGCGTTCTGCTCGACCAGCATCATGGTCACGCCCTGCTCGCGGTTGAGCCGGCGGATGATCTGGAAGATCTCCTTCACCAGCAGCGGCGAGAGGCCGAGGCTTGGCTCGTCGAGCAGCATCAGCTTCGGCCGCGCCATAAGACCGCGCCCGATCGCCAGCATCTGCTGCTGCCCGCCCGACAGCGTGCCGGCCGCCTGGCGCCGCCGCTCCGCGAGGATCGGGAAGTAGGAGAACACCATCTCCTCGTCCTTGCGCACCCCGTCGGCATCGTTGCGCACGAAGGCGCCCATGCGCAGGTTCTCCTCCACCGTCAGCAGCGGGAACACCTCGCGGCCCTCCGGCACGTGGACGATGCCCTTGCGCACCACCTTGTCGGGCGCAGCGCCGGCGATGTTCTCGCCGCCGTACATGATCTGGCCCTTCTCCGGGTCCATGACCCCGGAGATCGTCTTCATCAGCGTGGTCTTGCCGGCGCCGTTGGCGCCGAGCACGGTGACGATCTGCCCCTCGCGCACCTCGAGGCTGCAGCCCCGGATCGCCATGATCGGACCGTAGTAGCTCTCGAGATTGCGCACCGAGAGCACGACCGCCCTGTCGGACACGGCGGACGGGCGGGTGGCGGCAGCTCCGATCACGTTCATCAGGCGACCTCCCTTTCCTGCGCGTCGGCGCCGCCGATATAGGCCTCGATGACCTTCGGGTCGCTCTGCACCTCCTGAGCGGTGCCGAGAGACAGCACCTTGCCGTCGGCCAGTGCCAGCACGCGGTCGGAGACCGAAGAAACGAGATGCATGTCGTGCTCCACCATCAGCACCGTCACGCCCATCTGCTTCTTGATGTCCTCGATCCAGAAGGCGACGTCCTGCGTCTCCTCGACCGACAGGCCGGAGGCCGGCTCGTCGAGCAGCAGCAGCCGCGGCTCGATGGCGAGTGCCCGACCCATCTCGACGACCTTGCGGACCCCGTAGGGGAGACCGGCGATGTACTTGTCGCGATAGGCCTGGAGTTCGAGGAAGTCGATCACCTTCTCGACCGCCGCGCGGTGGCGCCGCTCCCCCTCCCGCACCCCCGGCGTGAACAGGAGTTCGGTGAGGAAGTTCGACTTGCGGTGGCGGTGGCGCCCAACCAGCAGGTTCTGCAGCACCGTCGCCTGCTCGAACAGCTCGATGTTCTGGAAGGTGCGCGCGATGCCGAGCTTGGCGATGTCGTGCGGCGGATGCCTGAGCAGACTCTCGCCAGCGAAGCGGATGTCGCCCTCGACGGGATCGTAGATGCGGCTGATGAGGTTGAACAGCGTCGACTTGCCGGCGCCGTTGGGGCCGACCAGCGCGAACACCTCGCCCTCCTCCACCGAAAAGGAAACCTTGTTGACGGCCACGACGCCGCCGAAGCGCAGTGTGACGTTGTCGATCTCGAGCAGGCTCATCGCATGCGCTCCGTCTTCAGGTAGCTCTTCTGGCGGCGGAACATGTCCTTCCGGTAGAAGGGGAACAGCTCGAAATAGGTGCGGATCTTGAGCCAGCGCCCGTAGATGCCCATCGGTTCGAACAGGATGAACCCGATCAAGAGGGCACCGAAGATCGCCGATTCGAGACCCGGAATGGCGACGGTCCCGCCGCCCACGAAGCCCGAGACGAGATCGCGCGAGATGGCGATGGCCTGCGGCAGCAGCGCCACGATGATCGCGCCGAAGAAGGCGCCGTGGATCGACCCCAGGCCGCCGATGACGATCATCAGGAGCAGCTGGATCGAGATGATGATGTTGAAGGTCTCGTTGTTGAAGATGCCGGCGAAGTGCCCCATCAGCGCTCCCGCCAGTCCGGTGATGGCGGTGGAAATGCCGAAGGACAGGGCTTTCGTGCGGGCCACGTTGATGCCCATCGCCTGCGCCGAGACCTCCGAATCGCGCACGGCGGCGAAAGCGCGGCCGAGCGGCGAGCGCAGGATGTTGCGGTAGACGAGCACGATGACGACCGCCACGAACAGCACCAGCCAGTAGAAGCGGTCCGGCGTCGCATAGCGGTCGAACTGGAAGCCGAGGATGTCGATGGTGGGCGCAAACAGTCCCACGACGCCCGCAGTCAGCGGCTCGGCGATGACGATCAGGTCGTCGGTCAGGATCGAGATCGCCAGCGTCCCGATGGCGAGGTAGATGCCGTGCAGCTTGGTCATCGGCATCGCGATCAGCGCTCCCGCGAGCCCCGCGATCACGCCGGCGAGCGGAAACGACAGGAGGAAGGGCAGTCCCAGCCGCTCCTGCAGCAGCACGTTGGCGTAGCAGCCGATTGCCAGGAACGCCGCGTGGCCGAGGCTCGCCTGACCCGTCTGGCCGACGAGGATCATCAGGCCCATGCCGGCGATGGCCCAGATCAGCATGTTGGTCATCTCGCCGATCCAGAAGGTCCCCATCAGGAAGGGCAGGATCAGCGCGAGCGCCAGCAGCAGCATGTACCACGTCGCCTGCGCGCCGTGGCGGAAGTAGTTGATGTCGGCGTCGTAGGAGGTCTTGAAGACTGTCCGCATGGCTTCAGACCTTCTTCCTGTGGACCTGGGCGAGGATGCCGTGCGGCCTGAACACGAGGATCAGGAAGAGCAGCAGGTACGGCATGATCTGCGAATAGCCGGCCGCGATGTAGTAGGAGGCGAAGGGCTCGATCAGCCCCACGATGATGCCGCCGAGCAATGCACCGGGCAGCGAGCCGAAGCCGCCGATCACCGCCGCCGCGAAGGCCTTGATGCCGAGCAGGCCGATCGACGGATCGATCGAGCCCTTGGAGGCGAACAGGATGCCCGCGACTGCCGCCACTGCGCCCGCCAGGGCCCAGATCAGCGAATGGATGCGCTTCACCGGGATGCCCATGTAGTAGGCCGCCAGCTGGTTCTGCGAGGCGGCCTGCATGGCGACGCCGAGCTTCGTCCGGTTGAAATAGAAGTACAGCAGAACCGTCAGAAGGACGGTCACGACGATGATCGTCACCTCGTCCAGTCCGAGCACGAGCCCGCCGAAGCGCACGTCGCGACCTGCGATCGGCGATTCCAGCGAAACCGGCTGATGGCCCCAGATGACGCCGGCCGCGAAGCGCAGCACGAAGCCGAGCGCGATCGTCAGGATGACGACGGCGACCTGGCTCTGGCCGAACATCCGGCGCAGCACCAGCATGTCGAGCAGATAGCCGAACGCGCCCATGCACAGGATGGCGATCGGCACAGAGACCCAGAAAGGCAGCCCCCAGAACTGCTCGTTGGTGAGGCCGAGCGTGATGAAGGCGCCGAGCATCATGAAGTCGCCCTGGGCGAAGTTCACCGCCTCGGTGGCCTTGTAGATGAGCACGAAGCCAAGAGCGATCAGGCCATAGACGCATCCATTGGCCAGTCCGCTGACGAATAACTGCAAAACGTCCAAGACGTTCTCCTCCCGCAGTTGCACGGTCTGACGCCGCGCTTTCCTCCACTCTACAGATGGCGCCACCGTTCCCGCAAGCAGCGCCTCCGGCTCTTCTACGGCCGGATGAACACCTTCCCGTTCGGCTTGGCGTGTTCGGCCGGCACCTTCGCAACCGCTTCCTCCAGCGGCACGATGGCATTGACGTCCGTCGCCCAGCGACCGTCCGCGAAGCGCATCTGCGCTTCGCGGATCGTGGCGATCCTGGTTTCCATCGACGACTTCCGCATCCACTCCGTCAGCCAGAAGCCCTCGATGCGCTTGCGCATGAAGATCAGCTGGCCCGGCTCCGGGATCGGCGTAATGGCGGTGTCGAGACGGCCGTAGACGATCCAGCGCGCGCCCTTGGGCATGGCGTTGAAGATCTGGCCGCCGAGCGGGCCAGTCACGGCGTCGAGGAAGATGCGCGGCTGCTCGGCCCGCATCACCTCCTGCAGGCGGTCGGCGAAATCCGGCGCCGTCTCGTTCAGCACATGCGTCGCGCCCGCCTGCTTCAGCATCTCGATCTGGTCGTCGCGCCGCACGATGGCGATCGGGCGATAGCCCTCGTCGCGCGCGACCCCCATCGTCAGCTTGCAGAGCTGGCTGGCGCCGGCCGTCAGGACGAAGGCCTTCTCGCCTTCTTCCTTGACGATGCCGAACATGGCGAGGGCGGTGAGCGGGTTGACGATCATGGCAGCCGCGTCGGCATCCTTCACCCCGTCCATGATCGGAATGCAGGCAGCAGCCTCGGAGATGGCATATTCGGCCCAGGATCCCCAGTTGGAGAGCCCGGTGGCGAAGGCCACGCGCTGACCGACGAGCCGCTGCGCCTCCGGGCTTTCGCCCGCCGCCGCCACGATGCCGACGCCTTCGAAACCCGCCGGCTGGCCCTTGCGGCGCGGCTGGCCGTAGAGGCCTTTCACGAACATGACGTCGGAGGGGTTGATCGAGGCGAGGCTGACCTTCACCAGCACCTGCGACGGCCCCGGTCGCGGCACGCCGATCTCGCCCAGGTGCACGTAGGCATCCATGGATTCGAGCCGGGCGTCCGACCGCTCGGTCGAGTAGCCGTCGCCGACGAGCAGCAGCGCCTTCATCGTCTCGGGGATGCTCAAGGCTGTCGTTCCCTTCATGGCTTGAGAATGATCTTTCCGGCGGACCCGCGGTTCAGCACCCGCGTCAGCACGGCTGCGGCGTCCGCGAGCGGGTACTCGCCCTCGATCACGGGCTTCACCTTGCCGGCCACGTACCAGCCGAGCAGCTCGCGCATGTTGTCGGCGTACACGGCCGGCTCGCGGCGGGTGAAGTCGCCCCAGAACACGCCGACGACGCTGAAGCCCTTCACGAGCGCCAGGTTGACGGGGAATTTCGGGATCGTTCCGGAGGCGAAGCCGATGACGAGCAGCCGCCCGCCCCACCCCATCGAGCGCGACAGCGCGTCGAAGCTCTCGCCGCCGACCGGATCGTAGCCGACGTCGACGCCCTTGCCGCCCGTCGCCTCCTTCAGCGCGTCCTTGAGATTGTCGTAGCCGAGCACGACGTCCGCACCGGCCTCGCTGGCGATGGCCCGCTTCTCCTTCGAGGAGGCGACGCCGATGACGCGCGCGCCCATCGCCTTGCCGATCTGGACCGCCGCCGTGCCGGTGAGGCCGCCCGCGCCCAGCACGCAGAGCGTCTCGCCGGACTTCAGCTGGCCGCGCTGCTTCAGCGCGTAGTGGGACGTGCCGTAGCCGCACAGCAGCGCGCAGGCATCGGCTGCCGTTACCGCGTCGGGAAGCGGCATGACGCTTTCCTCCGGCGCGGCGACCTTTTCGGCGTAACCACCGAGGCTCCCGAGCGCGGCGACGCGGTCGCCCACCTTGACCGAGCGGACCTCATCGCCGATGGCGACCACCGTTCCGGCCACTTCCATGCCCGGAACGAAGGGGACCGGGGGTTTCATCTGGTAGAGCCCCTGCACCAGAAGGCCGTCCGGGAAATTCACCCCGATCGCCTCTGCTTCGACCACCACCGTGCGCCCGGTCGCCTCCGGCTCGGGCCAGTCGGCATAGGCGAGGTTCTCGAGCGGACCGTAGTCGCGGGCGACGATCGCCTTCATGCTCACACTTTCTCCTGCGTGTATTTCTTGAGTTCCTGACGTGCGACCTGGCGGCGATGCACGGCGTCCGGGCCGTCGGCGAAGCGCAGGGTGCGCAGATGGGTCCAGCTGCGCGCCAGCGGCGTGTCCTGGCTGATTCCCTGCGCGCCGAACATCTGCACCGCCTCGTCGGTGACCTTGAGCGCCACCTGCGGCGCCACCACCTTGATCTGGCTGATCCACGGCGCAGCCGCCTTCGCGTCACCCTGATCCATCATCCAGGCCGCCTTGAGGCACAGCAGCCGCGCCATCTCGATCTCCATGCGGCAGTTGGCGATGATGTCGTAATTGGCGCCGAGCTTGGCCAGCGGCTGTCCGAAAGCCTCGCGGCGCATGGCGCGCTGGCACATCATCTCCAGCGCCCGCTCCGCCTGACCGACGGCGCGCATGCAATGGTGGATACGGCCGGGTCCGAGCCGTCCCTGCGCGATCTCGAAGCCCGCGCCTTCGCGCAGGAGCAGGTTCGCGACCGGCACGCGCACGTTCTCGAAGCGGACGTGCATGTGCCCGTGCGGGGCGTCGTCGTCGCCGTAGACCTGCATGGCGCGCAGCATGGTCACGCCCGGCGTGCCAGCCGGCACCAGCACCATCGAATGGCGGCGGTGCTTGGGATCGTCCTCGCCGCCCGTCTTCACCATGACGATGTAGATCTTGCAGCGCGGATCGCCGGCACCCGACGACCACCACTTCTCCCCGTTCATGACGTAATGGTCGCCGTCGCGCACGCAGGACATCGAGATGTTGGTGGCGTCGGAGGAGGCGACGTCCGGCTCCGTCATCAGGAAGGCCGACCGGATCTTTCCCTCCAGCAGCGGCGCCAGCCACTCGTCCTTCTGCGCCTGCGTGCCGTAGCGCTCGAACACTTCCATGTTGCCCGTGTCGGGCGCCGAACAGTTGAACACCTCCGCCGCCAGATGCGACTTGCCCATCTCTTCCGCGAGATAGGCGTATTCGACGGTCGACAGGCCGTAGCCGCGCTCCGAATCCGTCAGCCAGAAGTTCCAAAGGCCGCGTTCCCGCGCCTTCGCCTTGAGGCCTTCGAGGATGTCGGTCTGCTTCTGCGTGTAGACGAAGCGATCGCCCGCCTTGCCGATCTCGGCCAGGAACTCCTCGTCGAGCGGGATGATCTCGTCGCGCACCATCCGCGCCACCTTCTCGTGGATCGGTTTCAGGCGTTCGGTCATCCCGAGGTTCATGTCGGTCATTTCAGCGTCCCTTGCTCCTTGCACAGCCCGCCCTGGGCGTAGTCGACCACCTGATCGGCGATGGCTTCGATGTCGGCGCGCGTCTCGCCTGTGCGCGGCGAGTACCAGAAGATCGGCGAGTTCAACGTCATGAACATCAGCTGGCTCGCGATGCTCGGGCTGTCGAAGCGGAAGACGCCTTCGTCGCGGCCCTGCAGAAGCGTCTCCCGGAACTGTGCGCCATAGCGGTCGCGATAGGCGACGAGCTCGTTGAACACGGTGCGCTGTTCCGGCGTGGTGGCCCCGCGCAGGTGCATCTCGACGCCGAGCCAGACGGCCCGCTGGAACGGCTTGGTATCGATCATCTGCAGCACGTGGGCCTTGGCCATCCGACGCCAGCGCACCACGGCCGGTCCAGCCATGCCGCGATACGGCGCCAGTGCCTCGAAGTTCATGTCCATGCCGTGACGGAAGACTTCCGCGAACAGATCCGCCTTCGAAGGAAAATGGTGGTAGATGCGCCCCTTCGTAGCGCCAAGCCGTCGCGCAACGTCGTCGATCGACGTTGCCGTATAGCCGCGTTCCATGAAACAGCTGGCCGCCGCGCGCAGGATGTCGATGCGCGAACTGTCGGCGACGTGCTCCCTGACGCCCAGCGCCATGCGCGTTGAAACCTCCCGTCGTCCAGCTGGCCTGTTTTTGCGGCTTTCGCCGTACGGCCTCTTTACTGACGAGCCGATGATGAACATACTACCCGGTATGTTGTCAACGCAGCCGCGAAAAAAGGCTGCGGACGGGGAGGAACGATGTCTTATCTCGAGGATCTGTTTTCGGTTGCCGGAAAGACGGCGCTCATCACCGGCGCCGCCAGCGGCATAGGCCTTATGGCCGCCGAGGCATTGATCAAGGCCGGTGCCAGCGTGCTGATCGCGTCGCGGCGTGGCGCCGAATGCGAGAAGATCGCGGCGGAACTGAATGCGCTGGGAAGCGGCAGGGCCGACGGCTTCGCAGGCGACGTTTCGTCCGAGGCAGGCGTCGCCGCACTGGCCGGGGAAGTGAAGGCGCGAACCGGCAGGCTCGACATCCTGATCAACAATGCCGGCCTCTCCTGGGGAGAGCCGCTCGACACCTTCCCCTACAAGGCCTGGTCGCGCGTGCTCGACGTCAACGTCACCGGCCTGTTCCACCTGACACGCGACCTGCTGCCGCTGCTCGAGGCTGCCGGCACGCACGAAGATCCGGCTCGCATCATCAACCTCGGATCGGTGATGGGCACGCAGCCGATCGCGGACGGTGCCTATTCCTACACCGCCTCCAAGGCCGCCGTGCACCACCTGACGAAGACGCTGGCCGGCGAGCTTGCCGGCCGCCACATCACCGTGAACGCTTTCGCCCCCGGCCCCTTCCAGAGCCGCATGACGGCTTTTGCGACCGGTACGGAGGAAAAGGCTGCGAAGGTCGGCAGCCGCGTCCCGCTCGGCCGTATCGGACGGCCCGATGACATCGCCGGCGCGACTCTTTATCTGTGCAGCCGTGCCGGCCGCTACGTGACGGGGGCCATCCTGCCGCTCGACGGCGGCCAGTCCGTCCAGCACGGCATGTCGCTGTTCAAGGACCTGGACTGACGCCTCCCATGGAAACGCCCAAGCAGACGATCACCACCGACGACCTCATCGCGGCCGTCGGCACCGAGATCGGCGTCTCGCCCTGGCGCACGGTCAGCCAGACGATGATCGATCGATTCGCCGATGCGACCGACGACCATCAGTTCATCCATGTCGACCCCGAGCGCGCAGCCCGCGAGACGCCGTTCGGCGGCACCATCGCGCATGGCTTCCTGTCGCTGTCGCTGCTCTCCACGCTCGCCTACGAGACCATCCCTCCCCTCGAGGGCGCGACGGTGGGCATCAACTACGGCTTCGACGAGATCCGCTTCAAGGCCCCTGTCAAGTCCGGCGCGCGGGTGCGCGCACGCTTCCTGCTGGTCAAGGCCAACGTCCGCCCCTCGGGCTGGATCGAAGTAGCTCACGACGTCACGATCGAAATCGAAGGCTCGAAGAAGCCCGCGCTCACCGCGCGCTGGCTCACGCTGACACAGCTCCCGCGTCAGGAGGAGACGTCATGAGCGATCCCAACGCGCTCGATCCGGCCGTGCTCGGCCCTTATCTCGAGGCCAATGTTCCCGGCTTCCGGGGTCTGCGCGGCATCGAGAAGTTCAAGTCCGGCCAGTCGAACCCGACCTATCGCCTGAACGCCGCCAGCGGCGACTACGTGCTGCGCGCCAAGCCGCCTGGCCAGCTCCTGAAATCCGCGCATCAGGTCGATCGCGAATACCGCGTCATCCGGGCGCTCGGCAGGACCGGTTTTCCGGTGCCGGAGGTGCTTCATCTCTCGCAGGAGGACTCGCCGATCGGCCGCATGTTCTACGTGATGACCTTCGTGGACGGACGGATCTTCTGGGATCCGGCGCTGCCGGAGGCGGCCGGCACCGCGGAACGCGGCGCCATCTACGACGCGATGAACGCGACGCTCGCCCGGCTCCACGCCATCGACGTCGAGGCGGCAGGCCTGTCCGACTACGGGCGCCCCGGCAGCTACTTCGAACGCCAGATCGGCCGCTGGGGCGGGCAGTACCGCGCCTCCGAGACCGGCACCGTGGCGGACATGGAGACCCTGATGGGCTGGCTGGACGCCCACCGCCCGGCCGACGACGGGATCGTCGCGCTGGTGCACGGCGACTACCGGCTCGACAACATGATCTTCGCGAAGGACGAGCCGAAGGTCGTCGCCGTGCTCGACTGGGAGCTCTCGACGCTCGGCCACCCCTATGCCGACCTCGCCTACCAGTGCATGCAGTGGCGCCTGCCGCATGCCTCCGGGTTCCGCGGCCTGGGCGGCATCGATCGCAAGGCGGTGGGCCTGCCGACCGAGGAGGAATACGTCGCCGCCTATTGCAGGCGCCGCGGCATCGACGGCATCGGCGACTGGACCTTCTACCTCGCCTTCTCCTTCTTCCGCCTCGCCGCCATCTGTCAGGGCGTCTACAAGCGGGCACTGGACGGCAATGCGTCCAACCCGGAGAAGGCCCGTACCTATGGCGAGGCGGTGAAGCTTCTGGCCGGGCTCGCGGTCCGCCGTATCGAAACGGGAGAGTGATCCATGGGACGTTTTTCGGGGCAGGTCGTCATCGTGACCGGCGCCTGCGGCGGCTTCGGCAGCCGGACTGCGGAGCGGCTGGCCGAGGAAGGCGCGAGCCTGGTTCTCTCCGACATGGACCAGACCCGGCTCGACCGGATGGCGGAAAAACTGGCCGTTCCGGTTGCCTCCCTCGCCGGCGACGTCTCGGACGAGGCGCTGTCGCGTGATCTCGTGGCGCTGGCGGTCGAGCGTTTCGGCCGGCTCGACATCGCCATCAACAATGCCGGCATCGCGCAGAGCTTCGTTCGGCTGGCACAGCTGTCGGGCGAGGAAGCGCGCCGCATCTTCGACATCGATCTGCTCGGCGTCTTCTTCGCCATGAAGCACCAGCTTCAGGCGATGGAGAGCCAGTACAAGACGGACGGAAAGGGTGGCACGATCGTCAACATCGCCTCCGTGGCCGGTCTCGCGGGAGCGCCGAAGCTGTCGGTCTATGCCGCAGCCAAGCACGGCGTCGTGGGGCTGACGCGGTCGGGCGCCGCCGAATACGCCTCGCGCGGCATCCGCGTGAACGCCGTCTGCCCCTCCTTCGCCCGCACCGCGATGGTCGACGCCTTCGTGCAGATCTCCGGACGGGAGGAAGCCGAGGCGCTTGACGAACTGACCCGCGGCGTGCCGATGAAGCGGGTGGCCGAAGTGGACGAGATCGTCGAGGCGATCCTCTTTGCAGCGGACCCCAGGAACTCCTTCATGAACGGTCACGCGCTGGCCGTCGACGGCGGCATCACGGCGCTCTGAGCACCTGGCGGTGGAAAGGGTCCCGCGGGCCCTATCCGGCGGCGAGCCGCAGTTCGACGTCGAGCGCCGGCTCCACGGCCGCGGTCACCACGCGGTTCCGGCCGGTGCGCTTGGCCTGGTAGAGCAGTTCGTCGGCGATGCGGTAGAGTTCGCTGAAGGCCTGGGGAGCCGCGTAGACCGCGCAGCCGATGCTGGCCGTCAGCGGCCAGGACGTTCCGTTGGGCCGGAACCGGGACGTCTCGATCTCCCGGCGAATCCGCTCCGCCATGGCTCCCGCGTCGCAGGGGCCTGCCAGATGCACGGCGAACTCCTCCCCGCCCAGCCGGCCGACGACATCGTCGTTGCGGATCGACGCGCGGATGGCCGACGCCATCAGGCGCAGCGCCTCGTCGCCGTTGCCATGCCCGAACCGGTCGTTGATGCGCTTGAAGCTGTCCGCGTCGATCACCATCAGGGCGCCGGATCCATTCTCCTGCGAAGCCTGCGCGGCCGCCAGCTTCGCCTCGACCTGCGCGGCGAAGGCGCCCCGGTTGAGGCAACCGGTCAGCGAATCCGTCGTCGCCGCCGCCATGAGCTTGTGGTTCGCGATCGCGAGCTCGCGCAGCTTGAGTGTCAGGTAGAAGAACAGCGGACCTGCCAGCAGGATCGGGATGATGGTGCCGCTGAAGATCGACAGGCCCAGCGCCGGCTGGCCGAGGTCGCGGAACATGAGCCAGTTCGCCGTCTGTGCGAAGAGAATGCAGCCCAGCGTCCCGAACGCGGTCCAGCGGGCCAGCGCCCGCCGTCCCCGCGGAGACATGTCCTTCAGCGTCGCCAGCACAGCAACCTCCACACCCGAGGCAGCATATTAGCGAACAGGCATGAAGAGCACGTTATCGGGATGATGAAGATTGTCCCGATCGAGCGGGCTCAGGCGTCCCGTGCCGCTTCCTCCAGGAAGTCCCAGGCGTAGTCGGAAAAGGAACGCCAGACCTCGACGCGGAATGCCGTCTCGCCGGTTCGCAGGAGCACCACCTCGATCTTGCCGAGGACGGTGCGCGAGCAGGCGCCCACGGGAAAGGCGTCGAGCGACAGATCCTGCGGGCAGCCGGCATTGAGGCAGGCCGACGCGCCCGGACCATCGACGAGGATCGCGACGTTGCGGTGTGACACGTCGACCGCGGAATGCAACGCTCCCGTGCCGGTGCCGATGGCCCCCAGATCCGCGCCGTCCGCGTCGATCAGCAGCCACTCGTCGGGGCCGAGCCACAAGGCGTGCCGGCGCCGATTGTCCGACGACGCCGATTTCTTCGGCTCCCTCGGCAGCATCAGGCCGAGCGCATGCGACAGGGGCTCGAGCGACGGTTCGGGAGCCCGCAGGACGAACCGCGCAGCCGGCATCGCGGCGGTCAGCGTCACACGACGCGCCGTCCCCTTGCGGCCGGCCTGCTTCTGCCGGCGTTCGGCGAGGACGATCTCAGCCATGGAGCCTCTCTCCCTTCTGGTCGAAGAACACGGTGTCGCAGACCTCGACCTCGATCGTCGCGGATGGCATCGGCACGTGGAGGGTCTGTCCCATGCGGTCGCGGCCGCCCTCGATCAGGGCGAGCGCTATGGAACGGCCGCAATTCTCGGACCAGTAGGACGAGGTGACGTGGCCGATCATCTTCATCGGCACCGGTTGCTTCGGGTCGGCGACGATCTGCGCGCCTTCCTCCAGCACGGTCCTTGGATCCTTCGTGCGCAGCCCGACGAGCTGCCGCCGGCCCGGCGCCACGAGATCGGGTCGCCTGAGGCCGCGGATGCCGACGAAGTCCGTCTTCTTCTTGCCCACCGCCCAGTCGAGACCGGCGTCGTCGGGCGTGACCGTGCCGTCGGTATCCTGGCCGACGATGATGTAGCCCTTCTCCGCGCGCAGGACGTGCATCGATTCGGTCCCGTAGGCGCAGGCTCCGTGTTTCCTGCCCTCGGCCCACAGGGCCTCCCAGACGGCTTCGCCGTAGTCGGCCGGCACGTTCACCTCGAAGCCGCGCTCGCCGGTGAACGACATGCGGAACAGTCGCGTCGGCACGCCGCAGATCGTTCCTTCGCGCACCGACATGTGGGGCATGGCGGCATCAGACAGGTCGATTCCCTCGACCAGCGGCGCGAGGATGTCCCGCGATTTCGGGCCCTGGACGGCGATGACCGCCCATTGTTCGGAGACGGAAGTAAGCCAGACCGACAGATGCGGGAACTCCGTCTGCAGGTAGTCTTCCATGTGATTGAGCACCCGCGCGGCGCCACCCGTCGTCGTCGTGACGTGAAACCGGTCGTGCGCAAGCCGTCCCACCACGCCGTCGTCGTAGATGAAGCCGTCCTCGCGCAGCATGATGCCGTACCGGCAGCGGCCGGCTTCCAGCTTCTGCCAGGGATTGGTGTAGAGCAGTTCCATGAAGGTCGCGGCATCGGGCCCGACCACCTCGATCTTGCCGAGCGTCGAGGCGTCGAACAGGCCGGCCGCCTGCCGCACCGTGCGGCATTCGCGGTTCACCGCGGCATGCATGTCCTCTCCCGCCTGCGGATAATACCAGGCCCGCTTCCACTGGCCGACGTCCTCGAACACCGCCCCGTGCCGCTCCTCCCAGCCATGGATCGGCGTCCGGCGCGTCGGGTCGAACAGCTTGCCCCGCGCGTGGTTGACGATGGCGCCGTAGGTCACTGGGGTATAGGGCGCCCGGAATGTGGTGAGGCCGACCTCCGGAATGTCCTTGCCAAGCATCTCCGCCGCGATCGCGAGGCCATGCAGATTCGAGGTCTTGCCCTGGTCGGTCGCCATGCCGTTGGTGGTGAAGCGCTTCACGTGCTCGATCGAGCGCATGCCCTCCTTGACCGCCTGGCGGATGTCCTTGGCGGTGACGTCGTTCTGGAAATCGACGAAGGCCTTGACCTTCGTGCCCTTTCCGGCGCCGGGGGCAGCCCCCACCATGCCCGCCGACCAGCCTTCGCTCGCCTCCACCTTGAAGAAGGGACGCGCGCCGCCGGAACGGCCGGCGGCCTTCGCCGCCCGCTCGCCAGCCGCCACGGCCTCGCGGATCGCAGCGGCAAGGTCGTCGGTGCCGTTGCACGATCCGATGCTGGCGCAGTCCTGCGCGTAGGTGCCTGGCACGAAGCGTTGCGTGCCGGGTTCGAACGCCACCTTTCCGCGCGACTGCGAGAAGAGGTGGACGCTCGGAGTCCAGCCGGCCGACATCAGCAGGGCATCGACCGGGATGTGCCGCCCGGTGCCTTCCCCGGTCTTCGGCTGCACCGTGATCGACTTGACCCGCAGGGAGCCGGTCACCGACGTCACGGCCCGGCCGGGCAGCACCTCGATCCCGAGCCCCTTGGCCTCGTCGACCGCAGCCCCCGTCGGATTGTCGCGCAGGTCGACGACGACGCGAACGTCTATCCCGGCCTTCTTCAGGTCGATTGCGGCCCGATAGGCCGATTCGTTGGCCGTGTAGACGCCGATCGTCCGGCCGACCGAGACACCGTAATGGTTGAGGTAGGTCCGCGCGGCCGAGGCCAGCATGATGCCCGGCCGGTCGTTGCCGGCAAAGACCATGTGCCGCTCGATCGAGCCGGTGGCGAGGATCACCCGCTTCGCCCGGACCTGCCACAGCCGTTCGCGCGGCAGGTCGCCGGGTTCGGCCATGTGCTCGGTCACCCGCTCGACGAGGCCGACGAAGTTCTGCGCGTAATAGCCGAAGGCGGTGGTGCGGGGGAGCAGCGTCACCCCATCCATCTCCGACAGACGCCGCGCCGCCTGCTGCGTCCAGTCCCAGCCGTCGTGCCCGTCGATTCGGGCGCCGCTCTCGTAACGCATGGCGCCGCCGAAGCGAGCCTGTTCGTCGCAGAGGATGACGCGGGCGCCGGCTTCGGCCGCCGCGAGCGCGGCTGCCAGTCCCGCCGCGCCGCCGCCGACGACGAGGACGTCACAATGGGCGAAACGCGCCGAATAATGATCCGGATCCGGCCGGTCCGGCGCGACGCCGAGGCCCGCGGCCTGACGGATGTTCGGCTCGTAGAGCTTGGCCCAGGCGGCCTTCGGCCACATGAAGGTCTTGTAGTAGAAGCCGGCCGAGAAGAACGGCGAAGCGAGATCGTTGATCGCCCCCACGTCGAAGGCGAGCGATGGCCAGCGGTTCTGCGACACCGCCGTCAGCCCGTCATAGACCTCCTGCACCGTAGCCCGCACGTTGGGCGTCCGGCGGGCGGCATCCCGGTGAATGCCCACCAGCGCGTTGGGCTCTTCGGCCCCGGCCGAAAGGATGCCGCGCGGACGGTGATACTTGAACGAACGGCCGACGAGGTGCACCCCGTTTGCCAGCAGCGCGGAGGCGAGCGTGTCGCCCTCGCGCGCCGCATGGGGCTCGCCGTCGAAGGTGAAGCGGATCTGCTTCGCGCCTGCCAGTCGTCCGGAGCCTGCGATACGATGCGTCTCGGCCATCAGGCCTCACCCTTCTTTGCTGGAGTGGTGCGCGTGCGCTTCGGTGCCCGCTTGGCGGCGCTGGTCTCGTCCGGCGTTTCGGGTGCGACGGCCTCGGCGGGGGACGGCGCGCCTGCAGTACCGGCAGCCTTCCTGCCCCTCGGAGCAGAAGCCTTTGCGGGCGCCGCGGCTTTGGCTGCCGGCGCCCGGCGTTTCGGTTTCTCCTCGGCGGCCGCGGGTGCGGCGGCCGGCGCGGCCCGTCGGACCGGCTTCCTGGTCTCCTCGGTCGCGGGCGCCGTCGGTGGCATGGCCGGTGGCGTATCCTCGACCGCCGCCTGCGTTGCCTTCCGCGGCGCGCGCGCCGGTGCGGCGGGTTTGGGCTGGGCAGGTGTCGCGGGCGTCGCCGGCTCCGCCACCAGCGGCTCGACTGCCGCCACCGCCTTGGAGAACCGCGCCGGATCGGGTTTCGGCAGCCCGGCCTTGTAGGTGGTGATGAAGCGGTCGGTCACCGAATCGCGCACCGCGTTGAAGAAGCGGCCGCAGCCATGCACGTGCCGCCAGCGCTCGTAGACGAGGCCCTTGGTGTTGGCGCGCAGGAACAGGAAAGCCTCGAAGTCCTCGTCGCTCGTCTCGACGATGTTGGCCGCGCGCGCGATATGGGCTTCGCCGGCATGACGGAATTCGAGTTCCGGCCGGTCCTCGCCGCAATAGGGGCAATGGATCAGGAGCATGCTGTTTTCCGCTCTTCAGAGTTCGCCATGGCCGAGACGGGTACCGGGCGGCTGGTCGCAGAGCCGGCGCGCGGTCGTGACGTAGGGTGCGATCCGGACGACGAGTTCTTCGAGACTGTCGAATGGCGAGAAGAGATCGCGAAAGCCGATGTTCTGGACCGCCAGGTCGATGGGGTTGACCGACAGGACCAGCCGTCGCTGCCGTGCCGCGGCACCGTCGGTCATGTCCTCGTCTTCCGCGCTCGCCTCGAGGAACAGTGCGACCTTCTGGCCTGCCGCCCAGCCGCAGGCCAGCGTTCCGCGCTCGACGCTGAACGGCCACTCCGTCTCCCGCGCCTCGCGCTCGATGGACTGCAACCGCACGTCCTCGGCTCGCGGCAGATGGAAGAAGTCCTGCTCGCCCGCCAGGACGATCGGCAATGCGAGCACCGCATTCGGCACCGCCAGCATGGTCAGTGCGCCACGGCCGCAGCGGCCGCCTCGTCGATCAGGCGCCCGGTCCGGAAGCGCTCCAGCGTGAAGGGCGCGTTGATCGGGTGCGGCTCGTCGCGGGCGATGGTGTGGGCAAAGACGTTGCCGGAGCCGGGCGTCGCCTTGAAGCCGCCGGTGCCCCAGCCGCAATTGACGTAGAGACCCCTCACCGGCGTCTTGGCGAGGATCGGCGAACGATCCGGAGTCACGTCGACGATACCGCCCCAGGAGCGCAGCATCTTCATGCGGGTGAACACCGGGAACATCTCGCAGATGGCGTCGAGCGTGTGGTTGATGATGTGCAGCCCTCCGGTCTGCGAATAGGACGTGTACTGGTCCGTGCCGGCGCCGATCACCAGTTCGCCCTTGTCAGACTGGGAGATGTAGGCGTGCACGGTGTTCGACATCACCACGCAGGGGAAGCAGGGCTTCACCGGCTCCGACACCAGCGCCTGCAGCGGATAGCTCTCGAGCGGCATGCGCACGCCCGCCATTCCCATCAGCACCGAGGTGTGTCCGGCGGCGACCACGCCGACCTTCTTCGCGCGGATCGTGCCGCGGCTCGTCTCGACGCCGGTGACCGCGCCGTCGGGGCCGCGGTTGATGGCGGTGACCTCGCAGTTCTGGATGATGTGGACGCCGCGCGCCGAGGCGCCGCGCGCATAGCCCCACGCGACGGCGTCGTGCCGCGCCGTGCCGCCGCGCCGCTGCAGCGCCGCACCGACCACCGGATAGCGCGCATCCTTCGAGATGTTGAGCGGCGGGCAGAAGGCCTTGGCCTGTTCGGGCGTCAGCCATTCGTTGTCGATGCCGTTCAGCCGGTTGGCGTGCACGTGGCGCTTCAGCACCTGCACGTCGTGCACATTGTGCGCCAGCATCATCACCCCGCGCGGCGAGTACATGACGTTGTAGTTGAGCTCCTGCGAGAGCCCTTCCCACAGCTTCACGGCATGCTCGTAGATGCCGGCCGATTCGTCGTACAGATAGTTCGAGCGGATGATGGTGGTGTTGCGCCCGGTATTGCCGCCGCCGAGCCAGCCCTTCTCGAGCACCGCCACGTTCGTGATGCCGTGCTCCTTCGCGAGGTAATAGGCCGTTGCCAGGCCGTGGCCGCCGGCACCCACTATGAGGACGTCGTATTCGGCCTTCGGCTCCGGAGAGGACCACTGTTCCTCCCAGCCGGTGTGGCCGCGAAACGCCTCTCGGGCGATGGCGAAAACGGAATACTTGCGCATCAGCGGGAAGCCTCGCATCCTGTTCGTGCGGCCGTAACCATCGAGACGGCGGGTGTAGCACTAGCCAAATCCCGATGCCACCCTTGCGCTGTTTGCGACGGGCGATGGCGGTTTGCGACGTCACCCCCGCGACATCGGGGACGACCGCCGAATCCACCTTGAAAACGCCACGGGGTTGGAGAATGGCTTGGCGGCAATCGAGACCATGGAGCAAGGTCGATGCTGTTGGTGAATACCTTCGTCGGAGCCAGCGCGATCGAGGGCGTCGGCGTCTTCGCCGCCGACCCGATCCCAAAGGGGACCCTGATCTGGCGGCTGGAGCCTGACTTCGACCGCCTGATCCCGGTCGAGAAATACGAGAACGCCGAGCCGCGGCTGAAGGAATTCCTGGACCGCTACGCCTACCCGAGCCCCGACAGGCCCGGCTTCATCGTCTACGAAGTCGACAACGGCCGCTTCATGAACCATTCGGACGACCCCAACACCGATTTTTCCGACGCCGGTGGCGCGACGACCATCCGCGACATCGCGGCCGGTGAGGAGCTTACCTGCAACTACGCCGACTTCTACCCGCAGTTCGAGCTGATGCCCACCGCGGAGGCGGCCAGACGCTGATCCGGTCCGCCGGTCGGACCATGCGCTCAGACCATCGGCGGCGCGGCCGAATTGCCTGTGAATCGCGTCCGGGACGGGGCGCGATTTACGGCCGCGGATGTTATCCACCGATCCGGTCGAACCGCCTGGCATGGCGGAATCGAGCGAAAGGGACGTTGCGATGACCGCGCGGACGGTCAGGGAAACGGAATGAAGATCGCGATCGACATGGGGCTGGACGGCGCGGGCAAGCCGGCCACGATGGACCTCGAGGAACTGCTGGCGACCCGCCTGCTCGTGCAGGGCAATTCGGGCTCCGGCAAGTCGCATCTCCTGCGGCGCCTGCTCGAACAGAGCGCGCCCTGGGTGCAGCAGTGCATCATCGATCCCGAAGGCGATTTCGTCACGCTGGCCGACCGGTTCGGCCACCTCGTGGTCGACGCCACCCGCACCGAGGCCGAACTGACGCGCATCGCTTCCCGGGTCCGCCAGCACCGCGTCTCGGTGGTCCTCAACCTGGAAGGTCTGGATTCCGAACAGCAGATGCGCGCTGCGGCCGCCTTCCTGGGAGGCATGTTCGATGCCGAGCGCGACCACTGGTATCCCGTCCTCGTGGTGGTCGACGAGGCCCAGCTCTTCGCCCCGGCCGCGGCCGGCGAAGTGGCCGACGACGCGCGCAAGCTCTCGCTCGGCGCCATGACCAACCTGATGTGCCGCGGCCGCAAGCGCGGGCTCGCCGGTGTCATCGCCACGCAGCGGCTGGCCAAGCTCGCCAAGAACGTCGCCGCCGAGGCCTCCAACTTCCTGATGGGCCGCACCTTTCTCGACATCGACATGGCGCGCGCGGCCGACCTGCTGGGCATGGACAGGCGCCAGGCCGAGATGTTCCGCGATCTGGCCCGCGGCCGCTTCGTGGCGCTCGGTCCGGCGGTGTCGCGCCGGCCCCTGCCCATCGAGATCGGCACGGTCGAGACCGCCGCCCGCTCGACCAGCCCGAAGCTGATGCCGCTGCCCGACACCGCGCCGGAAGCCGCTGCCGACCTGATCTTCACGCCTGGCCCGGAGGAGCTGCGCGCCCCGCCGCGAAGGCCGGCGCCGCCCCAGCCCACGCCGACCGCCGACATCCTGGCGCAGCTCACCGCCTCGCGGCCGCAGCTTCAGCCGCAGCCGGCGAAGGTTGAGGAAGCCTTGCCCGAGGTGGATCAGGCCGAGCGCGAGCGGCTGCTCGGCGCGGTGATGCGCGAGATCCTCGAGGATCCCGACGCCGCCTACCGCTCGGACGCGGTGCTGTATCAGGATTTCCTCGTGCGCTGCCGCATCCGCCGAATTCCGGGCGAGCCACTCCCGCTGCGCGCCTTCCGCCGCGGTCTGGCAGTCGCGCGGGCGGGACTCGACGGCGAGCCGGAGGACGGGTCCGCCTGGCAGACGGCGCTCGAACTGTCGAAGTCCCTGCCCGACGACCTCCAGGGCGTGTTCCTGCTGGTCGCGCGTGCGGCGATCGAGCGAGCGCCCTGTCCGCCCGACGCGGTGATCGCCCGCGCCTACGGCACGCACTCGGCCCGGCGAGCCCGCAAGCTTCTGAGTTTCTTCGAGGAACGGGGGCTTCTGGTGATGCGGACGGATTTCCACGGCAAGCGGATCGCCGCCTTTCCCGACCTCGACTGCGAGACGCGCGCGGGCGACCCCGATGCCCCGGATACGGGGGCGGACCTGCCTCACGCGGCGGAATAAAATCGCGCGGGCGCCGGCGGTTTTGGCGATGGACAAACCCGGTTGATTCTGGTATTTGGCGCCCACTCGCGGCAGAGCGCGCCGCGTGCGGATGCCCCTTTGCCGGGCGCTGCAGCAGATTATCGACCGACAAACCGAACTGGATCGACAGGAACACCCGTGCAGGTACTCGTCCGCGACAACAACGTAGACCAGGCGCTTCGCGCACTGAAGAAGAAAATGCAGCGCGAGGGCATCTTCCGCGAGATGAAGATGCGCGGGCACTACGAGAAGCCGTCGGAGAAGCGTGCCCGCGAAAAGGCCGAGGCCGTGCGTCGCGCTCGCAAGCTCGCTCGCAAGCGCGCCCAGCGCGAAGGCCTCGTCGCTGGCCCGCGCCCGGCGCCGGCACGCTGAGACCGGTCAAGCTTTCGACTTTTTCGGGCGATACCGAAGGTGGCGCGATGCGAATCGCCGCCACCTTTTCTATTTTCGGCCGCGGCTTCCCTTCACCGCGGCCGGGTTTCGGGCGACGGGGACACGTTCGCGGCGAGCGGATCGGGAAACAGATCGAGATGCATGGAATGAAGAGCAACCATCCGGCTTCGCGACGCGCAATCGCGGCAGCCGCGCTGCTGGGCGCAGGTCTCCTCCTGTCGGGGTGCCAGACTTCGTCCGGACCCGCCGCACAGATCGCGTCGATTGATACCGCGCAGGGCTCGGCCGAGAACATCGCCTCGCTGACCGCCGTCATCGAACGCTCGCCGAGCGACCCCAACGCCTACAACGTCCGTGGCTCCGCCTTCGGCAAGGCCGGGCGGTATCCCGAAGCGATCAAGGACTTCGACACGGCAATCCAGCTCAACCCGAACTTCTACCAGGCCTACGCGAACCGCGCCCTGATCTGGCGCTTCTCCGGCGACAACGCCAAATCGCTGCAGGATTACAACCGGGCACTGCAGCTCAACCCGAGCTATGACACGGCCTATATCGGCCGCGGCAACCTCTATCGGCTTGCCGGGCGCCCCACCGAAGCCTTCGCCGACTTCGAGCGTGCCATCAAGCTCGATACTCCGGATCCGCGCGCCTACCACAACCGGGGCCTGCTCTACCAGGCGCAGGGTCAGCACAGCTTCGCGCTGGAGGACTTCTCCACCGCCATCTCCATGGCGCCCGATGCTGCCGAGCCCTATAACGGCCGCGGCGTCTCCTACCTCGCCCTGGGCGACGAGGACAATGCATTCGCCGACTTCAACACCGCCATCAAGCTCGATGAATCCAATGCCGAGGGCTGGGCCAACCAGGCGCTCGTCTACGAGAAGCGCGGCGACAAGGCGCGCGCGCGGCGCTCCTACGAGCAGTCGCTGAGGCTCGATCCCAACTACGCGCCGGCCATCTCCGGGCTCGACCGCACGCGCAGCGGCTGAGGCCGCGCGGTCTGAGCGATCCCCCAGCTGCGGTCGGAACCTTTGCGGGGGACGGGGCATTCCCCGGCCACCAGCAGGAGGTTCGACCCATGTTCAAACGCACTCTACTCGTCGCCGGTGTCATCCTGGCGCTGCCACTCTCCGCCCAGGCGCAGGAAGGCGTCGAACTCGGCGTCCTCGACTGTCTCGTCGAGGGCGGCGCAGGCTTCGTGGTCGGCTCCAGCAAGGATGTGAGCTGCACCTACGATCCCGCCGACGAGGCCCAGCCGGTCGAGCAGTATTTCGGCAACATCTCCAAGTTCGGGCTGGACGTCGGCGTCACCGGCGCCTCCGTCATGCAATGGCTCGTCCTGGCCCCGACCGCCGACGTCTACGAGCCCGGCGCGCTTTCGGGAGACTATGTCGGTGCAAGTGCTCAGGCCACGGCCGGCGTCGGCGTGGGCGCCAACCTGCTCGTCGGAGGATCAGACCAGAGCTTCACCCTGCAACCGCTGAGCGTCCAGGCGCAGACCGGCCTGAACCTCGCTGTCGGCGTGAGCCGTTTCGAGCTCCGCTCCGCGCAGTAATACTACTGGCCTTTACCTTCGACCTTCGCGCCGCCCCTCATCCGCCTGCCGGCACCTTCTCCCCGTAACACGGGGAGAAGAACGCCGTCACCGACGGCTTCGCCAGTCGCAAAGGTCGTCTACCTGGTGCCGATGTCGCGGCCGTGACCCCTTCTCCCCGCTTGCGGGGAGAAGGTGCCGGCAGGCGGATGAGGGGCAGCGCCGAGGGTCAATCGAAAAGACCGCTGGTATAACGGGCGGCGCGTCAGGTCTTGCCGGACCTGGAAAGCGAAAACGCCGCCCCGGTCGTCCGGCGCGGCGTTTCCATCGGGTGGGAGGCAGGCGGTCGGCCTAGTGGTCCATCGCCTTGACGATCTCCTCGGTCATCTTCTTGGCGTCGCCCAGCAGCATCATCGTGCCGTCCTTGTAGAACAGCGTGTTGTCGATACCGGCGTAGCCCGAGCCGAGCGACCGCTTGACGAAGAGGCAGGTGCGCGCCTTGTCGACGTCGAGGATCGGCATGCCGTAGATCGGCGAGGACTTGTCGTCGCGAGCCGACGGGTTGGTCACGTCGTTGGCGCCGATGACATAGGCGACGTCGGCCTGCGCAAACTCCGAATTGATGTCTTCGAGTTCGAAGACCTCGTCATAGGGAACGTTGGCCTCGGCGAGCAGCACGTTCATGTGGCCAGGCATACGGCCGGCGACCGGATGAATCGCGTACTTCACCTCGACGCCGTTGGCCTTGAGCTTGTCGGCGAGTTCCCGCAGTGCATGCTGCGCCTGCGCCACCGCCATGCCGTAGCCGGGCACGATGATCACCTTCTGCGCATTCATCATCAGGTAGGCGGCATCGTCGGCCGCTCCCGTCTTGACCGTGCGCTGGATCCCGTCGTCGCTGCCGGCCGCCGTGGTCTCGCCGCCGAAGCCGCCGAGGATGACCGAAATGAAGGAGCGGTTCATGCCCTTGCACATGATGTAGGACAGGATCGCGCCAGACGAGCCGACCAGCGCGCCGGTGATGATGAGCGCCAGGTTGCCGAGCGTGAAGCCCAGCGCCGCAGCGGCCCAGCCGGAATAGGAGTTGAGCATCGACACGACGACCGGCATGTCGGCACCGCCGATCGGGATGATCAGCAGCACGCCCAGCACCAGCGAGGCGATGACGATCAGCCAGAACACGGCGTAGCTCTCGGTCATGACCAGCATGACGATCAGCACGACCAGCGCCAGCCCGAGTGCCGCGTTGATCAGGTGGCGTCCGGCGATCATGATCGGCTTGCCCGACATGCGCCCGTCGAGCTTCAGGAAGGCGATCACCGAACCCGTGAAAGTGATCGCGCCGATCGCGACGCCGAGGCTCATCTCCACCAGCGCCTGCGCATGAATGTCGCCGATCGTGCCGATGCCGAAGCTCTCGGGTGCGTACATCGCGGCGGCGGCGACCATGACGGCGGCGAGGCCGACCAGCGAGTGGAAGGCTGCGACCAGCTGCGGCATCGACGTCATGGCGATGCGACGGGCCGTGACGGCGCCGATGCCGCCGCCGATGGCAAGGCCGATCACGATCAGCGCGAAACCGCCCATCGAGGGCTTCGCGAGCGCCAGCGTGGTGACGATGGCGATACCCATGCCGACCATGCCGTAAAGGTTGCCCTGGCGGCTGGTCGTCGGGTGCGACAGGCCCCGCAGCGCCATGATGAACAGCACGCCGGAGACGAGGTAGAGGAAGGAGGCGAAGTCGGCGTTCACGTCACTTCTCCTTCTTCTTGTACATGGCCAGCATGCGCTGGGTGACGAGGAAGCCGCCGAAGATGTTGACCGCGGCCAGCACCAGCGCCACGAAGCCGAAGCCCGTGGCCAGCCCCGAGGCCGAGATGCCGACGGCCAGCAGCGCGCCGACGACGATGACGGACGAGATCGCGTTGGTGACGGCCATCAGCGGCGTGTGCAGAGCCGGCGTGACGGACCAGACCACGTAATAGCCGACGAAAATCGCAAGCACGAAGATCGCGAAGCGGAAGACGAAGGGATCGACCGCCCCGCCGGAAACCGCGTGCGCGGCCATGCCGGCGGCGTCCGCGGCGTCCTGCACCTGGTCCAGCGCCAGCCGCGCCGCGGCCGATGCCTGGTCGAGCTGGTCGAGCGCCTGTTCGAGAGCCGTCTTTTCCATCAAACCCCTCCCTCGGACTTGCCCTTGGGCTCGGCACGCCGGGCCGGAGCCTTCTTCTTCGGAGCGGCACCAGCGGCAGCGGCCGTCATATCCGGGTCAGGAGCGGCCTCGTCCAGTTCTTCCGGCGCGGCCGGCCCGACCGGGACGGAGGCGAAATTCGGATGCACGATGGCGCCGTCCCGTGTGAGCATCGTCGCCTTGACGAGTTCGTCGTCGGCCTTGATCGAAAGCGAACCGGTTGCCTTGTCGACGAGGGTCTCCAGAAAGGCCTGCAGGTTGCGCGCATAGAGCAGCGAGGCCGATGCTGCAACCCGGCCCGCCACGTTCAGATGGCCGAGGATCTTCACGTCGTTGGCGGTGGTCACCACTTCGCCCGCGACCGCCCCCTCGACGTTGCCGCCGCGTTCCACGGCAAGATCGACGATCACCGATCCCGGCCGCATCGACCGCACCATGTCGGCAGAGACCAGCCGCGGCGCCGGACGCCCGGGGATCAGCGCGGTGGTGATGACGATGTCCTGCTTGGCGATGTGCTCCGCGACGAGGGCGGCCTGCGCCTTCTTCTCGTCGTCGGTCAGTTCGCGCGCGTAGCCGCCGCTGCCCGACGCATCCTTGAGCGCCTCGGTCATGATGAACTTGGCGCCCAGCGAGGCGACCTGCTCGCCCGCGGCAGCGCGCACGTCGGTCGCAGTGACGACCGCGCCCATGCGCCGCGCGGTGGCGATCGCCTGCAGCCCTGCGACGCCCGCGCCCATGACGAAGACCTTGGCCGCCGGAACGGTGCCGGCCGCCGTCATCATCATCGGCAGCGCGCGGTCATAGGCTGCGGCAGCGTCGATGACGGCCTGGTAGCCGGCGAGGTTCGCCTGGCTCGACAGGACGTCCATGACCTGGGCGCGCGTGATGCGCGGCATGAATTCCATCGCGAAGGCGGTGACGCCCGCCCGAGCCATGGCGGCCACGGAACCTTCGTTGCCATAGGGATCCATCGTGGCGATGACCGCGGCGCCGGACTTGTAGCCCTTCAGCTCCGCATCGCCGGGACGGCGCACGCGCAGCACGATGTCGGCCCGCGCCACGTCGCCCGCCGTGCCGATGCCGGCACCGACCTTTGCATAGTCCTCGTCGGCGATCCGCGAGGCGTGTCCGGCGCCCGCCTCGACGATCACGTCGAGGCCCAGGGCCTTCATGCGCTTTACCGTATCGGGGGAAGCCGCGACGCGCGGTTCCCCCTGCCCTGCTTCGTTTGGTACGAAAACTGTCTGACCCACCGCCTGCTCCTCTCCGGTTGGACCCACGCCTTTCCTCCCGGACGGGAGGACCGACCGGCTCAGCGCGCCAGGTAGGAGGCAGCGGCGACGAGCAGGACGAAGAGGATGGTCGACGAAATGAAGCCGCCGCCGGCGAAGAAGCCGAAAGCCATGGCCACGAGCAGGGCGACGCACAGGATGGTCCCGTACTTGGCCATCGCGATGAACATCGAATACGTCTTCTCGTGCTCCGAATAGTCCATCTCGGCGCCCATTTCGACCGGCCCGGTCGGCGTGTTGTCAGCCATCGGATAACCCCGTTGCAAGATCCTCGTGCGCACATATCGAAAAGCCGCGGCGAGGGCAATGGCACGCGAAGCCGCATCCCGGCCGCCCCTTCAGCAAGGCTGTCCGATCTGATAGGTTCGACGGTGACGGAGCGCTGCCGAGGATCGCCGATGTCGCAATCAAAGCAGACGAAGATGACCGTCGAGGAGTTCTTCGACTGGCAGCAGCGCCAGGACAGGAACTACGAACTCGTCGACGGCGTGCCGGTTCTCACCGTCAAGGCAATGACGGGCGCGAGCCGGCGGCACGACCGCGTAACCGTGAATGCCCTTGCGACACTGCACGCCGCCTTGCGCGGCAAGCCATGCAGCGCCACGACCGACGATCAATCGGTGGTCACCGACCGCGGCACGCGCCGACCCGACATCACCGTCGACTGCGGAAGGGCCGACGACCGGTCCATGTCGACGGCCGATCCGCGCGTCGTCGTCGAGGTCCTGTCGCCGTCGACCATGCGCTACGATCGCTTCCAGAAGCTCGAGGAGTACAAGCGTCACCCGGCGATCAGGGTGATCCTGCTCGTCGATTCAGAGGCGCCGCAGGTGACGGTCTGGCGACGCGTCGACGGCGAATGGACCTATGGGGAGTTGACGGGGCTCGACGCTGTCATCGACCTGCCCGAGATCGACGCGGCGCTGCCGCTGTCGGAACTCTACGCGGACCTGACCTTCGAAGCCTCATCGGGCTGAAGGGCGGGGCGTCCCGTCGGCCGCACGTCATGCCCTCACGCCAGCCAGCGTTTGCGCCGCTTGTAGTGCTTGACGTTCTTGAACGAGCGGCGGCCATCGCCGGCCACGCCGAGATAGAACTCCTTGACGTCCTCGTTGTCGCGCAGCGCGCTGGCGTCGCCGTCGAGCACGATGCGGCCGGATTCGAGGATGTAGCCGTACTTTGCATAGCGCAGCGCGATGTTGGTGTTCTGCTCGGCCAGCAGGAAGGACACGCCCTGCTCCTCGTTGAGCTTGCGCACGATCTCGAAGATCTCCTCGACGAGCTGCGGCGCGAGCCCCATCGAGGGTTCGTCGAGCAGGATCATCTTGGGCCGCGACATCAGCGCCCGGCCGATCGCCGTCATCTGCTGTTCGCCGCCGGACGTGTAGCCGGCCTGGGACGACCGCCTGACGCGCAGGCGCGGAAAGTAGTCGTAGACCATCTCGAGGTCGCGCTTGATGCCCGCCGACCCGTCGCGGCGCGTAAAGGCGCCCGTGAGCAGGTTCTCCTCCACCGTCAGGTGGCCGAAGCAGTGGCGGCCCTCCATCACCTGGATGCAGCCGCGCCGCACGAGGTCGTTGGGCGACAGCGCCTCGACGCGGTCGCCTTCGAACTGGATGTTGCCCTTGGTGACCACCCCGCGCTCGGCATGCAGGAGGTTGGAGATCGCCTTCAGGGTGGTCGTCTTGCCAGCCCCGTTGGCGCCGAGGAGCGCCACGATGCCGCCGCGGGGAACGGTGAGCGACACGCCCTTCAGGACGAGGATCACGTGGTTGTAGATCACCTCGATGTTGTTGACCGCCAGAATGGCGTCCGTCGCGGTCTCGCGCGCGGGGTCGTGCCCGGTGGCACCCGTGTTTTCGGCTGTCATGCGCATCGTTCCTGGAGGAGGGATGGCCCGGCCCGCCGAGGTGGCGGACCGGGCGTTTTCAGCTGCGTCAGTTCGACAGGCAGGGCTCGGTGCGCTCCGGCCAGGGCGCGTTGGCGGCCTTGTATTCTTCGGCCGCCTTCTCCAGCATCGGGCGTACCACCTCGGTCATCGGGGAGAACCAGTCGCCCGACTTCTGCCAGTCCTTGCCGTCCCACTCGACGACATAGACCTGGTGATGGCCGGAGTGATCCGCGCAGGACAGTTTGAGCGTGCCCGCGAAGCCTTCCATGCCCATCTCCTTCAGCCGGGCCTCGTCGACGTTGAGGTTCTCGAGCCCCACGCGCATGTCGGTGGCGTCGATCACCTTCTTGCCCGTCAGTTCCTGCGCGCGGCGGATGCCTTCCGCGATCAGCATCGAATTGTAGACGCCGCGGTTGTAGAGGTTGTCGGCGAACTTGGCCGGATCGACCTGACTCTTGCCCGCATCGACGACGTACTTCTTGATGTCCTGGATGACCGGATAGTCGCTGCCCACCCCGTGGAAGTTCAGCGTGCGGTAGCCCTTGGCATCCTCGCCGCCGGCTGCCGCATCGTCATTGCCGCCCGACCACCACACGCCGTAGAACTTGTCCATCGGATAGCGGATCTTGACGGCTTCCTTGACCGCGGTCGGGTTCATCGCGCCCCAGCCCCACATGATCATGTAGTCCGGACGGTCCCGGCGCACGTTGAGCCACTGCGACGACTGGTTCTGCATCTCCTTGCCGGGAACCGGATAGAGGGTGAGCTCGAAGCCGTACTGCCTGGAGAAATCCTCCAGCAGCGGGATCGCCTCCTTGCCGTAGCCGGCGTCGAGGTAGATGTAGCCGATCTTCTTGCCCTTGAGGCTCTCCAGCCCGCCCTCGCGCCGCGCGATGTCGGCGACGATCGCCGAAGCGCCGTCCCAATAGGTCGCGGGCGGGTTGAACACCCAGGGGAAGACGTTGCCGACGGCTGCGGCCGACAGGCCATAGGCCATCGACAGCACCGGAATCTTGTCGACCCCCGCCTTCGGGATGACCTGGAGCGTGATGCCCGTCGAATAGGGCGAGATCACCAGCGGGTTCTTGGCCTTGACCTGCTCGTAGCACTCCACGCCCTTCTGCGTGTCGTAGCCGGTCTCGCACTCCTCGATGGCGATCCTGACGCCGTTGATACCGCCGTCGCGCTCGTTGAGCATCGTCAGGTAGTCGCTCATGCCGTTGGCGATCGGAATGCCCGACCCGGCGAAGGGACCCGTCCGGTAGCTGAACAGCGGCACGTAGACGCTGTCCTCGGCGAAGACGGGCAGCGCCGCCGTCGATGCCATGGCGGCGAGGATGCCGCCGGCGATCAGCGATTTCAGTCTCATGTCGTTCCTCCCGTTGCACTGGCCGCTAGGCCGTGTGTGAGCCTCTTCCTCCAGCAGGATCCGGTCGAGGCTCGAAACCCGGATCGTAGGCTGTCGTCCTGCTCGAGCAGGCATTGTTCCGGCGCGGCCCTCACGCGTAGGGGAAGGGCCACACCCTGAGCTTCTCCTTGCCGATCTGCCACAGCCGCGCCAGACCATGCGGCTCCAGGATCAGGAACGCCACGATCAGCGCCCCCACGATCATCGAGGTGATGTGAAAGGCGGTCTCGGCTGCGATCGGAATTCCGATCAGCGGCGGCCCGGCGCGCAGGATGATCGGCAGCGCCCAGATGAAGGCCGCGCCGAAGAAGCAGCCGACGAGCGAGCCCAGCCCGCCCAGGATCGCCATGAACAGGACCTGGAAGGACAGGGTGATGGAAAAGGCCGACGGCTCCGCGGCGCCGAGATAGAAGAACACGAACATCGCGCCCGCCACCCCGCAGAGATAGGACGAGACGGCGAAGGCCGAGAGCTTGGCGTAAAGCGGGCGAACGCCCATCAGTTCGGCGGCGATGTCCATGTCGCGGATCATCATCCACTGCCGCCCGATGCGCCCGCGTAAGAGGTTCTTCACCAGGACGGTGAGCAGGATGACAATGGCGAGCACCGTGAAGTAGCGCGGCACGCTCCCTGCCGACGCACCCGTGACCATGGTTCCGAACAGGTCCCGGCCGGGCACCTCGATCGCGCCCGAGGCATTGTAGTTGTAGAGCCAGGGGATGCGGATGAAGCACCATTCGAGGAAGAACTGCGCCGCCAGCGTCGTCACCGCCAGATAGAGCCCCTTGATCCGCAGCGACGGCAGGCCGAAGATCATGCCGATACCCGCGGCGGCGAAGCCCGACAGCAGGACGTGCACGACGATCGGGACGTCGGGAAAGATCGTCGTCAGCTTGTAGCAGGCATAGGCGCCGACCCCCATGAAGCCGCCGGTCCCGAGCGACAGCTGGCCGGCATAGCCCGTCAGGACGTTGAGCCCGATCGTGGCGAGCGCCAGGATGAGGAAGGGGATGGCGATCGCCGACAGGAAGAAGTCGTTGGCGACGAACGGGACGACGAAGATGGCGACGCCGAGGATGACGGCGACGCCGATGCGGTCCTGCAGGATCGGAAAGACCTGCTGGTCGGCCGCGTAGGACGTCTTGAACTGCCCTGCCTCGCGATAGAACATGGCGCCGCTCCCCCTCAGACCCGTTCGATGATGCGTTCGCCGAACAGGCCCTGCGGCCTGAACAGCAGGAAGACCAGCGCGATCATGTAGGCGAGCCAGCTCTCGATGCCGCCGCCGACCAGCGGTCCCCAGTAGATCTCGCCGATCTTTTCGCCGATGCCGATGATCAGCCCGCCGACGATGGCGCCGGGGACCGAGGTGAAGCCGCCGAGGATCAGCACCGGCAGCGCCTTCAGCGCCACGATCTCCAGCGCAAAGGAGACGTCGGACCGCGCGCCCCACATGATGCCCGTGGCGAGCGCCACGATGCCGGCCGCGAACCAGACGATCGCCCAGATCTGGTTGAGCGAGATGCCGACCGACTGGGCCGCCTGGTGATCGTCGGCCACGGCCCGCAGCGCCCGACCGATGCGCGTCTTGTTGAAGAACAGCGCGAGCGCCGCGACCATGATGATGGCGATGACGGCGGCCGCGATGTCGATGTGCTGAAGGATGACGAGCCCGCGTTCGCCGATTTCGATCTCGGTCGAGCCGGTGGGCAGGCCGAGTTCCTCCGTGATCATCTTCTTCGGCTCGCCGCCGAAGACGAACTCGCCGAGACCGATCAGGAAGTAGGTCATGCCGATGGTCGACATCAGCAGGATGATGTCGGGCTGGTTGACCAGCGGACGCATCACGAAGCGCTCGACGGCGATGGCCAGCACCGCCATGACGCCGATGGCCAGGACCAGCGCCAGGTAGGCCGGCACGCCCGCCTCGTGCAGGCCCACGAGGGTGAGGCCGGCGAAGACCACCATGATGCCCTGGGCGAAGTTGAAGACGCCCGAGGCCTTGAAGATGAGGACGAAGCCGAGCGCGATCAGCGCGTAGAGGACGCCGGCCACGAAGCCTTCCCAGATCACCTGCAGCAGGAAGTCCGGCATGTCCGCCATCTGGACGAAGGGGTCGACGAAGATCTGGTAGAGCACGGTCCCCTCCTAGTGCGAAACGCCGAGATAGGCGTCGATGACGTCCTGACTGGACTTGACCTCGTCGGGCGTGCCGTCGCCGATCTTGCGGCCGTAATCCAGCACCACCACCCGGTCGGAGATGTCCATCACCACGCCCATGTCGTGCTCGATCAACGCGATCGTCGTGCCGAACTGGGCGTTGACGTCGAGGATGAAGCGGCTCATGTCCTCCTTCTCCTCGAGATTCATCCCCGCCATGGGCTCGTCGAGAAGCAGAAGCGATGGCTCGGCCGCCAGCGCACGTCCCAGTTCCACCCGCTTCTGCAGGCCGTAGGGCAGCCGCCCCACCGGCGTCTTGCGGATGTGCTGGATCTCGAGGAAATCGATGATCTCCTCCACCTTGCGCCGGTTGTCGATCTCCTCCCGCAGCGCGGGCCCGTAGTAGATCAGCTGCCAGAAGAAATTGCGGTGCATGGCGAGCGTCCGGCCGGCCATGATGTTGTCGAGCGTCGACATGCCCTTGAACAGCGCCACGTTCTGGAATGTCCGCGCGATGCCGGACGCGGCGGCCTCGTAGGGTGCGATCTTCTGGCGCTCCTTGCCGCGGAACACGATCGAGCCTTCCTGCGGCGTGTAGAAGCCGTTGATGACGTTGAGCATCGAGGTCTTGCCGGCGCCGTTCGGACCGATGATCGCTCGGATCTCGCCCTTGCGGATGTCGAAGGAGATGTCGCTGATCGCCTTCACGCCGCCGAAGCGCAGCGACACGTTGCGCACGTCGAGCAGGACGTCGCCCTTGGCAATGCCGTCGGCGTCCGGGAGCGTTGCCCGGGGATCGACGTGACTGTTCATTCTGCGGCCTCCCTCACGGGTGCGGCGGCGACGCCGAAGACCGGAGCGTCGACGATGCGCACCGTCGCCCGGACACGTCCCTTTCGGCCGTCCTCGAACGTCATTTCCGTCTCCACGTATTTCTCGGTCGAGCCGTCGTAGAGCGCTTCGATCAGTTCCCCGTAGCGCTCGGCGATGAAGGACCGCCGGACCTTCTGCGTGCGCGTCAGTTCGCCGTCGTCCGCGTCGAGTTCCTTGTGCAGGACGAGGAAGCGGCGGATCTGCGAGGCCGCCATCATGGGCTCCTGCGCGAGCTTGCGGTTCGCCGCTTCGACGTGGCTGCCGACGATCCGGTAGACCTCGGGATGGTTGGCGAGTTCCTGGTAGGAGGCGTAGGAGACATTGTTGCGCTCCGCCCAGCTACCAACCGACTGAAGATCGATGTTGATGAAGGCCGCGCAGAAGTCGCGCCCGTCGCCGAAGGCGACCGCTTCCTTGATGTCGGGAAAGAACTTGAGCGTGTTCTCGACGTATTTGGGGGCGAAGAGTCCGCCGGTCCTGAGCCGGCCGACGTCCTTCGCGCGATCGATGATCTTGAGGTGCCCCTCCGGGTCGATGAAGCCCGCATCGCCCGTGTGGACCCAGCCGTCCGGCGTCTTGGTGGCGCGCGTGGCCTCCTCGTTCTTGTAGTATCCGACGAAAGTGCCTTCGGACCGGTACAGCACCTCGCCGCTATCGGCGATCCTGAGTTCCACGCCAGGAGAGGGAACGCCCACCGTGTCGGCGCGGATGTTGCCGTCCGGCTGCGCGGTGATGTAGACGCAGGCCTCAGTCTGCCCGTAAAGCTGTTTGAGGTTGAGCCCGATCGACCGGTAGAAGCGGAACAGCTCCGGCCCGATCGCCTCGCCGGCGGTGTAGGCGACCCTCAGCCGCGTCATGCCCATCCGGTTCTTCAGCGGCCCATAGACGAGAATCTCGCCGAGGAAATACCGGACCCGGTCGAGCAGCCCCACCGGCTCGCCGTTCAGGATCTTCTCTCCCACCTTTCGGGCATGCGCGAGATAGTGGTCGAACATCCGCTTCTTCAGCCGTCCGGCGTCCTCCATCCGCACCATCAGAGCGGTGAGCAGACCTTCGAAGACACGCGGCGGCGCGAAGAAGTAGGTCGGAGCGATCTCCCGTCGATCTTCCGTCACGGTTTCCGGGCTCTCCGGACAGGAGACGCAGAAGCCTGCCGTATAGGATTGCGTATAGGAGAAGACGTGGTCGCCGACCCAGGCCAGCGGCAGGTAGGCGATGATGTCCTCGTCGGGTCCGAGCCTGTCGAAGGCGTTGCCGTGCAGCGCCGACTTCACGAGGTTGTCGTTGGACAGCATCACGCCCTTCGGCCGTCCCGTCGTCCCGGACGTATACAGGATGACGCCGAGATCGCCGCCGCTGCCCTGATCCACCGAGGCCTGCCATGTCGCGAGGGCGTCCGGCGACGTGTCGATGGCCGTCTTCCCCCTTTCCTGCACCTCCTCGAATCCGTGCAGGTGCGTGTGGTCGTAGTCGCGCAGACCGCGCGTCTCGTCGTAGACGATCTCCTTCAGGGACGGCACTTTCTCGGCGATCGAAAGAAGCTTGTCGACCTGCTCCTGGTCCTCGACCACGGCGAAGCGAACTTCGGCGTGGTCGAGCACGTAGGCGATCTCCTCCGCGACCGAATCGGCATAGACCGGGACCGGGATGGCGCCGAGAGACTGGATCGCGGCGAAACTCCAGTAGAGCCGCGGCCGGTTCGACCCGACCACCGCGACCTTGTCGCCCCGCTTCAGGCCGATCGCCGAGAGCCCGATGGCGAAGCGGCGCACCTCCTCGAGCTGCTGCCTCCACGTCCAGCCCTGCCAGATGCCGAGGTCCTTGTGCCGCATGGCGGGACGATCGGCGTAACGCTCGGCGTTCAGCACGAGGTATTTCGGAAATGTATCGAGCATGGTGCCGGCTTTAGCCTTGGCAAGCATCTCCAGCGTTCCTCCCGGGACCCCGCCTTGTTGTCCGGCAGTTGGTCCGATGTTTATGACCCGGCATGTCCCCGCATGCAAGTTGGCTGTGCAACCATGCCGCGCCCGATGCGCTCCTGCCCCTGGGCGGCGGGACATCTCCCATGACCGACGCTCCCATGTCGCACCCCCGGAAGCAACTTCGCGATTGACAGACGCAGGTGCCTTTGCTCTGCTAGCGATGCGCCCTTCGCGCCGGCCAACACCCTGAAATCATTGTTTTCGGTTCACCGCGCGACCCTTCGGCGGGTCGTCCGCGCCGATCAGGATTCGTAGCGTTTCAGGGTTTCGAGATCGATCACCCGGATACGGCCGTGCTCCAGGGCAATCAGCTTCTCGTCGGCCAGTTCCTGCAGCGAACGGTTGGCGACCGCCCTCGACACGCCGGCGAGCAGCCCGAGTTCCTCCTGCGAAATCGCGATCTCGGTGCGGACATGGGGATAGAGCACCGGGTTGAAGAACCACGACAGGTGACGGGCCACCCGCGCGCGAGGGCCGAGGATGCGGTCATGCTCGATGGTGGCGATGAACTGTCCGACCCGCTCGTTCAGCTGGCGCACGAGGAAGCGGTTGAACCCCTTGCTGTTTTCGTAGAGCCAGTCGAACGTGCCCCGGTTGAGCATGGCCAGGCGCGTCTCGCGGATGGCGACCACGTCGTACTGGCGCGGCTCGCCCTTCAGCACGGACCCTTCTCCGAACCAGCTTCCGGTGGTGACGCCTGCGAAGGTCATCGGCTTGCCGCCGCGCGAAATTGCCGACACCTTCACGAGACCTTCGAGCACGCCGGTCCAGTAGTCGAGCCTGTCGCCGCGGTGGCAGACATAGGCGCCTTTCGCGAAGCTGCGCTCGGTGAGGCCCCGCGCAGCGCGCTCGATCTCGTCCTCGGTCAGCTCGCTGGCCCAGATGGCGGTGCGTACGGTCTCTTCGCGTGGGTTCATCATGCCTCATCGCCGGCGCCGTTCCGGACGGGGCGCTGCCAGGCAAGCTTATGCCTCTCCACCGCTGCGATACAAGCCGACGGATGACCGCCGGCGGGTCCGCTCAGGCGGCGTTCTTCAGATAGCGCGCCGTCGGCAGAATCGTCAGCGATCCCACCTCGCCTTTCGCGGCGCGCCCGAACAGCAGGCGACGCTCCAACGCTGTCGACCGGAAGAACGGAAACCGTTCCAGCGTCGGCTGCATGTTGGTGGCGCAGGGGGAGTCGTAGAGCATCACGTTGACCGTGAACGACGGATGCGGTCGCGGATCGCCGACCTGTTCGGCTCCGAACACGCGCTTGTAGAAAGCCGTATGATCGTTGCGGATGACGCAGATGCAGCTGGTGGTATCGAAATAGGTGTTGGCGACCACCGCAAGCCGCAGAGTCACGTAGGGAAGCGCGCGATAGACGGTCGCGTAGTAGGGGTCCGCGGCGAACATCGTCGGGTTGATGAAGGTCTCGCCCCGCTCCAGCCGCGGTGCGATGACGTCTCCGAACACGTCCATGACGGACGAATAGGGCATCTCCCGAGTCAGGTGATGGAGCCGGACCGTGCTCACCAGTTCGTTGTCGAGCCACACGCCGAACCGGTAGCAGTTGGGCGATTCGTCGTAGCGGTCCGTCGTCGTGCGTTCGGCCGTCGTGGGTACCGTGCCGTGGTTTCTGTAGGCCTTATAGCGAAGCCGGTAGACTGCCTCGAGATCCTCGCCCTTCTCGCAGCGCCTGTACTCGGCACGCTCCAGCAGTGCCGCTACGCTGTCTGCGAAGGCCGAGCCTCCGACGTTCCGCACCAGAGCGGTGGGCCGTTCGAGTTTGCCGCTCTCCACTGCCACGGTCATTTCGCCTGGTCCCCGTACACGTGTTGCCTGCCTGAAACGTACCCTAAGGTTGCGCGCAGTAAAGCTGAAACTTCGTCCGACTTCGTTTACCTTCCGTTAACCTTAATGCGGGGCGCCTTCAATGCCGGTGGTCGGACTTTTCAATCCTGGAGTGTGCCTCGGTGGAGACCTTGTCGTGAGTGGGGGGTGCCGGGTGCGGCCTCCCGGCGGATGCAGGCCGGCGCAGCGGCGCCTTCCGCAAGGGCGGAGCGACTTCGGATCATGGGGCCGGCAAAGGCCGCGACGGATGGCGGACCCGGTTTCCCGAGGCGCTGGAAGCGGACGGACCTGACGGTCGGCTAGCGACCCGCGAACAACCGCAGCCGCGAGATGTCCTCCCCGAACGGGACTGTCGTCTTGGACATCGCCTCTATACCCGAAGCGCTGAGCGCCGCGCCGAAGAGGAAGCCCTGGAGGAGGTCGGGCTTCACGCGCGACGACAGGAGCTTGAGCTGCTCGAACGTCTCCACGCCTTCGATGGTGATGGTCAATCCCAGCTTGCGCGACAGCGAGACGATGCCGCACAGCAATTCCAGCGACCTGTCGTCCGACGTGATGTCCTGCAGGAACGACCGGTCGATCTTCACCTTGTCGAGCGGCAGCGTGTGCAGATAGCTGAGGCTCGAGTAGCCGGTACCGAAATCGTCGAGGGCGATGTGCACGCCGAGACCGCGGATCTGCTCGAGGTAGGTCCGCGTCGAAAGCTTGTCGTCGAGGATCGCGGTCTCGGTCACCTCGACCTCGAGCCGGTGCGGCGGCAGACCGCTGTCGGCGAGCGCGTCGCGCACGTGATCGACGATGCCGGCGGAGCGGAAGTCGCGGGCCGAAAGGTTGACGGAGACGCCGATGGGCTCCGGCCATTTGGCGCATTCCTCGCAGGCCGCCCTCAGCACCTGGATGCTGATGTCGGAGATGATGCCCATCTCCTCGGCAAGCGGGATGAAGACGCCCGGCGACACGGCGCCGAGTTCGGGATGATCCCACCGGCAGAGCGCCTCGCAGGTCACCACGGACATGTTCTTGATGTCGATGATCGGCTGGAACACCACGCGCAGGGCTCCGGCCTGCACGGCATTGCGAAGGTCGGCCTTGAGGATCTGCTTCTGGCGGAAGGCCGCGTCCATCGTCGCCTCGAACAGCCGCCAACTGTTCTTGCCCGTCTCCTTGGCCTCGTACAGCGCGAGGTCGGCCTTGACGATCATGCCCTCGGCATCGTCGTAGCTGACCGGCAGGAACACCGCCCCGGCGCTGAACTGGGCGCGCAGTGCATGACCTGCCACGTCGACTTCTTCCTGAAGGCCCTCGAAGATGCCGTCGAGCAGCATGCTGAGGTGGTTCTCGTCCTCGATCCTGTCGAAGTAGATGACGAATTCGTCGCCGCCGAACCGGCTGATCTTCACGTCGTCGTCCGCGAAGAAGGCGAGCTTCTCGGCGATGGCATAGATCAGCCCGTCGCCCACCGGATGTCCGAGCGTGTCGTTGATGCTCTTGAAGTCGTCGAGGTCGAAGATCGCCAGCGCGCACAGCCTTTCGCGGTCGCCCGTGACCATGCATTCTGCGACGATCTCGTGGAAATAGGCGCGATTGGGCAGGCCGGTGAGACTGTCGTAGCGCGCCATGGTGCGGATCTTCTCTTCCGCCTGCACGCGGGACGTGACGTCCTCGAAGGTGATGACGCTGAGCTCGTCGCTGCCCTCGCGCGCGGAAAACTCGAGGCAGCGGCCGTTGGTGAGGGTGACGAGAAGCTTGCGGCCGCATCCTTCCCGCAGCGCCAGCGTCAGCTGCGCCTCGATGAAGCTGCAGTCGCGCCGGCTGATCAGGCCACCCGCAGCACCGCGCAGCAGCAGCGCCTTGAGGCTGCGCCCGATGAGCCTGTCGGTCTTCGCGACGCCGATCAGTTCGGCCGCCTCGGCATTCGCCACGATCACCCGGCTGTCAGGGCCGAGCATCACCAGTCCGTGTGTCATGGTGTTGAGGGCGCGGTCGAATCGCTGCGCGAGCTTCGTGGCCTTCTTCTGCTCGCTGATGGCGGTGAAGAGCACGTCGCGCACCAGCTCCGCCAGCTTCATGATGATGATCATGAACGGGATGATGAACAGGCCGAGCACGAAATTGTAGATATCGGCCTTCAGCATCAGCGCGAGAGCGATCGGCCCGATCGTGGTCAGCGAGAGAATCGCAACCATCTTCCTGGAGCCGTAGTTGCGCCCGGCGATGGTGATGGCGCCACCCATCGCGACCGAGACGGCCGCCAGCTCGGCGAACTCGTCGGAGTAGAGATAGACGGCGCAGAAGGAGAACAGGCCGATGACGGCGCCCTGCACGGTGCCGGCGATGATGTAGTAGCGCTCGCGCGCCACGGCAGTGTTGATTTCCGTGATCGACTCGGCCTGCACCTGCCGCATCGCCACGTAGCGATACAGGCCGGCGAACAGCATCAGCACCGTCAGCACGAGATAGACCGGCTCGTTGCTGCGCAGGTATACCATCAAGCCCATGATGCCATGGCAGCAGGCGCCGATCAGCAGGATGCCAGGGTCGAGGAAGAGCGACCTGACGAACCCGACGTACACGTCTTCCGGAATGGTGTCCTTGCTGTGCTTCACTGCGGGCGACCGATTGGTATGCGAACCAGTCGCACATTCACATTAAAAAAGCTTTAGGCGAGGTCCGGCCGGAGCGGGCACTCCGGCAAGCCTGATCGACCCGGCCGAACGGTCTCCTACTCGGCGGCCTGCAGGACATCCCGTGTCCGGGCGAAGCGCTCGATGAGGCGCGAACGTTCCGCCGCCGCCTTCTGCGCATTGGCCGCCTTGACGTGGCCGAAGCCGCGCACGAGCGACGGCACCGCGGCCAGCGCGCAGGCCGCGTCGAGCCGCTCTGCCGTCAGGTCCCGGACGAGCAGGGCGACGTCGTTCTCGTACTCCGCCAGGAGGCGCCGCTCCATGCGCCGCTCCTCGGTGCGGCCGAACACGTCGAACACCGTCCCGCGCAGGCTCTTCAGCCGCGCCAGGATACGGAAACCGGTCATCATCCATGGCCCGAACGAGGATTTGACCGGCCTGCCGTCGGAGCCGGTGCGCCCGAGGATCGGCGGCGCGAGGTGGAACTCCAGCTTCTCGACGCTCTCGAACTGCGCCGCCACCTGCCTCTCGAACGAGCCGTCCGTGTAGAGGCGCGCGACTTCGTACTCGTCCTTGATGGCCATCGCCCTGAACAGGTTGCGGGCAACGGTCTCGGCCAGCGCCGTCGAACCGGGCCTGGCCTTCTCCTCCGCCGCCCGCACCGAAGCCACCTGCCGCTCGTAGCGCTCGGCATAGGCGCGGTTCTGATAGGCGGCGAGGAAGGCAGATCGCTTCGCCACGATGTCGTCGAGGGTGCCGGCAAGCGCCTGCCCGGCCTGTCCGGACGCCGCGGCAGCGACTCGTGCGCGGACGAATTCCGGCTCGTGCGCAGCGCGCCGACCCCAGCGGAAGGCGCTGACGTTCATTGCCACGGCCTCCCCGTTGAGCTCGATCGCCCTCTCGATCGCTTCGGAGGATACCGGGATCCCGCCGAGCTGACTGGCGAAGCCGAGCATGAACATGTTGGCGCCGAGCGAGTTTCCGAACAGTGCCGCGGCGGTGCGCGTGGCGTCGAAGAAATGCGCGTTGCGCTCACCGGCGGCCGCTCGGATCGCCTTCTTCAGCCGCTCGGTCGGCAACGAGAAGTCCGCCGAACGCGCGAAGTCGCCCGGCATCACCTCGGCCGTGTTGGTGACGAAGATCGTATGGTTCTCCCGCACGGCCCCCAGCACCTTCTTCGAGCCGGAGACGAGGAGGTCGCAGCCGAGCACGAGGTCTGCCTTGCCCGCCGAGACGCGGATGGCGTGAATGTCCTCCGGCGTCGCGGCCACGCGGACGTGGCTGAACACCGCCCCGCCCTTCTGCGCGAGGCCGGCCATGTCGATGAGCCCGCAGCCCTTGCCTTCGAGGTGCGCGGCCATGCCCAGCACCGCGCCGATCGTCACGACGCCCGTTCCGCCGATGCCGTCGATGATCGCCGCCCAGCCCGTCGCGGCGTCCGCGACCTTCGGTGCCGGCACGCCGTCCAGCGGATCGGTACCGCCGGCCGCACCGGCGGCCTTGCGGATCCTGCCGCCATGGACCGTCACGAAGGACGGACAGAAGCCTTTCAGGCAGGAGAAGTCCTTGTTGCAGCTCGACTGGTCGATGCGTCGCTTGCGCCCGAACTCGGTCTCCACAGGCTGCACGGACACGCAGTTCGACTGCACCCCGCAATCACCGCAGCCTTCGCAGACCAGTTCGTTGATGATCACCCGCCTGTCGGGATCCGGAAAGGTGCCGCGCTTGCGCCGGCGCCGCTTCTCGGCAGCGCAGGTCTGGTCGTAGAGCAGCACCGAGACGCCCTTTACCTCGCGCAGTTCGCGCTGCACGGCATCGAGGTCGTCGCGGTGGTGGACGGTGGCGCCGGCCGGGACCGGGAGAGCACCGTACTTCTCCGGCTCGTCGGTGACGATGGCGATCCGTTCGACGCCTTCGGCGCGCACCTGCTCGGCGATCATCGGCGCCGACAGCCCGCCCTCGTGCGGCTGGCCGCCGGTCATGGCCACGGCGTCGTTGTAGAGGATCTTGTAGGTGATGTTGGCGCCGGACGCGACGGCGAAGCGGATCGCCAGCGAACCGGAATGGTTGTACGTGCCGTCGCCGAGGTTCTGGAACTGGTGGTCGCGCTTCGAGAACGGCGCCTGGCCGATCCACTGCGCGCCCTCCCCGCCCATGGCCGTGAAACCGACCGTCTTGCGGTCCATCCAGAGTGCCATGAAATGGCAGCCGATGCCGGCGCCGGCGAGAGAGCCATCCGGCACCTTGGTCGAGGAATTGTGCGGACAGCCGGAACAGAAGTAGGGCGTGCGGACGCCCACGTCCTTCGTGTCGGCCAGCATCGCCTGGAACTGCCTGAGCTGTGCCACGCGCGCGGCGATGTCGTCGGCATGGCCGACGACGCGCAGCACGCGCTCGCCGAGCGCGATCGCGATCTCGTTCGGGTCGAGCGCCCCCTGAGGCTGGAACAGCATGTGGCCGTGCTCGTCGCGCTTGCCTACGACCACGGGCTGCATGCCGGTCCCGTAGAGCTGCTCGCGTACCTGCGCCTCGATCAATGACCGTTTTTCCTCCACCACCACGATCATCTCGAGGCCACGGGCGAAGTCGCGCAGATGCTCGAAATCGAGCGGCCATGGGCAGCCGAGCTTGAACAGGCGCACGCCGATCCGGTTGGCCCTCGCCTCGTCGATGCCGATGTCCTCCAGCGCCTGGCGCACGTCGAGATAGCTCTTGCCGATGGTGATGATGCCGATCCGCGCGTCCGCACCCCCGGAGTAGACGATCCGGTTGATCCCGTTGGCGCGGATGAAGGCGCTGGCCGCCGCACGCTTGAAATTGTGCAGCCGCGCTTCCTGGCCCATCTGGTCGAGTTCATGGCGGATGTTGAGCCCGCCGGGCGGCAGGTCGATCTCGGGCAGCACGATGTTCAGGCGGTCGAGCGAGACGTCGACCGATGCGGTCGATTCGATGTTGTCCTTCACGCACTTCATCGCCGCCCAGGTGCCAGCGAAGCGCGACATCGCATAGCCGAGCAGGCCGTAGTCGACGATTTCCTGCACCCCGGCCGGATTGAGGATCGGGATCATCGTGTCCACGAACTGCAGTTCGGTCGCATGCGCATTGGTCGACGATTCGGCCGTATGGTCGTCGCCCATCAGCGCCAGCACGCCCCCGTGCCGCGACGAGCCCGCGAGGTTGGCGTGGCGGAACACGTCGCCAGCGCGATCGACGCCGGGGCCCTTGCCGTACCAGAGCGCGAAGACGCCGTCGTAGCGCCCTTCGCCCAGAAGCTCCGTCTGCTGCGCGCCCCAGCAGGCCGTGGCCGCGAGTTCCTCGTTGAGACCCGGCTGAAACACGATGTCGGAGGAGGCCAGCTGCCGCTTGGCCTTCCAGAGCTGCTGGTCGAGACCGCCGAGCGGCGAACCGCGATAGCCGGTCACGAAGCCGGCGGTGTTGAGCCCTGCCAGCCGGTCACGCTCGCGCTGCATGAGAAGCATGCGGATGATGGCCTGGGCGCCCGAGACGAAGATGCGATCCTTGCCGAGGTCGAACTTGTCGTCGAGCGAAACGTCGTGCAGCGTCATCGGGCTTTCCCTGGATCCTCGCCGCGCGGAGCGGAACCGGTCTTGGTCTTCGGGTCCGGAGTCTTTCGCCCTAAGCACGTCACGTCAAACGAATTCGACGTCACCGCGCCGGCCGGGCCGCTTACGTAGAAACACCTAGTCGACCCGACCGGGAGCCGGTTTGATCGCCAATCTCTTTGATTGCGACCGCAAAGCTGATAATCACCCTGCGGGTGCCACGGCGAGCCGTGGCTTGGCCGGACGGCGTGAGAATCAGAAAAGAAGCGCCACCGGCCGGCGGGGCTGCCGGCCAGTGCAAATCGGGAGGTGGACTTCATGGCGGGGCTTCTGGCTCTTTCGCGGCTCATCGACGGCGTTACCGGATTCGTCGGAAAGAACGTCTCCTGGCTGATCCTGGTCGCGGTTCTGATCAGCGCCGGCAATGCCAGCATGCGCAAGGCTTTCGACATCTCGTCGAACGCATGGCTGGAACTGCAGTGGTATCTCTACGGCACGGTCTTCATGCTCGCCGCGGCCTACACCCTGCGGCAGAACGAACACATCCGTATCGACATCATCTCGAACAGGCTGAGCAAGCGGACCCGCGACTGGGTCGATCTTCTCTGCCACGTCTTCCTGCTGCTGCCCTTCGCGGCGCTGCTCGTCTATCTGTGCTGGCCCTGGTTCATCCTGTCCTACAAAAGCGGCGAGATGTCCTCGAACTCCGGCGGCCTGATCATCTGGCCGGCCAAGGGCATGGTGCTGCTCGGCTTCATCCTTCTCCTGGCGCAGGCGGTCTCGGAAATCGTCAAGCGTGCGGCCGTCATCATGGGCGTCATCGACGACCCGTCTCCGCAGCACGACCTGCCACCGGCGGCCGAGGCGGCGATCGAGATGGAGGGCGAGCGCCGTGATTGATTTCGTCGCCCACAACCTCGCCCCGATCATGTTCGTGACGGTGATGGCGATGCTGCTGATCGGTTATCCGGTCGCCTTCACGCTGGCCGCCGGCGGACTGATCTTCTTCGTCATCGGCGTCGAGTTCTCGCACATTTCGAGCGAGATCCGCCTGTTCTGGCCTCTCCTCCAGTCGCATCCCGAGCGAATCTACGGGATCATGTACAACGACACGCTGCTGGCGATCCCGTTCTTCACCTTCATGGGGCTGATCCTCGAGCGGTCGCGCATGGCCGAGGATCTGCTCGACACGATCGGCCAGCTCTTCGGGCCGATCCGCGGCGGCCTGGCCTTCGCGGTGGTTCTCGTCGGCGCGCTGCTCGCCGCCACCACCGGCGTCGTGGCCGCCTCCGTGATCGCCATGGGCCTGATATCGCTCCCGATCATGATGCGCTACGGCTACAACCGTTCGGTCGCGACCGGCACGATCGCCGCATCCGGCACGCTGGCCCAGATCGTTCCGCCATCGCTGGTGCTGATCGTCATGGCCGACCAGCTCGGCCGCTCCGTCGGCGACATGTATGTCGGCGCGCTGGTGCCGGCGCTGATCATCATCGGCATCTACTGCATGTACATCCTCGCGGTCAGCCTGCTGAAGCCCGAATGGGTTCCCGCTCTGCCCGTCGAGGCGCGCACGCTGGGCAGCGGGGTGACCTCGCTCGTCGTGGTGCTGGCCGCAGCGGCGGCGATCTACTGGCTGACCTACCACACCGTCTTCGCCGAGATGCGCTACGAAATCCGCCTCGTCTGGGCCGCGACGGTGGCCACGCTGGCAGCCTACCTGTTCAGTCTTGCCAACCGCTACTTCAGGCTCGGCATCATGTCCCGTCTGGCCGAGCAGGTGATCATCGTCCTGATCCCGCCGCTGGCGCTGATCTTCCTGGTGCTCGGCACCATCTTTCTCGGCATCGCCACGCCGACCGAGGGCGGCGCCATGGGCGCGACCGGCGCGCTGATCCTGGCCCTGGTGAAGGGGCGTCTGAACATGACCGTCCTGAAGCAGGCGCTGGACTCCACCACCAAGCTGTCCGCCTTCGTGATGTTCATCCTGATTGGGGCGCGCGTCTTCGGCCTGACCTTCTACGGCATCAACGGCAACATCTGGATCGAGGAACTGATGCTGTCGCTGCCCGGCGGCGAGACGGGCTTCCTCATCGTCGTCACGATCGTCATCTTCATCCTCGGCTGCTTCCTCGATTTCTTCGAGATCGCCTTCATTGCCGTGCCGCTCCTGGCTCCGGTGGCCGAAAAGCTCGGCATCGACCTGATCTGGTTCGGCATCATCCTCGGCATCAACCTCCAGACCTCGTTCCTGACCCCGCCCTTCGGATTCTCGCTGTTCTACCTGCGCTCCGTCGCGCCGATGCGCGAGTGGAAGGACACGGTGTCGGGACGGATGATGCCGGGGATCAGGACGATCGAGATCTACAAGGGCGCGCTGCCCTTCATCATCATCCAGTTCCTGATGATCCTGCTCGTCATCGCCTTCCCGGGACTGGTGACGCATTACAAGTCCGCCCCGCCCCAGAGCGATATCCAGATCCAGCTGCCGCCCCTGGGAGGCGGAGGAGCAGGCGGAGGCATGAGCCTGCCGCCGCTCGGCGGCGGTGCGGACAATGGCGGAGGGCTCGGTCTGCCGCCGCTCGGCCTGCCGCCGATCGGAGCGCCCGCAGGCAGCAGCGGCCCTGCGAGCGGAACCCAGGGCGGGAACGGTCTCGGCCTTCCGCCCCTCGGCTTGCCTCCGGCGCAAACGCAGGGCGCGAGCCAGCCGGCTCCAGCCGCGCCGGCTCCGGCGCAGAACGACCTCAGCCAGCCGCCGAAGTTCTGACGCGGCAGCGCCGGTCCCGCGGGTGATCGCGCGATCGGGGCAGGCAGACCCGCAGGCAGGGCGACCGGCGTTGCAGAGCGGCTCGCATCCCCGCCGTGTGTCGCCCGATGCCGGAGACCCGCGGGTCGCCGGACGATGTAGGCCCCCTCGGCCGTGCCCGCGGCCGCGAGCCCGGCAAAGAGAAAGGCCCCGGAGCGTCGCCGCTCCGGGGCCTTCTGCATTCGCGGCGGAGGCCTGCCTCAGAGCTTGCCGGCGCGCTGCTGGATCATCATGAACGTGTCGAAGTTGTACTCGGTCAGCTGGGCCCACAGATAGGCGTCGCGCTTGAAGGCCTGCTGGTCGTCGTAGATCTTCTTGAACATCGGATTCACGGCGTTGATCTCGGCATAGGTTCCCATCGCCGCCTCGTAGCAGGCCGACAGGATCTCCTGGTTGAACGGGCGCAGCTGGGCGCCCGCCTGCACCAGGCGCTTGATCGCGGCCGGGTTCTTGAAGTCGTAGTTGGCCATCATGTCGGCGTTGGCGGCGCGGCAGGCCGTCTCCAGGATCGCCTGGTAGGGCTTCGGCAGCTCGTTCCACTTGGCCAGGTTAGCCAGCGTGTGCAGGACCGGCCCGCCTTCCCACCAGCCCGGATAGTAGTAGTACTGGGCGACCTTCTGGAAGCCGAGCTTCTCGTCGTCATACGGCCCGACCCACTCGGTCGCGTCGATCGTGCCCTTCTCCAGCGCCGGATAGATGTCGCCGCCGGCGATCTGCTGCGGCACGACGCCGAGCTTCTCGATGATCTTGCCGCCCATGCCGCCGATGCGCATCTTCAGGCCCTTGAGATCGTCGAGCGTGTTGATCTCCTTGCGGAACCAGCCGCCCATCTGCGCGCCGGTGTTGCCGCAGGGCATGCCGTAGAGGCCCTGGGTGGCGTAGAACTCGTTCATCAGCGCGTTGCCGTTGCCATAGTAGTACCAGGCATTCTGCTGACGGTAGTTGAGACCGAACGGGATGGCCGTGCCGAAGGCGTAGACCGGATCCTTGCCCCAGTAGTAGTAGGAAGCGGTATGGGCGAGTTCCACGGTTCCGGCGGAAGCTGCGTCCGCCGCCTGCAGGCCGGGCACGATTTCGCCGGCTGCGAAGACCTGGATCTCGAAATTGCCGTCGGTGGTCTCCTTGACGAACTTCGCCATGGTCTCGGCCGCGCCGTAGATCGTGTCGAGCGCCTTCGGGAAGGACGACGTGCAGCGCCAGGTGATCTTCGGCATCGACTGGGCGATGGCGGGTGCAGCGAGCGAGGTGGCCGCGGCCGCACCGGCGCCGGCAAGGCCTGCTTTCTTGATGAATGATCGACGATCCATGTACTTCCTCCCGTTTGGATTGAAGCTGCCCTGGCTAGTGTTCCCATGACAAGCCGGCCAACTGTTGGTTATCAATGCATATGGGCCGGAACCTGTCCAGCGACTCGCTCGTCGCCAAGACGTTTTATTCAGCAACGGATTGAACGGTTTGAGCAGCGTGTTCGCATGCATACGCATCCCCGGCCCGGCGCTGAAGGAGCGGGCCGCTCGCAAGCCCCGGTCTACAAATAAAAAGGCCCCGGGACGTTGCCGTCCCGAGGCCTGGTCGTCGCGATCGGCAGGCTTCAGAGCTTGCCGGAACGCTGCTGGATCATCATGAACGTGTCGTAATTGTACTCGGCGATCTGCGAGTACAGGAAATGCCGGCTGCGGAAGTCGGCGATCGAGTCCCAGATCTTCTTGAAGGCGGCATTCGACGAGGTCAGTTCGTCATAGATGCCGAGCGAAGCGTCGAAACAGGCCGACAGCACGTCCTGCGTGAACGGACGAAGCTGCGTTCCGTTGGCCACCAGGCGCTTGATCGCCTCCGGATTCAGATAGTCGTACTTCTGCAGCATGTTGGCGTCCTCGGCCTGGGCGGCCGTGCGCAGCAGCGACTGATACGCCTTCGGCAGCGCGTCGTACTTCTCCTTGTTGAACATGAGATGGACGGTCGGGCCGCCTTCCCACCAGCCGGGATAGTAGTAGTACGGTGCCACCTTGTAGAAGCCGAGCTTCTCGTCGTCATAGGGGCCGACCCATTCGGCCGCGTCGATGGTGCCCTTCTCCAGCGACGGATAGATGTCGCCGCCGGCGATCTGCTGGGGCACCGCGCCGAGCTTCTCCATGATGCGCCCCGCGAAACCGCCGATCCGGATCTTGAGACCCTGCAGGTCGGCGACGGTGTTGATCTCCTTGCGGTACCAGCCGCCCATCTGGACGCCGGTGTTGCCGCCGGGGAAACCGACGATGTTGTGCTGGGCATAGAACTCGTTCATCAGGTCGATGCCGCCGCCATGGTAGTGCCAGGCGTTCATGCCGCGCGCATTGAGCGCGAAGGGCACGGCGGCGCCGAGCGCCCAGGCCGGATCCTTGCCCCAGTAGTAGTAGGAAACGGTATGGCAGGCTTCCACCGTGCCGGACGTCACGGCATCGGCCGCCTGAAGGCCCGGCACGATTTCGCCCGCCGCGAAGACCTGGATCTCGAAATTGCCGTCGGTGGCTTCCGAAACCATCTTCGAGAAGACCTCGGCGCCGCCGTAGATCGTGTCGAGCGACTTCGGGAAGGACGACGTCAGTCGCCAGGTGATCTTGGGGGTCGACTGCGCGATGGCGGGGGCCGCGAGCGCGGTCGCGGCGGCGGCGCCTGCGCCGGTCAGGCCGGCCTGCTTGATGAATGAACGACGATCCATGTTTTCTCCTCCGATCGTGGCGAAATGCCGGGCTTTCAGGGTGCGGCCCAGGCATCCAACGGTTTGCTTTGCACAGGCCGCAAGCCCCGTCCAGCATTTGGAGTGCCGATTCGGGACGATAGCGTATTTTTACCTAAGAACCTGGAAAACCACGTTAATTGTTTGATCTAAGACGTGTTGATGCCTACCGATGAGTGCGGTCCGTGCCCTGTTGGAAAAGCGTGGTGAAAAGGCTAGATAGGGCCGTCTCCGCTCATCCCGAACGACCGCAAGGCCGGAACCCGATCATGAACCAGCCCCTCGTCGCCGTCTCTTCCGATATCCGCAGCTTCGATGCCTACACCTGGCACGCAGTTCCGCAGCAATACGTAGAGGCCGCCATCACCGGCGCCGGCGTCCTGCCGATGGTCCTGCCCAGTCTCGGGGAACGCGTCGACTTCGACGGGCTCCTGTCCTGCGTGGACGGCGTGATGATCACCGGGTCGAAGACGAACGTGCATCCCGACCTCTATGGAGGCGAGGCGACGGAAGCGAACGGTCCCTACGATCCCGCGCGCGACGCGACCACGTTGCCGCTGATCCGCAAGGCGATCGAACGCGGCGTGCCGCTGCTGGCCATCTGCCGCGGCATCCAGGAGATGAACGTCGCGCTGGGTGGAACCCTGGCCACCGAGATCCAGGAGCAGGAAGGCCGGCTCGATCACCGGGCGCCGCCCGGGGAGCATCACGACCTTCGCTTCGCCATCCGCCAGAACGTCGCCATCCGGCCAGGCACCTGCCTCGCCGGCATTTTCGGTGCTGGCGACATCCGCGTGAACTCGGTCCACCGCCAGGCCATCGACCGGCTGGGCGACCGGCTCCAGGTCGAGGCGGTGGCGGAGGACGGCACCGTGGAGGCCGTGTCGGTGCGCGACTCCCGGGGTTTTGCCGTGGGTGTCCAGTGGCATCCGGAGTACTGGGTGCGCAGCGACGAGACGTCGGCGCGGATCTTCCGGGCCTTCGGGGATGCCGTGCGCGCCCACGCAGCCGCCCGCATCGGCCTGGCGGCTGCCGCGGAATAGGGCCTGGCTCCCGGGGCGCTGCGCCGTCAACGCTCGCGCGGCACCACCGACAGCGTCTCGTTGACGGGCGTCAGCGCCCGTCCCTGGTCGAACCAGCCGATCAGGTTGTCGACCACCAGATCGGCCATCGCCTGGCGCGTATGCACCGAAGCTGAACCGACATGCGGCAGCAGGCAGGCATTGCCGAGCGACAGGAGGTTCTCGGGCACGCGCGGTTCGTCGTCGAAAACGTCGAGCCCGGCCGCGAGGATCGTGCCATCCTTCAGCGCGGCAGCGAGCGCGGCGTGGTCCACGGTGCTGCCCCGCCCGATGTTGATGAAGACGCCGTTGGCGCCGAGAGCCGACAGCACCTCGGCATTGACCGCCTTTTCGGTTGCCGCGCCGCCCGGTGCGACAGAGATGAGCGTATCGACTGTCTGCGCGAGACCGACCAGGCTGTCGTGATAGGTGTAGCCGACGCTCTCGGCCTTGCTGCGATTGTGATAGCTGATCGGCAGGCCGAACGCCGAGAGCCGCCGCGCGATCGCCAGCCCGATGCGGCCCATGCCGAAGATGCCGATCGATCGGCCGCGCAAGGTCGCCCGCGACAGCGGATAGGCGCCGTCGCTCACCCACCGGCCGGCCCGGAGCCAGGCTTCCGCCTTCGGCAGTTCGCGCACCGTGTTGATCAGCAGCCCGACGGCGGTGTCGGCGACCTCGTCCGTCAGCACGTCGGGTGTGTTGGTCACCATGACCTTTCGGACTGCCGCATGGGCCGCATCCACCGCATCGTAGCCCACGCCGAAATTGGCGATGATTTCGAGGTTCGGCAGCGCATCGATGAAGCCTGCGTCGATGGCCGTCGCCGAAGCGACCGCCCGCACGCCGGCGGCGAGTTCGGGACTGATCAGGGCAGGATCCGCGCGGTCGACCCGGACGAGACGGAACCCGTCGCCGAGGCGCGTGACGGCGTGGCCGTGCAGCCTTCCGGGAACGAGGACGGCGATGTCGCGGATCTGCGGCTGGGGCATTCTTGAATCCTGTGAACGCGTGTCGATCGCGCGCGACCCTAGACGTTTTCCGCGCTCGGGCAATCGGGTTCCGAGATCGCGTTCACGGAATGGTCAACACGCGCGACCCCTTTTTCGGAACGCCTGCCGGACCGCGTCGTTTGCCACAGGACTGTGTCGGGCATGACGTCGGACGCATTCACCGAAAGCGAAACACAGAGAAAAGGCGACCCCACGCCTACGGAAGGAGACTAGCATGAAACATACACTCATCGCCGCCGCATCGGTTCTCGCATTCGCCGTGTCCGCCCCGGCCTTCGCCCAGGGCACGCCGGCCAAGAACGACATGGAGCGCACCGCCACCTGGCAGTCGGACGAGGAGCGCATGATGTACGAGAACGACCGCGAGCGCTACGCGCCGTTCTTCAACGACGACTGGAGCGCTTATCGTTCCGACGACGAGATTCGGTCCGCCTTCGACGCCATGGGCGCTGACGACCAGGCCGGCGTTCGGGACGCCTGCGAGAGGGCCGCGCTCAATCCCGGTTCCTATGGCACGGTGACGAACGGCCTGTGCGGCGTCGTGGGCGAAACCGCGTCGACGAACTGACCATCCGAAAGACCTTGCGATCTTGAGCATGGTCGCCACTTCGAGGGCTCCGGTTTCCGCCGGGGCCCTTTTTCGTCGAACAGGCTGGAAAGGTTGCGCCGGCGAGCCTGGCTCAGTCCCGCTCGACCGGCTTGCTGGTCGACTGGCGAACGTGCAGTTCCGGCTTGATGAGCTCCTGCGAGACCTGCACCACCACCCCGTTCAGCCGATCGAGCAGCGCGCGCGCCGCGCGACGCCCGACGTCGCGCTGGCCGTTCCAGACGGTGGTGAGCGCCGGTGTGGCGATGGCGGCCTCCTCCAGGTCGTCGTAGCCCGTGACGGACACGTCGACACCGGGGAGGAGACCGGCGCGCGCAATGCCGTTCATCAGTCCGATCGCGACGAGATCGTTCCAGCAGACTGCGGCGGTCGGCCTGTCGGGCAGCGCGAGGAACTCGCCGGCCACCTCGAAACCGGCCTGCTTGGTACGCGGCCCCGGAAGGCGCCAGTGCGGCTGGACGTCCAGTCCGGCCTTCTGCATGGCGATGACGTAGCCCTGGTACCGGTGCCGGCCCGTCGAGGTCTGGTCGGTGCCGCCGATCATGGCGATGCGGCGATGGCCGAGCGATATCAGGTGATTGGTGGCGAGGCCGATGCCGTAGGAATCGTCGCCGCGGAACACCGGCACCTGGGCGCCTTCGACGGAGCGAGCGACGAGGACAGCCGGCAGGCCGTTGTCCTCCATCAGCTGGATGTCCTCGCGGGGCGTGCCGATGGCGGGCGACATGATCACCCCGTCGGCTCCGAGTTGCAGCAGCGTGTCGATGAAGCTGCGCTGCTTCTCAAGCTGATCGTAGTGATTGGACAGGAGGAACGTCTGCCGGCTGCGGTCGAGTTCCGTCTCGATCGAGCGGAGGATCTCGGCGAAGAACGGGTTCATGATGTCGTGGACGACGACCCCGACGATCCCCGACCGGGAGGTCCGCAGGCTGGCCGCGCGACGGTTGTAGATGTAGCCGATGGCGCGGGCATGCTCCTTGATCCGGTCGCGGGTGGAGTCCGCCACGAGAGGGCTGTCGCGCAGCGCGAGGGACACCGTCGCCGTGGAAACGCCGAGCGCATCCGCGATCGTCGAAAGCTTGATCTTCTGCGCCAGTGCGCCCTCCCGCGACGTCCTTTAAACTGTTTAAATCAGCTATACGCCATCGCCGTCGGTCGGTTCAAACCTTTTTGCTGCCCGATCAGTGGTTCGAAAGGGCCGCGTCGCGCAGTCGCAGCTGCCGCTCGCGGTGGACGATGTAGAGCCCGCTCGACACGATGATGAGCGCGCCTCCGATGGTCCAGTGATCCGGCAGGTCGCCGAAGATGAGATAGCCGAGCGACACCATCCAGACGAGCTGCAGGTAGGCATAGGGCGCCAGAGCCGTGGTGGTGGCGATGCGATAGGCCTTGATCAGCAGCCAGTGACCGATGCCGCCGAGCACGCCCATCGACAGGAGCACCGCCCACTGCACCCCGTCCTGCGGCATCGAGGCGTAGAACGGCAAAGTCGGCGCCATCAGCACCACCGGTGCCAGGGCGGAATAGAAGATCATGCTTTCCGCGGTCTCCTGGCGGCTCATGTGCCGCGTCATGATCACGTAGAGGCAATAGCTTGCCATGGCGCAGAGCGCGTAGACGTGACCGATGCCGAAGACGCCCATTCCCGGCCGCGTGACGACGACGACGCCGGCGAAACCGACGAGGATCGCGATCCAGCGCCGCCAGCCCGCCCATTCACCGAGAAGGGGGCCGGCGATCGCGGTGATCACCATGGGAGCGAAGAAGAAGATCGACACCGTCTCCGCCAGCTGCAGCGTCTGCAGCGCCAGGAAGTTGAAGAAGGTGGAGCCGAACAGAAACATGCCGCGCAGCAACTGCCGCGGCATGCTGTTGACCCGGAACACCGCCGGGCTCGACCACGCGCGCAGCAGCACGAGCGCCAGGAGCACGTGGATGGCGAAGCGCGTCCAGGCGATGAACGGCGATGCGAGCCCGACGGAGCCGAGATACTTCGCGCTTGCGTCGAGGAAGGAGAACAGGAGCCCGGCAGAAAAGACGAGCAGGATGGCGGGAACGGGGGTCGCCGTTTCCTGGGTCGCTGGAGACTTGTTCACCGGGGCCGCCGTCAGAGGAATCGATCCGACCTGTTTCAGCGATCCCGTATGCGAGGGCAAGCGATTTCCGGTCCCATCGTTCGGTGCCCTTTTGCAGCCGGGAGGAAGGACGGCTATTCCTCGTCGTCGACGTCGTCCAGGACGTCGATCTGACGCGGATTGCCCGACAGGTTCCCCTCGATGCGCGCGAGCAGCTTGGCAAGGACCTTCTGCTCCTTCTTGTCCAGCCCCTTGAGGGCCTGCTTCTCCGTCTTTCGGACCGACTTCTCGATCGCCTTGATCGCGTCGCGTCCGCTCTCGGTGAGGAACACGTGCGCCTGGCGGGCATCGTGCTCGGATGCACGCTTGTCGAGGAAGGACTGGGCCTGCAGGCGGTTGATCGTCTTGGTGATGGTCGGCGGACGAACGCCCAGCCGCGCGGCGAGCTGCCCCGGCGTCTGCCCGTCCTCCAGAGCCAGCGCGAGCATGATCTGGTCCTGCCCGGCATAGAAGCCATGGTCGAGAAGCCGCGACGCCAGCGCCGTGCGCGACAGTCGGGCCGCCGATTGAAGGCGGCTCAGCGCCGCGCCCTTTTCCTTCGCCATAGCCCCTCCTGGATGCCCCGGCGGATGCGCGGAGCGTAGATGTCCGGCCGCTGGAGACGACGCCCGAAGCTCCGGGAACCAGCCGGCTAATTCGCCGACGAACGCATGGCAGAGGACTGTATCAGTTGCATGACAACCCTGGCAGCCGATGCCCCGGCCGACGAAAGGATGCCTCGCGGGCGCTGAATCCGGAGCGTGCAATCGTGCGTTCAGCATCCTATATCACCGCGACCCCCGTTCCAACGACTGAGAGGCGCGCCATGCCCGACACCCAGCCCCAGATTCCCGTCACCGTGCTCACCGGCTATCTCGGTGCCGGCAAGACCACGCTCCTCAACCGGATCCTCTCGGAGAACCACGGCAAGCGCTACGCGGTGATCGTCAACGAGTTCGGCGAGATCGGCATCGACAACGACCTCATCGTCGAGTCCGACGAGGAGATCTACGAGATGAACAATGGCTGCATCTGCTGCACCGTGCGCGGCGACCTGATCCGGGTGGTCGAAGGCCTGATGCGCCGGCCGGGCCGCTTCGACGCGATCCTCGTCGAGACGACGGGCCTCGCCGATCCGGTGCCGGTGGCACAGACCTTCTTCATGGATGAAGACGTGCGATCCAGGACGAGGCTCGACGCCGTCGTGGCCATGGTCGACGCCAAGCACTTGCCTCTGCGCCTGAAGGACAGCCGCGAGGCGGAGGACCAGATCGCCTTCGCCGACGTGGTGGTCGTCAACAAGACCGACCTCGTCACGGCCGACGAACTGCGGGCGGTGGAGGCCACCATCAGGGCGATCAACCCGGCCGCCCGCATCCACCGTGCCGAACGCGCCGGCGTCGCGCTCGACGAGGTGCTGGACCGCGGCGCCTTCGATCTCAAGCGTGTGCTCGCCGACGATCCCCATTTCCTCGACCACGAGGACCATGAGCATCACCACCATGACCATGACCATGACCATGACCACGATCACCACGGCGAAGCCTCACCCATCCATGACGTGACGGTCCGGTCGGTCTCGCTGCGTGCGGGCGAGATGGACCCGAAGCGATTCTTCCCCTGGATCGAGAAGATCACCCAGCTGGAAGGCCCGAACATCCTGCGGCTGAAGGGCATCATCGCCTTCAAGGGCGATCCGGAACGCTACGTGGTTCAGGGCGTCCACATGATCATCGAGGGCGACCACCAGCGTCCGTGGAAGGACGGCGAGCCGCGCGACAGCCGCCTCGTCTTCATCGGCCGCGAGCTCGACCCGGAGCGGCTGAAGCGGACGTTCGAGGCCTGCCAGGCGGCGTGAACGGACGCAGCGGACCAAAGGAATTGCCACGCCCCGATCCAACCCGGGGGCCGGCGCCTATGCCGGTTCGATGTCCGTGAGCGAAAAATCCTGCCCCTTGAACAGCAGTGGCAGGCGATGCTGCCGCGCGGCGGCATAGGCGAAGCAGTCTCCGAAATTGAGCGACGCCTTGTGGCGACCCCGGCCGAAACGCTCGAACGCGCTGAGTGCGAGACTGGTCGTATCGGCCGTGACCGGCAGCGACCGGATCTCGAAGCGGTCGATGAAGGGTCGAAGATCGGCAGCGACTTCGTCGATCGGGCGGGCGTAGATGCGGCCGAGCGCCACCGTGGCTTCCCAGAGCCCCAGTGGCGAAACTGCCCTCACGCTGGCTCTTTCGATTCGCGCGAGCAGGGAGTGGCCATCGTCCTCGTCTGCGAAGATGGCGGTCAGGGCCGAGGCGTCGATGACCACGGTCGCTATTCGTAGAGGCTGTCGATGAACGACCGGTCGGCGGGAGCACCCTTCGATCGATCGCCCTTCTCCTGAAACCGGCGGACGATTTCGAGCGCATCTTCCATGAGGGCGGAGCGTCCGGTTTCCCGGCGGTACTCGCGTTCGAGCGCCTGATGCACCGCTTCCGTCAGGCTGAGTCCCTTGACCCGGGCGACCTTGCGGGCGAGCGCATCCGTATCGGGGTTCTTGATGTGGAATGCCATGTTGCGTTCGATTCGAGGCTTCGTGTACACCGCGTCCTGTCGCCTGTGTATACCATGAGGGATCGCTCCATGCCAACCGTCGCCCCCCTCGACCTCGATGGCCATTGCGTCGTCGCCGCCTTCATCTCGGACGTGCCGCATTTCGCGCTGGCAGACGGCGTGGTGCACCGCCTGTCCGACGGCCAAAGGCAGGTCAAGGCGCATGACGGGCTGACCTGCGCCACGCCGGACGAAAAATCCGAGCGGCTGCTGACGGGCGGCGAGGACGGCAAGGTCATGGCGATCGGCGCCGACGGATCGCTCGAGCAACTCGGCGACGTCGGCCGGAAGTGGATCGGCTGCATCGCATCAGGCCCGCAGGGCGCCATCGCCTGGGGCGCCGGGCGCACGGCCTACATTCGTTTCGCCGACGGCAGGACCAAGGCCATCGATCACCCGCGCACGGTGGAAGGCATCGCCTTCTCGCCCAAGGGCATGCGCATTGGCGTGGCGCGCTACAATGGCGCGACGCTGCATTTTCCGGCCGCCGACGGCAAGCCGACCGAGCTCGAATGGGCCGGCGCGCATACCGGCATCACCTTTTCGCCCGACGGCAACTTTCTCGTCACCACCATGCAGGAGGGCGCCCTGCACGGCTGGAAGCTCGTCGATGCCAAGCACATGCGCATGACCGGCTACCCCGCCAAGGTGAAGAGCCTGTCCTGGAGCCCGAAGGGTCGCTGGCTGGCCAGTTCCGGCGCACCGGCCGCCATCGTCTGGCCCTTCCAGGGCAAGGACGGCCCGATGGGCAAGGCGCCGCTCGAACTCGGCACGCGGGGCAACACCCAGGTGACCGCCGTCGCCTGTCATCCGGCCGACGATTTCATCGCCATCGGCTATGCCGACGGCATGGTGCTCGCCGCACGCATCGCCGACCAGAAGGAGGTGCTGCTGCGCCGGCCGGGCAAGGGCGCGATCACATCGCTCGGCTGGGACCGCCTCGGACGAAGGGTCGTCTTCGGCTCGGAAGCCGGCGACTGCGGCGTCATCGACATCGCCGGCTGAAGCCTATTCGACGAAGCACTCGACCGGACCGGCGCCCTTGAACGTCCGGCCCTCGCCCGTGGCGTCGCCCGTCATGTCGAACACGGTCAGGTCGTAGGTCCCTCCATAGAGCCCCTCCTCCCCTGCCGTCGTGCGCACCTCGATCTGGACGTAGCCATGCGTTCCCTCCGCGCGCTCGCGGTAGAGCAGGAGGCGCAACTCCTCTCCGTCGAGCCAGTACTGCGCCAGATGCTCGCCGTCGAAGGCCATGTCGCGCAGGTCGCCCGCCACCTTTTCGTCGCGGATGACCGACGTGGCGCGGAAGTTGAAGACCGGACCGCCCATGCCGCGCGTCACGCCGCTCTCGATCGTCACGACCGCGAAGTCGTCCTCGGCGGTGCATTGCAGCCCGCCGGACGCTCGCCCCTGCACGAGCGTCAGCGCCAGGATCGACGATGCCAGGACCGGGAGCCAGACGAGACGCATGCGACATCCTCCCTCACAGGAACCCGCGAACACGGCGGACGCCGACAGGATAGCACCGCCCGCGGCTCCGCGGGAGACGGCCCGAAGCCGGTGCCGTCTGCGCCAGGAGCGGGCCGCTACAGCCGCCGCTCGTAATAGCGCACCGTCCGTTCGCCCCCGTAGATCGCAGCCTCGCCGACGACGCGGAAGCCGAGTGCTGTATGGAAGGCGTCGGAGGCCGGGTTCGGCGGATCCGAATTCACCTCGCACGTGACGACGGAATGCCCGTCCCGCCGCGCCGCCTCGAACAGATGCTCGTAGAGGCGTCGGGCGTGACCCCGTCCGCGCGCCTCTGTCGCGACGGCGATGCGGTCGACATAGGCAAAGCGCGGATAGCGCTCGCGAAACCACAGGAAGTTCGGGCTCGAATAGTCCGCGTCCTGATCGAACGCGATCATGAATGCCTCCACTCGTCCGATCCGCCGCGCCACATAGGCGGTGCCGAGCAGGCGTTTCAGTCCGGCTGCATCGAGCAGGGAGAGCTCCGATGCATGGATGGTGTTCAGCGCCAGAACGGCCGGTTCGTCGGCCGGCGAGATGGATTCGATCATGGGCAGGCGGCGGGTCCCGGTTCTTCGCGGACCGGCACCATAGCCTCCGGACATCTGCGCTCAAGTCCCGTTCGCTGGTCCAGCGCCTGCCGCGGCAGGACGGTTGCCGGCCCCTGCCACCACGGTTAAGTAGATGCTCGACTTCCGGGGGACGTCTTCATGCGGGGAACCAGCGACAGGATCGGCGGCGTGCCCGTCGCGCGCATCGAAGCGCTGCGCGAGCGCGAAGCGGCGATCTTCGCCGCGGCCCGCCCGAAATCCGCTGCGGCCGCAGCCGAGCCCTCCGGCTTCCTCGACGGCGTGCCGCTGCACTGGATGCTCGACTGGCCGATGCCGTTCCGCATGGTGGTGGACGAGGCGCGCGGCGCGACGATCACCGACGTCGACGGCCATCGCCTCGACGATTTCTGCCTCGGCGACACCGGTTCGATGTTCGGGCATTCGCCCGCCCCCGTCGCCCGCGCCATCCGCCGCCAGGCCGGCAAGGGCCTCACCTACATGCTGCCCAACGACGACGCGGCCGCCGTCGGCCGGTTGCTGGTGGAGCGCTTCGGCCTTGCCCGCTGGCAGGTCGCCACGACGGCCACGGACGCCAACCGCTTCGCGCTGCGGCTCGCCCGCGCCGTCACCGGCCGGCCGAAGATCCTCGTCTTCAACGGCTGCTATCACGGCGCGGTGGACGAGACGATGGTGCGGCTGAAGGACGGCCGCCCGGTCAACCGCCCAGGCCTCGCCGGCGAGTTCCGGGACCTGACGCAGGCGACCCGGATCGTCGAGTTCAACGACATCCCCGCGCTCGAAGCCGCACTCGCCGCCGGCGACGTGGCCTGCGTCATCACCGAGCCGGTGCTCACCAATTCCTGCATGGTCCTGCCGGCGCCGGGCTTCCACGACGCGCTGCGCCGCGCCACCCGCGCAACCGGCACGCTGCTGCTCATCGACGAGACCCACACGATCTCGTCCGGTCTCGGCGGCTACACCCGCACCTTCGGCCTCGAGCCCGACCTCTTCGTCCTGGGCAAGCCGATCGCCGGCGGCGTACCGGCCGCCGTCTGGGGCATGACCGACGAGGTCGCCGGACGATGGGAGGCCTATGGCAGGATCAAGGAGCCGGGTTACTCGGGCATGGGCACGACGCTGTCGGCCAACCCGCTGCAGTTCGCCGCCATGCGGGCGACACTGGAGGACGTGATGACGGCTGAAAACTACGCCCGCATGGACCGCCTCGCCGGACGTCTGCAGGCCGGCCTGTCCGCCGCGATCACGCGAAGCGGCCTGCCCTGGCATGTCGCGCGCGTCGGTACCCGCGTCGAGTTCATCTGCGCCCCGGGCCCGCTCGGAAACGGCGCCGAAGCCGAGGCCGCCCATGCGCCCGCGCTGGAAGCCGCCATCCATCTCGCCCTCGTCAACCGCGGCTGCCTGATCGCGCCGTTCCACAACATGATGCTCGTCTCCCCCGCCACCACGGCACGGCAGGTCGACCGGCTGGTCGGGGCCTTCGGCGCTGTCTGCGCGGAACTGGTGGGACATTGAGATGCCCATGCTCCGTCGCGCCCCCCTCTGGCCTGCCGGCCATCTCCCCCACACGGGGGGAGATCGGCAGTTTTTGCGACGGCGCGTCTCCTTCGATCTCAGCGATTGGCGAAGGCCGTCGCGATATCCGATCTCCCCCCTTGTGGGGGAGATGCCCGGCAGGGCAGAGGGGGGCGCCGCAGAGCGCGACGCACCACGAACCGCAAGACCCGCGAGCCCCCATCCATGACATCCCCCTCCGGCTCCACCCCAGACGAAGCCCGCGCCTTCCTGGAAGCCCATCCGGACGTCGAGGCGATCGACATCGTGCTGGTCGACGTCAACGGTGTCGGCCGCGGCAAGATCATCCGGAGGCACGAACTCGAAGGGTTCTACAAGGGCGGCCGGCACCTGCCGATCTCGATCCTCGGCCTCGACATCACGGGCGAGGACGTCCACGAGACGGGTCTCATCTGGGATTCCGGCGACGGCGACCTGCGCGCCTGGCCGATCCCCGGCACGCTGGTTCCTCTCCACGGCACCAGCCCGCGCCGCGCCCAGGTGCTGATGTCGATGTACGGCCTCGATGGTGCGCCGATGACGTCGGACCCGCGTCATGCGCTGGCGCGGCAGGTCGAAGCTTTCGCCGCACGCGGACTTCATCCGGCCGGCGCTTTCGAACTGGAGTTCTTCCTGCTTGCCGGCGAGCGCGATGCCGACGGCCGCGTCCAGCCGGCCCGCGCGGTGGTCGACGGCCGCCGCTCGGGCAAGACGGAAGTCTATTCGGTCGACCACCTGCACGGCATGGAACCGCTGTTCTCCGACATCTACGCCGCCGCACGGGGGCAGGCGATCCCGGCCGAGACGGTGATCTCCGAATATGCGCCGGGACAATACGAACTGACCCTCAACTACCGCCGCGACATCCTGAGGGCCGCAGACGACCTGATCATGCTGAAGCGCCTCGTCCGCGCGCAGGCGCGCCGCCACGGCGTCACCGCCTGCTTCATGGCCAAGCCGATCGAAGCCTATGCCGGCTCGGGCATGCATCTCCACGTCTCGCTGCAGGACGAGGCGGGCCGCAACGTCTTCGCCGAGGCCGAGGAGGGCCGCTGGGAGCCCCGCCTGCTGCACGCGCTCGGCGGGCTGGCGGCCACGATGGGCGAATCCATGCTGGTCTTCGCCCCGCATGCCAATTCCTGGCGCCGCTTCGTCGCCCAGTCCTACGCGCCCGTGGCGCCCAGCTGGGGCGTCAACAACCGCTCGGTGGCGCTGCGCGTTCCGGCCGGCGACACAAAGAACCGCCGCATCGAGCACCGGCCCTCGGGCGTGGACGCCAACCCCTACCTCGTGGCGGCCACCGTGCTCGCTGGCATCGCCAGGGGCCTCGACGAGGCGATCGACCCCGGCCCCGAGACCACCGGCAACGGCTACGCCGCCGCCGACGGCACCCGCGTCGCCATGCCCGCCGACTGGCGCTCGGCCATCGAGGCGGCGAAGGGATCCGCGTTCCTGAAGCAGGCGCTCGGCGCTGACCTCCACCGCACCTTCACCGCCATCAAGCAGGCGGAGTACCTCCGCGTCGCCCGCACGGTGAGCGAACTGGACTATCATCTCTACCTGCACGAGGTCTGAGCCCGAGGTCGTTCCCCCCACCGCCCCCACAGAGACGGCGCGACGCGGGACGCCCATCCCCGACCCGATGGAAAGGACGGGCAGCCACCTCCTCATATCAAAGTGAATGGCGCCGGCAGGATCGGGAACGTATCATGAACGAATGACAGCCCTCACCCTCCGCCAGAAGCTCTCCATTCTTTCCGATGCCGCCAAGTACGACGCCTCCTGCGCCTCCTCGGGCGCGGCGAAGCGCAATTCGCTGAAGAGCGGCGGCATCGGCTCGACGGAGGGCTCCGGCATCTGCCATTCCTATGCGCCCGACGGCCGCTGCATCTCGCTGCTCAAGATCCTGCTCACCAACTTCTGCATCTACGACTGCAGCTACTGCATCAACCGGTCGTCCTCCAACGTCCGCCGCGCCCGCTTCACGATCGACGAGGTGGTGCAGCTGACGCTCGACTTCTACAAGCGGAACTACATCGAGGGCCTGTTCCTCTCGTCCGGCGTGATCCGCTCGCCCGACGAGACCATGGGCGAGATGGTCGAGATCGCCCGGCGCCTGCGCGAGGAGCACCGTTTCGGCGGCTACATCCACCTGAAGACGATCCCGGAATGTGCTCCGGAGCTTCTGGAGAAGGCCGGCCGCCTTGCCGACCGCCTGTCGATCAACGTGGAAATGCCCACCGACGAGGGGGTGAACCGGCTGGCGCCGGAGAAGAAGCCGGAGACGATCCGGATCTCCATGGCGAAACTGCGCTCGAAGATCGAGGAAACGTCCGAACCCACGATGCGCTCGAAGAAGCGCCAGCGCTTCGCGCCCGGCGGCCAGTCGACGCAGATGATCATCGGGGCGGATGCCTCGCCCGACGCGACGATCCTGAAATCGAGCGCACGGCTCTATTCCAGCTACCGCCTGCGCCGCGTCTACTATTCCGCCTTCAGCCCGATCCCGGATTCCTCGGCGGCCCTCCCCCTCAAGAACCCGCCGCTGATGCGCGAGCACCGGCTCTACCAGGCCGACTGGCTGATGCGCTTCTACGGCTTCGAACAGGAGGAGATTCTCGCCGGCCGGCCTGACGGGATGCTCGACCTCGCCGTCGATCCCAAGCTCGCCTGGGCGCTCCGCAACCGCGCGACCTTCCCGGTCGACGTCAACCGTGCCGACCGCGAGGCCCTGCTGCGCGTGCCGGGCCTCGGTACCCGCGCCGTCGGGCGCATTCTCGACACCCGGCGCCACCGGCGGCTGCGGCTGGAGGACGTCGGGCGCCTCTGTCAGTCGATCGCCAAGGTCCGACCGTTCATCGTCGCGGAAGGCTGGTCGCCCGGCGGACTGACCGACAGCGCCGGCCTGCGCAGCCGGCTGACCCCGGCGCCGGTGCAGATGGAACTGTTCTGACCATGGCCGCCGTCGCCCGCAGCCTGCCGCGCATGACGGTCAAGCTCTCCGGCCCGGTTGACTTCGACGGCTGGCGTATCGCCGCCCGCGCGCTGGCCATGCGGGGCGTTCCCCCCGACCAGGTGGGCTGGACGATCGCGGGCAGCGCGTCCTCCGATCTCTTCGAGGAGCGGGCCCACCCCGCTTCGGAGACACCGCCCGCTCCGGAGGGTGCCACCTTCACCGTCCCGCGTGCCTTCGTCGAGCTAGCCGGGACCGTCGTCTGCCACCGCGACCCGGAGCGCTTCGCCCTGCTCTACCGGGTGCTCTTCCGACTGCGCGAGGAGCCGCACCTCATGAAGATCGCCTCCGACAGCGACGTCCGCCGCCTGGAGGCGATGGCGAAGTCGGTCCGCCGCGACATCCACAAGATGCGCGCCTTCGTGCGCTTCCGGGCCATCGGCAACGGTCCGGAGGCCCGACACGTTGCCTGGTTCGAGCCCGATCACTTCATCGTCGAGGTCAACGCGCCCTTCTTCGTGCGCCGTTTCACCGCCATGCGCTGGACGATCCTGACGCCGCTCGCCTCGGCCGACTGGGACGGGACGCGGCTCGTGATCGGCCCCGGCGCGACGAAGGCCGACGCGCCGTCCGAGGACGACGCCGAGTCCCTCTGGCGCACCTACTTTTCCTCGATCTTCAACCCGGCGCGGCTGAAGGTGAAGGCGATGCAGGCGGAGATGCCGAAGAAATACTGGCGGAACCTCCCGGAGGCATCCCTCATTCCGCAGATGATCCGCGGCGCCGAGGAGAAGGCCAGGGAGATGGTCGAGAAGCAGCCGAGCGAACCCGCCCCGCACCACGCGAAGATCAAGGCGCGCCACTGGCCGGCCCCGCCCGCCGGGGAGGCCGAGCCCGAGGACGGCGCCGACGCCCGCACCCTGCCCGACCTGTCGCGCGCCGCAGCAGCCTGCCGCCGCTGCGACCTCTGGCGCGAGGCCACCCAGACCGTCTTCGGCGACGGCCCGGACAAGGCACGCGTGGTCTTCGTCGGCGAGCAGCCCGGCGATCAGGAGGACATCGCCGGCAAGCCCTTCGTCGGCCCGGCCGGACGGCTCCTCGACGGGATCCTCGTCGAGGCCGGTGTCGACCGCGACCTGGTCTACGTCACCAATGCCGTCAAGCATTTCAAGTTCGAGCCGCGCGGCAAGCGCCGCATCCATGCCAAGCCCAACTTGGGCGAGGTAAAGGCCTGCCGCTGGTGGCTCGACCACGAACTGGCGCTGGTCCGTCCCGACCTGGCTGTCGCGCTTGGCGCCACCGCCGCCCAGTCCCTCCTCGGGAAGCCGGTCGCGATCACGAAGCTGCGCGGCCAGGTCGTCATCCGCGAAGACGGCCTGCGCGTCTTCCTCACCGTCCACCCCTCCTACCTCCTTCGCATCCCCGATCCCGCCGACCGCGACGCCGAGCACGCGCGATTCCTGGCGGACATGAAGGCAGTGAAGGCTATCATGTCGGCTTGAGCGGCCCTAGTTAAGTGTCGACCGCAGCCTTGATGTCCGACAGCTGGTGATTGACCGTATTCCACACGATGCGCGGAAGGACGTCTTCGTAGTCGTGCCGGAACACGTTCCCGGCGCCCGCGATCTGCGCCCATGGTACGGCTGGATGACGGGCTTTCAGCTCCGGCGGAAGGCGCCGCGATGCTTCCGAGACGATCTCGAGGCATCGGATGACTGCGTAGAGGGTCTTTTCGTCGGCGCAGAAGGTGGAGAATTCCATTCCGGCGGTGAAGCTCCGAGCGAGGCGGATGTTGTACGAGATGTCCGAAAGGGCGCGCAGCGCCTAGAACGCATAGATCGCATTGCTCAGTGCGGCCGCCCGGACATGCGGCTTCAGCCCTTCGCGGTTGACCACGTCGACAGCCCCCTCGAACAGGCCGGCGATGAAGGCCTTGAGGTCGACATAGTCGTAGACCCCGAGACCTGTGTCCGCGTCGAGTTCGATGACGATGTCGATGTCACTGCCGGCGTGCCTGTCCCCGCGCGCAGTCGACCCGAACAGCGCGACATGGCGCACGCCCCGACTCTGCAGGTCGGACTGGTGCCGTCTGAGGATGTCCAGGACCTCATCACGTTGCATGGTGCGATGATAGCGCGATCCGCCCCCGCGCGACAGCCTATCGCACCAGCATCGCCCGCAGATCGTTGACGTTGGTCCCGCTCGGCCCGGGCACGAACAGGTCGCCGAGCGCATCGAACGCGCTCCAGGCGTCGTTGGCGGCGAGCAGCCCGCGCGGGTCGCGGCCGGCGGCCCTCAGCCGCGCGGCACTCGTCCCGTCGCAGAAGGCGCCCGCATTGTCCTGCGATCCGTCGATCCCGTCGGTATCGGCGGCGAAGGCCGAGATGCCGTCCACCCCGTCGATGCCGAGCGCCAGCGCCAGCAGGAACTCCGTGTTGCGCCCGCCTTTGCCCGCCCCGCGCAGCGTCACCGTCGTCTCGCCGCCCGACAGGATGACGACGGGTCTTCGAAACGGCCGGTCCCTCGCCGCCACCTCGCGCGCGATGGCAGCATGCACGCCCGCCACCCCGCGCGCCTCGCCCTCGATCGCGTCCGACAGGATCACCGCCTGCAGCCCCTGCGCGCGGGCGGCTGCCGCCGCCGCGTCGAGAGAAACGGCCGCCGAAGCGATCACGTGTACCTCGTTGCCGGCAAAGCGCGGATCGTCGGGCAGCGGCGCGTCGGCCTCCGATGAAGCGAGATGCGCCATCACCGCAGGCGGAAGGTCCATGCGCCAGGCCTCCACCAGCCGCAGCGCGTCGGCCCGCGTCGAGCCGTCCGGCACCGTCGGCCCGGAGGAGACGAGCGCGGCGACGTCGCCGGGAATGTCGGAGACGACCAGCGTCACCACGCGTGCCGGACGCGCGGCCGCGGCCAGCCGCCCGCCCTTGATCGCCGAGACGTGCTTGCGGATCGCGTTCATCGCCGAGATCGGCGCGCCGGAGGCGAGCAGAGCGCGGTTGACGGCGATTTCGTCGTCGAGCGTGAGCCGTCCCGCCGGAGCCGGCAGCAGCGCCGAGCCGCCTCCCGAGATCAGCGCGACGACCAGATCGTCCGCCGTCAGCCCGGACACCGCCTGCAACAGCCGCTGCGCGCCCGCGAGGCCCGCCGCATCCGGCACCGGATGCGCGGCCTCGATCACGCCGATCCGCCGGCACGGCGCACCGTAGCCGTAGCGCGTGACGACCAGCCCCTCGAGCGGCCCGTCCCAGGCATCCTCGAAGGCCCTCGCCATCTGCGCGGAGCCCTTGCCGGCCCCGATCACGATCGTCCGACCCTTCGGGCGCGCGGGCAGGAAGCGGCCGATCACCCGCGCCGGATCGGCGGCCGCCACGGCCGCCTCGTAGAGGCCGGTGAAGAGACGTCTCGGCTCGATGTCGCTCATGCCGCACCGCCGCCCAGCCACGGCTGTGCCCAGCCGAGCCCTTCGATCGTATCGCCGGCCGGAGAATACTCGCAGCCGACGAAGCCGTCATAGCCGCGGGCGTCCAGCGCCCGGAGCACGAAGCGGTAGTCGACCTCGCCGCTGTCCGGTTCGTGGCGGCCCGGATTGCCGGCGATCTGGACGTGGCCGATCAGGCTCCGGAATCGGTCGAAGGTGGCGATCAATTCGCCGCGCGTCCGGCTCTGATGGTAGAAGTCGTACTGGATTGCGACCCCCGGCGAACCCACTGCCTCCACGATCGCGGCCGCCTGCTCTACCGACGAGAGGAAGTAGTTCGGCGTGTCGAACGGGTTGAGCGGCTCGATCAGAAGGCGGATGCCGTGCGGCCAGAACAGGTCCGCGGCCCGGCGCAGGTTCTCCACGAAGACGGTCTCCCGCTCGGCCATGGTGGCCGGACCGGACAGCACGCCTGCCATGCAGTGGAGCCGTCGGCACCCGGTGGCGATCGCGTATCGGAGCGCCGGATCGAGGCTGTCGCGGAACCGGTCGCGCGCCTCCGGAATGCTCGCAAGGCCGCGCTCGCCTCCGGCGAGGTCGCCGGGCGGCAGGTTGAACAGCGCTGTCTCCAGCCCGTTGCGCTTCAGTTCGGCACCGATGGCGTCGGGGTCGAAAGCATAGGGAAACTGGAACTCGATGGCGGAAAACCCCGCCCGCGCCGCATGGCCGAAGCGATCGAGGAACGGTACCTCGGTGAACATGGTCGAAAGATTGGCGGCGAGCTTCGGCATGGACGGTACTCCTGCGGATCGGCCGCGGACGGGGCGCGGCGCGGCCGGGTATTGCGTCACTCCGCGGGCAGAGCCAGCGCGGCGTGGTCGAGCCCGAGATGCGTGCACAGGGCTTCCACGACGACCGCATGGTCCTGGCGCTGCGGCAGGCCGGAGATCGTCACGCAGCCGACGATGCCGGCACCGGCCAGCCGGATCGGAAAGCCGCCGCCGGCCAGCACGAAGTCTTTCGGATCGAGCCCGTGGCGCGGCGGGAACAGTCCGTCCGGGGTGTTCTGCTCCAGCGCGGCGCGGTAGCTGCTCCGGCCCATCCGCCGCACCGTGTTGACCTTGCGCCGCACCCAGTCGGCATTGGCGTCGGTCGAGCCCGGGAGTGCGGCGAAGAACAGCGCACGGTCCCAGGTGCGGACGTCGATCACGATCGGCAGCCCGTCCCGCACCGCATGCTCGCGCAGGCGCGCACCCAGGAGGAAGGCCTGCTCCTCGTCGAAGCGGTCGAAGACGATCGCCGCCTCCTGGCGCCGTATGAGGGCCAGATCGCTTTCGATGCTCATCGCGTTCCCGTCTCCCGCCCTGGCCAAAGCCGCCGTCCTGTGCGTCGGGCGTCGACTAGCACGGAACGCAGGCCGCTCAAACTCCGCGCCGTCTCGCACCCACTCCCGGCCGCTTCAGCCGTTCAGCCGCACCGACGTGTCCTCGCCGGACCTGCCGGCGGCCATGGCGGCGAAGGCCTCGCGCCAGCCGGCGTAGAGTTCGGGCATGTCGGCGAGTTCCGCCGCGTCGGAAGCCGCGATCCGGCGTGTCAGCCTGGCCAGGGTGACGCGCTTCACCGTCCAGCCGGGCCGGGGCCGCTCGACGAGCCTGAGCACGTCGCCTTCCGTCACCTGCCCGGGCTCCAGCACGCGGTAGTACCAGCCGGTGCGGCCGGTCTTCTGGAACAGATAGGCCATACGCTCCTCGGCCGTGTGGGCCGCGAGCTTCCAACAGGGCTGCCGACCCTGGCTCACCTGCACCGTCGCGCTTCCGAGCGCGATCACGTCGCCGATGCACAGCATGTCCTCCGTCAGTCCCGAACTCGACAGGTTCTCGCCGAAGCCGCCGGGGGAGAGGTCGTCGCGTCCGAGTTCGGCGCGCCAGGACGCGTAGTGATCGCCGGGATAATGGTGGATCGCCTTCTCCGGCCCGCCATGCACCGCAAGATCGGCCTGCGCGTCGCGCGCGAAGCCGGTCGGTCCGATTCCAAGGCGATCGGTCGTGCGCCGCTTGCCGATCGCCGATGGCGGCCGTCCCGGCCACCGCTCCTCCACCGTGCCTATGAAGAGGGCGTCGATGGTCGTCGAGAAGTTCATGCCGCTCTGTCTCCTTCCTGCCAGCGCACACCAGAACCGGTTAGGGACGGCTTCGGCAAGCGACAGTGCCGGGAGGGCGCTTGGCGCAGGCCTGCCTGCCGCGGCGCGACGTCAGCCCTTCACGGCCCGCCCCGCGACGTATACCGCAGCCACCGCGCGGTCGTCGCCCAGCGTCTGCAGCAGGAACAGTTCCTGCGCCAGCGTGGCGACCCGCTCCCGCCTCAGTGCCATGGCCGGCGTGGCGCCGGCATCGAGCACCACGATGTCGGCGTCGGTGCCCGGCTCCAGCGTTCCTGCCCGGTCCGCGATCGACAGCGCCTCGGCATTGCCGCGCGTCAGCTGCCAGAAGCTCTGCAGCGGGTTCAGCTTCTCGCCCTGCAGCGCGATCACCTTGTAGGCCTCGTCCATCGTCCGCAGCATGGAGTAGTTCGTGCCGCCGCCGACGTCGGTCGCCGTCGCCACGCGCAGCCGCTTGTCCCGGCGCCGGTAGCGCTGGTAGTCGAACAGCCCGGAGCCGAGGAACAGGTTCGAGGTCGGGCAGAACACCGCGACGCCGCCCGCCTCGGCCATCGCGTCGGCCTCGCGTTCCGACAGATGGATGCAGTGGCCGAACAGGCTCTTCGGTCCAAGCAGCCCGTAACGGGCGTAGACGTCGGTATAGTCCTTCGCCTGCGGGTAGAGTTCTTCCGTCCAGCGGATCTCGGCCTGGTTTTCCGACAGATGCGTCTGCACGTGACAGGCGGGGTGCTCGGCGGCCAGCGCGCCCGCCATCTCCATCTGCGCCGGCGTCGAGGTGATCGCGAAGCGCGGCGTGATGGCGTAGAGCTGCCGCCCCTTGCCGTGCCAGGCGGCGATCAGCGCCTTCGTGTCGTCGTAGCCGCTCTGCGGCGTATCGGTCAGACCGCCCGGCGCGTTGCGGTCCATCATCACCTTGCCGGCGATGTTGAGCATGTTGCGGGCGTGGCTCTCCTCGAAGAACGCCTCGGCCGAAGCCTTGTGCACCGAGCAGTAGGCCGCGACCGTCGTCGTGCCGTGGCGCAGCACCTCCTCGAGGAACAGCCGCGCGATGCGCCGTCCGTGCTGGGCGTCGGAAAACCGCGTCTCCTCCGGAAAGGTATAATCGTTCAGCCAGTCGAGCAGTTCGGCCCCGTAGGAGGCGATCACCTGCATCTGCGGCATGTGGATATGCGCGTCGATGAAACCGGGCAGGACCAGATGCGGACGGTGGTCGGCCACCGCGACGTCTGTCCCGGCCTGCGCGGCGACGCCGGCATGTTCGCCCGTGGCGACGATCCGCCCGCCGCGCACCAGCACCGCGCCATCCTCCTCATAGAGGTAGGACGCTCGATCCTCTGAGCCTTCCGGCTCGCGCAGGAAGGACAGGACGCGCCCGCGGATCAGCAGATCGTCCACCTCAGCGGGCCTCTTCGAACCAGGCCACGATCAGTGCCCGTTCCTCCGGCGTGACGCCGGTCAGGTTGCCGGGCGGCATGGCATGGCTGCGGCCGGCCTGGAGGTAGATCTCGCGCGCATGGTTGGCGATGGCGGCGTCGCTGTCCAGCCGCACGTTCTTCGGCGCCTGGTAGACGCCGTCCCAGAAGGGCTCGGCGGCATGGCACATGGAGCAGCGGCCGAGCACCGTGTCGCGCACGGGCTCGAAATGCGCCGAGGCGAGGAAGCGCTCGGCGCCCGCCGAAACGCGGTCCTCGCCGGTCAGCACCTTGGGAACGGTCGACAGCCACATGACCAGGATGAACAGGATCGCCGTCACCAGCCAGGTCCAGGTCGGATTGCCTTTCCGCGCATGCACGGTGTTGAAGTAGTGCCGGATCGACACGCCCATCAGGAACACCAGGACCGCGATCACCCAGTTGAATTCCGTCGCGAAGGCGAGCGGATAATGGTTCGACAGCATCAGGAAGATGACGGGCAGCGTCAGGTAGTTGTTGTGCAGCGAACGCGTCTTGGCGATGCGGCCGTACTTGGCGTCGGGCTTGCGCCCGGCGATCAGGTCGGCAACGACGATCTTCTGGTTGGGAATGATCACCATGAAGACGTTGGCCGACATGATGGTGGCCGTGAAGGCGCCCAGATGCAGCAGGGCAGCGCGACCGGTGAAGAGCTGGGTGTAGCCCCAGGCCATGAAGACGAGGACGACGAACAGCACCAGCATCAGCCGCGTGTCGTTCATGCCGAGCGGCGAGCGGCAGAGCAGGTCGTAGACGATCCAGCCGAAGGCGAGCGAAGCGAGCGATAGGAAGATCGCCACCGGCGCCGACACGTCGAGAACGTTCGGGTCGATCAGGTAGAGCTCGGCACCGGCGTAATAGACGATCGCGAGCAGCGCGAAGCCCGTCATCCAGGTGAAGTAGGCTTCCCACTTGAACCATGTCAGGTGCTCGGGCATCTGCGCCGGCGCGACGAGGTACTTCTGCACGTGGTAGAAGCCGCCGCCATGCACCTGCCATTCCTCGCCATAGGCCCCCTCGGGCAGGCCGGGCCGCTTGTGCAGGCCGAGGTCGAGCGCGATGAAGTAGAAGGACGAGCCGATCCAGGCGATCGCCGTGATCACGTGCAGCCATCGTACGCCGAAGGCGAGCCAGTCCCACCACAGAGCGAAGTCGTTCATGCCATATTCCCTCGGCCGGTCGACGAACTGTACGTGCTGCAGTGCAAACGGAAAGAAGGGCCGCCGTCCCGACACTTTCAAAAAAAACTAGAAAATAATAGTCTGCCGTCAAAGGAAACCGAGGGGCGGTGCCCCGAAGCCACGGCAGTCGCGCTTCATGGCCTATCTCGACAACGTCGCCGTTTTCGTTCGCGTGGTTGAACTGGGGAATCTTTCCGCCGCCGGCCGCGACATGCGCATCTCGCCCGCCGTCGCCTCCAACCGCATCAAGGAGCTGGAGAAACATCTCGGCGTTCGACTGTTCAACCGCACCACGCGCCAACTGATGCCCACCGAGCAGGGCCGGGTCTTCTACGAAGGCGCGAGAAAGGTCCTTCAGGCGGTCTCGGATGCGGAAGCCGCCGTCAGCGCGCTGTCGGGTCAGCCGCGCGGCACCATCCGCGTCACTGCCCCGCTGGGGCTCGGCCGCCGCATGATCGCCTCCGGCATCCCGGAATTCCGCAACCGCTATCCCGACATCGAGGTGCGCCTGCGCCTTTCCGACCACGAGGTCGACATCATGAAGGAAGGAATCGACGTCGCCTTCCGCCTCGGGCTGCTGGAGGATTCGAGCCTGAGGATGCGCGGCATCCTCGATTGCGAGCGCGTGCTGGTCGCCAGCCCGACCTATCTTGCGAGGCGCGGCGAGCCGGTGACGCCCGAAGAGCTTCTCGCGCACGACTGCCTCATGCTGCGTTATCCCGGCGCGCGCGAGCACGTCTGGACGCTGCAGACGGAGGCGGGTCCCCGCAAGCTCGACGTCCGGGGCCCCTATGATTCCGACGATGGCGACGTCCTGACCGGCTGGGCGCTCGCCGGCCACGGCGTCATCCTGAAGCCGCGCTTCGAGGTGGAGCCCTTCATCCGCGACCGGCGGCTGCAGGTGATCCTGCCCGGCGCACCGCCGGCCCCGGTGCAGCTCGCGGCCGTCTTCCCCCACCGCCAGTACCAGGACACCAAGCTGCGCCTGCTGCTCGACTTCATGGCGGACCGCTGCCAGCGGATGATCCGCGACGTCCTCTCGGGCCGCTGAGGGCGGTCATGGGCCGCGTCCTCCTCGTCGCAGTCGCCTGGGGTCTGGCGGGCATGATGGCACTCCCCCTGATCCTGCATGTTTCGATCGTCGGCCTGTCGCACCTCCTCGATCCGCACTGCGCCGGCACCGGCATGCAGACGGAGTGCGGAACGGGCGCCTTCGGCATCGCGCTGGCGTCGGTCGTGCCCTCCTTCGCGCTGTTCTTCCTGCTGGGCGTGGTTTCCGAGCGGCAGCGCCTCCGGCGCCGCGCAGCCCGCGACTTCGAAGCCGTCCTCGACGATCCGGGCGCAGGCGGACCGGACCGCGACTGACGCGGAGACCGCTGCGGGAGCACGGCCGACGCCGGGATACGGGCGAGGGACCGGGGCGGTCCGAACCACGACCGGGACGGCGCGCGTATCATCCTGCAGATCCTTGATCTCGCGCAAGGACAATCTCCGCGAGCATCTGCTAGTCTGGTTGCAGAGTCCAGGAGACGGCGATGCTGACGAGACGGGCGGTGCTCTGCGCAGGTGGTGCGGGGATCGTCGGGTCGCTGGCCGGATGCGGAAAGGCGACCGACATGACGAGCTACGAGAATACCGTCCGCAGGATCCGGGTCCGCATGCCGGGTCACGGCGGTCTCGTCGATTGCGCACGCTACGCCACTCTCGCCGCCAATGGCCACAACACGCAGCCATGGCGTTTCGCCCTGACCGCGCGGCGGGTGGAAATCCTCCCCGATCTCACGCGCCGCACGCCCGTGGTCGACCCGGACGACCACCACCTGTGGGTGAGTCTCGGCTGCGCAGCGGAGAACTTCCTCATCGCGGCGCGGGCCGTCAGCCTTCACGGCGACGTCGTGTACGACGCGGCGGGCGACGGCCGGCTGGTTCTCGCGCTGGAGCGGGGTCCGGCCGGCACCGACGATCTCTTCGAAGCCGTCCCGCGGCGCCAGTCCACGCGAAGCGACTACGACGGCAGGCCCGTTGCCGCGGCGGACCTGAAGGCGATGGAGGACGCGGCCCGGATCGACGGCATACGGATCGTCTACCTGCTCGGGGAATCGCGCCTCGCCGGTGCGCTCGATCACGTCGTCGCCGGCAACACCGTCCAGATGGAAGACCCCGCCTTCCTTGCCGAACTGAGGCACTGGCTTCGGTTCAATCCCCGCCAGGCGATCGACACAGGCGACGGCCTCTACGCGGCCGCGTCGGGCAATCCGACCCTGCCGAACTGGATGGCGAACATCCTGTTTCCGCTGGTCTTCAGGACGCGCAGCGAGAACGACAGATATGCTTCGCAGGTGCGGTCCTCGGCGGGCATAGCCGTCTTTGTCTCGGCGAGGGACGATCGCGAACACTGGGTGAGGGCCGGACGCGCCTGCCAGCGCTTCGCCCTCAAGGCGACGTCGCTCGGCATCGCCCATGCCTTCGTCAACCAGCCGGTGGAGGTGGCGGGTCTGCGTGCGGATTTCGCGCGCTGGCTCGGTCTCGATCCCGCGGAGCGGCCGGATCTCGTCGTCCGGTTCGGCTACGCGCCGCCGTTGCCGATGTCGCTGCGCCGGCCGGTCGACGCGGTGGTGATCTGATCAGGCCTGCGCGAGCGCCGTCATGATCTCGGCGGCGGCAAGGGCCGCGATGACCGCCGGCCGCTTGTCCCGCACGGCGCCGCCGCCGATTGGCGATACGAGCCGCGCGAGATCGTCTTCGTTCCCCTCTGCGGTGTTCAGGAACCAGCTCCGGAACGTCGCCTTCTTGGTCTTCGATCCGATCATGCCGACATAGGCCGCGTCGCCCCGCCGCAGCGCCTCGGCCACGATCAGGAAGTCGAGCGCGTGGTCATGCGTCAGCACCACGAAGGCGGCACCCGGTGTCGCCGCCCGAACCGCCCCCTCCGGTACCGCCGTCAGCCTGGTCGGGATCTCCGGCGGAAATCCCTCGACGGCATCGGCCCGGGTCTCCACCACCGTCGCCCGCACCGGCAGCAGCGCCAGCGCCTGCGCGAGCGCCCGGCCGACATGGCCCCCGCCGAAGACCAGGACCGTGGGCAGCCGCGCATCCTCCGCCTCCGCCGCCTCGACCAGGGCCGTTCGATCCGCATCGCTCACGGGGCTGATCGACAGGTCCACACGCCCGCCGCAGCACTGCCCGATCTCTGGACCGAGCGGGATGGAGAGACTGAACGGCGCGGCCCCTCTCCCCCTTGCGGGGGTCGGAAGGACGGGCGAGACGAGGGGCTCGCCCCGGTCGGCTGGGGGGTAGGAGTCGCCGCGACGCGTTCCGTCGTCGGAGAAACGCGCGTCCCCCACCGAGGCAGGCGACGCGGCCCCACTCCCACGCGGCCGATCTGACCACCTTCCCCGCACGGAGGAGGAACCGCCGCGCAGCATCTCCCGCGCCTCGTCGATCGCCATGAATTCGAGCTGTCCGCCGCCGATCGTGCCGAAGATCTCCGTCGGCGACACGAGCATCCACGCCCCCGCCTCGCGCGGCGTCGAGCCCTTCGCGTCCGAGACACGCACCCTGGCGACCTGCGGATGGGTGTCGAGGAAGGTACGCAGCGCGGGTGCGGTGACGGACATCCGGCTATGCGGGCCGCCCCGCTTCCCGCTTCAGCCGCTCCACCGCCATCAGCACGCGTTCGGGCGTGGCGGGCGCGTCGAGACGCGGGCAGAGGCGGTGACCGGCGACGCTCGCCACGGCATCCGAGATGGCGTGGAAGACGGCGATGCCGAGGCAGAAGGGCGGTTCGCCCACCGCCTTGGAACGGTGGATGGTCGGCTCGCCGGCTTCCGGCCAGTCGGCCAGCGTCACGTTGAAGACCTTGGGCCGGTCCGAGGCGAGCGGGATCTTGTAGGTCGAGGGCGCGTGCGTCCGCAGCCGCCCCTTGGCGTCCCAGACGAGTTCCTCCGTCGTCAGCCAGCCCATGCCCTGGATGAACCCGCCCTCGATCTGGCCGATGTCGATCGCCTTGTTGAGCGAGCGTCCCGTCTCATGCAGGATGTCGACGCGCTCCACCATGGTCTCGCCCGTCAGCGTGTCGATCTCCACCTCCGCACAGGCGGCACCATAGGCGAAGTAGTAGAACGGCGTGCCCTGTCCCTTGTCGCGGTCCCAGTGGATCTTCGGCGTCTTGTAGAAGCCGGTCGCCGAAAGCTGGACGCGGGCCATGTAGGCCTGCTGCGTCAGTGCGCCGAAGGCGATCTCCTGGTTGCCGATCCGCACCCGGTTGGGCAGGAACGCGATCTGCTCGACCGGCACCTGGTACTTCTCCGCCGCGAAATCGGTGAGACGCTGCCGGATCGTCCGCGCCGCTGCCTGCGCTGCCATGCCGTTGAGGTCGGTCCCCGACGAGGCAGCCGTCGCAGAGGTGTTCGGCACCTTGGCGGTGGTCGTGGCCGTGATCTTCACCTGGTCGATGTCGATCTGGAACTCCTCCGCCACCACCTGCGCGATCTTGACGTAGAGCCCCTGCCCCATCTCCGTCCCGCCATGGTTCAGATGCACCGAACCGTCTGCATAGACATGCACAAGCGCGCCCGCCTGGTTGAAATGCGTGGCGGTGAAGGAAATGCCGAATTTCACCGGCGTCAGCGCCAGCCCGCGCTTCAGCACCTGGCTCCTGGCGTTGAAATCCGCGATCGCCTTGCGCCGGCCTGCATAGTCGGCGCTCGCCTCCAGTTCATCCACCAGACGGTGGATGATGTTGTCCTCCACCGTCTGGTGGTAGGGCGTCACGTTGCGATCCGTCGTCCCGTAGAAGTTCCTCCTGCGGATCTCCAGCGGGTCCTTGCCGAGCGCGAAGGCCACTTCCTCGATCACCCGTTCGCAGCCGACGATGCCCTGCGGTCCGCCGAAGCCGCGGAAGGCGGTGTTGGAGACGGTGTTGGTGTAGAGCGGCGCCGACTGCGCCTTCACCGCCGGGTAGTAGTAGGTGTTGTCGCAGTGGAACAGCGCGCGGTCCGTCACCGCGCCCGAGAGGTCGGCCGAGAACCCCGCCCGTGCAGCGAAGAAATAGTCGACGCCGAGGATGGTGCCCTCGTCGTCGAAGCCGACGTCGTAGTCGATGACGAAGTCGTGCCGCTTGCCGGTGGCGGTCATGTCGTCGTCGCGATCGGGGCGGATCTTGACCGCACGTCCATGCCGTTTGGCCGCCACGGCGGCAATCGCCGCGAACTGGTTGCCCTGCGTCTCCTTGCCGCCGAAGCCGCCGCCCATGCGCCGGATTTCCACCGTCACCGCATGGCTCGGAACGCCGAGCACCTGCGCCACCATGTGCTGCACCTCGCTCGGGTGCTGCGTGGAGGAGTAGAGCGTCACGTCCATGTCCTCGCCGGGCACCGCCATGGCGATGTGCCCCTCGAGGTAGAAATGATCCTGCCCGCCGAGCCGCATCGTGCCCGTGAGCCTTCGCGGTGCTGCCCCGATCGCCGCGGATGCATCGCCTCGCTTCAGCGTCAGCGGAGGGGTGACGAGCTTTCCCTGGCGCCGGTCGAGGTCGAGGATGTCCGTGACGAAGGGCTCTTCGGCGTAGGCGATCTTCGCCAGCCTGCAGGCGCGCCTCGCCTGCTCGCGCGTCTCGGCCACCACCGCGAAGACCGGCTGGCCGAGGAACTGCACCTTGTCGGTGGCGAGCACCGGCTCGTCGTGCCGGTGCGTCGGCGAGATGTCGTTGGAGGCAGGCATGTCGTGGCCCGTCAGGACGTCGACGACGCCCGGCGCCGCGCGAACCGCCGACAGGTCCATCGACAGGATCGCGCCGTGCGGCACCGTCGACAGGCCGAGATAGGCGTGCAGCAGGCCGGCCGGCTCCGGCATGTCGTCGATGTAGACGGCCTGCCCGGTCACGTGCTTGTGCGCCGAATCGTGCCGCTGGCTCGCCGCGACGCCGCCGACGATCGCCTTGGCCGTACGCGAGGGTGAAGCGTGCTTGTTCATGGTCAGGCAGCCCTTTCCCGGCTCACCATCACCGGCATCTCCGCTCCGCCTTGGGAGAGGAAGAACCGCTTGAGCAGATTTTTCGCCGCCAGCATGCGGTACTCGGCCGAGGCGCGCATGTCGCTGATCGGCTGGAAATCGCCCGGATATTCGTCCATCGCCGCTTCCACGGTCGCCAGCGTCCAGGGCCGGCCGACGAGCGCGGCTTCCACCGCCTTCGCGCGCTTCGGCGTCGCGGCCATGCCGCCATAGGCGATGCGTGCGGAACGCACCACACCGTCCTCGATCGAGAGGGCGAAGGCACCGAGCACCGCCGTGATGTCCTCGTCGCGCCGCTTGGTCACCTTCCAGGCGGCGAAATGCGTCTCGGCCGACGGCACGGGAACATGCACGGCCTCGACGAACTCGCCCGGCTGCCGGTCCTGCCTGCCATAGGCGACGAAGAAGTCCTCCAGCGCGATGGTGCGACGCGCCGCGCCCTTGCGCAGGGTGATCGACGCACCGAGCGCGATCAGCGGCGGCGGCATGTCGCCGATCGGCGAGCCGTTGGCGATGTTGCCGCCGATCGTGCCCATGTTGCGCACCTGCGCGCCGCCGATCCGGTCGATCAGCGGTCCCATCGCGGGAATGCGGCGCGACAGCGCCCCGAAGGCATCCGTGTAGCTGACGCCCGCGCCGATCGTCAGCACGCCGTCCTGTTCCGACACGGTCCTGAGTTCGTCGAGGTGACCGATGAAGACCACCGGCGCGATGTCGCGCATGAACTTGGTCACCCAGAGCCCGACGTCGGTCGAGCCCGCCACGATGGTCGCGGCCGACTCGGCCTCGAGCACGGCAGCGAGATCGTCGACGCTGGCGGGAAGCACGAACCGGTCCCGGCCGTTGCCGACCTCCACCCGTCCGCCGGCGCGGATCGCCGCGAGCCGTTCGGCCACCGACGCCCGCTCCTTTGCGAGGAAATCGTCCTCCAGGATGCCGTAGGACGAGATGGCCCGTGCGGCCTTGACGATCGGCTCGTAGCCGGTGCAGCGGCACAGATTGCCCTGCAGTGCCTTTTCGACCGCCGCTTCGCTCGGGTCCGGATCCTGCATCCACATGGCGTAGAGCGACATAACGAAGCCGGGCGTGCAGAAGCCGCATTGCGAGCCGTGGAAATCCACCATCGCCTGCTGCACCGGGTGCAGTGCTCCGCCTTCCCCCTTCAGGTGCTCGACGGTGACGACGTGGCAGCCATGCAGCGAGCCGAGAAAACGGATGCAGGCATTGACGCCCTCATAGACCAGTCCCTGCGGCGTCGGACGCCCGACCAGTACGGTGCAGGCGCCGCAATCGCCCTCCGCGCAGCCTTCCTTCGTTCCGCGCAGCGCCCGGGAGAGCCGCAGCCAGTCGAGAAGCGTCTCGTCGGGCCGGACGTCGGAGAGCGCGATCTCTGCGCCGTTGAGCAGGAAGCGGATCTGGGTCTCTGCCTGGATCAAGGGGGTCAGCTCCCGCGATAGGTGGAATAGCCGTAGGGCGACAGCAGCAGCGGTACGTGATAATGCGCCGCGTCCGCCATGCCGAAGCGGATCGGAATCTGGTCGAGGAACAGCGGATCGGGCAGCGCAGTCCCCTGCGCCCGCAGATAGTCGCCCGCGAAGAAGACGAGTTCGTAGGTGCCGATCTTGAATTCACTGCCCGCCAGCAGCGGCGCGTCGCAGCGCCCGTCGGAATTCGTCACCAGGGTCTTCAGCTTCTTGTGAGAATTGCCGCTCACCCTGTAGAGCGCGATCGAAAGCCCGGCCGCCGGCCTGCCGGTGGCGGTGTCGAGAACATGTGTGGTGAGCTTGCCGCCGGTCATCCCGTCTCCGTCCGTTCGCATGTCCGTCCAACAGGATAGTGCAGCAATTCAAAACGTCGCATAAGCCGTGACGATCCGGGGCGCGGCAAAAAGACTTTCAAATTTTTCGACGGGAATGAGCCGGATCGCCTCTGGTACTGTTGAAGAACGAGGATCCGCGACGGCAGGGTGGAAGCAGCGCTGATGACGGCAGTTCGATATCCCCGCGACATGCGCGGCTACGGCGCCACTCCGCCGGACCCGAAATGGCCGGGCGGCGCCCGCATCTGCGTGCAGTTCGTCGTCAACTACGAGGAAGGCGGCGAGAACTGCGTCCTGCATGGCGACGCCGCGTCCGAAGCCTTCCTGTCGGAGATCACCGGCGCCCAGCCCTGGCCCGGCAAGCGCCACTGGAACATGGAATCGATCTATGAATACGGCGCCCGCGCCGGATTCTGGCGCCTGCACAGGATGTTCACCGAGACGAACATCCCGGTCACGGTCTACGGCGTCGCGTCCGCGCTCGCCCGCTCCCCGGACCAGGTGGCGGCCATGTCCGAGGCCGGCTGGGAGATCGCCACCCACGGCCTGCGCTGGATCGACTACCGCGATCATGATCCCGAAACCGAGCGGGCCGATCTGAACGAGGCGATCCGCCTGCATGCCGAAGTGGTCGGCGAGCGGCCGGAGGGGCTCTATCTCGGCCGCACCTCGGTCAACTCCGTCCGCCTCGCCTGCGCGGAAGGCGGCTTCGCCTACATCTCCGACACCTATGACGACGACCTGCCCTACTGGCTCGACCATGACGGCCACGGCAACGCGATCCCGCCGCAGCTCGTCATCCCCTACACGCTCGACGCCAACGACATGCGCTTCGCCATCCAGGCCGGCTTCACCGAGGGCGACCAGTTCTTCACCTATCTCAAGGACGCCTTCGACACGCTCTATGCCGAGGGCGAGGCCGGCCGCGCCGGCATGATGAACATCGGCCTGCACTGCCGCCTCGTCGGACGTCCGGGCCGCGCCGCCGCGCTCAGGCGCTTCATCGATTACGTGCAGGGCCACGAGAAGGTCTGGATCGCGCGGCGCATCGACATCGCCCGCCACTGGCGCGAGCACCATCCCTACGCGGCCCCCGCGCTGCGGCCCTCGCGCATGGACGAGACCGCTTTCGTCGCGGCCTTCGGCGGCGTCTTCGAACATTCGCCGTGGATCGCCGAACGCGCCTGGAAGCTGGAACTCGGACCTGCGCACGACAGCGCCGGCGGTCTGCACAACGCGCTGGCGCGCATGTTCCGCTCCGCCAGCGAGGACGAGCGCCTCGGCGTTCTGAAGGCGCATCCCGATCTTGCGGGCAAGCTCGCCCAGGCGAAGCGCCTGACAGCCGAGTCGACCGCCGAACAGGCTTCCGCCGGTCTCGACGCGCTGACCGATGCAGAGCGCGCCCGCTTCAGCGAACTCAACACGACCTATGTCGATCGCTTCGGCTTCCCCTTCATCATCGCGGTGAAGGGCTTGACCAAGGCCGACATCCTTGCCGCCTTCGAGCGGCGCATCGCCAATTCGCGCGACGAGGAGTTCGCCACCGCCTGCCGGCAGGTCGAACGCATCGCGCTGCTTCGCCTGAAGGACAGATTGCGCGCATGACCGAAGCCGCCCGCTCCTACTACGCCCCGCATGGCGGGCTGCCGCCGCAGTCGCAGCTCCTCACCGGCCGTGCCGTCTTCACCACCGCCTATGCGGTGATCCCGAAAGGCGTGATGAGCGACATCGTCACCAGCTACCTGCCCTTCTGGGAGAAGACGCGGGTCTGGATCCTGTCGCGCCCGCTGTCGGGCTTCGCCGAGACCTTCTCGCAATACATCATGGAGTTGTCGCCCGGCGGCGGCAGCGACCGTCCCGAACCCGATCCGCGTGCCGAGGGCGCGCTCTTCGTCGTAGAGGGCGAACTCACGGTGACCCTCGACGGCACCGTGCGGGTGCTGTCCTCCGGCGGCTACGCCTACCTTCCGCCCTCCTCCCGCTGGACCGCGCGCAATGCCGGTGCGACGCCCGTGCGCTTCCACTGGATCCGCAAGGCCTATGAAGCCGTCGAGGGGCTGGCCCTGCCCGACCCGGTCTTCGCCAATGAGAAGGACGTCGCACCCAATGCGATGCCCGGCACCGACGGACGCTGGGCCACCACACGCTTCGTCGACCCCGAAGACCTGCGCTACGACATGCATGTCAACATCGTCACCATCGCCCCCGGCGCCGTGATCCCCTTCATGGAGACCCATGTGATGGAGCACGGGCTCTACGTGCTCGAGGGCAAGGGCGTCTACCGGCTCAACCAGGACTGGGTCGAGGTCGAGGCAGGCGACTACATGTGGCTGCGCGCCTTCTGCCCGCAGGCCTGCTACGCCGGCGGCCCGTCGAACTTCCGCTACCTGCTCTACAAGGACGTCAACCGGCACGCGAAGCTGGGGGGAACGCGGTGACGGACCGCGGCGGCTGGAACACCCCCCTCTGGCCTGCCGGCCATCTCCCCCTCAAGGGGGGAGATCGGCGGTTCCACCCGCATCGCCGTCGGACGAACGTTGCGGGACGGGCGCCGGGGTCGAAGCTTCCGATCTCCCCCCTTGAGGGGGAGATGGCAGGCAGGCCAGAGGGGGGTAGCCTCGCTCGGCCTTCGAATCATACCTCCGACTGTTTCGGCGGGAAGGACCGGCATCCACAATGACCCGCACCATCCGCGCCACCCCCCTCACCCGCGAGGCCTTCGCCCCCTTCGGCGACGTCATCGAGACCGAAGGCGCGCATCATTTTCCGATCAATGGCGGCCGCTGCGAGCGCTACCACGACCTGGCGACGGTCGAGGCGACCGGGCCGAACGCCCGCGTGCTGATCTCGATCTTCAAGGGCACGCCCTATGCCTTCCCGCTCGACCTCGCGCTGGTCGAGCGCCATCCGCTCGGCAGCCAGGCCTTCATGCCGCTCACGCCCGCGCCTTTCCTCGTCGTCGTCTGCCCCGACGGACCCGATGGCCGCCCCGGCACGCCGCACGCCTTCGTCACCCGCGCCGGCCAGGGCGTGAACTATCCCGCCGGGCGCTGGCACGCCGTGCTGACGCCGATCGGCGCGCCGCAGGATTTTCTCGTCGTCGACCGCGGCGGCGACGGCAGCAATCTCGAGGAACACCACTTCGAGGAGCCCTTCCTCGTCACCCTTCCCGAAGGAACCCGCGCATGACCGACGTTGCCCTCCTCGACCGCCTGCTCGACGTGATCGAGAGGGACGTGGTCCCGATGACGAGGGCGGGCGTGGAGAAGGGCAACAAGCTCTTCGGCGCCGCGATCCTGAACAAGGCCGACGGTTCGCTGGTGCTCGCCGAGACCAACAACGAACTGGAAAACCCGCTGTGGCACGGCGAGGTACACGCGCTGAAGCGCTTCTATGAAATGCCGAAGGATACGCGCCCCGCAACCGGAGAATGCATCTTCATCGCCACCCATGAGCCTTGCTCGCTCTGCCTCTCGGCCATCACCTGGACTGGCTTCGACAATTTCTACTACCTGTTCAGCCACGAGGATTCGCGCGACGCCTTCGCCATCCCGCACGACCTGAAGATTCTCAAGGAGGTCTTCACGCTCGAGCCGGGCGGCTACGCCGCCGAGAACGCGTTCTGGAAGAGCTATTCTATCCGCAGGCTCGCCGCCGCGCTGCCGGAGCCGGACCGCGCGCGCGTCGAGGCTCGCATCGCGGCGATCGCGAAGACCTATGACGACCTCTCCGCGATTTACCAGGACGGCAAGGACGACAACGACATTCCATTGAACTGAAGGCGCAAGGACGGCCGTCTCGCCGCATCCCGCGCCGCAATCGCCAACGTCGCCGTCGCGCTGGCGCATTGCGCCGGTCACTCCCTCCGTGGCTGACTGCGGTCATCGAAGAGGGCTCCCATGAAGATCGTCACCGAATTTCCCCGCAAGGTCGTCGAGTATCCCGATCTCGGCATCGTCATGCCCGACGGCTGCCGCCTGTCGGTCCGTGCCTGGATTCCCGAGGATGCCGAGGCCAATCCGGTGCCGGTCATCCTCGAGCACCTGCCCTACCGCAAACGCGACGGAACCACCGCACGCGACAACCTGACCCATCCGTATTTCGCCGGCCACGGCTACGCCTGCCTGCGTGTCGACATGCGCGGCAACGGCGATTCCGAAGGACTGATGGAGGACGAGTATTCCGAACAGGAGCTGCAGGACGCCTGCGACGTCATCGCCTGGGCGGCCGCGCAACCCTGGTGCAACGGTCGCGTCGGCATGATGGGCATCTCCTGGGGCGGCTTCAACGCGCTGCAGGTGGCCGCCATGCAGCCGGAAGCGCTGAAGGCGATCGTCACGCTCTGCTCGACCGACGACCGCTATGCCGACGACATCCACTACAAGGGCGGGCTGCTGCTCAACGAGAACCAGGGCTGGGGTGCCACGATGCTGGCTTACTCCTCGCGTTCGCCCGACCCGGCGCTCGTCGGCGACCGGTGGCGCGAGATGTGGCTCGACCGGCTGGAGCACGAGCCCTTCCTGCCCGCCCTCTGGCTCACCCACCAGCACCGCGACGCCTACTGGAAGCGCGGCTCCGTCTGCGAGGACTTTTCCCGGATCAAGGCGGCCACGCTTGCCGTCGGCGGCTGGGGCGACGCCTACAAGAACGCCGTCTCGCGCCTCGTCACCGGCATCACGAATGCGCCCGCCAGGGGCATCGTCGGGCCGTGGATCCACAAGTATCCGCATTTCGCCGTGCCGAAGCCGGCGATCGGGTTCCTGCAGGAGGCCCTGCGCTGGTGGGACCGCTGGCTGAAGGACGTCGACACCGGCGTCGAGCGCGATCCGGCGATGCGGCTCTACCTGATGGATTCCGTCCCGCCGCGCGACTGGTACGAGGAACGACCGGGCCGGTGGATCGCAGAGCGGGTTTGGCCGTCGCCGGCCATCGGTAAGCAGTCGCTGACACTCCGGCCGGACGGCGCGCTTGCCGAAGGCGAGGCGGTACCGCTGGATGTTGTCGTCGCGACGCCGCAGGATTGCGGCATGGCGGGCGGCGAGTATTGCGCCATCTGGCTGGGCCCCGAACTGCCCGGCGACCAGCGCATCGACGACGACAAATCCGTCTGCTTCGACGGTGCCCCCCTGGCGGCGGATCTCGACATCGTCGGCGGTCCGGTGCTGCGCATGAAGATCTCCGCAGATCGGCCGGTGGCCATGGTCGCGGTGCGCCTCTGCGACGTCCAGCCGGATGGCGCCTCGACCCGCATCACCTACGGCGTCCTGAACCTCTGCCACCGCGCCTCGCGCGAGTTCCCGCAGCCCGTCGTGCCGGGCGAGGTCATGGACGTTTCGCTCCGGCTCGACGACGTCGCCTATTCGGTCAAGCCGGGGCACCGGCTGCGCGTGGCGATCTCGTCGACCTACTGGCCGCTCGTCTGGCCCTCGCCAGAGCCCGTAACGCTCACCCTGCACGAGGCTGCGATCGATTTGCCGGTGCGGCCCCGCACGGGCTCGGAGCCCGAATGGCGTTTCGAGGAACCGGAGGGCGCGACGCCCTGGGCCATCGAGACCATCCGCAAGGCCTCGAACCGCCGCGTGGTCACCCGCGATCCCGCCACCGGCCTCGTGACCCTGTCCATCGAGGACGATTTCGGGGACGCCCGCGACCTCGACCACGGGCTGGAAAACGGAACCGTGGCGCGCGAGACCTGGACGATCGATCCGGCCGATCCCCTGTCCGCGCAGGGCGAGACGCACTGGACTGAAACGCTTGGCCGCGGCGACTGGCGTTTGCGCACCGAGACCTTCACAGCCATGCGATCCGACGCCGCGTTCTTCCACCTGGAAGGACGGATTGAGGCATTCGAGGACGACAGGGTTGTGTTCACGCGAAAATTCAGCAATAAAATCAAACGCGATCTGATCTGATCGCGCCACCGCCCGTCCAATCGCGACACGTCGATTACGTCACGGAATGTCGCATTGGGTCTTGCCGCCCGGGTCCTCTTGGCGGCAATATCCTTGTCACACAGAGCCCGACAAAAATGGGCCAGGGGCAACACTATTCTCAGCGAGGAGCAATCAATGTCGAACGAACTCGAATTCCTGAGCCGTCACGTGGCGATGGGGCGCCTGAGCCGCCGTGACTTCCTCGGTCGGGCCGCGGCGCTGGGTGTCACCGCGCCCTTCGCCAACATGCTCCTGTCGAGCGCCGCACTTGCCCAGGCGCCCGTCCGCGGCGGCATCCTGAAGGCCGGCCTGCAGGGCGGCGAAGCCACCAACAGCCTCGACCCGGCGACCTTCCTGAGCCAGGTTCCCTTCAACTTCGCCAAGTGCTGGGGCGAGTATCTCGTCGCTCTGAAGCCGGGCGGCCTCGAGAACCGCCTCGCCGAAGAGTTCGGCGCATCCGACGACGCCAAGGTCTGGACGTTCAAGATCCGCCAGGACGTCGAGTTCCACAACGGCAAGACGGTCACCGCCGAGGACGTGGTCGCCACGCTCGAGCGCCATTCCAACGAGGACTCCAAGTCCGGGGCGCTCGGCATCATGCGCGGGATCGAGTCCATGAAGGCGGACGGCCGAGACGTGGTCATCACGCTCAAGGAGCCGAACGCCGACCTGCCCTACCTGATGGCCGACTACCATCTGATCATCCAGCCGAACGGCGGCAAGGACGCGCCGGACGCGGGCATTTCGGCCGGTTCCTACAAGGTGGCCGTCAACGAGCCGGGCGTCCGCTACGTCGGCGAGCGTTTCGCCAATTACTGGCAGCCCGACAAGGAAGGCTTTGCCGATCAGGTCGAGATCATCGTGGTCAACGACCCGACGGCGCGCACCTCGGCGCTGCAGGGCGGGCAGGTGCACATGATCAACCGCGTCGAGCCCAAGATCGTCGATCTGATCAAGCGCGTGCCCGGCATCGAGATCCAGACGGTCTCGGGACCCGGCCACTACGTCTTCATCATGCACTGCAACACCGGTCCCTTCGACAACGCCGACCTGCGCATGGCCCTCAAGCTCGCGATGGACCGCGAGGAGATGGTCGACAAGATCCTGCGCGGCTACGGCTCGGTCGGCAACGACTTCCCGATCAACTCGTCCTACCCGCTGTTCTCGGACGACATCGAGCAGCGCACCTACGACCCCGACAAGGCGGCCTTCCACTACAAGAAGTCCGGCCATGACGGTCCGGTCCTGCTGCGTACCTCGGAGGTGGCCTTCCCGGGCGCCGTCGACGCGGCCCAGCTCTACCAGCAGACCTGCGCCAAGGCCGGCATCACCATCGAAGTGAAGCGCGAGCCCGGCGACGGCTACTGGTCGGAAGTCTGGAACAAGCAGCCCTTCTCCACCTCCTACTGGGGCGGCCGTCCGACGCAGGACCAGATGTACTCGACCGCCTATCTGTCCAGCGCCGACTGGAACGACACGCGCTTCTTCAACGAAAAGTTCGACAAGCTCCTCCTCGAGGCGCGTGCCGAGCTCGATCAGGACAAGCGCAAGAACCTCTACCGCGAGATGGCCATCATCGTCCGCGACGAGGGCGGCCTCATCCTGCCGATGTTCAACCAGTACATCGACGCCATCAACGACAAGGTCGGTGGCTATGGCGGCGGCGTGAACCACGAACTCATGGACGGCTACGCGCTCGCCCGCTGCTGGGTGAAGGCGTGATACGGACCACGGAGCCGTGTCGCCCATCCTGACCCTGATCGCCCAGCGCATCGCGCTGGGCGTTCTCCTCCTCTTCGCCGTGTCGGTGCTGATCTTCGCGGGCACGCAGATCCTTCCGGGCGACGTCGCGCAGTCCATTCTCGGACAGACCGCCACGCCCGAAGCGCTCGCCAATCTGCGCAAGGAACTCGGCCTCAACGATCCCGCGATCGTTCGTTACTTCTCGTGGCTCGGCGGCGTTCTCACGGGCGACCTCGGCACTGCGCTGACGACGCGACAGCCGATCGTGTCCACCCTCATGCCGCGCCTGTGGAACACCCTGTTCCTCGCCTTCTGGGCCGCCATCGTCTCGGTCCCGCTCGCGGTCATGCTCGGACTTCTTGCGGTGCGCTATCGCAACGGTCCCATCGACAAGGCGATCTCGGGCTTCGCGCTCGCCTCGACGTCGCTGCCCGAATTCTTCATCGGCTACCTGCTGATCTTCTTCGTCGCCGTGAAGATGCAGTGGTTCCCGTCGATCTCGACCGTCTATGGCGGCATGCCGCTGGCCGACAAGCTCAACGCCATCGTTCTGCCGGCCACCGTGCTGGTCCTCGTCGTTCTCGCCCACATGATGCGCATGACGCGGGCGGCGATCCTCAACGTCATGCAGTCGGCCTATATCGAAACCGCCGAGCTGAAGGGCCTGTCGAGCTTCGACATCATCCGCAAGCACGCCTTCCCGAACGCCATCGCCCCCATCGTCAACGTCATCATGCTCAACCTCGCCTTCCTCATCGTCGGCGTCGTCGTGGTCGAGGTGATCTTCGTCTATCCGGGCATGGGCCAGTATCTCGTCGACCACGTGTCGAAGCGCGACGTGCCGGTCGTGCAGGCGGTCGGCCTCATCTTCGCGGCCGTCTACATCGGCCTCAACATCATCGCCGACATCGCCGCCATCATTGCCAATCCGCGCCTGAGGCATCCGAAGTGAGACACGACGATGCCTGACTTCAAGACCATCACACCCGGAGCGGCCGTCGGCCTGTTCCTGACGGCCATTCTGGTCTTTTCCGCCGTCTTCGCCCAGGCCATCGCACCCTATGGGCTGAGCGAGATCGTGGGCGACGTCTGGGAGCCGATGAGTGCCGAACACTGGCTCGGAACCGACAATCTCGGCCGCGACCTGCTCTCCCGCATGCTGTTCGGGGCGCAGACGACGATGCTCATCGCCGGCCTCGCCACCGCCCTGTCCTTCTCGCTGGGCGCCATCCTCGGCTTCACGGCAGCGGTGGTCGGCGGCTGGTTCGACATGATCCTGTCGCGACTCGTCGATCTCCTGATGTCGATCCCCACGCTCATCTTCGGGCTCGTCGTCCTGTCGGTTCTGCCTTCGACGGTGCTGACACTGATCCTTGTGATGGGCATCCTCGATTCCACCCGCGTCTATCGCCTGTCGCGCGCCGTCGCGGTCGACATCAACGTCATGGACTTCGTCGAGGCGGCCAAGCTGCGCGGCGAGGGCCGGGGCTGGATCATCTTCCGGGAAATCCTGCCGAACGCGCTGTCGCCGCTCGTCTCCGAACTCGGCCTGCGATTCATCTTCGCCGTCCTGTTCCTGTCGGCGCTGTCATTCCTCGGCCTCGGCGTCCAGCCGCCGGAGGCCGACTGGGGCGGCATGGTGCGCGAGAACAAGGAAGGCATCGTCTTCGGCATCCCGGCGGCGCTCATTCCGGCCGCGGCGATCGCCGTGCTCGCCATCTCCGTCAACCTCGTCGCCGACTGGATCCTCAATCGCACCACCAGCCTGAAGGGGGGCCGCGGCAATGGCTAAGGCGTCCGCACCGGCGAAGCCCGCAGGCAAGCTGCTCGAGATCCGCGACCTCAGGATCGAGGCGACGGTCTATCCACCCGGCGAGGCGCCGCGGAACATCGTCATCGTCGATGGCGTCTCGCTGACGCTCGAACGCGGCAAGGTGCTCGGCCTGATCGGGGAATCCGGCGCCGGCAAGTCCACCATCGGCCTCTCGGCGATGGGCTACGGCCGCGGCGGGGTGCGCATCACCGGCGGCGAGGTGCTCCTCAACGGCCGTGACATCCTGAAGGGCGGGATCGGCGGGCTCCGCAAGCTGCGCGGCAAGGAGGTCTGCTACGTCGCGCAGTCGGCGGCGGCGGCCTTCAATCCCGCGCACAAGCTGATGGACCAGGTGGTGGAAGCCGCCATGCTGCACGGCGTGGCAAACCGCGCCGAGGCCGAGAAGCGTGCCGTCGCGCTGTTCAGGAAGCTCTCGCTGCCCAATCCCGAGACGATCGGCCGCCGCTATCCGCACCAGGTTTCCGGCGGCCAGCTGCAGCGCGTCATGACCGCGATGGCCCTCTGCTCGGAGCCCGACCTGATCGTCTTCGACGAGCCCACCACGGCGCTCGACGTGACCACCCAGATCGACGTGCTCGCCGCCATCAAGGACGCCATCCGCGACACCGGCGTCGCCGCGCTCTACATCACCCACGATCTCGCGGTGGTCGCCCAGGTGTCCGACGAGATCATGGTCCTGCGCCACGGCAAGCTCGTCGAATGGGGCGGGACGCAGCAGATCATCCGGGAACCGAGGCAGGAATACACCAACCAGCTCGTCTCCGTGCACCGCATCGAGCACCAGGAGAAGACGCCGGGCGAAAAGCCGCTCCTGTCGGTGAAGACCGTCACCGCCGCCTATGGCGGCGGTCTCGTCGATGTCCTGAAGAACGTCTCGGTCGACATCCATCCCGGCCAGACGCTCGCCGTCGTCGGCGAGTCCGGCTCCGGCAAGTCGACCCTGGCACGCGCCATCACCGGCCTGCTGCCGCCGCGCGAAGGCTCCATCACCTTCGCCGGGCGCACCTTGCCGGCGAAGCTCGCCAACCGGTCGAAGGACGATCTGCGCGAACTGCAGATGATCTACCAGATGGCGGATGTCGCCATGAACCCGCGCCAGACGGTGGGCACCATCATCGGCCGGCCGCTCGAATTCTACTTCGGCATGCGCGGCGCCGAGCGCGACCGCCGCGTCGCCGAGCTTCTCGAAGAGATCGAGATGGGCAAGGGTTTCCTCGATCGCTATCCGGCCGAACTCTCCGGCGGCCAGAAGCAGCGCGTCTGCATCGCGCGTGCGCTCGCCGCCAAGCCGAAGCTGATCATCTGCGACGAGGTCACCTCCGCGCTCGATCCGCTGGTGGCGAACGGCATCCTGAAGCTGCTCCTCAACCTCCAGGCGGTCGAGAGCGTCGCCTATCTCTTCATCACCCACGACATCGCCACCGTCCGCGCCATCGCCGATTCCATCGCCGTCATGTATCGCGGCGCTGTGGTGCGTTACGGCTCGAAGAGCCAGGTGCTGACCCCGCCCTTCGACGACTATACCGACCTCCTGCTCTCCTCGGTTCCCGAAATGGAGGTCGGCTGGCTGGAGAAGGCGATCAAGGGCCGGCGGATGGAAGCGGCGGGGAACTGATGAACACCGGATCTGGCGGATCAGCCGAACTTTGGTAGATTACGCAGCATGAACGAGCATACGACGCTGTCACGGGACGATCATTCCGCCGCGTTCATCGAACAGCAGGTCGATGGAGGAAACTTCGCGTCGGCCAGTGACGTCGTAGCGGCTGGATTGAGGCTGTTGAAGGCCGCGCAGGACTACGGCGCATACGTCCGTGCCGCCTTGATCGAAGGCGAGAACAGCGGACGTCCGGAGCCCTTCGACTTCGACGAGTTCATCGCCCGGAAGAAGGCCGGACGCTCGGCACGAACGGGTACGCTGTGAGCAGGGCGGCTCAGGCGGACCTCGACGGCATCTGGGACTACACGGAACAGATTTGGTCGGAAGAGCAAGCCAAGCGATACACCGCGATGATCCGCGACACCTGTCTGGCGCTCGCGGCGACCGGTTCAGGACCGGCTACTTGATGCAGTCGGTCGGCTCGCATTTTATCTTCTATACAGGAACCGCCGGCGGCGTCATCCAGGTGATCCGCATCTTGCATCAGCGGATGGATGTTGCCTCCCAGCTTCGAAAGCCTTGACGAATGCCCTTCTCCTCCAAACTCCTCCTCATCATCCTCGACGGCGTTCCGTGGCGCAACTGGCGCCGGCTGTTCGGAAATCTCGAAGGCTGGGTGCAGTCGGGCGAGGCTCGGGTCTGGAAGATGCGTTCCGTGCTGCCGTCGACCTCGGCCTGCTGCTATGCCTCCATCCACACCGGCGTGCCGCCGCAGGTGCACGGTATCCTGTCGAACGAAGTGCGCTTCCGCGTCTCGCAGCCCGACATCTTTTCCGAAGTGACGAAGGCTGGGGGCAAGACGGGCGCGGTGACCCATTCCTACTGGTCCGAGTTCTTCCGCTCCCATCCCTTCGATCTCGTCGAGGACATGGAATACGACGAACCGGCCGGCCCGATCACCCACGGCCGCTTCCACACCATGACCGGCTACGGTCACGACAACCAGATGACGCCGTCGGACGTCGATCTCTTCGCCACCCTGACCATGCTGTGCAGGCGCCACGGCATCGACTACGGCATCCTGCACACCTGCACGCTGGACTCGATGGGCCACCGCTTCGGCCACGACAACACGCCGATGGACCACGCCTGCGCGGTGGCCGACGGCATGCTGGCCGCCTTCCTGCCGAAATGGCGCGCCGCCGGCTACGAAGTGATGGTGACCGCCGACCACGGCCAGACCGACCGCGGCCATCATGGCGGGCGGGAAGACCTGCAGCAGGATTTCGCGCTCTATTATTTCGGCGAAGGACAGGGTCCGGCCGACGATACCCTGCTCGACCAGCTCCAGCTCGCGCCCACTATCCTCACCCGCCTCGGCGTACCGGTGCCTGAGACGATGACGGCCAGGCCGTTCCTCACGTGAGGGGCGGCTACTTGCCCATCACCAGCGCCCAGTAACGCCGGCCTTCCGCGTCGGCAGCCGAGGCGAGGCCGTAGCGCGAAAAGCGCGGGTCGAGCATGTTGCGGCGGTGCGGCGGGCTGTCGACCCACATCTGGAACACCTTGGCGACCTCCATGCGGCCGTGCGCGATGTTCTCCGCCGCCGGTCCCTCGACGCCGTTCTGGCGCATGCGGGTCGAGAAGTCGCGGCCGCGGCCGGTCGTGTGCACCATCCGCCCCGCCTCGGCCATGTAGCGGGCCTGCTGCATCGCCGCCTTTTCCAGCGCCGGATCGGGCCGTGCCGCGGCGAGCCCGGCCGAGCTGCGTACGTAGCCGTAGACCTCCTGCGCGCTTGCCGACGCGCCGACGGTCGACGTGTCGATGGACGGGGCGAGCGACATCACGCTGCACCCTACCGGAAGCGCGAGGCAGGCGATGAGGGCTGCACTGCGAAGCATGGAGACCATGGGAGTCCTGTCGAAGGTGAATCGCCGGAGGTGCCGACGGTGGGCCAGACCCTGCCGTTGCCCCGCGAATGCGTCAATCTGCGGGCAGCGAGACGTCCTCCCTGTTCGGCGGCCGTCAGTACGGCCATTCCCCCCTCGCCAGCGCCACCGTCGCCGCGACGATGCGTCCGAAGCTCGCCCGCGCTCGCCCGACCGAATGCCGCGCCCGCAGATAACCGTGCACCAGTCCGGCCTCCTCGAACGAGACGGCCTTGCCGCCCGCCGCAAGGATGCGGTCGCGGTAGGCCGCGCCATCCGACGACAGCGGGTCGCACTCTGCCGTCACCACCACCGTCGGCGGCAGGCCGGAGAAATCCGTGTCGAACAGCGGCGCGAAGCTGGCGTCGCCGGCGATGTCGGCCCCACCCGCGCGGATGTCGCGGTAGAAGTCGATGTCGCGCACGGACAGCATCGGCGCCTCGGCATGGGTCACGTAGGAGCCCGCCGACTGGTCGCCGCCGAGCCCCGGATAGATCAGCACCTGGCCGACCGCTGCCCGCGCATCGCGCCGCGTGTGGTGCGCCACCGCGGCGGCGAGGTTGCCCCCCGCCGAATCGCCGGCGAGCACGATCGGCAGGGCCTGCGTGTCCGCCGCCCAGCGGAACGCCGTCATCGCGTCGTCGAAGGCGGCCGGGTGCACATGTTCGGGGCACAGCCGGTAGTCGACGGAGACGACGGTGCAGCCGGCAACCTTCGCCAGTTCCGCACAGACGTCGTCATGGCTCTCCAGCCCGCCGACGACGAAACCCCCGCCGTGGAAATAGAGCACGAGCGCGGCCGGCACGATCTCCGTCGGCGTGTAGACGCGGATCGGGATGCGATGCGTCGCCGTTTCGATCGCCGTCGTCTCGACCGTGATCCCGTCGGGATGGCCAGCGTGGAATGCCCGGCACATCCGATCGTAGATCGCCCGCTGCCCGTCGATCGTCTGGTCGATCGTGTCGGGTGGATAGAAGGAATTCGTCCGCTCGATGAAGGCCCAGGTCTCGGCGTCGATGAGCGTTGCGTAGTCGGTCATCGGCTACTTCCCCTTCCAGACCGGATCCCGCTTCTCCGCGAAGGCCCGGAAGCCCTCCATGTTGTCGTCGGAGGCGTAGAGGGCGTCGACGGTGCGGAACTTGCGCTTGGTGATCCAGTTCATCGCCTCCTGGAAGCCCATGGCCTCGGCCTCGCGGGCCACTTCCTTGATGGCCGCGAAGACCAGCGGCGGGCCGCCGGCGAGCAGCCGGGCCACCTCCCAGACGCGCGCCTCCAGCCGGTCGGCCGGCAGCACCTCGTTGACCAGCCCCCAGCGATGCGCCTCGGCGACGTCCATCCAGCGGCCGGTCAGCAGCAGGTCCATCGCGACGTGATAAGGCATGCGCTTCGGCAGCTTGATGGTCGCGGCGTCCGCCAGCGTGCCGGCGCGGATCTCCGGCAGCGCGAAGGAGGAGTGCTCGGAGGCGTAGATCAGGTCGCAGGACAGCGCCAGTTCGAAGCCGCCGCCGACCGCCACGCCGTTGACGCAGGCGATCACCGGCTTGTTCATGTCGATCAGTTCCTGCAGGCCCGCGAAGCCGCCGACGCCGTAGTCGCCATCCACGGCATCGCCCGAGGCGGCGGCCTTCAGGTCCCAGCCGGCCGAGAAGAACTTGTCGCCCGCCGTCTTCACGATCGCCACCCGAAGCGCCGGATCGTCCCGGAACGCCTTGAAGGTCTCGCCCATCAGCCGCGACGTGGCGAGGTCGATGGCGTTGGCCTTCGGCCGGTCGAGCGTGATCTCCAGGATCGCGCCTTCTGTGCGGGTGGTAATGACGTCGGTCATGGTATCCTCCTGAAGGGCTCCGCCGCAAATGTCCGAGCTCGACGGCGCCCCCCACTGCCCTGCCGGGCATCTTCCCCACGAGGGGGAAGATCAGCGGCTTCGACGGCGGTGCCTTCGTCGAACTTTTCTCGACCAGGCGAAGCGGAGGCGACAGCCGATCTCCCCCCTCGTGGGGGAGATGCCCGGCAGGGCAGAGGGGGGCGCGGCGGAGCGCCGATGCTGATCACTTTATCACCCCCACCACCATCAGCGCATCCGCCACCCAGGCGCCTTGCCCTGCCGCACACACGATCAGCGGGTTGATGTCCATCTCGGTCACGTCGGTCACCAGCGCGAAATCGGCGATCCTTCCGATCGCGTCGATGGCCGCCTCGAGATCGCCCTTCGGCCGCCCGCGAAACCCGTCGAGCAGCGGGAACAGCCTGAGCGAGCGCAGAGCGACCTCGATGTCCTCGCGCGATGCGGGCAGGAGCAGCGTGGCGGAATCCTTGAGCAGTTCCACCATCACGCCGCCCGAACCCACCGTCATCACCGGCCCGAACAGCGGATCGCGCGTCACACCGACGATCAGCTCCGCGACGCCGCCGGCGACCATGCGCTCGACATAGAGGCCGGTGCCGAGGCCAGCGATCGCCTCCGCCGCCGCGCGCACCGCATCCGCATCGCGAAGGTTGAGCTTCACCGCTCCGGCCTCCGACTTGTGGGCGACCCCCAGCGCCTTCACAGCCACGGGGAACCCGAGCGCCTCGGCCACTGCGACGGCCTCGTCGGGCGTCGCGGCGCGGCGGCCGGCGGGAACGGAGAGACCGGCCGCGGCGAGCCAGGCCTTGGCATCGGCCTCGTCAGTGTTTTCGAAAGGTCGGCGCGAGGCACCCCCCTCTGGCCTGCCGGTCATCTCCCCCTCGAGGGGGGAGATCGGCAGCTGCGAGGTCGGAGCCGGTCCTCCACCGTCTGCGATCGCGCGCGGCGACGGCGGCAGTCGATCTCCCCCCTTGAGGGGGAGATGACCGGCAGGCCAGAGGGGGGTGCCTCGCGCAAAGGCTGCAGGCAAGCCCGTTGGCTCAGCCACAGGCAACCCCATCTCGCGCCTCCACGCCTCCCCCACCATCACCGCCGCTTCCGCCGCATCGAAGGCCTCCGCGATGCCGCTGATCGGCACGATGCCGCGCAGCAGCAGCGCCTCCGCATGCCCCTCCGGCAGGTTCTCGCCCATCGACGCGACGATCGCGCCTTTGGCGCCGCTCGCCTTCAGGGCCGTCTCGAACGCATTGACCGTCGGCCACCAGTCGGCGTCCGAACAGCGGTCGGTACGCGGGAAGTCGAGCACCAGCAGATTGAGATCGAAGCCGCCCGAGACCATGGCCGAGAAGGCGGCGGTCAGTGCCTCCTCCTTGGCCCAGATGTAGGTGTTGTAGTCGAGCGGGTTGGCGACCGCGACCAGCGGCCCGAGCGTGGTTTCGACCCGCGCCTTGTGCTCCGCTTCCAGCGCCGGGAAATGCACCCCGCGGCCGACCGCTGTGTCGGCCATCACCGAGGCTTCGCCGCCCGAACAGCTCATCGACGACAGCCGGCCGCCCGGCAGCGGGCCGACGGCGTGGAAGAGCTTCAGCGTCTCCAGGAAGGACGGGATCGTGTCCACCCGCGGAATGCCGAGCCGCCGGAGAAAGGCATCCGACGCGGCGTCCGATCCCGCCAGCGAGGCGGTGTGCGACACGGTCGCCGCCCGCGCCTGCTCGGAGCGCCCGACCTTCATCGCCACGATCGGCTTGCCGAGTTCCCGCGCCCGTGCCGCCAGCCGCTCAAAGCCGGCAACGCTGTCGAAGCCCTCGATGTGCACGCCCAGGCTTTTCACGCGCTCGTCCTCGATCAGGCCCAGCGCCATTTCCGACAGGCCCGTCTGCGCCTGATTGCCGGCGGTCATCAGGAAGGCGAGCGGCAGTCCGCGGGTCTGCATGGTGAGGTTGCAGGCGATGTTAGAGGACTGCGTGATGATCGCGGCACCCCGCTCGCCCTCGGCCATTCGCCGCCCGCCATGCTGGTCGGGCCATAGCAGCGCGCCATCGGCATAGTTGATCAGGCCGTAGCAGTTCGGCCCGATCACCGGCATGTCGCCCGCCGCCTCGATCAGCGCCGCCTGCAGTCCTTCCCCTTCGGCGTCATAGGCGCTGGTCTCCTTGAAACCGGCCGCGAAGCAGATGGCCCCGCCCGCGCCCATGGCGCGGAGTTCGCGCACCACCTCGACGGTCAGGTTGCGGTTGACGCCGATGAAGGTCGCATCCGGCGCCGAAGGCAGGTCGGCCAGGGAGCGGAAGGCCCGCACGCCCGCCACTTCGTCGCGGCTCGGATGCACCGGCCAGATGGAGCCGCCGAACTCCATCTTCAGCGACTGCTTCACGACGTTCGGCGCGAAGAAGCCGCCGCCGATCACGGCGATGCTCTTCGGGCGCAGGAGGCGGGACAGGTCGCGGGATTTGTGGGTCATGGGATGGCGCCGGGTTGCTGGGCATCGAGGACAGGGCGGGCGGCGGCGATGCGGTCGATCTCGGCGGCGTAGTCGACGATCGCAGCCTTGCCCTTCGGGCTCAGCGCGTAGACGCCGGTGCCGGCCCCGCGCTCGAACCAGCCGTAGTGATTGTCGGCCATCAGCCGGCGCGCATGCGGCACGCCTGTTCCCTTCGCCACGGCGGACGCCTTGGTCGGCCCCTGCGCGGACAGGAGCCTCAGGCAGAGCAGCGCCTCCTGGCGGTAGGCCGTGACGAGGTTGCGCCGCGTCGTGCCGCCGGTGTTGGGGTCGCCCACAAGCTTTGCGAATTCCTTCAGCAGCCGCGCCTTGCGCGGTTTCGACTGCCGCGGCCTGTAGGGCTCCGGATCGCAATGCACCTCGACGAAACCGTCGGCGAGTTTCACCGTGATCAGCCCGAGCCCGAGCCGCCGGCAGAGCCTGCGGTTTTCCGCCAGCGCCTTCTGAGAGGCCCGGCCCGAACCGCGCGGAACCGCCACGTAGACCGCATCCGTCAGCGCCTGCCTCTCGATCGCCTGGTGGAAGAGCGACAGCGAGAAGCCGGCCTTGAGCTCGACGATCACCGGCTCCTCCTCGCCTGCCCGCAGCGCCACCACATCGGCCGCGCCCACCTCGCCCTTGACCGTGTAGCCCTGCCCTTCGAGCAGGCGCTTGACGGGAAGGTAGAGGTCGGCCTCGCGGATGCGGCTCATGGGCTGCGATACCTCCCGGCAACTGCGTGCCCCTTCGCACCCCCCTCTGCCCTGCCGGGCATCTCCCCCTCAAGGGGGGAGATCGGCAGCTTCGCCGTCGGCATCGATTTTTCGACTCCGGCGAGTGAGCGAGGCGTTGACGACAAGCAATCTCCCCCCTTGAGGGGGAGATGCCCGGCAGGGCAGAGGGGGGTATCGTAGGACGCCGCAGCCTGGCCGGGGACCCGCTGCTTCGCAACTCCCCGGCATTCGCGGCCTTCCATCGTGCCACCGGCACGATGGATTGGCTTCGCAAACCGTCCGCTCATCCCCCCACCGCCCTGAGCAGCGCGCGGCTGATGATATGCCGCTGGATCTCGGAGGTCCCTTCCCAGATCCGCTCGACGCGCGCGTCGCGCCAGATGCGCTCCAGCGGCAGGTCGTCCATCAGCCCCATGCCGCCATGGATCTGGATTGCCTCGTCAGCCACGAAGGCGAGCATTTCGGTGGCCTTCAGCTTGGCCATCGCCATGTCCTCGTCGGTCACCGTGCCGGCATCGTATTTCCACCCGGCCTCGAAGGTCAGCAGGTTGGCGGCCTTCAGCTCCGTCGCCATGTCGGCGAGCTTGAACGAGACGCCCTGGAACTTGCCGATCTGCTGGCCGAACTGCTCGCGGCTCGCGGCATAGTCGATCGCGTGCTTCAGCGCCCGCTCGGCCCGGCCGAGACAGGTCGCGGCCACCTGCAGGCGCGTCGCGCCGAGCCAGGAATTGGCCACCTCGAAGCCGCGATGCACCTCGCCCAGAACCTGTTCCTTGGGCAGCCGGCAGTCGTCGAACTCCAGCACTGCATTGGTGTAGCCGCGATGCGAGACGTTGCGGTAGCCGTCGCGGACGGCGAAGCCCTTCGTGCCCTTGTCGACGAAGAAGGCGGTGATCTTCTTTCGCCTGCCGCCCCCGGGGAACTTGGGCGTCTCCTCTTCACCGGACGCCATGAAAACGATCGCGAAGCCGGCGATGTCGGCATGGGAGATGAAATGCTTGGTGCCGTTGAGCACCCAGTCGGTCCCGTCCTGCACGGCAGTGGCCTTCATGCCGCGCAGATCCGAGCCGGCGCCCGGCTCGGTCATCGCCAGGCAGTCCCAGGTCTCGCCGCGGATGCAGGGATAGAGATATCTCTCCTTCTGCTCGGGCGTGCCGGCGAGCAGGATGTTCGACGGCCGCGCCACGCAGGTCCAGTGCAGCGCGTAGTTCGCCCGGCCGAGTTCCTTCTCGTAGAGCAGCCAGGTCGGCGTATCGAGCCCCGCACCGCCCACTTCCTCGGGCATGTTGGCGGCATAGAGCCCCGCCGCCATCGCCTTCCGCTGCAGCTCCCGGATCAGGTCCATCTCCAGCCGCCCCGTGCGCTCCACCTCGCGCTCGTGCGGGTAGAGCTCGTTCTCCACGAAGGCGCGGGTGGTTTCGACGACCAGTTTCTGTTCGTCCGTCAGGCCGAAATGCATGGGAGTTCCTCCAAGGTCAACGCGGGGATACCCCCACTCCTCACCCCTCCCCTCAAGGGGGAGGGGGATTCTGACAGGCGAGCGCCCTTGGCAGCGCCATCGATCGAGAAACTGGTGCGACGGCGGCGACCCCCTCCCCCTTGAGGGGAGGGGTAATGGGTGGGGGTGGCCCGCGCGCGGATCATTTCTTCTTCGCCTTGGCCCCGCCCGCCTTCTTCGGTTTCTCCGCCTTCGCCTTCTCGGCCGCCTTCGACACCTTGGCGCTCGCCGCCTTCCCCAGCCGCTTCACATAGGCGTTGTGCAGTTCGCCCGCGCCCCAGCCCTTGCCCTTCTCGGCCCTGGCCAGCGCTTCCATGATGCCGATCAGGTTCTCGTCGCGGATGCGCTCGAGCTCGCGGATCGACCACTGGCCCGATTGCGCGTCCGACTGGCTCGCGACCATGTCGACCAGGTCGTCGTTGAACTCCGGCACGTCCATCAGCTTGGTCCAGGGCCAGGCGAGCGCGGGGCCGAACTGGGCCATGAAGTGGCGCATGCCGGCCTCGCCGCCGGCGATGCGGTAGGTCTGGAACATGCCCATCTGCGCCCAGCGCAGGCCGAAGCCGTAGCGCATGATGTCGTCGAGTTCCTCGACCGTGCAGATGCCGTCCTTGATCAGCCACAGCGCCTCGCGCCATGCCGCTTCCAGCAGGCGGTTGCCGACGAAGGCGTCGATCTCCTTGTTGATGACGACGCATTTCATGCCGATCGAGGTGTAGACCTCCCGCGCGCGCTCGACGAAGTCCTTCCCCGTCTTCGCGCCCGGCACGATCTCGTTGATCGGCAGCAGGTAGACCGGGTTGAACGGATGCGCGACGAGGAAGCGCTCGGGATGCGCCATGTCCTTCGCCATGTCGGTCGCCTTGAAGCCCGACGTCGACGAACCGATCAGCGCGTCGGCGGGTGCGGCCGCCTCGATCTCGGCGATGGTCTTCAGCTTGAGGTCGAGCCGCTCCGGCACGCTCTCCTGGATGAAGTCGGCACCCGTCACCGCCTCCGCGATCGAGCCGGCGAAGGTCACCTTGCCTTCCTTGGGCAGGCCCTTCACCGCCATGCGCGTGTAGGCGCGACGGGCATTCGCCATCACCTCGTCGACCTTGCGCTTGGCTTCCGGGTGCGGATCGAACACCGCCACGTCGTGGCCGTTCAAGGCGAGGCGCGCGATCCAGCCGCCGCCGATGACGCCCCCGCCGATGCACGCTGCTTTACTGATGGTCATGACTGCCCCCTATGCCGCCAGCGGCGCCCGTTTGGTCAGCCCCAGCTTCTTTCTCACCTCGTCCGGCCCGATCACCCGCGCGCCCATGTTTTCGATGATCGTCACCGCGCGCTCCACCAGCTGCGCATTGGTGGCGAGCACGCCCTTGTCGAGCCAGAGATTGTCCTCGAGCCCGACACGCACGTTGCCGCCGGCGAGCACCGCGGCGGCCACATAGGCCATCTGGTGGCGCCCGAGGGAAAAGGCCGACCAGGTCCAGTCCGTGGGTACATTGTTGACCATGGCCATGAAGGTGTTCAGGTCGTCCGGCGCGCCCCACGGCACGCCCATGCACAGCTGCACCAGCGCCTGGGGCGCCAGTGTGCCTTCTTCCACGAGTTGTTTGGCGAACCACAGGTGCCCGGTGTCGAAGGCCTCGATCTCCGGCTTCACGCCCATGGCCGTCATCATGCCGCCCATGGCACGCAGCATGCCGGGCGTGTTGGTCATCACATAGTCGGCCTCGGCGAAGTTCATCGTGCCGCAGTCGAGCGTGCAGATCTCCGGCAGGCACTGACGCACGTGCTCGACACGGTCCGACGCGCCGCCCATGTCGGTGCCCTGCGCCTTCAGTGGCAGAGGGTTCTCCACGTCGCCGAACACCATGTCGCCGCCCATGCCGGCGGTCAGGTTCAGCACCACGTCCACCTCGGCGTCGCGGATGCGCTCGGTCACCTCGCGGTAGAGCGAAACGTCGCGGCGCGGCTTGCCGGTCTCGGGATCACGCACATGGCAGTGCACGATGGCAGCACCGGCCTTCGCCGCCGCGATCGCGCTCTCGGCGATCTGCTTCGGCGAGCGCGGCACATGCGGGCTGCGGTCCTGCGTGCCGCCCGAGCCGGTGACGGCGCAGGTGATGAAGACCTCGCGGTTCATGGAAAGCGGCATCGAAAAGTTCCCTCCGGATGGCGCCGAAGACCCCGCTCCGTCTGCCTCCGGCAGCCAACTCTCCCGCTACTGCCGGGAGAGGATCGGCAGCCGGCAGCCCGGCTGCTCGTCCTCTCCCTCACGAAGTGGGGGAGATGTGGCTCGGGCGAAGCCCGAGACGGAGAGGGGGCAAGCGCTTCGATCGACTATCGCTGCAGCTTCCCCCGCCTTGCTTCCATGCGCTTCACCTTCTACGAATCCCAAATGTCAAAAAGCGAAGGCCGCTCCATCTTCAAACCAGAAGCCACGCCACTGCGGCTGACCTTCCTCGTCCTGTCCGGCGCCTCGCTCATGTGCGTTGCCTCCGCGATCGATCCGCTTCGCGCCGCCAACCGCGTGGCGGGCGAGACTCTGTTCGACTGGACGATCGTTTCCGCCGACGGCGGGCCGGCCATGACGACGGCCGGGCTGCCGATCGCGGTCGCTGGCGCGCTCGATCCCGCAGCGCGATGCGACGCTCTCGTCGCCATCGGCGGTTTCGGCACCCGCGCCGGCGCATCGGGCACTCTGCTCGCCGCCTTCCGCCGGGCGGCGCGGTCGGCGCGCGCCGTCGGCGGCGTCGAGGCGGGCGGCTGGCTCGTCGCCCGCGCCGGCCTGCTCGACGGCCGCGCCGCCACCACCCACTGGGAGGACCTCGAAGACTTTTCGGCCGCCTTCCCCGGCATCGACGTGCGGCCTGACCGCTATGTCATCGACGGCCCGGTCTTCACCACCGGCGGCGCCTCGCCGACCTTCGATATCATGCTGCATCTGGTGCGCGCGCGCCTCGGCATGGCGGTGGCGCTCGATGTCGCCTCGGTGTTCATCTACGACCAGGCGCGCGCCGCCACCGACGCCCAGCCGCTCGTCTCGCTGGGCCGCCTCGACGGCTACGACCCGCGGCTGGCCCAGGCGATCCGGCTGATGGAGAGCCATGTCGACCGGCCGTTGCCCGTCTCGGCGATCGCGCGGCGCGCCGGCGTCACGGCACGGACGCTGGAAAAGATCTTTGCCGCCGCGATCGGCGAGACGCCCGGCGCCTACTACCTGCGCCTGCGCCTCAACGCCGCCCGCCGCCTCGTGCTCGACACGGCCGAGCCGATGGCCGACGTCGCCGCCCGCACCGGCTTTTCCTCCGCGAGCGCCTTCAGCCGCGCCTTCGCGAAGGCCTTCGGCAAGCCGCCGGTGCGGATGCGCCGCGGCTGAGCGCATTGGCCGGATCGGCGGCGAAATGCTATGGTCGCACCGGACGCGGCTGCGAGGTGATTGCGATGGGCGAGATCGGAAAGCTGTTCAAGGACGGCGAGAGCCAGGCCGTGCGCATCCCCGACCGGTTCCGCTTCGAGGGCACGGAGGTGGAGTTCCGCCCCGGACCCAATCCAGGCGAGGTGATCCTGGCGCCGAAACGGATGGAGCGGACGGGCTCGTTCGACGCCTTCTTCAGGTCTCGCGCCGAGATTCCCGATTGGGAACTCGAAGGCTTCCTGGAGGACCGGGATCAGGGTGTTCATGAGCGGGATGACCCGCTGGCATGATGCTCTACCTGCTGGATACCAATGCGGTGAGCATGGCCGTCCATCGCCGCTCCTCGGCCCTCGACCGCCGGATGGATCAGATCGGCGTAGATGCGATCGCAATATCGTCGATCACCTACGGTGAGATCGTCTACGGCCTCGAGTGGAAAGCGGAGGCTCGCAGGCTTGCGAGGAGCATGGGAGATTTCCTTCGGGAGATCATGGTCCTGCCGTGGACCGAAGCGACTGGCGATCTCTACGGCAAGCTGCGTGCCGATATGCGCCGCAGCGGCATCTCCCTCCAGCCCCTCGACCTCCTCATCGCCGCGCACGCGCTGGAGGCGGGCGCCACGCTCGTCACCAGCGATGTCGCCTTCCGCCACGTGCCCGGGCTGACCGTCGAGGACTGGACGGTGCCCTGAGGCGCCGCCGCTGCCCGGTGCCGGCCGTCAGGCCGCCTGGTCGCTCCACGCCGGATAATCGACGTAGCCCTTTGCGCCGCCGCCATACATCGTCGCCCGCTCCGGCTCTGCGAGCGGCAGGTCGCGGCGCAGGCGGTCGACGAGGTCCGGATTGGCGATGAAGGGTCGGCCGAAGGCGACGAGGTCGGCGCGCCCGCTGGCCACGGCCTCCTGCGCGAGCGCCCTGGTGTAGCCGTTGTTGACGATCCAGGCGCCGGTGCCGCCGGCGTCGCGATAGGCGGCCTTGAACGCGTCCCAGTCGAACGCCGCCTCACCCTGGACGAAATCGCGCGCGCCGCCGGTGGCGCCCTCGATCACGTGGACATAGGCGAGACCGCGGCTCGCGAGACCCTTCACGACATGCTCGAACAGCGGCTGCGGGTCGGGGTCGGACGCGTCGTTGGCCGGCGTGACGGGCGACAGGCGGATGCCGACGCGGTCGGCGCCCGCCGCCTCGACCACCGCGTCGACCACCTGGAACAGGAAGCGCGCGCGGTTCTCGATCGAGCCGCCATAGGCGTCGGTGCGCTGGTTGCTGCCGGAGCGCAGGAACTGGTCGATCAGGTAACCATTCGCCGCATGGATTTCGACGCCGTCGAAACCGGCCTCGCCCACCGCGGCCTTCGTGGCGCGACGAAAATCCTCGACGATCCCGGGAAGCTCGTCGAGCCCCAGCGCCCGGGGCTCCGACGTGTCGGCGAACGAGCCCGTGCCGTCGGCGTTCACCAGATAGGTCTTCGACTTCGCGCGGATCGCCGAAGGCGCGACCGGCTTGCCGCCGCCGGGCTGGAGGCTGTCATGCGAGATGCGGCCGACATGCCACAGCTGCGTCACGATCTTCCCGCCCGCCGCGTGGACGGCGTCCGTCACCTTTCGCCAGGCGGCGAGCTGGTCGGCACCGTAGAGGCCCGGCACGTCGGCATAGCCCTGCCCCTGGTGCGAGATGGCGGTCGCCTCGGTGATCAGCAGGCCGGCAGCCGCGCGCTGGGTGTAGTACTCGACGGCATAGGGCCCGGGCACGGCGTTCGGCGAGCGGTTGCGGGTCAGCGGCGCCATGGCGATGCGGTTGGCGACCGAAATGGCGCCGACGGTGGTCGGATCGAAGAGCGTGGTCATGGAGAAGTCCTTTGCTTGGGAGGAAGATGGACGGCGACCGACGGTCAGAGATCGTCGAGCGCGGCGCGGAAGGCGGCAATCACCGGCTCGTTGCGCTGGTAGAAGGCCCACTGGCCGACCCGCCGCTGCGTGACGAGGCCGCTGGCGACGAGAGCCGCCAGATGTGAGGAGACCGTCGACTGCGACAGGCCGCAGCGCTCGAACTGGCCCGCACAGATGCCCATTTCCAGCGGATGCATGTCGTCGGAAAAATGCTTCTCCGGCTCCTTCAGCCAGGCGAGCATCTCCCGCCGCACCGGGCTCGCCAGTGCCTTCAGGATCGCGTCTCGATCAATCTCGATGTTTACATCGGTCATGGACGATATATGGATCGCCCGTGACCGATTTGTAAGGGGTGTTTGGAGTTTCAGCCGAAAAAGGGCACGCGATGTTCGTCGAGGTCGAGCAGCTTGTCGGAGTGACGGAGCATGTATATATCTATCGTATAGACGATGGGAGGCATCGATGGGCGAAACCGCCAAGCTCTTCAGGAACGGCGGCAGCCAGGCTGTCCGCCTACCCGCCGAATTCCGTTTCGAAGGGACGGAGGTCAACATCCGGCGCGATCCGCAGACGGGCGAGGTAATCCTGTCACCCGTCTCGCCGGCAGGCGAGCCGTCCTGGGACGACTTCTTCCGGCTCCGCGACGAGCTGGACATGCCGGCGGACTTCCTCAAGGATCGCGATCAGACCCAGGGGGAGCGCGACACCCTTGGCGACGCCTAGCTGCATGCTCGACACCAACATGGTCGGTGCGCTCATCGGCGAGAAGGCTGCACGCGCCGACGCCGGGCTGCGCCGGCACCGCGTGGGCTCGGTCTGCATATCCGTGGTGACCGAAGGCGAAGTCCTCTACGGGCTCGCCAACAATCCCGCCGCCACCCGCAAAGCGGCGCAGATGCGCGCGTTGCTGTCGCGCTTCGTCATCCTGCCGTGGACGAGCGACGTCGCGTCGGTCTATGCGGCCGTCCGGGCAGCGATGCGCCGGAACGGGCGAACGATGGGCGCCCTCGACATGCTGATCGCCGCGCATGCCCTGTCGATGGGCATTCCGCTGGCGACCAGCGACCGGGCATTTCATCACGTGCCCGGCCTGAAGGTGGAGAACTGGCTGGTCGACTGAACTCCTACACCCGCTCCAGCGCCACCGCGATGCCCTGGCCGACGCCGATGCACATCGTCGCCAGCGCGAGCTTCGCGCCGCGCTCGCGCAACTCCAGCGCAGCCGTGCCCGCGATGCGCGCGCCAGACATGCCGAGCGGATGGCCAAGCGCGATGGCGCCGCCGTTCGGGTTGACGTGCTCCGCATCCTCGGCGATGCCCAGGTCGCGGAGCACGGCGATGCCCTGGGAGGCGAAGGCTTCGTTGAGCTCGACGACGTCGAAGTCGGAGGGCGTGAGGCCGAGCCGGGCGCAGAGCTTCTTCGACGCCGGGGCCGGGCCGATGCCCATGATGCGCGGCGGCACGCCGGCGGCGGCACCGCCGAGCACGCGGGCGATCGGGGTGAGCCCGTACTTCTTAACGGCCGCCTCGGAGGCGACGATCAGCGCCGCAGCACCGTCGTTGACGCCCGACGCGTTGCCGGCGGTCACCGTGCCGCCCTCCTTGCGGAAGGGGGTGCCGAGCTTGGCCAGCGTTTCGACCGTTGTGCCCGCGCGCGGATGCTCGTCCTTCGAAACGACGACCGGGTCGCCCTTCTTCTGCGGGATCGTCACCGGGACGATCTCCTTGGCGAGTCGACCGTTCTGCTGCGCGGCGACCGCCTTGTCCTGGCTGCGCACGGCGAAGGCGTCCTGGTCGGCGCGGGACACGTTGAACTCGGCCGCGACGTTCTCGCCGGTCTCGGGCATGGAATCGACGCCGTATTGCTTCTTCATAACGGGGTTGACGAAGCGCCAGCCGATCGTGGTGTCGTAGATCTCGGCATTGCGAGAGAAGGCGGTGTCGGCCTTCGGCATGACGAAGGGCGCGCGGCTCATCGACTCGACGCCGCCGGCGATCATGATCTCGGCCTCGCCGGCCTTGATGGCGCGGGCGGCGATGGTCAGCGCATCCATGCCCGAGCCGCAGAGGCGGTTGACGGTGGAGCCGGGCACGACCGTCGGCAGGCCGGCGAGCAGCAGCGCCATGCGCGCCACGTTGCGGTTGTCCTCGCCGGCCTGGTTGGCGCAGCCATAAACCACGTCGTCGATCGCTTCCCAGTCGACGGTTCCGTTGCGCTCCATCAGCGCCCGGATCGGGACCGCGCCGAGATCGTCGGCGCGCACGGATGACAGCGAACCGCCGAAGCGGCCGATCGGGGTGCGGACATAGTCGCAGATGTAGGCTTCACGCATGGTCAGAGCTCCGGAACGATGAGGTCACCGACGGTCGCACCGACGGCAAGGGGCGCGCCCGTCACGGCCTGGAGATCCTCCAGGCTCATCGACGGCAGCTTTTCGCGCACCACGAAACGCCTGTCGACAATGTCGATCACGGCGAGGCTGGTATAGACGGTCGTCACGCAACCGACGCCGGTGAGCGGCAGGCGGCACTTTTCGAGCAGCTTCGGCTCACCCTTCTTGGTGACGTGGTCGGTAACCACCCAGACCTGCTTTGCCCCGTGCACGAGGTCCATCGCGCCGCCGACGGCCGGCACCGAGCCGGGGCCCGTGCTCCAGTTCGCCAGGTCGCCGGTCTGCGCCACTTCGTAGGCGCCGAGCACGGCGACGTCGAGATGGCCGCCGCGCACCATGGCGAAGCTGTCGGCGTGGTGGAAGAAGGATGCACCAGGGTTCGCCGTCACCGCCTTCTTGCCGGCATTGATGAGGTCCCAGTCCTCCTCGCCGGCCGGCGGCGCCTCGCCGAAATCGAGGATGCCGTTCTCGGTGTGGTAGGTCACCTCGCGGCCTTCGGGCTTGAAGGTGGCGATCATCTCCGGGAAGCCGATACCGAGATTGACATAGGCCCCGTCGGGCAGGTCCTGCGCGGCGCGCCAGGCGATCTGCGCATTCGTCAGCTTGGCAACCATCACTTCGCTCCTTCGCGCAGCAGCGCCTCTTCCTGGGCCGGGTTCGGCACCTCGACCACCCGGTCGACGAAGATGCCGGGCGTCACCACATGCTCCGGATCGATCTCGCCCGGCTCGACCACCCGGCTCGCCTGGACGATCGTCGTGGCGGCGGCCATGGCCATCAGCGGCGAGAAGTTGCGCGCCGCCTTGCGGAAGGTCAGGTTGCCCTTGGCGTCGGCGCGTTCGGCCTTGATCAGCGCGACGTCGGCCTTCAGCCACCGCTCCTGCACGTAGGAACGCCCGTCGAACTCGGCCACCGGCTTGCCCTCGGCGACCTGCGTGCCGAAGCTGCTGGGCGTGTAGAAGGCGGGGATGCCGGCGCCCCCGGCGCGGATGCGCTCGGCCAGCGTGCCCTGCGGCACGAGTTCCAGCGCGATCTTACCGGCCAGATAGGCGTCGGTGAAAGCCTTGGGATCGGACGAGCGCGGAAAGGAGCAGACCATCTTCGCCACCATGCCGGCATAGATCATCGCCGCGATGCCGACCGCGCCGTTGCCGGCATTGTTGTTGATGACGGTCAGCCGCCCCGGCGAGCCGGTCGCCTTGTAGCGATCGACCAGCGCGTGAATCAGCTCGATCGGCGCGCCCGCCCCGCCGAAGCCGCCGATCATCACGGACATGCCGTCCTCGATGCCGGCCAGGGCATCCTCGATGGTTGGACAGATCTTGTTCATCCCGGATCCCACATTGGGGAACGGCCGTTCCGCCGCCCCGAAAAGTTCGCATTGCGAACATATGTTTCCTATGCGATACTTTCTACATGAGCGACGATCCCAAGTCAACGCGCGAGACCGCTTTGGGCGGTGAGCCCGCCGCCGAACGCGACCCGGCCGCGTCCCCGGAGCGCGACCTCGTCGGGTCGCTGACGCGCGGCCTCTCCGTCATGGAGATCCTCGCCGCGCATCCGCAGGGGCTGACGCTGACCGAGACCGCCGAGAAGGCCAGGCTGACGCGGGCCGGCGCGCGCCGCTTCCTGCTGACGCTGGTGGCGTCGGGCTATGCCATGCAGGAGGGGCGCGTCTTCCGACTGTCGTCGCGGCTGATCGCGGTCGCCCGCGCCTGGCTCGGTGGAGCCTCGCTGTGGAGCTTCGCCGAGCCCTTCATGCGCGAGGTCTCGCAGCGCTTCGGCGAGGCCTGCTCGGCCGCCGTGCTGTCGGGCGAAGACGTGGTTTACGTCGCCCGCGTGCCCGGGCGGCACATCCTGTCGGTGGCGCTTCACGTCGGTACCCGCCTCCCCGCCTTCTGCACCTCGATGGGCCGGGTGCTCTTGTCCGACCTGCCGCCGGCCGAGCTCGACGCCTTCCTCGCCCGCGCCGACATCCGTGCCCTGACGGAGCAGACGATCACCGACCGCGCCGCGCTTCGAGAGGCGATCCTCGCCGCCGGCGCCGACGGCGTGTCGCTGGTCGACGAGGAACTGGAGCCGGGGCTGCGCTCGATCGCCGTGCCGATCCGCGACCGCACCGGCCGCACAGTGGCCGCCATCAACGTCTCGACCCAGTCGGCCCGGCTGTCGGCGCAGACCATGACGGCCGACGTCCTGCCTGCCCTTCGCGACGCGGCGCGACGGATCGAGGATTTTTTCGTGGTGCAGTGAGCCGGGTGCACCGCGCCGCCGCCGGCGCACGGCGAAGATCTCCTCAGGGGCCGAAAGCTTCGGCACTCTACGGCGCCCCCCTCTGGCCTGCCGGCCATCTCCCCCACGAGGGGGGAGATCCGCAGTTTCAACGGTGCCGCTCCAGCTTTCAGGTGGTGCGGAGACCGACCTCAGACCCGCAGATCGCCCTCGAACGTCCTCTCCCCTACGCCCCGCGCCGCAAGCGTGATCTCCGGCCGGCCGCGGCCGGTCCAGCGTTCCTCGGCGGTGAGACGGACCGAACTGGAGGTCCAGGCGGCGGAGCAGGCGACGAGCGAGGCGTCGCGGTCGCGGTAGGCCCAGCCGATTCCGTCGTCGAAGAAGATCTCCGTCGCGCTCGTGCCCTCGCCTTCTCCCGCGAACAGGGTCAGCTCGACGGCCGACGCGTCGTGCGGGGCGGTGTCGGGCCAGGCCTTCGCGAGCGGCAGGATGGCGCCGGTGCGCACCAGCACCGGCAGGCGGCCGAGCGGGGCGGCGATCTCGACCGTGCCGCCACCCGCATGCACCGCGCCCGTATGGAAGTCGTGCCAGCCGCCGGGAACGTCGGGAAGGTAGGGCGCGACGTGGAAGGCGCCCTCCTCCACCACCGGCGCGACGAGCACGTCGGCCCCCAGCATGAACGTGTCGGCGTCGGCGCGGCAAGCCGGATCGTCGAAATGGTAGAAGGTCGGCGCGATGACCGGCGTGCCGTCGCGATGCGCCCGCCAGGCCAGCGCATAGAGATGCGGCATCAGCCGGTAGCGCAGCGCGAGCGCGGCACGGACCTCGCCGGTGACGTCGGGATGCATCCACGGCGTGTTCGTCGGGTCGGCAAGTTGCGGCTTCCACGAATTCATGACGGCGCGCGGATGCAGCGACATCATCTCGGCCCAGCGCACGAAGAGTTCCGGCGAAGCCTTCGGCCCGTCGAAGCCGCCGATGTCGTGGCCGGTGAAGGGCATGCCGGACAGGCTCATCGACAGGCCCTGGCGCAGGTTCCATTTCAGCGTGTGCCAGGAGGTGCGGTTGTCGCCCGACCAGGTCTCGCCGTAGCGGGCGATGCCGATCGGCCCGGCGCGGGAGATGGTATAGGGGCGCTTCTCCGGCGCGCGCGCCAGCGTCGCCTCGAAGGTGGCACGGCTCATCAGCAGGGCGTGCACCGGGCGGACGTCGATGGCCGGAAGGGCCGCGCCGAAGCCGGCGACGGTGGCCGTCTCGTCCCAAAGCTCGCATTCGTTGTTGTCGTTCCAGGCGGCGGTGAAGCCGGCATCGAGCACCTGGGAGGTGATCCCGTCCTTCCACCAGGCGACGGTCGCCTCGTTGGTGAAGTCGAGGCTCGACCCGTTGCCGCCCCAGAACATCTCCACCGCCGGCTGCCCGTCGGCGCGGCGCACGAACCAGCCCTCGGCGGCGGCCTGGGCATAGGCGGGGTGCTCGGTGAGCAGGACCGGCTTGACGTTGGCGCAGGTGTTGAAGCCGAGGTCGGACAGCCGGGCGAAGAAGCCCCCGCGGTCGGGGAACTTGCTCTCGTTCCAGGTGAAGACGTAGCGGCGGCCGTCGGCCTTCGTGGTGTAGCCGGAGCCGGAATGGATGGCGCTGATCGGGATCGCCTCGGCGCGGCAGCGCTCGGCGAAGCCGGTGATCACCGCCTGCGCGTTCGGCGCGTCGGCATGGTGCATGGTGGTGAAGGAGAAGCCCATCGACCAGCGCGGCGCGAAGGCCGGGCGGCCCGTCAGCGCCATCAGCCGGGGCACCACGTCGGAGACCTTCGGCCCGGCGATGACGTAGAGCATGACGCCCTTTTCCTGCGCGTCGACATGGCGGTAGTGCGGGTGGTAGTTGGAATGCTCGGCGCCGAGGTCGAAGGTGATCTCGCACAGCGTGTCGTAGAACAGCCCGACCGCGCCGCCCGCATCGGCGTCGGCGATGACGAAGGGCGCGTGCTTGTAGAGCGGATCCTGCGTCTGCGCGTCGTAGCCGAGCGCGTCGGTCTGCAGGCAGCGCAGCCGCTTGCCGGTGTGGTCGAGCGGACCGGCCTTGTCGCCGAGGCCATAGTGCCGGTCGCCGAGCGCGCGCGCCTGGAAATGCCGGAAGATGCCGCGCTGCGCGAACCACTGGTATGCGCCCGTCGGGCGATCGGCCACGACCGTCCTCCAGGTCTCGCCGTCGCGCCTTCGCAGGGTGAGTGCGAGCGGGGCGGGCTGGACGTCGACCATCCAGTCGTCGCCGAAGCGCACGCCTTTGCCGTCGGCGGCGGGCGTGGCGGCGCGCGGCGCGAAGCCGTCGGTCGAGAGCCGGTCGCGGCCAACCCAGGGCACGTCGCCCTCGGGCGCGATCATCCAGGTGCGGTCGACGGCGAGGCCCGCCTCGGGAGTGACGGCGATGCGCAGCAGCCAGTCTGACAGCGCCTCGACGCGCAGCGTGAAGCCGCCGGTGAGGGGGGCGGAGAGCGAGGCGGGGGCGGTGGAGAGGGGGGATGCGAGGGCGAGGAAGGTCATGGGATGGGTTCCGAGATGTTATCGCTCTGCGATACCCCCCTCTGCCCTGCCGGGCATCTCCCCCTCAAGGGGGGAGATCGACCGTCATGGGCGGTTTCGCCAATCGCCGGCGGCGGGAGTCGGGCGGCGTGGCCGAAACTGCCGATCTCCCCCCTCGTGGGGGAGATGTCCGGCAGGACAGAGGGGGGCGCCGTAGGGCACCTTGTCTTCGAGTTCTGGCGTTGGTGCTACACCGCCTCCCCGATCACCAGCCGCCGCTGCGCCAGCCCGCCCTCCTTGGCGAACAAATGCGTGAACTGCGGCCGCAGAACCAGGCAGGCGGTTTCGCCGCGGCGGATGGCGGTCTGGCCGGGCAGGTGCGCGGTGAGCTTCGTGCCGTCGGCGGCCTCGCAATAGAGGTAGGATTCGCCGCCGAGCTGTTCGACCGACTGCACGGTGACCGCGGTGCCGTCGACGTCGCCGATCTCCAGATGGTCCGGCCGGATGCCGAGCTCCGCCGCCTGGCCGGGCGTCAGCCCCTCGCCCGAGACGGCGGCGCGGTAGGCGTTGCCTGCGGCGTCCTTCAGCGCGACGCCCTCGGCGTCGATGGCCGTCACGGTGACGTCGATGAAGTTCATCCGCGGCGAGCCGATGAAGCCGGCGACGAAGCTGTTCCTCGGCGTGTTGTAGAGGTCGAGCGGCGAGCCCGCCTGCTCGATGCGGCCGTCACGCAGCACGACGATCTTGTCGGCCATGGTCATCGCCTCCACCTGGTCGTGGGTGACGTAGATCATGGTGTTGCCGAGGCGGCGGTGCAGCGCCGAAATCTCGCCGCGCATGGTGACGCGCAGCTCCGCGTCGAGGTTGGACAGCGGCTCGTCGAACAGGAAGACGCGCGGTTCGCGCACCACGGCGCGGCCGATGGCGACGCGCTGACGCTGGCCGCCCGACAGCTGCTTCGGCCGCCGGTCGAGATAGGCCTCGATCTGCAGCATGCGCGCGGCCTCGGCCACGCGGCGCTCGATCTCCGGCTTCGGCGTGCGGATGTTCTCCAGCCCGAAGGCGAGGTTCTGGCGCACCGTCATGTGCGGATAGAGCGCATAGGTCTGGAACACCATGGCGAGCCCGCGCTCCGACGCGCGCTGCTCGTTGACGCGTTGGCCGTCGATGCGGAGTTCCCCGCCGGTGATGTCCTCCAGCCCGGCGATCATCCGCAGAAGCGTGGACTTGCCGCAGCCCGACGGGCCGACGAAGACGCAGAATTCGCCATTGTCGATCGTCAGGTCGACGCCGTGGATGGCGCGCACCTGACCATAATCCTTGACGAGCTTTTCGAGGTCGAGAACGGCCATCACTTCACCCCCGACTGCGCGATACCCGCGGTGATGTATTTCTGCAGCACGGCGAAGACCAGCGTGATCGGCAGGAGCGTCAGCACGGTCATGGCCAGCAGCGGCGCCCAGGCGGTCTGCAGGTCGCCCTGGAAGGAGTTGAGCGCCAGCTGCAGCGTGAACTCCTCCGACCGGTTGAGCACGATCAGCGGCCACAGGAACTCGTTCCAGCGCCACATGACCGAGAAGATGACCAGCACCGCCAGCGCCGGCGCCGACAGCGGCAGGACGATGCGCCAGTAGACGCGCCATTCGGAGGCATGGTCCATGCGCGCGGCGTCGAGCAGGTCGTCGGGGATGGTCAGCATGTATTGCCTGAGCAGGAACACGCCGGTCGGCGTCGCCACTGCCGGCCAGATCACCCCCCAGGGCGAATTGACGAGCCCGAGTTCAGAGACGACCAGGAAGATCGGCACGAGGTTGATGGTCGGCGGGATCATCAGGGTCGCGATGATCAGGACGAAGACGAGGGTGCGGCCGCGGAAGCGGTATTTCGACAGTGCGAATGCCGCCATCGAGTTGAACAGCACGGTGATGATGGTGGCGATGACCGTGATGAACACCGAATTCCAGAAATAGAGCAGGAAGTTGAAGCGCTCGAACAGCGTCGCGTAGTTCTCCAGCGCCAGCGTGAACGCCCGCTCGGGCACACGGTCGTTGATGTTGACGTTGAGCCGCTCGCCGGGCGCGGCCGGGTCGACCATCTGCGCGTTGAGGCCGATGCGCCGGATCTGGGCCAGCACCTTGCCCTCGTGCTCGCCGCCGGTGACGCGGAAGAGCGGCAGGGGCTCCTCATAGCCTTCGACCGTCACCATGACCGGCGCGAGCGGCAGCAGCGTCGGCGGGTACTCCTGCAGCGCCGACTCGGTCTTGAACGAGGACAGCGCCAGCCAGAAGACCGGGCCGAACATCAGGAGGACGGCGGCGAGCAGGTAGATCCAGGTCAGCCAGTCGGTGAGGTCGAAGCCGTTGCGGCCGCGGCGGCGGGTGAGGAAGGACAGGACGGGGGTCATGGGGCGCGTCCTTGGGCCGAGGCGGGCGGCCTCGACATGCCGGGTTCCGTCACACTTCCCCGGGACGAGTCGGCGCGCGGCCTACCCCCACCCCTTACCCCTCCCCTCAAGGGGGAGGGGGACGCGCGAGGTGGTGCCCACTTCGCATCGAGGGGAGCGGCATCCGGGAGGTCGAGAGCCGAGGACAAGCGCGGCGTCGACGTCCCCCTCCCCCTTGAGGGGGTCCGGAGGACGGGCGAGACGAGTGGCTCGCCCCGGCAGGGTAAGGGGTGGGGGTCTGCAGCGCTCGAACGAGCGAAGAGAGCAAACACCATCCTACCCCTCTGCCTGCTTGCGCGTCGCCGCGAGCTGCATGAGGGTCAGCACCAGGAGCACGCCGGCCATCAGCAGCGAGGCCGCTGCCGCCAGTCCGAAGAGCTGCGGCCTGAAGGCGAAGCCGGTTTCGTAGATGAACTGCAGCACGAGCAGCGTGGCCGAGCCGGGGCCGCCGCCGGTGAGCACGAAGATCTCGTCGAAGGCCTGCACCGCGCGGATCAGCGACAGCACGATGACGACGACCATGGTGGGCATCAGGAGCGGCATGGTGATCTTCGAGAAGACCCGCCATTTCGACGCGCCGTCCATCTCGGCCGCCTCGTAGACGTCGGACGGGATCGCCTGCAGGCCGGCGAGCAGGATCAGCGTGTAGAAGCCCATATGGGCCCAGATCGACACGAAGACGATCCAGAAGAAGGCCCAGTCGGCCTCGACCAGCCAGTTGACGACCGGCAGCTGCCAGCCCTCCAGCGTGGAGTTGAGCACGCCGTATCGCTGCAGGATCCATTTCCAGATCAGCGCCACGACCACCGGCGAGAGCAGCACCGGATAGAAGAAGACCGAGCGGAAGAAGCCGCGGAAGGGGATGTCGCGGTTGAGCACCAGCGCCGTGACCAGCGAGAACAGGATCATGAAGCCGACCTGCAGCAGCACGAACCAGCCGGTGTTGTGGACGGCGCGCCAGAAGATGTCGCGGCCGCAGGTGTTGGGATCGAGATAGCTCCGGCACTCGAGCAGCGAGGCGAAGTTCTCCGCCCCGACATAGGGACGCTCGGACAGGAGGATGCGGTCGCTGCCGGTGGTGGCGTAGAAGAAGTTGAGGATGATCGGCAGGAAGGTGAAGAGGCTGAAGATCAGCAGGTTCGGAAACAGGAAGACCCAGGCGATGCGCTGCGCGCCCGTCATCTTCTGCAGCGCCAGCATCGGCCGCTCGAAGATCTCGAAGGCGGCGCGATAGAGCCAGGAAGCCGCCGTCGTCACCGGTGCGAACATGGCCGTCCCATCCATCTGCCCTCACGTGCCCAGGGGGCCTTCTCCCCGCGCCGGGCGGGGAAAAGGATGACTGGCTGGCGCCGCCTTCACCATGGTCCCGCTCGGGGGAACCGGTCCCGGCGGGTTGGCAGGCGGCGCCGGCCTGTGCCGAGGATGGCGCTACTTGGCCGCCGCGACGGCTTCCTTCACATCCGCGTCGATACGCGACAGCGCCTCGTCGAGCGAGGATTCGCCGACGATCGCCTGGGTGATGCGGGTCACCGTGGCGTTCATGATGGCGCGGTTGTTCTTGTAGCCCTGGAACTGGAAGGCGACCGGCGAGAAGTCGGCCAGCGCGTTGGCGAAGGTGGTCAGCGCCGCCTTCTCCGCATCGGTGGCGTTTTCGTACGCGATGCCCTTCACCTGCAGCGCCTGGTTGGCCGGGATGTTCTTCGTCTTCGCCAGCACCTTGGCCTGGACGTCCTCGCGCGAGATGAACTCGATCAGCTTGCCGGCCTCTTCGGGCGCCTTGGTATGCTTGAACGCCGCGATCGCCGCGCCGCCCGGAATGCCGGTGCAGCCGCCGGGGCCGCAGGGTGCCGGAACGGCCTGCCAGTCGAAGGCGTCGCCGACGTCGCGGCCGAAACGGCCGATCTGCCAGGAGCCGGAGATGTACATGACCAGAGAGCCGTTGGTGAACTCCTTAGCGGCGTCCTGGTAGGTCGCCCCGCCTGCGCCGGCCCAGACCTCCTTGGCCACGGTACCGTCATTGTTCCAGGCCACGAACTGCTCCGCCCAGGCCTTGTAGCCCTCGTCGACGGTGATCGGGTTGCCGTCGGCGTCGAAATACTTGGCGCCGTAGGAGATCGCCGGGCCGGCGAAGCGGTGGCCGGTGCGGTCCATCGCCACCGCGTAGGGCGTCTGCGTCTTCTCGGCGACCTGCTTGGCGGCGGCGGCCCACTCGGCATAGGTCGCGCCCTTGGCCGGGATGGCGACGCCGGCCTGCTCGAACAGCGTCGAGTTGATGAACGGGCCGGTCGCGGTCTGCTGGTCCATGATGGCGTAGATGCCCTTGTCGTCGGGCGAGTTCACCCGCGTCCAGGCGAGCGTGCGGCCGTACTGCTCCTCGATCCTGGCGGCGTCGGAGACGTAGGGCGTCACGTCGAGCATGTACTTGGCGAGACCGCCGAGATCGGTCACGCGGGCGAGGTCGGGGCCTTCGCCGGAGGCCAGCTGAAGCGGCAGACCCTCGACGATCGACTTGTAGGGCACGATGTCGACGACGACCGTGGTACCCGGGTTCTCGGACTCGAAGGTCTTGAAGGCTTCCGCCCAGGCATCGCACTCCACGCCGTCCTGGTAGCAGGCAAAGCGGAGTTCGGCAGCGCTGGCGGGCACGGCGGCGGTCATCGCGGCGAACGCGATGCCGGAAAGCAGGATACGGGTCTTCATGGTTCTCCTCCCATTCAGGACATTTGTAGACTGGACGTGTGGACTGCCGATGTCAAAATGCCGTGTAAAAACGTATCTTATATCTTATATAAGAGTCAATCGAGCGCCTCCGCCGCCCGCGCCGTCCGGCCGAAAGCGCATAGCCTCCACGTGCGCGTCACCCCCCGCAGGATGCGGCCTCGGCCGCTATCGCCGCTCGCATGCCCTGCGAAAGCATTGTCTCCAGCCGCCGGGAGACGGCGGCAGCGAAGCCGGCAGCCTCGACGAGACGCGCGGGGAACAGCCCCGGCAGCGCCAGCAGCGCCGTGGCGAGCGCTTGACCGTCGCCCCCCGCGCCTTCGACGGCAGCCCGGATCTCCGCCTCGCGTGGATCGCGCAGTGCATAGGACTCGCCGTCGTCCCTGCGGCCCACGGCGTAGCGCATCCAGGCTGCGACGGAAAAGGCGAAGGGCGCGAGCGACTGGCCCCGCTCCAGCGCCACCAGCGCCGGCTCGACGATCCGCTGCGGCAGCTTCTGCGTCCCGTCCATGGCGATCTGGTAGGTCTGGTGGGCAATGGCCGGATTCGAGAAGCGGGCGCGCAGGTCGCGCGCGTAGTCGGAGAGATCGATGCCCGGAACCGGGTCGAGCGTCGCCGCCGCCGCCGCCATGTGCCGCTCGATGACCGCGACCAGATCGGCGTCTCCCATCACGTCGCGCACGAAGCTGTGACCGGCGAGGTATCCGGCATAGGCGAGCGTCGAATGCGCGCCGTTCAGCATCCTGAGCTTCATCTTCTCGTAAGGGGCGACGTCCGTCACGAAGACGGCGCCGGCCGCCTCCCAGTCCGGCCGGCCGGCCACGAAATCGTCCTCCACGATCCACTGCGTGAAGGGCTCCGTCTCGACGGCGGCGAGGTCCGTCCGCCCGATGAGGCGTTCGACGTCGGCGAAGGTCTTCTCCGTGCTGGCCGGCGTGATGCGGTCCACCATGGTCGAGGGAAAGGTCACACGGTCCCGAATATAATCCACCATCTTCGGGTCGCGCGCCTCGGCGAATTCCAGCACCAGCCGCCGCAGCACCCGCCCGTTGTTCGGCAGGTTGTCGCAGCTCATCACGGTGAAAGGCGCATAGGCCTTCATCATGCGCAGCCGCAGCCCCGCCACGATGAAGCCGAGGGCGCTCGCGGTCCGGCGCGGGTCGTTGAGATCGGCCGCGATGGCGGGATGCTCCCGGTCGAGACCGCCGGTGCGGGGATCGAGCCCGTAGCCCTTTTCGGTGATGGTCAGGCTGACGATGCGCGTCTCCGCGCGCGCCAGTGCCTGGATCACCTGTTCGGGTCCCCGCGGCGCCACCAGCACCTCCCGCACCGATCCGATGACGCGCGGAAACACTCCCTCGGGACCGCGCACGAGAAGCGTGTATAGCCCGTTCTGCGGGTTCAGCGCATCCGCCACGTCGGCCGAGCGCAGGCTGACGCCGGTGATCATCCAGTCGCCGCCGGACGCGGCGATGGCGCCGTCGGTGTAGGCCGCCTGGTGCGCCTTGTGGAAGGCGCCGGTGCCGAGATGGACGATGCCAGCGCGCGCCGCGTCGCGGTCGTAGCCGGGAACGGCAACCGTATCGGGAAGGCCGGCGGTCGTGGTGAGGCGGTCTGTCATGCGTCTCCTGCCCGGTCGTCTCGCGTTGTCGCCGCGCGGCGCCGGGGAGGACGGGCGGGCGGGACCGGTCCTGACGTTCCGCCGGTCCGCGACAGGTGTATTGACTTGCCCGCGCAGCGGCAAGCCGCCCGCGCAGGCTGTCAGGGTTCAATACTTCTGCGGGACGTAGAGTTCGGGCGGCAGGGTCGCGCGCTCGTAGTCCGGATTGAAGACGCGCTCGGGCAGCTCGATCTCCTCATGCGGCACCGGCTCGTAGGGGATCTGCTGCAGAAGGTGGTCGATGCAGTTCAGCCGCGCCCGTTTCTTGTCGTTGCCCTCGACGATGTACCAGGGCGCCTCGGGAATGTTGGTGCGGGAAAACATCTCCTCCTTGGCCTTGGTGTAGTGCTCCCAGCGAACGCGCGATTCCAGGTCCATCGGCGACAGCTTCCACTGCTTCATCGGGTCGTGGATGCGCATCATGAAGCGCATCTGCTGTTCCTGGTCGGTGATCGAGAACCAGTATTTCACCAGGACGATGCCCGAGCGCACCAGCATGCGCTCGAACTCCGGCACGTCGCGGAAAAACTCTTCGACCTGGTCGGGCGAGGCGAAGCCCATGACGCGCTCGACGCCGGCACGGTTGTACCAGGAGCGGTCGAACAGCACGATCTCGCCGCCGGCCGGCAGATGCGGGACGTAGCGCTGGAAGTACCACTGCGTCTTCTCGCGGTCGGTCGGCGCCGGCAGCGCGACCACGCGGCAGATGCGCGGGTTGAGCCGCTGGCTGATGCGCTTGATCACGCCGCCCTTGCCTGCGGAGTCGCGCCCCTCGAAGACGACGACCACCTTCTTCCTGTGATGCGCGACCCAGTCCTGCAGCTTGATCAGCTCCGACTGGAGCCGGATCAGCTCGCGGTAATAGACCTGGCGGTCGATGGTCTGCGGGTGCGCCTTCCTGTAGATCTTGCGCAGTTCGAGCGTCAGCGCCGGCTCGGAGAGTTCGAGTTCGACGTCCTCGTCGAGCGTATCGGCGAGTTCCGCCTCCAGCCAGTCCATGGCCCCGGCCTCCCGCTTCGCGTCGTCCATCTGCCACCCCCCTGGTGATCCTGCCGAAATTCTGCGGCACGATCCTTATGTCGGCGAAATGACGGATTTATTGCAGACGGCCGGCGCATCGCCGCGCCGGCCGTCGTCTCTCCCGCAGCGGGTCCCAGCGTCAGACGTACCGGTTCACCACGTTCTCCAGATACTCCTGCCGGCCGGACCGCGGCTGCGGCTCGATGCCCTCGGCCAGCACGCGCTGGGAGACCTGTTCCAGCGTGCGCTCGCCCGAGAGCATTGCCTTCGCCTCGGCTTCGTTCCACCCGGCGTAGCGGGCCTCGAGGGGTCCCGACAGCGCCTTGTCCTCGATCATCCGGGCCGCGGCCTTGAGGCCGCGGGCACAGCAGTCGATGCCGCCGACATGGGCGATCAGCAGGTCCTGCGGATCGAGCGACTGGCGGCGCAGTTTGGCGTCGAAATTGGTGCCGCCGGTGGTGAAGCCGCCGGCGCGCAGCACCTCGTAGAAGGCGAGCGCCATTTCCGGCACGTTGTTGGGGAACTGGTCGGTGTCCCAGCCCGACTGGTAGTCGTTGCGGTTCATGTCGATCGAGCCGAAGATGCCGAGCGAGGCGGCGAGCGCCAGCTCGTGCTCGAAGGAATGGCCGGCAAGGATCGCATGGCCCTGCTCGATGTTGACCTTGACCTCGTTTTCCAGCCCGTACTCCTTGAGGAAGCCGTAGACGGTGGCGACATCGAAATCATACTGGTGCTTGGTCGGCTCCTGCGGCTTGGGCTCGATCAGGATCGTGCCCTCGAACCCGATGCGGTGCTTGTAGTCGACCACCATCGACAGGAAGCGTCCGGCCTGCGCCCGCTCGCGCTTGAGATCCGTGTTGAGCAGCGTCTCGTAGCCCTCGCGGCCGCCCCAAAGCACGTAGTTCGCGCCGCCGAGGCGCTTCGTCACGTCGACGCAGCTCTTCACCGTGGCGGCCGCATAGGCGAAGACGTCCGGATCCGGGTTGGTTGCGGCACCGGCCATGTAGCGGCGGTGCGAGAACAGGTTCGCCGTGCCCCAGAGCAGCTTCACCCCCGTCTGCTCCATCTTGCCGGCGAAATAGTCGGCGATGGAATCGAGGCGGGCGATGCTCTCCTTCAGCGTGTCGCCCTCCGGGCGCACGTCGGCGTCGTGGAAGCAGAAGAACGGCGTGCCGAGCGCCGAGAACATCTCGAAGGCGACGTCGGCCTTCAGCCTTGCCAGGTCCATGGTGTCGGCACCGCCCGCCTTCGGAAGCCACGGCCGGTCGAAGGTCTGGCCGCCGAACGGGTCGCCGCCCGGCCAGGCGAAGGAGTGCCAGTAGGCGATGGCGAAGCGCAGATGGTCCTCCATCCGCTTGCCCATCAACACCTCGTCCTTGTCGTAGAAGCGGTAGGCGAGCGGATTGGTGCTGTCGGGGCCTTCGTACTGGATTTTGGCGATATCGCCGAAGAAACCGGTGCTCATGGCTATGTTCCTTTCTTGGCAGGCGTCCCGCGCGTGGCGGATGTCGCGGATTCGGGATGGAGTGTTCAGGTCGTCACGGCGCGTATCGCCGGATAGAGCGCGCGGAACCGCCCGTAGGCATCCGCATAGGCAGCTTCGAGCCCGGCATCCGGCTCGATCGTCTCGGCAGTCGCGGGCGCGGTGCAGACCGGGAGCGGATCGGCGCCGGTGGCCGCGATCAGCCCGAGCCGCGCCGCGCCGAAAGCCGCGCCGAAATCGCCGTCGGCCGGCAGGTCGACCGGCATCCGCAGTGCCGTCGCGATCGCCTTCAGCCAGAGCCGCGAGCGCGAGCCGCCGCCGATCGCCGTGACGCGCTCCAGCGTCGTGCCGGCGGCCTTCAGGGCGGCGAGGTTGTCGGCGAGCGCAAAGGCCACGCCCTCGAGCACCGCCTGCGTCATCACCGCCGGACCGGACTCGTGACCGAGCCCGACGAAGGCGCCGCGGATGGCGGCGTCGTTGTGCGGCGTGCGTTCGCCCGAGAGATAGGGAAGGAAGGTGACGTTCGTCGGCGCCTTCAGCGTCTCGCCGAGCGAGCCGGTGAGATCGGCCGCGCTCTTGCCCGTCACGCCGGACAGCCAGTTCAGGCAGTCGGTCGCAGACAGGATGACGCCCATCTGGTGCCAGGTGGCGGGCAGCGCATGGCAGAAGGTGTGCACCGCGCTTTCCGGATTGGGCAAGTAGCTGTCGGTCGCGGCGAACAGCACGCCCGAGGTGCCGAGCGACACGAAGGCATGGCCCTGCCCGACGGTGCCCATGCCGCAGGCCGACGCGGCGTTGTCGCCCGCACCGCCCGCCACGACGACGTCGCTGGACAGCCCCCATGCGGATGCGAGCGCGCCGCGCAGCGTGCCGCCGACGGCAGTGCCCTCCACCAGCGCCGGCATGTGCTCCTCGCCGAGATCGGTGGCGGCGAGCAGGTCGGCCGACCAGCGCCGGGCGGCGACGTCGAGCCAGGCTGTGCCGGCCGAGTCCGACATCTCGGAGATGTGCTCGCCGGTGAGCCAGAGCCTCAGAAAATCCTTCGGCAGCAACACCTTCGCGACGCGGGAGAAGATCGCCGGCTCGTTGGCCTTCACCCAGGCGAGCTTCGGCGCCGTGAAGCCCGGAAAGACGATGTTGCCGGTGATTGCACGGAAGCGCGGATCGGCATCGAGGCGGGCAGCCTCGGCATGGCTGCGCGTATCGTTCCACAGGATGCAGGGTCGCAGCACTGCGTCCGACGCGTCCAGCAGCGTGGCTCCGTGCATCTGGCCTGACAGGCCGATACCGCGCACCGCGGCGAACTCGACGGGATGGGCGGACCTGAGCGCCGCAATCGCCTCTTCCGTGGCGCGGATCCAGTTGGCCGGATCCTGCTCGGACCAGCCGGGATGGGGTCTGGAGACGTCGAGATGGCCGTTCGCCGATCCCAGGACGGACTGCGACCCGTCGATGAGCAGCGCCTTCACCCCCGACGTGCCGAGGTCGAGCCCGAGATACATCGCTTCGTCTCCTCCCGTCCGGCCTGGCCGGATCGTCCTTCCGACCGGCGTCCGGAGCACTGGTCGGACCAGTACCCGGCGCCGTTGCGGAGTGTTAGCAGAAGAAGCGGCGGCTTGTCGTCAATTATTTCGAGCCTCGGATTAAATCCCGCAGTGCAGCATTCAGGCCGGTTCGCGCGTCTGTGTGGACGCCGCGATCCGCACCAGGAGCGCGGCGAAATCGTCCGGCCGCGACAGGAACGGCGAGTGCGACGCCTCGAAGTCGACGGCCTCGGTCGCCTGCGCCGCGAACATCCGCTGGAAGTCCGCCGGCAGCGCCTGGTCGAGCGTCGTCACCACGTAGGTCGACGGGATGTCGCGCCACGCCGCGCGGGTGGCAGACGGTCCGAGCACGGCCTGCGACTGGAGGCAGAGCCGCGCCTCGGCGGCGGCCGCCACTTCGGACGCGCAGTCGTGGTAGAAGGAGGGCACGGCTTGTCCTGCCGGCACCTCCATCGTGCCGTCGTCGCGCAGGCCGATATAGGGGGCAAGCGGCCCGGGCGGCAGGTAGGACACGCTGGAGCGCCCGGCATCCGGCATGAAGGCGCCGACATAGACGAGGCGCTTCACGTTCGGCCCGTACGCGGCCTGGCTGATGGCGGCTCCGCCATAGGAATGGCCGACCACGACCACGTCGCCGGCGATGGCCGCCGCCGCTGCGCCGACAGCTGCCGCATCCTCGAAGAACCCGCCAAGCGCGGCCGGATCCGTGCCGCAACTCGGCAGCGCGACGGCCTCGGAGGCCACGCCCCGCTCTGAAAGCGCGGCCCGCAGCGCGTCCCAGCACCACGGTCCGTGCCACGAGCCATGCACGAGGAGGAAGGTCGGTTCGATCATGTCGGTTTCCCCTGATTATACTCCGGACAGGAGTATATGTTTACTCCATTCCGGAGTAAACGGTGTGAATGAACCTGACCACGACCTCCTATGCGATCCTCGGCCACCTCGCCCTCCGGGACTGGACGATGTACGACCTCGCGCAGCAGATGCGCTCGAACGTGCATTTCTTCTTTTCGCGTGCCGAGAGCCAGGTCTATGCCGAGCCGAAGCGGCTGGTCGCCTGCGGTCTCGCCAGCGCCAGCCGGCAGATGACCGGCAGGCGCGCCCGCACACTCTATGCGATCACCGACGCCGGCCGCCGCGAACTGGACCGCTGGCTGGCCGAGCCCGAGGCCGCGAAGGGGCCGGACCTGGAGTTCGAGGCGCTGCTGCGCGTGTTCCTGTCGCCGCTCGGCAGGCCCGAGCATCTCGTTGGTGCGCTGGAACAGGTCCGCGACAACCTGTCGGAGATGTTCGAGGCGGCCGAGCAGGTCGGCGGCGCCTACCGGGGAGGGACGGCGGCGTTCCAGCACCACGTGCTCACCCGCTCGATGGTCTACGACTTCCTCGTCTCCTTCGCCGAGCTCGCCGACGACTGGGCCGAGCGCTCCGCCGCGCGCGCGCGCCGCTGGCCGGACCAGACCGAAGCCGAGCGGATGGACGAGGCGATGCGCATCTTCAGCGAGAAGCCGGGCCCGTCGCGCCGGCGCGACTGAAGCCCTTCCCCTCGCCCGCTCAGCTTGGAGCGGAGATCTGGCGCGCGCGATCGAGGAAAAGCTGCGACAGCGGGCTGTCCGGCCGCATTTCGTGGCGCTCCGCCGCGAGCGCCGCCGCGAGCGCACCCTGCCGTCCGCGCAGGGCCGCCTCGATCAGCGTCAGGTCGAGCACGTCGCGCTGCGCATGGCTGCCGCCGAAGCGGTGCGCCAGCGCCCGCAGCGGCCTGAGCAGCCGGACCGTCGTGGCGAAATCGCCGTCGCCGAAGGCGCGGATCGCCAGCGTCGCCGGCAGGCCGACGTCGCGGGTGAAGGCGGCATTGTCGTCGCCGCGCGCCACCGCATCGTGCTGGGTGGCGAGAAGCGTCTCGGCCAGATCCGTGCGGCCCGCACCGACGAAGGCCATCATCGCATGCGCATCGTTGAAGGCGTAGGTCCCGGCCGACGCGTGCGGCGCCCACAGTTCGGCCAGCCTCGTCCAGCGATCGCCGACGTCCACGCCGCGCAGATGCAGTCGCCAGAGCAGCGCCGACGCATCGACGAGGTTGAGGACGAAGTCGGAGCGTCCGCCGTCCACCGGACCGTCGTAGAGCGCAAGCATCTCGGCATAGTCGCCGAGGTCGTGGTGGAAGAGGCCGAGATGCCACCAGTTGTGCACCCGCATCAGGCTGTCGGTCGACCAGCGGTCGGGATCGGACCGCATCCAGGCGATGCCGTCATGCTGCCGGCTCTGCATCTCCATGACGTGGGCGACGGCGTGCTGGCCCCAGCCGTCGCGCGGCTCGAGCTCGACCGCGCGCCGTCCGACCGCCTCGGCACGGGCATAGTCGCCCGTCTCCTCCAGCCCGAAGGCATAGGCCGCCAGGATGGCATGGCAGCCCGGCATCGACGCGTCCCATTGCGGCATGACCCGGGCGATGCGGTCGCGCAGCAGGCGGGCATTGCCGGTGAAGAAGTCGATCTGGTGCCCGGCCTGCAGCGCCAGCGCGTCACGCGGATGGGCGATCGTCAGATCCTCGAGCAGTTCGCTCGCCCGGTGCCAGCCGCCGTCGACCAGCGCGCCGAGCGCTGCCACATGCCCCTTTTCGCGATCGTTCGCGGGCAGCGCCGCCGCCGCCGCGTGGATTGCCTTCGCCGCCGCCGTGGCGGCAGGATCGGTCGCCAGCGCGAAGAGCCAGCCCTTCAGCACGTGCGCCATCACGAAGTCCGGCCGCGCCGCGATCGCCCGGTCGGCATGGGCGACGGGATCGCCCACGAAGGCCTGCAGGCCGGCCAAGCCCGCCTCGTAATGTTCGAGACTGGCGCCGTCGGCACCCGAGAGGGAAAAACCCAGCCGGTCGCGGATCATGGCAGGGTCCTCACTGGCCCGAACGCAGGGCGACGGTCGCCACGCCGGCGCCGACGAGCAGCGTCCCGCCCGTGCGGTTGACGATCGACAGCACACGCGGACTGGCCACCGCCTGCCGCGCTCGCGACGCGGCAAGCGCATAGCCGAGCGCGTTGAGGAAGGCGAGCACGAGAAACGTCGCCTCGAAGATCAGCATCTGCGTCCAGAAATTCCCGCTGCGGTCGAGGAACTGCGGCAGGAAGGCCACGAAGAAGGTGATGCTCTTCGGGTTGAGCGCCGTGACCAGCCAAGCATGGCCGAGCATCCGCAGCGACGACGACGCCGACCGGCGCGGCTCGGCCTGCAGGGTCCCGCCGGCGCGAAACAGCTTGACGCCCAGCCAGACGAGATAGGCCGCGCCGATCCACTTGAGGATCGTGAACACGGTCGCGGAGGCCGCCAGCAGCGCGCCGATGCCCAGCATCGACAGCGTCATGGCGGTGAAGTCGCCGAGCGCGACGCCCGCCGCCATCGGCAGCGCGGTGCGCCAGCCCTGACCGAGCGCATAGGACACGACGAGCAGGATCGTTGGTCCTGGAATGATCAGCAGCACGGCGGACGCCGCGGTGAAGGCTAGCCAGGTTTCGATCGACATGGGGTTCTCCGTTCCCCGCGAAGGAAGTCACAGGCGCCGCCGCCTGTCCAGACGCCACGATGGCGCGGCGACGGCCCGCGGCCCGCCTTTCCTATTGCCGCGCCGCGTGCCGGTCCAGAAACGGCAGCAGCGCCGAAAGCGTCGCCTGCGGGTTCTCCTCGGCGAGGAAATGGCCGGAATCGACGCCGTGTCCGACCACGTTGTCGCACCAACCCTGCCAGACCTCGAGCGGGCTCGTCGCCGCGCTCGGAATGCCCGCATCGTCCCAGAGCGCGAGCGTCGGACAGGCGATCCGGCGGCCGGCGCCCCGGTCCGCCTCGTCGATGTCGCGGTCGATCGTGGCCCCGGCACGATAGTCGTCGCAGGCGGCGCGGCGATGCCCGGCGTCGCTCCAGCAGGCGCGGTAGTCGGCCAGCGCGCGCGGATCGAAGGCATCGAGGTTGCGCGCCTTGGTCCAGCTCGCGATGGTGAAGTCGAGGAAGCCGGTCGGATCTCCCGACAGGAGCATCTCCGGCAGCGGCTTCGGCTGTGCAAGCATCATCCAGTGATAGGTCTTCATGGCCATGGCGGCACCCATGGTCTGCCACATCTCCGCGGTCGGCACGATGTCGAGCACCGCCATCGCGATCACCGCGTCGGGCCGGTCGAAGGCCATCCGGTAGGTCACCCGGGCGCCGCGATCATGGCCGGCGACGAGGAAGCGCGAGTGGCCGAGCGCCTCCATGACCGCCACCGCGTCCGCTGCCATCATCCGCTTCGAATAGACGATGTTGCCCTCGTCGTTTTCCGGACAGGACGAGCGGCCATAGCCGCGCAGGTCGGGCATCACGCAGGTGAAGCGCTTCGAAAGCTGCGGGTAGACGGCGTGCCACATCGCATGGGACTGCGGAAAACCGTGCAGCAGGAGAAGCGGCGGCCCCTCCCCGCCGATGCGGGCGAAGATCGAGGCCCCGTTCGAGTCGAAACGGGCCACGCGGCTGCCGGGAAACAGGTCGGACATGGTCGGTTCCTCCTTCTGCGCCCCGGTCACCCGCGGCGATCCGTGGCATGCAGGTAGTCTTCGGCGATCATGCGCACCGTTCCCGGGTCCATGACGGAGCCGTGGCCACCGCAGGCCAGCCGGATCGGCAGCGACAGGATCAGCCGCATCGTCGATCGATAGGCGCGGCGGTCCGAGTCCGGCAGGCCGTCGATGAGACCGCCGGGGTAGATCGCGTCGCCGCAGAAGAACAGGCCGTCCGCCTCGTCCAGAAGCCCGATCGAGTCGGGCGAATGGCCGGGCAGCGCGAAGACGGTGAAGCGGCGGTCGCCGAGGTCGATCCGGTCGTTCGGCCGGAGCGCGCGCCCGAGCGGCGCGGGCTGCAGGCGGTAGTCCTCGGAGTTCCATCCCGGGGACGGCGCCCGCGCGACGGCACCGGGATAGCCGCGGAACATGCCGGCATAGGTGAGCGCGTCCGGCATCGCGGCGAAGGCGGCCTCCGACACCGCCGGCCCCGCCCGCTCCTCGAACTCGTGCAGCCCGCCGACATGGTCGAGATGGATGTGAGTCGCCACGGCGACGACCGGCTTGCCCGGCGTCAGCGGCAGGTTTTCGCGCAGCGGTCGCAGCCCCATCCCCGTGTCGATCACGAGGTCGCGGTCCCGCCCCTGGAGGACGAAGACGTTGGCACTGAAGTATTCGTGGACGAAAGGCTCGGTGACGAGAGTCAGGCCGGGTTCGACAATGCGTGTCTGGAACCAGTCTCCGGTCATCGCCCGATCCTTCTGCCTTGCCGCCAGCATGCACGCCCGGGCGACCGGGCGATAGCCCGAAACGGCGATCTCGTACCCGGCCGCGCCATCGTCCCCGGCCTTCGGACGGGCAGCGTGGTCGGCAATCCGCATTCTTCGTCCTGCCGGGCAAACGCGGCAGGGCGGGCATCGGGCTCTTCACATAACTTTACATCCGCCGGCAACCGGAGAAACGATGGGTGGCTAGGGTCGCACCATCGCAGCGACGGTCGCTGCAGATCGAAAGGACGATCCAGATGGACAAGAACGTTTTCGACCAGAACCAGACCGCAACCCGGGACGCCGTCTCCGCCCCGGCATGGCGCCGCCCCCTCGTGATCGGTGCGGCCGTGGTGGCGGTGGCAGCCGGCCTCGGCCTGGCGAGTGCGCAGGGCCAGGAATTCGGCAGCCGCTTCTCGTGGGACGACGCCGGGCCCGGAATGCATCACGGCATGGTCCACAAGGCCGGCTGGGGCTGGGGCGACGATGACGGCGAGCGCGGCGGCATGGGGCGCCACCATGGCGGCATGCGCCACATCGGCCGCATGATGGACGAACTCGACGTCACCCCCGAGCAGGAGAAGAAGCTGTTCGCGATCTTCGACGGCGTGCGGGGCGAGATGCGCGACACCATGATCGATTTCCGCTCGACGCGGGGCGAAGCGCTCGACATTCTCGGCGCGGCGACGGTCGACCGCGACGCGGTGGAAAAGCTGCGCGCCGAGCGGGTCGCGGCGCTGGACGCGGCGTCGAAGACGATGTCTGCCGCGCTCGTCGAGGCAGCCGAGGTGCTGACGCCGGAACAGCGGGCCAAGCTCGCGGAGATGATCGAGGAACGCGGCGAAGGCCGCCGCGGCGGCTTCGGCCGCTGGTGACGGCCTGAGACGAGGGGAGAAGACGGCATGGCGGACCATGTGCTGATCGTCGACGACGACACGCGGCTTTCCGCCATGCTGGCCGAATATCTCACCGGCAACGGCTTCCGCGTCACCACGGCGGCGGCTGCCCTGGAGGGCATCGCCGAGATCGGGCGGCGTCCGCCCGACGCCGTCGTCCTCGACGTGATGCTTCCCGACATCGACGGCTTCGAGGCCTGCCGGCGCATAAGGCAGGTCTCGGACGTTCCCGTGCTGATGCTGACGGCGAAGGGCGAGGAGACCGACCGGATCGTCGGTCTCGAGCTCGGCGCCGACGACTACCTGCCGAAACCGTTCAACCCGCGCGAGCTGCTCGCCCGGCTGAAGGCGATCCTGCGCCGCCGCGGTGCGCCGAACGCCGGCGCGCCCGGCCTCCTGCGGTTCGGCCGGCTGGAAATCGACCCCGGCTCGCGCACGGTGCGGCTCGACGGCAGGGCCTGCGACCTGACCAGCTACCAGTTCGACCTGCTCGTGGCGCTCGCCCGCAATGCCGGGCGGACCCTGTCGCGCGACCAGCTGATGGACATGGTGAAGGGACAGGAACTGGAAGCCTTCGACCGCTCCATCGATGTCCACGTCTCGCGCATCCGCGCCGCCATCGAGACAGACCCGAAACACCCCCGCCGCATCGTCACCGTGCGCGGCACGGGCTACGTCTTCGCCCGCTTCCAGGCCGAGGACGACTGAGGGATGATCCGCAACAGCCTGTTTCTCAAGATCTATGCCACGCTGCTGGTCGCCCTGGCGATCGTCGCCGTCGCCAGCGCCGCCTTCTGGTGGATCGGCCAGAGCCGGGAGGAGGAAGGCTGGCGCGGCCGCCGCGACCGCTTCATCGCCGCCATGCTGCCGCCCGCCGACGGACCGGCTGCGCTCCGCCCGACCCTCGAGCGCCTCGGCCAGGCCTTCGACGCCGAAATCGCGGTCTACGCGCCCGACGGCCGGCTGATCGCCGCCAACGACGACGATTTTCCGCCCCGCCTGCGCGGGCGCGGCTGGCTCGACGAGAACGACGGACGCATCCGCCACGCGAGGCGCATCCACGCGATGCTCGTGCCGCTCGATGACGGACGCCGCGTCGCCGTGCGGATGGCCGGGACCGACGGACCCGGCGGCGGTCTGGCCTATCTCGCCATGATCGCTGCCGTCACCGGCCTCGCCGCCTATCCGGTCGTCCGCCACCTGACGCGCCGCCTGGAGACGCTGCGGCGCGGCGTCGACGCCTGGGGCGAAGGCGCATTGGTGACGCGCGTCCCCGCGAAGGGATCAGACGAGGTCGCCGCCGTGGCCAAGAGCTTCAACCGTGCCGCCGACCACATCGAGCGCATGATCGTCGCGCACCGGTCGCTGCTGGCCAATGCGAGCCACGAACTGCGCTCGCCGCTGGCGCGGCTGCGCATGGCGATCGACCTCTACGAGATCGATCCCGGCCGGGCCCGGAAGGACGAGATCGTGCGCAATCTCGGCGAACTCGACGATCTGGTCGAGGAGATCCTGCTCGCCAGCCGGCTTGATCATGCCGGGGACCTCGCCCGAACCGAATCCGTCGATCTCCTGGCGCTGGCCAGCGAGGAAGGCGCCCGCAACGGCATCGCCGTCTCCGGCGTGCCCGCGGTGATCGACGGCGATCCGAAACTGCTCACCCGCCTCGTCCGCAATTTGATGCAGAACGCGCTGCGCCACGGCGCACCGCCGGTCGACGTGGACGTCGCAACCGCGGGTCCGGACGTGACGCTCACCGTGAGGGACCACGGACCGGGAATTCCCGAGGGCGAGGGCGAACGGGTCTTCGAAGCCTTCTACCGCCCGTCAGGACGCAGCGAGCAGGCCGGCGGCTGGGGCCTCGGTCTGTCGCTGGTCCGCCAGATCGCGGCCCATCACGGCGGCGCGGTTCGCCACGAGACGCCGGAAGGGGGCGGCGCCCGCTTCGTCGTCAGCTTTCCGGCGGCCCGAGCCGCCGGCGCGGTCGTGGACGCGACAGCACATAGGCGGCCCCGGCCAGCATGAAGGCCGCGACCGCGAACATCGCTCCGTATCCAGGACGTGCGGAGACGAGGAACAGCCCGAAGCCGAGCGCCATCCCGGCGACGGCGAGGACCTTCGCCCGCGTCGGGATCGCCCCCTCCTCGCGCCAGGCCTGCAGCGGCGGGCCGAAGCGCGGGTGCTGCAGGAGCCAGGTCTCCAGCCGGGGCGAGGATCGGCCGAAGCAGAAGGCCGCCAGGATGACGAAGACCGTCGTCGGCATGACCGGCAGGAAGACCCCGGCCACGCCGAGCCCGAGCATCGCGAAGCCGAGAGCAAGATAGCCGGCGCGCCGCGCCTTTTCGAGCGCCGTCAGCCCGCCGCCCGGTCCGCTGGCATCGTCGTCGCCGCTGTTCATCCCGACCGTTCCGCCCGCCTGCGCCATGGTCTCGTCCGGCAGCAGAACGCCGCGGCCAACCAAAGGTTTGATCACGTGACGGATAGGCTGCGCAATCTCCTTAGCGGACCGGGACGTGACGAGGGAACCGGGGCTGCGCCGACGGAAAAGGATGCCATCCATGCATCAGCGGATCGGCGATGTCGGTCGGCCGGTCACCGTGGTGCTGCCGCCGAGCGCGCGGAAGAGCGTCGCCTCGTTGACGAACTGCGCAAGCCGGACGTCGGCCAGAGCCGTCTCCACCGTGCGGCGGCGTTCCTGCGAGTCCAGCCATGCACGCAGGGTGATGGCGCCGGCCCTGTACTGCGCCTCGGTCAGCTTCTCCACCTCCCGGGCCGCCTCGAAGGCCTTGTGCAGGCGGCGCGCCTGTTCGGCATGGTTCGCACGGGCTCCCAGCGCGTTGGCGACGTCGGCGAAGGCAGCGAGCAGCGTCGTCCGAAACGCTGCGACGGTCTCTTCGTACTGGAGGCGCGACACGCCGACCGCCAGCTTCATGTCCCTGACGTTGAGGAAGGAGAGGACGGCGCCGGCGCCCACGGTCGCCACCGGATTCGCGATGAAGGAGATGAGCTGGTCGCTGCTGGTCCCCAGTCCGCCCGTCAGAGAGATCTGCGGATAGAATCCGGCCCGGATGGAGTCCGCGCCCCTCAATGCGCCACGCAGGCGGGCCTCCGCCGCACGGAGATCAGGACGGCGCGCGAGCAGTTCGGCGGGCAGGCCTGCCGCGATCGCAGGCAGTGTCGTTCGCGGCAGCCTCTGCGGCTCGGGTACCGGGTTCGGCGCGCCGTTCAGGAGCACCGCGAGGACATTGCGCTGGACCAGTCGCGCCTGCAGCAGTTCCGACATCCGTGCTGCTTGCGTCTCGACGGTCTGCTCGATCTCGCGCATCTCGAGATCCGAAACCGCACCGCCTTGCGCCTGCTTCCGAACGAGGTTCTGAATCTCCCGGACATAGGCGAGGCTCTTCTCGGCCGTCGCGATCGACTGGTTGGCATGGGCGATGCGGAAATAGGTCTCGATCGCCATGCCGATCGTCGCCAGACGTGCGGCCTCGTAATCCTCCGCGGTGGCATCGGCCTCGAAGGCCGCGGCGTCGCGCTGCGCGGACAGCCGGCCCCACAGATCGACCTCGTAGGAGACGCCGACGGACGCAGAAGAGGACGATGTCGAAGCGGCATTTCGCCGGAGCGGTTCTGCCTGCGAGGTGGCGAGACTGCCGCTCAGCTTCGGAAACAGGGCGCGCGCGGCCAGGTCTGCCTGCAGGCGCGCCCGCTGCGCGCGGAGGGCGGCGGCGAAGACATCGTTGTTGCGGACGACTACCTCGCCGACGAGCATCGTGAGGTTCGGATCCCCGAAGGCGGTCCACCACTGGTCGGCGCCGGCCCTGACCGGACCCGCCGGACCGGGCGCAGGCCACGATGGCCCCGCCGGCAGGTCGGGCCGCAGATAGGGTGTCGACAGACTGGTGCACCCGGCCATCAGGGCAACCGAACAGGAGGCGATCAGAATGCGGAACACCATGGCTACTCTCTGGAAAGGGCATCGACCGGATCGAGGCGCGACGCGTTGCGGGCCGGGAGGAACCCGAAGACGACGCCGATGAGAAGCGCGACCAGACAGGCTGCGAAGACCGCATGGGCGGAGATGACCATCGGGAACTCGCTGCCGGGTCGACCGAAGACGGTCGCCACGGCCAGCGCCATCGCGACGCCGAGGACGGATCCGGCGATGCAGATCGTGACGGCCTCGATGAGGAACTGGAGCATGATGTCGAGTCGCCGCGCCCCGACCGCCATGCGCAGGCCGATCTCGCGGGTCCGCTCCGTGACGGAAACCAGCATGATGTTCATGACGCCGATGCCGCCGACGATCAGCGAGATGACGGCGATGGACGAGATCAGCAGCGTCATCGTTCGCGACGTCTTCTCCATCGTGCGTCGCAGCTGGTCGCTGTTGAAGACGAAGAAATCTTTGGTGCCGTGGCGGCGCCTCATCAGGCCGACGATGGCGCGTTCCGCCTGGACCGTATCGACCTCCTGCCGGACGCGGACGATCAGCCCGGCAAGGCTCGTCGCCGGGCCGAGCAGGCGTCCGGCCAGCGCCGTGTAGGGCAGATAGATCTGCAGGGTCTTGTCGCCCGCGGTGCCTGCCCTGCGTGCCACGATGCCGATGATCGTGACGGGAAGCTGGCCGACCATGATGACCTTGCCGAGCGGCGACTCACCGTCGGGAAAGAGCGTGGATGCCGCTCTCTCGTCGATCACCGCCTCCTGCCGGCGTTCGGCGATGCTTTCGGCCGGAAAGCCTGAGCCCCGGACCACGGCGAGCCCGTTCACCCGGAAATGGTCCACGCCGACGCCGTCGACGTTCGCGGTGATGGAGATGCGGCCGGAGCGGACCCGGGCGTTCGTCGTGACCTGGGGCGTGACTCCGTCGACGTATTTTTGCCTGGACAGTGCCTCGGCGTCGGAAACGACGAGCGTGGTGATGCTGTCGGCGCGTTCGTCTCCCCAGCCACGTCCGGGAAAGATGGACAGCGTGTTGGCGCCGAGGTCGCTGATCTCTGCGAGGACCTTCCGGCGTGTTCCCTCGCCCAGGCCGACGACGGCGACGACGGCAGCGATGCCGATGATGATGCCGAGCATGGTGAGGAACGTGCGGACGCGATGCGCGGCCATGGAACGCAAGGCCATCGGAAAAGCTTCGGCAGCCCGACGCTGGAACGCCGCGAGCCGGCCGGCTCGCCTCCCTTCCGCGCCGGACGGCGATGGAGCGGCGGCAACATGCTCGCGGGAGCGCCGATCCGACAGAACGCCCCCGTCACGGATTTCGATGATGCGGTCGGCGCATGCCGCCACCGCCATGTCGTGCGTGACGATGATCACCGTATGGCCGTCGCGGTGGAGCTCCCTCAGGATGTCGAGCACGGTCTCGCCGCTCCGGCTGTCGAGCGCGCCGGTCGGCTCGTCCGCAAGAATGATGCGGCCGCCATTCATGAGCGCGCGCGCGATGGATACGCGCTGCTGCTGACCGCCCGACAGCTGGTTGGGGCGGTGGCCGGCGCGGTCCGCGAGCCCGAGACGGTCGAGGAGCGCCTTCGCGCGCGTGCGCCGCGTGGCGGCGTCGATGCCGGCGTAGACGGCGGGCATCGCCACGTTGTCGACGGCGCTCAGCGTGCCCAGCAATTGATAGCGCTGGAAGATGAAGCCGAAATGCTCTCTGCGCAGCGCCGCCAGTTCGTCGGCGCTCAGTCCGGAGACGCTTCGCCCCGCGACCCGATAGTCGCCCGCGGTCGGCTGATCGAGGCAGCCGAGGATGTTCATGAGCGTCGACTTTCCCGAACCGCTCGCGCCGACGATCGCGACGAACTCGCCGTCGTCGATCCGCAGATCGATGTCGGCGAGCGCACGGACCGTCTCCTCGCCGGACCGGAAAAGCCGCGAGACGTTCTCTATTTCGAGCAGCGAGGTCACATCATCTCCATGGTGCTGGAATCCGACGCCTGTCCGTCCGCCGGGATGATCACCTCTTCGCCGATCTCCAGACCGTCGATCACCTGCGCGCTGATCCGGTCGGTCAACCCGATGGCGACCAGGCGCTCCGTGATCTCGCCTGCGGCGGAGCGCACCTGGACCCGGTAGCGACCGCTGCCGTCGCGCTCCGTCAGGGCCGACCAGGCGACGAGCGGCACCTCTTCGGCGCGTCCGGCGACGATGGTGACCACGGCCGTCATCATCGGACGCAGCCGACCTTCCGGATTGGGCGTCGTGAACACGCCGTTGTAGTAGACCGCCGGAGCTGTCGCATGGCCCGCGGTCGTGGCGCCGGTCGCTTCCGTGGCGATCGATACGGGTGCCGGCTCGATCCTGTCGAGCGTCCCGGCGGTCGCCGCCTGCGCGTTGCCCATGATGGTGAAGCGGACGGGCTGCCCGGACTTCACGCGGCCGATGTCGGCTTCCGATATCTGTACCCTGACGCGCATCACGTCGAGTTGCGCCAGGACGACGATCGTCGGCACGGCCTGGTTGGCGTTCAGCGTCTGTCCCGCCTTGGTGACGACCGCGACGACGACGCCGTCCATCGGAGCCACGACCCTCGTGTAGCCGAGATTGGACTTCGCGTTCTCCACCTCAACGCTCGCCTGGTTGATCTGCGCCTCCAGCGCCTCGACCTCGGCCTCCAGCGTGCCGAGCGCCGCCTCCGCCGTCTCGAGGTCTGCAGCCGAAACCGCCTTTTGGAGCGCCATGGTCTTCTGCCGGTCACGCACCCGCTCGGCCTGCCGCAGTTGGATGCCGCGCGCCTTGCGCTGCGCCCTGATGGATGCCAGGGCGGCCTCGGCGACCCGAAGCGCGTTCACTTGCGGGGTAGGGTCGATCTCGGCGATCAGGTCACCGGCCCTGATCGTCTGGCCGAGTTCGACATGCAGGGACTTCAACTGTCCGGACACCTGCGCGCCGACGCTGATCATCCGGATCGGCTCGAGCACGCCGTTCGCCAGGACGGTCTCCTCGACCGTCCCGCGGACGACCGGCTCGGTGAACACCGACGTCTCCGGCTCGTCACGGAGACCGGCCTGCGCGGCGGCGAAGGCGATCAGCGCCGCCGCGGTCAGTCCCGCGATACCCAGGGCCCGGCGAATTCCCGTGGAGGGTTTCATGCGTGCCGTCCTACTCGCCGAGATGCCGGACCGCCGGACCCGACGAGCGATGGGTGGCGTGATAATTGTCCACCAGCTTCGCGAAGATGGTCCCGACCAGGAACATGATGAGGCAGAAGACTGCGAGATTCCGTGCGGCCATGGCCGATCCTTCGATGCATGCGCGCGAGCAGGCTTCGTGCGTCGCGCGGGTTCAGGGGAGAAGAAGGAGAGGCAGGTACGGGCCGGACCGCTCGCGGACCGCCCGCCGCTAGAGAAAGGGCAGGTGACCGGTCCATGCGGTGCTCCTTCCGGCATCGCTCACGAGAACCGAGAGGATGATGCCGATGACGGCGATGAGAATGCAGATGATGGTGAAATGTCGCTCGAGCATGGTGCCCCATTCTCCCGGCGGCTCCGCCCGTTGCGGCGAAGGCGATGCGCGGGCCTTCGTTGGATGTCGGGGAGCCGAACGCCTCTGCCGCCCGATGTCGCGGCTGCCGATCCGTCCCGGCCGCTGGCACCGCGTCGGCGGTCGTTCGAAACCGGCGAACCTGCCCATGTCATCCCCGATCAATGGCCCCACCCTCCGCGAGGAATGTCCCGGTCGTCGGGCCGCTGCGGCGGAGGGCCTTCCTCTTCGCGGCGATCGACGTCGTCTTCGTGCTCGTGGTCCGCGTCGTCATCGAACCCGTCATCGGGATCATCATCGGGATCGCCGTGGAACGCGTCGTCTCCATGCGGAACGTCCCAGGGGTCATCTTCCCGGAACAGGACGACGGGAAAGTCTCCCTCGCATTCGGACGCCGGCAGCGAGAACGGATACTGGTCGAGGGCGATCCGGATTTGCCGGCCGGGTACCCAGCCGCGAAGCCCGGAGGCGCTGACGTCGCACCAGCTGGAGCGGCGGAGACATCCGTGGATGGTGATGGTCGCTCCTGCGCCGAGGACGCCGACGGTCGGGAACCGCCCGCCCGGACCGGCGCGGACGTCGAGCGTGCCGCCGGAAAAGGCACCGAGGACACCGGCGCGGGCGGAAGGGAGATCGACGGCGAACAGGAACGCCGCGGAGAGGCAGGCGAAGGGTAGGAGTTTCATGGATCACGCTCCTCGTCGACGCCAGTCATCGACTTCGACGACGACATCGCACGGGGATCTGGAGCGTCGGTGCAGGACGTGTGGAGGCATCGTGGAGGAGACGGCTTGGCCGAGGCCGGCACGCCCTGACGGGCCGTGACTGAACGCGCGGCGCATCGTCCGGCCGACACGCAGCCGCAAGGCGGAACGCCCGGCGAATGGGCGTGCGACCTCACCGGCCCTCCGCCGCCACGGCCTTCCGGTCGATACCGAGTCCTGCGCCCCATCGGCGGCGAACCGAACCGGCGGGCGACATCATGGCCCCCGAGGGCGGGAGCACTTCTCCATGACGCAATGGGGGCGGTTCCCGATGGCGCTGGCGAACGCGACGTCGCCGTCGCGACCAGCCCCCTTCTCCAGCTTGCGGCAACCAGGCGTCGGGAGGCGGATGCGGGAGACGGCGTGACCGGTCGTTGGTCAGGACGGCGGCCTCGCTGTTACGGCCACGCGGCTGCTTCGAACGATGGGGCGGCCCGGCGGGCGTGGCGTGCGGTGACCGGACCCGATCCGCAACGAGCTTTGGGACGCGGCGGGTTCGAGACCTACCCCATGCCTGCGGCCAGGTGGGCGGATCCCGCACGGGGCAGGCCGACCGGGCGTGTCGAGGGCATAAAAAAACCCCCGGGCGCTTTGGCTCGGGGGTTTTTGTGGATCTGGTTGCGGGGGCAGGATTTGAACCTGCGACCTTCAGGTTATGAGCCTGACGAGCTACCGGGCTGCTCCACCCCGCGTCAGGGTGTTGGCGGGGGTTCCGCCGTGTTGTTTCGCCGGGGTCCGGTCGGTCCTGGCGTGTCCGGCGGGTTTCGCGCCGGGGTATCGTTGTCGAGCCCTTGCGGGCGGTTGCGGCGGGGAGCGCCGCGCGGCCGTGAACGGAGAGCGCCGGCCGTGCGGGAATGCAGGGCCGGCAGCTTTCCGGCGGGGCCGGACATGGTGTCGAGAAGCTTTCGATTGTGCGTTTTGTAGACCTGGCAGCGACCTACTCTCCCGCGTCTTGAGACGAAGTACCATCAGCGCTGGGGCGTTTCACGGCCGTGTTCGGAATGGGAACGGGTGCAGCCACCCCGCCATAACCACCAGGTCGACGAAGCGCACAATCATTGATCGAGAAGCTGGGAGGGGGAGTGGCGAATAGCGAATGGCGAATGGGGTCGAGACCCCGAACGCCGCCGTGCTTTCCGTTCTCCTCGTCTTTTCCGCGCAAGCCATCATGGCTGACCGGCTTTTCGGGCGCAGCCCGAGCACGCGACTTGCGTGCCGCCGGTCGTCCGGCGCCCCCGCGGAGGGCCAGCAGCCGAAGGCTGCGGTACGGCCCGCGAGCGCCAGGGAACCATCCCATCGCTTTGCGATGGGCATGGAGAATGAGAATGATCAAGCCGATCGAGCTATTAGTACCGGTAAGCTTCATGCGTTGCCGCACTTCCACACCCGGCCTATCAACGTGGTCGTCTTCCACGGCTCTGATAGGGAATACTCGTTTTGAGGCTGGTTTCCCGCTTAGATGCCTTCAGCGGTTATCCATTCCACACATAGCTACCCTGCAATGCGGCTGGCGCCACAACAGGTCCACCAGAGGTGTGTCCATCCCGGTCCTCTCGTACTAGGGACAGATCCTCTCAATATTCCTACACCCACGGCAGATAGGGACCGAACTGTCTCACGACGTTCTGAACCCAACTCACGTACCGCTTTAAATGGCGAACAGCCATACCCTTGGGACCTGCTCCAGCCCCAGGATGCGATGAGTCGACATCGAGGTGCCAAACAACCCCGTCGATATGGACTCTTGGGGGTCATCAGCCTGTTATCCCCGGCGTACCTTTTATCCGTTGAGCGATGGCCCTTCCACGCGGGACCACCGGATCACTATGACCGACTTTCGTCTCTGCTCGACTTGTCTGTCTCGCAGTCAGGCAGGCTTATGCCATTGCACTCGACGACCGATTTCCGACCGGTCTGAGCCCACCATCGCGCGCCTCCGTTACTCTTTAGGAGGCGACCGCCCCAGTCAAACTACCCACCATACACTGTCCCGGACCCGGATGACGGGCCGCGGTTAGACATCCATGTCCACAAGGGTGGTATTTCAAGGGTGACTCCACGCAGGCTGGCGCCCGCGCTTCAAAGTCTACCACCTATCCTACACATGCGAACACGAATGCCAGTGTAAAGCTATAGTAAAGGTGCACGGGGTCTTTCCGTCTAACCGCAGGAACCCCGCATCTTCACGGGGAATTCAATTTCACTGAGTCTCTGCTGGAGACAGCGGGGAAGTCGTTACGCCATTCGTGCAGGTCGGAACTTACCCGACAAGGAATTTCGCTACCTTAGGACCGTTATAGTTACGGCCGCCGTTTACTGGGGCTTCGATTCAAAGCTTGCACCTCTCCTCTTAACCTTCCAGCACCGGGCAGGCGTCAGACCCTATACGTCGCCTTGCGGCTTCGCAGAGCCCTGTGTTTTTGATAAACAGTCGCTACCCCCTGGTCTGTGCCACCCCCCCACACTTGCGTGCGAAGGGGTCACGCTTCTTCCGAAGTTACGCGTGCAATTTGCCGAGTTCCTTCAGCAGAGTTCTCTCAAGCGCCTTGGTATGCTCTACCAGTCCACCTGTGTCGGTTTCGGGTACGGTCTATACGGAGGAGCTATTTCCCGGGACCGCTTCGCCGCCCATCCAATCCGATAAGGATGAACGACACACGCGATCCGTCACTACCTCCAGGCCCACGAATATTGACGTGGTTCCCATCGACTACGCCTTTCGGCCTCGCCTTAGGGGCCGGCTAACCCTGCTCAGATTAACTTTAAGCAGGAACCCTTGGACTTTCGGCGAGCGGGTCTCTCACCCGCTTTATCGTTACTCATGTCAGCATTCGCACTTCCGATACCTCCACCGGTCCTCACGGATCCGGCTTCATCAGCCTACGGAACGCTCCGCTACCGCTTGCAGCAAGCTGCAAACCCGAAGCTTCGGTGCATGGCTTTAGCCCCGTTACATTTTCGGCGCAAAGACCCTTATTTAGACCAGTGAGCTGTTACGCTTTCTTTAAATGATGG